>JBCDKJ010000063.1:0-20191 GCA_038746745.1 Pseudomonadota bacterium
GGGCGGGCTTGCCGTGCTGCGCGAAATGCACCCCGATGTGACGCTGTTACACGCGGATTTATCACGCCGCGGTGACTGGGCCTTACAGTTCGACGGCGCTGATGCGGTTGTTATGTTGCATGCCCAGATTGGCGGCAAGCACTATGCACGATTTCAGGAAAACAACATCGATGCCACGGCCTTTGTGCTGGAAGCTATGCAACAACACGGCGTGCCATACCTCGTCCATGTCAGTTCATCGGTGGTTAACTCAGTGGTCGATGACTGGTACACCCAAACTAAACGCGCACAGGAACAGCAGGTGCTCAGCAGCGGTATCGCCCACGTCATCTTGCGCCCGACCCTGATGTTTGGCTGGTTTGATCGCAAGCATCTGGGCTGGCTGTCCAGATTCATGCACGCGGTGCCGGTGTTTCCGATACCCGGCCACGGGCGCTACCTGCGCCAGCCGCTGTACGCCGGTGATTTCTGCAACATCATTGCCAGCTGTATTGCGCGTCGCAGTACCGGCGCATTTAATATCAGCGGCCAGGAAAACGTCGACTACATCGATCTCGTGCGCGAGGTCAGGCGCGCTACGCAGGCGCGCACGATGTTGCTTCGCCTGCCCTACTGGCTGTTCCACTCGCTACTTCGCATCTGGTCTGTGTTTGATTCCGACCCCCCTTTCACCACCCAGCAGCTTGCGGCGTTGGTGGCCGGTGACAGCTTTGAGGTGATCGACTGGCCAACGCTATTCCAGGTCCGGGCAACACCGCTGGCAGAGGCCATTCACGAAACCTTTAACGACCCGCAGTACGCGCGGTTTGCACAGGGGCCTGAGCATGGCGGGTGAGCGAATCGCCGTGCTGGGCGGCGGGCCCATGGGCCTGGCGACCGCATTCCAGCTGGCGCGTGATGGCCATAATCCGGTGTTGTTTGAAGCCGGACCGGTGCTGGGCGGAATGACCGCCTCTTTTGACTTCAACGGTCTGACCATTGAGCGTTTTTACCATTTTCACTGCACCTCTGATCACGCTTTTCTCACACTGCTGGATGAACTCGGCATCGGCGACCGGCTATGCTGGGTGGAAACCAAAATGGGTTACTTCTATGAGGGCAAGGTACAAGCCTGGGGTGACCCGATAGCGCTGCTGCGGTTTTCTGGCCTGAGCCTGTGGGCAAAGTTTCGCTACGGGCTGCACGCCTTTGCCTCGACCCGCCGCCAGGACTGGCAGCGGCTGGATAAACTGGAGGCTACCACCTGGCTAAAGCGATGGGTCGGCGAGGAAGCATTTGAGGTCTTGTGGCGCCGGCTGTTTGAATACAAGTTTTATGACTATGCCTACACGCTCTCTGCGGCCTGGATATGGAGCCGCATCCATCGCCTGGGCCGGTCGCGCTATAGCCTGTTCCGCGAAAAGCTCGGCCACCTTGAGGGCGGTTCGCATACGCTGCTTATCGCAATAGAAACCGACATCCGGCGCCACGGCGGTGAAATCCATACGTCTGCGCCGGTGAGTCGCGTTGTCATTGAGGATGGCACTGTGCGGGGCATCCAGCAGGGAGAGACTTTCCACCCTTTCAACAAGGTCATCAGCACCATTCCGCTGCCTTTTGTACCCAGGCTTATTCCCGATCTGCCCCAGGAGATACTGCGCCAGTATGCAGCGGTAAAGAACGTGGCGGTGGTGTGCGTCATCGCGAAACTTCGCAAGCCTGTCACCGATAAATTCTGGTTGAACACCCATGACCCTGACATGGACATTCCCGGCCTGGTGGAATTCAGCAACCTGCGACCGCTGGACCAGCACCTGGTGTACGTGCCCTTCTATATGCCTGGAGATCACCCCAAGTATGCCGAAGAGGATGCGGTCTTTCTCGACAAGGTGCGACGCTACCTTCAAAAGATAAACCCGGCGCTGCAGGACGAGGATATTATCGAACTGCGCGCCAGTCGCTATCGCTTCGCCCAGCCCGTATGCCAACCCGGACACCTGGGTACACTGCCGCCAGTGGATTTACCCGTTCGCGGTTTGTGGGCAGCGGATACGTCTTACTACTATCCAGAGGACCGGGGCATCTCCGAATCTGTCGACTTTGGCCGCAAACTGGCCCGCATGGCGACGGCATGATCAGGCACTTTTTCAGCGCGCAGTTTCTGATGTTTCTGTTAGTAGGCACCACGGCAGCGGGACTGCACTGGCTCGCGCGCTATTTGCTCAGTATCTGGCTGTCCTTTCCGGTGGCGGTGGCGCTGGCCTACTGTGTGGGGCTGACGATCGCCTTTGCACTCAACAAACGCTACGTGTTCCCCACCGCAGCGCGACCGGTTGCGCGGCAGGCCAGAGACTTCGTGCTGGTGAATCTGGCATTTTTCCCGGTGGTATGGGGCGCGTCTCTGTTGCTGAGAGCGTGGCTGGCAAGCCGGGGCGTAACACAGTATGCAGAGGGGCTTGCCCACGGCCTGGCTATTGCCATACCGGTCTTTATGACCTTCCTGATTTACAAATTCATGACCTTTGGTGAAGGCGATGCAAGGTAACGAGCGGAGCAAGCAAGGCAAGGACGCAGGCGCAGCCTTAGAGGAGGAGGCTCTGGCACAGCTCTACCGAGAACGCTTTCAGGAGGGGTTTCTGCCCAGGAAGCGCGACATCTGGCGGGTGTTATGCCAACACTTTTTCCAACGCTATGTCGCTGCCAGCGATACGGTGTTGGACGTTGCCTGCGGCTATGGCGAGTTCATCAACAGCATACGCTGCGGCCGAAAACTGGCCGCTGACATCAACCCTGACACGGCACAGCATCTGGACGCGGGAGTGGAGCTGCACGCAGTGGCAGCAGATCGCATTGCATCTATCGGGCAGGAGTCGGTCGATGTGGTATTTACTTCAAACTTTCTCGAGCACCTGGAAAATAAGGCCGCTCTCGACCAGTTTCTGCAGCAGGTGATGCAGGTGCTCAAGCCCGGCGGTCGCTACCTGATTCTGGGGCCGAACCTGCGCTATCTTCCGGGGGCGTACTGGGATTTTTATGATCATCACCTGGGACTGACTGACCAGTCCCTGGCTGAAGCGCTGCAGCTACAGGGATTTACGATCGAATCAAAGCGGGCGAAATTCCTGCCCTACACCACCCAGGGGAAACTCCCGACCCATCCGTTGCTGGTCAGGCTGTACCTGTTACTCCCTATGACCTGGCCACTGCTGGGCAAGCAGTTTTTCGTCGTCGCCCGCAAACCCGATTAAGTGGAAACCGGTTACTGCGCCTGGGCGGACTCAACCGCCAGCAGGAACCGCTGCGAGCCCCGCATTTCGATGACCACCTGCTCAACCGGGGTCGGCAGCGGCTCGAACAAATAATACAAGCTGAAGATGTTCCCCTGTTCCCAGTCCACCTGATCCAGACCCATATACACTTCCGTCCAGCGCCAGGGCAGCCGCAATTCGCCGCCCCCGGTGCACAGCCACAGCGCAGTGGGCAGGCCCAGGGTGTAGTCGAATTGTGTCCACCCGGTAAGCCGGTGCAGATAGGCGCCAGGGGACATCTCGAATCGCACTGCGCCCGGCGCCGCCCTGGCCCTGCCCGTGTCGCAGGCATTTACAGATGCCGTGCCAGAGTCTGAATCTGACTCCAGCTTCACAAACTGCGGATGATTGCTGAAGGGCCGATAAATATCCTTATCGATGGCCGTGCGCAGGTCTTTTTCTGCGAGAGAGGCGAGCGCAAGGTGTCGATTGGACAGGGGATGCCCTGCTACCAGCCAGGCCTCCTGACCGACTCGCTTGTCTCTGTTAAGCGCGCTAATGCCGCTGTCCGCTGTTACGTAGCGGGACAGTGCCAGCGCCAGCATGAGCACCAGTAAGCCGCGCCCGGGCCAGGCGTCTCGTTCCAGCCAGGGGTTGCCCGCCAGACGGGAAAGGGCATCGAGCGCGGTGCAAAACCAGAATAGCTGAGAGTAATACCAGTAGCGGTGACTGATATTCAGATCGAGAAAACTGAGCGGCCCGCGCAGCAGGCTGGCCACGGTCAGCGTCCCCATAATGAAAAGAATGAACAGCGCGCAGGTGCTGGCTCGCCCTTTCACAAGATCAACCAGACACAGACAGCTATAGGCTACTCCCGCAATACCAAACACTGCCGCCAATACCACCTGATCGGTAAAGAAGTAGCCAGTGAGTACCAGATGATAAAGCAGCGCCTTATGCGGCACGTGGAGCACCAGCTTTAGAGCATTGACGGTGCGCGCCTGCACCAGCTCGCCCTTGTTTGCCAGAACCAGGTCGTAGAGTGCGAAAGCGGCCAACAACCAGATAGCTGCCAGCAGCCAGGCACGCCAGTCGCGGACACGGAAGGCAATCGCCAGCGGAATGAGGAGCAGCACAATGACCCCATTGCCCAGCGTAAAGCAGGCGGCGAGGCCAAAAAACAGCGCCACCAGGAGACGCTGCCAGGACAGCACGGTGTGATTGGCCGCGGCAAGAGCAATTAAACCCAACGGCCACACACCAAAATTGCTGAGCGCTGCCATAGCCCAGGTACCACTGTGCCACGCCAGCGGCTGAAACAGCATCAAGGCGCCCAGCATCAGTTGCAAGGGGCGGCCTGTCCCTGCAGGTAGTTGACGCACGAACAGCAGGAAGGTGAGCAAAACAAACCCGTTGCCGATAAACACGAGCTGGCGAAAGTTCAGCGCGCCGGTCAGGTAATACTGGCCCAGCGCCACCACGCGGTTGAGCAACAGCAAGTGCTCGCTGGGTTTGGCAAACAACAAGCTCGCCCGCTGCGACCAGGTATCCGCATCCAGATAGCTCGAAAGGAATCCGAGCAAGGTGCTGTAGTCGTCGACCTGGGGAATATTGAGTGCGTTGTCGAACAGAAAAACCGCGTAGAAGCCCACCAGAGCAAAAACAAATAGCCAGGCAGTGGTATGGTCTGTGGGAGTTTCGGTTACGCGCACAGCGGGCGAACTCCACCTCTATGCATGTCTTTACAAACTGCCTTTATGCATTCGAGGCCGGCGGGATAGGTGCCGACTATTATGCCCTGCGTGCGATGCATCATGCCGCGATAATAAGAGCAAAGGCTACATACAGGAAGGGAGGAAGGCAGAGAGGAAAGCAGGGAGGAAGGCAGGGAGGAACGCAGGAACGCAGGCAGGAAGACGCCGCGACAACAGCCCGTTGATCAGGCGGCTGAGTCTTCCGCGGCGTGGACAATATCCCGAGAGTACTGCTGTGCCAGTGCCAGCACGGTGCGCTCCAGAGCCTCCAGTGCCAGGGCGACGTCTTCGGTGGTGATGCTTTCAGCGGGGTGGTGGCTGATACCGCCCGCACAGCGAACAAACAGCATGCCGACATCGGTAATCGGTGCGATCGCCATGGCATCGTGCCCTGCACCGCTCATGAGGCGCGGTGCAGGTAGTGACATGGCCAAGAGGGCATCGCTCATAACACTTTGAAAGGATTCAGCGCAGGCCGCCGCCCCGGCGTTATGGGTCTCCTGCCAGTGGGCCTGCATGCCTCGCGCGCTGAGCAAGGCCTCTACCTGCTGCTGCAGGTCCGCTACCGCCAGGTCGCGTTTTTCATCTGCGTCAGCGCGCAGATCGATGGAAAGCAAGCAGCGGCCGGGAATCACATTGGCAGCGCCAGGCTCACAGGACAGGTCGCCAACGGTAGCAACGATGTCGTGGCGCTTCGCAACCTGTTCCACCTCCAGCACAATTTGCGCAGCCGCCGCCAGCGCGTCCTGCCGCATCGCCATGGGTACAGTACCGGCGTGTCCCGCCTGCCCCAGCACCTCAAGCCGGAAGCGGCGAGCACCGGCAATGCTGGTGACTACACCCAACGGCTGATCGGTTTTTTCAAGCACGGGGCCCTGTTCGATATGCACTTCCAGGTATCCCACCAGAGCGTCGTTCGCCCGGCTGCTGCGAGTGATATCGATGGGCGCACCGGCAAACGCGTCCAGCGCTTCACCCAGACTCACTCCCTCGCTATCCGTCAGCGCATTCCAGGTGGGCTCCCAACTACCCGCGACGGCGCGGCTGCCCAGCAGCGTGGTACCGAAGCGCACACCCTCTTCATCGCCGAAGCCAACGATGTCCAGATGAAAGGGCAGCGAAGTACACTCCGCTTGCAGCTTTTCCGCTACCGCCAGAGCCAGCAGCACGCCGAGTATGCCGTCGTACTTGCCTGCGTTGGGGATTGTGTCCAGATGCGAACCCACAATAAGCGCAGCCGCGTCCGGGTTGGACGCCGGCAGGCGACCCCATTGATTGCCCGCGGTATCCTGCCAGGCCTCCAGGCCCGCAGTTTGCAGCCAAGCGTTGACCTGCTGATTGCACTGCTGATGTTCTGCTGTCAGGTAGGTACGGCAGATGCCATCCGGCAGGCTGGACAGGCGCGCGAGTTCATCGCAGCGCTGCATAATGCGTACTGCCCGATCGCGGTAGGTGGCAGTCTGCTCAGGCATAGTGCTCCATGGCCGCGCTGATGGCCGCGCCCGGACTCAGAGCATGACCCGCGCGCGTCAGGCACTGTTCTAACGCCGCCAGAGTTACCAGCACCGCGTCTTTGCGCGCGTTGTATCCCATCACGCCTACGCGCCAAATCACGCCATCCAAGGGGCCGAAGGAGGTACCAATTTCGATAGAAAAGTCTTCCAACATGGCGTGACGCACCGCATCTCCGTTAACACCTTCAGGAATATACACGCCCACCACGTTATTCATACGATTGCTCTGGTCGCCGTACAACCTGAGATTCAGGGCGGCGAGACCGGCGGCCATCGCATTGCCATTGACCCGGTGCCGCTCCACTGAGGCATCGATTCCCTCTTCCATCAGGATGCGCGCGCACTCTCGGGCGCAAAACAACATGCTGGCGGCCTCAGTATGGTGGTTGAGCCGTCGCTCACTCCAGTAATTCATGATCATGCCGAGATCAAAATAGTTTGAGCGGATCACCTCTCCGCTGCCGTCGACGTCGTCGTCGCCGCGGATGCCCGCTTCTACATGGTTGCGGGCGCGTATCACGGCCTCGGCCTCTGCATTCAGGGTCACGGGTGCGCTGCCTGAAGGACCGGCCAGACACTTTTGCAAACCCACAGACACTGCACTCATCTTCCAGGCGTCGGTCTCAAAAGCGTTGCCGCCAATGGATGCGGTCGCATCGCAGTACAGCATCACGCCTTTATCGGCGCAAACCTGACCGATGTCGGCCAGCGGCTGGCACATGGTGGTGGAGGTATCGCCCTGAACACAGGCCACGAGTTTGGGGCCGACGCGATCGATCGCTTCCGCCACTTGCTCTGGTTTGGCCACTTCACCCCAGGGTACTTCAATAACGTGGGGCTCGGCGCCACAGCGCTGTGCAATCTCCATCAGCAGGAAACCAAAGCGACCGAAGGAGGGAATCACGACTTTGTCCCCTGGGGACAACAGTGACAGCATGCAGGCTTCGATGCCGCCTCTGGACGTGCTATCCACGAGGAAGGTCCACTGATTATTAGGACGAAACACGCCGCGATACAGCGCCATGGTGTCGTTCATGCACTGGGTCATGGCGGGGTCGAACTGCCCGGTAAGCTGGTAGGACATAGCGCGCAGGACTCTGGGGTCGCAGTTGATGGGGCCGGGGCCCATCATCAGGCGTGGCGGTGGGACGAAACCGCGTTGCTGTCCAACGTCCAGATCTTCGAAGTTCATCTGCTGCTCTCTAGTCCTTTAGTAATGCCAGTCGAAACTTATTACACACGCTTCTGTTGCTACTCGTATTACCCAACGGGGTTCGGCCATCATCACCGGTTTTCGTCAGGCCGCACGCGGGGCCAATATCGTTTTGCTGAGACACGCCATGAATACATCCATGTAGGCTCGGCGGCGGCCGTCCATGGCCGCCGACGGTCTCAGCAAAACGATATCGGCCCCACATGCTCTCACGGAGTGCTCCAAGCCCTGCGCTTCACGGTCCACAGTTGACTCCCGAGCCCTTAAAAAAACGTCTGCCAGATCATGCGGCAGCCCACCAGTATCAGGAATACGGCGAATACGCGTTTCAGTGCGGCGCCATCCAGTTTCGCGCCGATGCGAACACCCACCGGTGCCATCAGGGTGGTCATGGGCACGATCAGCGCGAAGCCGGGCAGGTTGACCAATCCATAGGTGCCCTGAGGGGCGTCGGGTGGTGTTTCACCGCCTAGTAGCAACATGCAGGCACCGGGAACGGCTATCAGCAGTCCGAGTACAGCGGCAGTGCCAACGGCGCGATGTGCCGCCACATTGAACGCGGTCAGCGTTGGCACGCCCAGCGTGCCGCCGCCTATACCCATCATAACGGAAATGAAACCGATAACACTGGCCAGGCACATCTGGCCTGGAGGTCCGGGCAGGCCATCCTTCAGTGCAGGGGCGTTGGCACGGAACAGCATGTTGAGGGCAACCAATATGGCAACTATGCCAAACAGGCCGCTCAGTACCTGCCCGTTAACGCGGGTGGCGAGATAGCTGCCGGCGAGAACGGCGATAATCATGGGCGCCGCCCACAGTCTAATCAGTGCAAAGTCGACATTGCCACGGGCGTGATGAGCACGACTGGAGGAGATGCTGGTGGGAATAATGGTCAGCAGCGAGGTGCCCGTGGCGACGAGAATAGCGGTGGCGGGACTCACGTCCAGGGACTGCAGCACCAGGTAGAGGACGGGCACGATGACGATGCCGCCACCGACGCCAAGCAGACCTGCCAGCACGCCGGCAATCAGGCCGGTTGCGAGTAAGGCGAGGCCGACGGGGAGCAATTCCATCAACATACTCTATGCCTCCAACGCAGTTGCTGCTGTGAAGGCAGCGCCGTCGCTGCGAGGGTCTGTTGCGGCTTCGACGTCGCCACTGGGTGACAGGCAAATAGCGCCCGCGTGTCCGAGGGACTCGGACAGATCGGGCACCTCTGCAATCACATGGCCCCGGGCAGCGAGTTCTTCGCCGATATCGGCGTTCAGGCTCTGCTCAAGTTTAAGATCGTTGTCGACGCTGCCCCAGGTGCGTCCTAGCAGCCAGCGGGGCTTGGCGATGGCATCCGTCAGGCTGTCCTGCTGATGGAAGAATCGTGTGAACGTCGCAGCCTGGGTCTGGGGCTGTCCCTCGCCGCCCATGGTCCCGTAGGCGAGACGGCGACCGTCCTCAAGCAGGGCAAAGGCCGGGTTCAGAGTGTGGAAGGGGCGACGCCGGGGCGCCAGCGCATTGCGGTGTCCCGCATCTAACTGGAAGCTCAGGCCGCGGTTGTTCCACACCAGCCCGAATTCAGGCACGACAACGCTGGAACCAAACTCCCAGTAGATGCTCTGTATAAAGCTCACCATGGTGCCGTACTGGTCCAGTGCGCCCATCCAGACGGTATCACCGGGTTCGGCCACGTGCGGCCAGGGCATGGCGACATCGGCGCTAACCTGGCCTGCCAGCGCATCCAACGCATCGGGATCCAGCAGCGCGCTAAATTCAGCGGAGAGATTTCCAGGGTCACCAACCTCGCGATCGCGGATGATGAAGGCCAGCTTGGTCGCTTCCACTATGCAGTGCACGCGCGCGGCTTCGGTATTGGGGGTCAACCGTTGCCGTATTCGGTCGTACAACGCGAGGATCAGCAGTGAGGCAATACCCTGGGTGGGCGGCGGCAGGTTAAACAGAGCAGCGCCCTCGATACGAGTCGTCAGCGGCGTAACCCGCTGCGCCTGATAGTCGAGAAAATCCTGATCCTGTAGCGGACTGCCAACGTCAGACAGATAGCTCGCAATAGCCGCCCCTATCTCGCCCCGGTAAAAGTCTTCAGTACCGCGCTCGCCAAGGTCTCGCAGAAATGCTGCCAGTCTGGGATTGCGCAGGGTTTCCCCCGCAGACAGGGTTTTACCGTCGGGCTGAAAAATAGCGAGGTAGCTGGGAAAGTCGCAACCCTCTGCCGCGAGCTTTTCGCTGGCATCCTGCAGGCTCTGGGTAACGGTGATTCCGGATCTAGCGAGATCCGCTGCTGGCGCTACCAGATCCGGTAGTGGTCTCACAGAAAAACTATTCTCCTCTGACCACTCTCTCGCCAGCCGCCAGCCGTCCAGCGTGCCCGCCTGACACAAGGCCGCCTCGGGTCCACGAGATGGAACGCTGGTATGGCCGAGGTTGCGGTAAAAGTCGATGGTGGCCGCCTGCGCTGCAAAGCCACAGGCGTCGATACCTGCGGGCTCACCACCCGCCGCCTGAATCAGCCAGAAGCCGTCACCTCCAAGACTGTTCATGTGCGGATATACCACGGCAATTGCCGCCGAAGCCGCCACCATCGCGTCCACCGCTGTCGCGCCCTCAGCCAGCATCTGCTGGCCGATCTCGGCAGCGCCTGAATGTGGCGCAGTAAAAGCGATGGATGACACCTGTTGTTCCTTACTGTTCTTGTTTAGCCGAAGGGCGCCGCGCTCACGCCAGCGTGCCGAGGCCGGCCACAGAGCGGCGCGCTATTCAGTCATGTCTGGCGGCACAGGGCAAGCGTGCCTCAGGGAAGAACGTACTCAGCGACGCTAGCTATTCGATGCCAGCCAGTCCGCCTGACGTTTCATATCTTCGGCGTAGTTCAGCCAGTTGGCCGCGGAACGCTCTGTCTTGCGGAACGCCTGCGCCTTTCTTAGCGCCTTGCGTCCGGATTCAAACTTACCCTGCTCGACCCGCGCAATACCCAGAATCAGCCAGGCTTTGCCGGGATCTTCCAGATCAGAGTCAAGCGCCTTGATGGCCGCCTTCTCAGCCGGCTTCCACTCAGTGGCATCGACGTGGATATTCGCAATTTTCATCCAGGCGGTGCCGGACTCAAACCGCTGCGCCATCTCGGCGTAGGCGCTGACGGCACGGTTGTACTCTCTCGCCGCCACCCAGGCCTGCGCCAGCATTTCCATATACTTTTCTTCCATCGGCACCAGCTCGGAGGACATTGCTGATTGCAGCAGGCGGCCACCGTGCTCCGGTACGCCCTGCATCACGCAGAGCTGTATCATCGAGCGGATGGTGCTCTCCTTCTCCAAAGTGCCATTATCAAAAGCGATTTTCAGGGTAGCCAGCGCCTCAGGCGCCATCTCCTGCACCATATACACGCTGGCAAGCTGTTCCCAGTAAGAACCCTTCTCCGGCCAACGGTCCACCATTTTTAACAGCGTGCGTGCGGCCTCCGGGAAGCGTTTGAGTTCGAAATAGTCTGCCGTCAGCAGTTGATACCAGGATTCCCGCGGCTCTTCACCCGCGGCAATGCTGGCGTCAATCGCCTGCTCAGCGTAGGGCGCGGACTCCGCATAGCGCTTCAGCTGGGCGTAGATATTGGCCATGAACATGGTCTGGGATGGCTTAGGAGCTTCGAGTTGCTGGAACCAGCCCTCGGCGAATTCCAGTGCCTCCTCGAACTGGCCCTGAGCTGCGTGTAACTGGGCTACCATATAGCCGACGTTATATACGACGTTCTGCGGCAATCGCTCCGTGTCGAGACTTTGTTTCAGATAGTTGATAGCAGCGGGAAAATTCTCACGGGACATTTCCACATAGCCGATAGTCTGCAGGGTCAACGCCAGATCGAGGCTGTCTTCCTCGACTTCAGTCAGCAGCGTCTTCAGGCGTGTGTAGGCTTCATCCATGCCCTCACCGGCCATCAGCTCCTGAATTTCCGTGAGCTCCTTAAAGGTCTTGCTGGTCACCGATGTGGCTCCCGCAAAACTGTGGCTCGCCAATGCCGCCAGCACGACGCCGACTGCCAGATTTCTTAGTACCAACAAACTACGCAGTGCGACAGGCATCAGCCGCCACCTCCCAGTTTAAATTCAATGGTCTGACGCGCCCGCTGCGACTGTGGTGCGCCGTCAACAATCTTGGGCCTGAACTTCCAGCGCCGCATGGCGTCCATGGCGGCCCGGTCAAACAATCGCGGTGGGTCCGACTCCAGCACCGATACGCCGGATACGGTGCCGTCCGGTCGAATGGTCACCGCCATGGTGACATAGCCTTCGATTTTGGCTTGCTTGGCAGCACGGGGATACGCCGGCGCTGTTCGCACCACTGGAATAACGTCCGTGTCAAAGCCCGCCATACCCTGGCCTTTCTGCAGGGCGCCCAGATACGGACCATTACCTGAGTTAATAGGTATGCCAATAGTCGGCATATTCATATTCAGGTTGGGATTCATGTTAGCCAGCTGATTGGAGAGATCTGGAGTATCCGGCGGTGGCTCAGGCGGCGGCGGCTCGCGCAGCTTGCGCTCCTTGGTGCGGGTTTCCTCGCTCTGCTCCACCCGTACAAAATTCAGATAGGTTTTACTGCTATCGGGCTTTTCAAAAATTGCGTCTGCCCGAATCATGAACTGCATCAGCATAAACATCAGCAGGCCGATGACGCAGGCCGTTCCAAACATAGACGCGTGTTTAACGACCGCCTGCATCAGTAGCCTTCGTCCGCAGCCACAGACACGTTTTCGGCACCTGCCAGTCGCGCCTGGTCCATTACCTCAATGAGCGTTTCGGTCTTGGAGTCGGCGTCGGCGACGATGATGACGGCGGCACCGGGGTTCTCGGCAATGCCCCGTTCCACGTTTGCCCGCACCGCGCGCTTGTCGATCAAACGCTTGTCCATGTAAATCTGATTGGCGGAGGTTATACCAATCTGAATGCTATTGGATTCCGTGACCACCGCCGTATCCGCGTTGGGTCGGCTGACGTCGACGCCTGACTCCTTAACGAAGGTCGATGTGACGATAAAGAAGATCAGCATGATGAACACCACGTCCAACATCGGCGTGAGGTCAATCTGACTCTCTTCCTCTTCTTCAATTAACGACTGGACGGGATCACTCATGCCATTTCCTGATTTTCAATTTTTAACGATTCGTTGAGCTTTTGCCGCTCTACCTTGAAGCGACGTTCCAGTCGCGATGCAAACGGGATCGCGATCAGGGCAACCACCATGCCCGCCATGGTAGGCACGGTTGCCTTACTCACACCGTCCGCCATAGCGCGTGGATTACCAGAGCCCATAAACGCCATCACGTCGAATACCTGGATCATGCCTGTCACCGTGCCCAGTAGTCCGAACATGGGGAGTAGCGCAATCAGCGCCGGAATGATCTTCACATTGCGCTGCATCGCGACCTCAATTTGTGAGATCAACTCAGTGCGCTGTGCCTGAGCAAACCAGGAGGTGCGATCGCTGCGCTTGTCCCAGCTCGCCAATGCCTCGTCTACCAGCGGGCGATGTTCCCGTAAGTAGTAGTAGAAACGATCCAGGATTAGCCACCACAGCCAGATGGAAACAAACAGAATCGCGTAGAGGACGTCTCCGCCCTTGTCGAGAAAGTCCCGTAACGCGCTGACAACTTCCACTGGCGATCAGGCCTTCAGTTCTGCGTCGGCTTCGGCTTTTTTCGCCAGCATGCCCGCGGATTGCTCGGCAATCAGCTTGCTGGTGGCCGTCACCTGATTGGACAGTACGCTGTGGGTCAGCAGCAGTGGTATCGCCGCCAGCAGACCCAGCACCGTCGTGATCAGCGCTTGCGAAATACCACCCGCCATCAGCTTGGGATCGCCGGTGCCAAAAAGCGTAATAGCCTGGAAGGTGCCGATCATCCCGGTCACCGTTCCCAGCAGGCCCATCAAGGGTGCCACAGCGGCTAGTACTTTGATAATCGGCAGGCCTTTTCGTATTTCAGAGACATCTTTGAATACAACCTCGTCGAGTTTGCGTTTCACAGTCTCGAGGTCCAGATGCTTATTCTCGTAATAGACATTGAGCACGCGCCCCAGCGGGTTGTTCATGTCGGGATGGTCCAGATCAGCGAGCTGCCCCTTGATACGACGCCGCACGCGCAGCACTGCGAGGAATCGCTCGGCGACAATCAGCAGGCCGATAATGCCGACCACGATGATGGCATAACCCACCGCTTTACCCTGCTCCACCCGCTCCATCAGGCTGGGCGACTGCACCAGCAGACCCAGCAGCGCACCCCGGGACGGATCCAGGTAAAAACCTACTTCTTCACCGGGCGTGGCGTCTGCCAGCTCGCCGGCGCTGGAGCGCACATAGCCCTGCGGCTGACGCGGCAGCTCAATCAGCTGGTCCGAGTCGGAGAGATAGTTAAGATACTTGTCGCCGCTCACAATATTGAAAGCCCCCACACGCACCACTTCACCCTGGTATTGATCACCACTGGGCTCGACGATGTCGGTGCTGAAGCGGCTGATTTCGCCAGAGTGCGCAATCTCCTGAATCAGCAGTTCCCACAGGGCACGCATTTGCGGAATGGTGGGAACTTCATCACTCTCGGCCAGCTCAGCCACCACCGCTTTTCGATCCGGATATTCAACCGTGATCAACGAGCTGTATAGCGCTGTCTGGGTATCGTCCGCGTTCTGGCGGAAGACACCGAACAGCTCACCCAGGTCACCGATTCGCTTGTCCAGCGTATCCTGCAGTTCAGCCAGGCTGGTTTCGTTATCGTCAAAGCTCTTTTTCAGAGAAATACGAAGTGCTTCCTGTCGCGCTACCTCAGCTTCGGCCTGTTTTTGCAGCGCCTTTTGCTCGCTAGCGCGAGACCGAAAACGCTGCTCGCGCTCGGCGTTAATTTGCGCTTCCTTGGTCTTATTGGTCTCTACTTTTTCCAGCAGTTCCAACAGGCTGCCGCTGCCCTGCGCCCACACGGCGGTGCTCGCAAGCAGGGCTGCGCCGGCAATAAGTGCTCTCATCAAATTCGTCCTCATCATGCACCCCCGGGCGCAGTTACAGGTAGGCGCAGCAAGCTGGGCGGCGCCTGCTTGCGGGCAATGCTCAGCCCGTTGCGTACCGGTCGTCGATAACTGTTGCCCAGTAGCTGCCAGTCACCCAGTTTCTCACTCCAGCGTCCCGTCTCGGCACCGTCCAGCGTCTGGTAGTACAGTCCTACGCGGCCAATGCGAAGAAAGTCGACAGCTCGCACGCTGCCGCCCTGCTCCAACTCACCGCGGTAGGCTTCGATAGTTTTGCCATAGTCTGCCTCGATGCTGTACGCCTCCATGATGCGGCGATATTTCTCGCCGGCGGTAACGTCGGCCCGGTCGATCATGGTCTTGAGCTTTTCGATGCGCTCCATGCGCTCGGCGCGCAGGAAGGGCACGTCCGCCTCCACGATCTGCACCAGCGTATTGGTCATTTCGATCATGAAGGGCAGGGCGCCGGTTTCGATATCCTCGATTTCGGCGGTCTGTCGCTTGATGGATGCTATCTCTTCATTCTGGGAATCGATCAGCTTTTGCAGTTGCTGGTTGTACACCGACAAGCTCTCGGCACGCTGGGTGGCGATGCGGTAGGCCTGCAGGGCGTCACTGGCAGCGACGTCGTAATTGTCGATGCGCTTTTGGCTGGCCGCAGCCGCCGCATCCGAAGCAACCTGAGTATCAATGGTCTCGTCCTGAGCCTGAGCAGGATGCCAGGAGAATAGGGCCAGCAGTGACAGCAGCATCAGCAGGCTGAAAAAAAGCGTCGCTGTTCGGTCCGATGTCTGTCGGGTCGCTGCGCGCGCAAAGGCTACTGCGGCGACCGGGGTCGGTGGGGCTTGGGTAACTTTACGGTACATCGTGCCGATTCCTCTGTTCTGTACTGGAGCCCAGTCGGTGTGATCTGGCCTGTGATTCTTATCGGTGGGTCTCACTTGGCGATCTGGCCTGCTGACCTGACCTGTCGATCTGACCTATAGTAAGCCTACTGCCGATAAGTCTGCCGACGCCACAGCCGCTCTGGATTTCACTAATGCGTCGAAGCAATAACCATGCCACGCGATACCGGGAGGGAGTGCTCTGAACCCGCTCCCACGGAACGCGCCGGACGCCAGAACAAAACCTGTCCGATCGGTCAGCATTTTGACCCAGCGTGGTGCGCCGTGTTGCGCGAGCGCCCACAATGTGTGCGTGGCGATTTCAGCCGTTGCCGAACATCACTTCCCGTGCGCCACTGGCCGTGCGCCACTGGCCGTGCACCACACCACAGGTATCATGGAACAGGTGTTGCATTTATCTGGCGGCAACACGCTGCTGCACTGCAATCACACGCTGGGAGAGGCCTGACGCACCATGGTTGATAGTAAGGATAAAGACGCAAGCGACTATCCTCGGGACATGGTGGGCTATGGCGCAACGCCGCCGCAGTTTGAGCTGCCGCGAGGCGCACGCCTGGCGGTGCAGTTCGTTATCAACTATGAAGAAGGCGGCGAGAACTGCGTACTACACGGCGATGACGGCTCCGAGATGTTTCTCTCGGAAATTATCAACGCCGCCAGCTTTCCCGACCGCCATATGAGTATGGAATCCCTATACGAGTACGGCAGTCGCGCCGGCTTCTGGCGCTTACACCGCGAGTTTACTGCGCGCGGTTGGCCGGTAACCATCTTCGGCGTCACTATGGCCATGGCCAGAAACCCGGAGGCAGTGGCCGCAATGGTAACGGCGGACTGGGAAATCGCCTGTCACGGTCTGCGTTGGATCAGCTATCAGTCGGTGCCCGAATCGATAGAGCGCGAGCATATGGTCGAAGCCATTCGACTGCACACCGAACTCACAGGCAGTCCACCGCTAGGCTGGTACACCGGCCGCGATAGCCCCAATACGCGCAGGCTGCTGCTGGAGCAAGGTGGCTTTCTTTACGATTCGGACTCTTACGCCGACGACTTGCCTTACTGGGTAGAGGGTCCAGAGGGGCCTCACCTTGTCATCCCTTATACCCTGGACACCAACGACATGCGTTTCTGCACGGCGCAGGGATTCAACAGCGGCGACCAGTTTTTCTACTACCTCCGCGATGCCTTTGATGTGCTCTACGCCGAGGGTGCGGATCAACCGCGCATTCTCAACGTCGGTTTGCACTGCCGAATAGTGGGCAGACCAGGGCGCTTTCGGGCACTACAGCGTTTCCTTGACCACATTGCCGACCACGATGACGTGTGGGTATGTCGGCGCAGCGATATCGCCAGACACTGGCACCAGCATTACCGCCCTTAGTCGGGCAGCGCTGTATTCTCCAGAGCGGCGTTAGCCCGCGGCACGATCAACTCCAGAATCATGGCAATAAGGGCGCCCGTGGATACCGGAAACTGCAGGATCATGCGCAGCTGGTAGGGCAGAGCCGTCAGTTGGTCTGCGGTCTGACTGAGGACAGCTCCACCGGCGAGCGCTGTGAACACGATAAACCAGTCACGCCTGCCGACGCAGCCATCTCGCAAAATGTTAATACCGGCATCAACCACAAGACCGAACATCAACAAGGTCGCACCGTAAATCACGGCGGGCGGCAATATCTGAAACAGACCGGCCACGACCGGCAAACAGCCCAGCAAAATCAGCATGCCCGCCACCAGATAACCGACGTGCCGGCTGGCGATACCCGTCAAGCGGATGACGCCATTGTTCTGACTGAAGGTGGTATTGGGGAAGGTAGAAAACAGTGACGCCAGCAGGGAATTAAACGCATCGCCGACCACCCCGCCGCGCAGTCGCGACCAGTAATCAGTCCCGCGAGTGGGCAACTGGCTTAATGCCTGGGTGGCAGTGAGGTCGCCAACAGACTCTGTGGCAGTCACTAAAAAAATCGGCATTAGAATCAGAAAGACCTGCCATTCAAAGGCCAGACCGTGGCGCAGGGGTACCGGAATATACACAGGGTCCAGACCAGACAGCAGACTGAAATCAACCGCGCCTAACACAAGGCTCACAAGCAGCCCGACAATAAGCCCGCAGAGTATGCTGCACATCCGCAGCCAGGGGTTGCGCAGCCGCGCCATGATGGCGGTACTGAAAAACACACAGCCCGCAACCAGCAGCACCTGCCAGCCCGCTTCTGCCTCATTCGCCGCTACCCAGGTGCGCTGCAGATTCTCCAGGGTGGCAAACACCAGGCTCAGTCCCAGCAGCACAACGGTGGTACCCGTAACCACCGGCGAGAAGACTCGCTGTAGCCGCCGCAGACTGAACGCCAGCGGCATCATAACCACGGAGGCAACGGCGGCACTGCCAAACAAAATAGCAAGGCGCGCGTCTGCAGACAGCGACTCGGGTAGACCGTGATAGGCAAACAGCACAGCACCGATGAAGGTAAAACTGGTGCCCTGAATGGCCAGCAGGCCTGAGCCCAGGGGGCCGACCCGGGATATCTGTAAAATCGTCGCAACGCCAGATACGAATAGCGCAGAGGTAATCACGGTATTGGTGCGCTCACTATCCAGCCCCATGCCGCCAGCAATAATGAGCGGCGCAGTGATAATGCCACCGAACACTGCCAGCAGGTGTTGCAGTGCAGCCAGCAGGGCAGTCGGTAAGGGAGGCTTGTCCTCAAGCCCAAATAGCGGCGCTACCTGATCCCTGGTCAGGCGCCCCGGGTCGGAACTCGTTGCATCAGTACTTTGCGGCGTCAATCGCTGTGCCAGAAGTCTTTGTGTAGCGCGACGATTTCGTCAATCACCTCGTCAATCGGCCCCCATACTTTTATTGGCTTTTGCCCACGGGCCAGCACGTCGCGGCTCGGCAAATCCAGCGTCGGATTTTCTTCGTGGTTGCCCGTCATAGCCAGCAACTGGTGTTCGGGAATGCCGTAAACCATGCGGCCAATGTTGGCCCAGTACAAGGTGCCGGTGCACATCGCGCAGGGCTCCACGGTAGAGTAAAGCGTCATCGCCCAGAGCTCTTCTTCGGCATAGGCCTCGGCTGCCCGCCTCGCTAACGTGGCCTCAGCGTGATTGACGGCGTCAAGGTTGCCCTGTTCCATCAACACGGTTTCATGATCTGCCGCCACCAGGATCGCGCCGAAGGGATGCTTGCCATCCGCAAGCGCCTGCTTAGCTACCTCGTTAGCCACGCGCAGGTTACGCGCCATCTGCGCCTGCGTAGGGTCGGCGCCCGGCGGCCCCTCAGGCAAACTACTGTTCACTCTGCGCCTGCTGCAGCGCACTGAAGTTGGCGGCGATTCGCTGCTGCAGATAATCCGCTGCTGTGATCGAGGGGTACTTGCCGCGATAGCTCTCGATCACCTGATTGCTATTGGCCTGGGCGAAGAAGGCGATGCTGTAGCGAGCATCCCCGGTATCCGGCATGCGCACCCGGTGCAGCGTAGAGCGCAGTTGGTCGTCACTCCAGCGCATTAACATATCGCCAATATTGCAGGTGATAAGTTCTGCCCGCGGCGTCACCGGCGTCCAGGCGCCGCTCTCCGCTTCACGACCCGGGCAGACCTGTAGGCCGCCCTGACCGTCGCGCTGAAACAGCAACGTCAGGCAATCAAAATCGGTGTGCGCACCGGCGCGCCAGAGCTCACCCGAGGCTGCGTCATGGCCATCAACTGCGAAGTAGTGCAGCAGCCGCAGCGTCGACTGGTAGTCCTCGGCATCAAAATGATGCGCCTGCGTAAAGAAGTCTTCGGCAAAGCCCAACTTGCGGGCGAAGCTTGCCAATACGCGCATCGCCAACTCCCAGGCCTTGTGCTCAAACGCCAGCATCGTATCGGCAAACTCCGGCAACTCATCCTGGCTGGGCCACAGACCCGCCATGCGGGTGCGGGTGATCTGATAGGACTCTTTCTGGTCGGCAGTGCCGGTGGAGGGACGCACCTGTGCCATGGATTCCCAGCCTGCATTACTGGAGCCGCGCAAGGGGTACTGCGCCTTGGTGGCTTCCGGTAGGGCAAAAAAATCAGCGGCGGCGGCGAAGGCCTTATCCATTTCGGTAACACTGAAGCCATGGTTCTTAAGCTGAAAAAAACCGCAGTGCACCGCGGCATGCCACAGTGCATCGTCCAGCGCAGCCTGATCAGACTGACGCATGTCGATGACCGGTATCTCTCTCAGCACCGCTTCATCACCCACGCCCCCCATGCGGCTTTCACGCTGCAGCTCTGTCATGGCGTTACCGCCTGGCCGGCTGTTATCGCTCTGCTGTGTGGGCTTATCCATGGGATTACTCTTCGGAAACGGTGGGCGGTTCGGGCAGATTAATAAAAATCAAACAGGCCAACAGACAAACCACAAAGCGAAATGCCGCCTGCTGGCCGTTCCATATTTGCGATTGCCACATGAGGAACCACTCTGCGCCCACGGTGATAAAGCCGCCGAACCAGAGCAGCACCCCGATCATCAGACCCCAGCTTGCCAACAGCACTGCTCGCGCGTACGTCGGCGGCGCCGCCGATCGCGCTGCA
>JBCDKJ010000064.1:0-19573 GCA_038746745.1 Pseudomonadota bacterium
ATTGAGCAGCACCAGCCGCTGTCTGATCACGAACTCGCTGCACGCAAGCTGGCCGCCTGATTAATGAATGTCGCTCCGCTGCATGAACTGATCGAAGACGCCGCACAGCCGGTATCGCAGTTCTGGCCAATGAAGGGCTTTGTGTCACATAACCCTCTACAGGGCCTTGAGCACCTGCCCTTTGATCAGGCCTTCCGAGAAGCTGAACATCTGTTTGGCGCCAGCGGTTATCTACCGCTAGCAGAGTACCGAGCGCTGCATAAAAGCGGCCGCATTCCGGAGGCCTGCGTAGACAATGCGCTGGCACGCCTTTTACCTACCGACGACAACACGGCGATTCCAACCTTACCGAACGTCACAGCAGCAGCCGTGCGCCGCGCCCATGTGATTCACGGGATTGATGCGCTGAATCCAGCCTTGTTCGACTGGCAGGTTAAAAGTCAGCAGGCACTGGCGGGAGCAGACACTGAAGCACTTTGGCAATCGGTTTTATCCTGTCTGGCGCTAACAGATCCCAGACTGGGTTTACCCGATGCGGTCGCAGATACGGCGGAGACCCTAGCCCTGGAACTTCCATTTCGCCGCACCTTAAGCGACTGGCTGGACCAATACACCGGTTCAGCTGTGGTAGACGCCATTGACGCCCAGACTATCAAATGGGTATCTGCCTTTGTCGATGAGGGCATGGCAGGCTGGATCATGCCCGCCAAGAATGCCGGCTTTTACGCTGCCTGGCGTGAGTTGGCACAGCATGATGGCAGCGGTCGACTGAACGGCATTCGAGATTTTTCCCGCAAGCTTTCCGCCCTTCCAGAGTCGCCGGAAGCTGCCATTCAAGCCTGTTTAGAGGCTCTGCAGGTGCCACCCACACGCTGGCAGGATTATCTGGCCCGCGTGTTAGGCCAGCTCCCAGGCTGGACCGGGTTGATTCGCTGGCGCGGTCTTAACCCCGACGACCCAATCCAGAAGCACAACCCCATCGATGTGACCCAGTATCTGGCTGTGCGTCTATTCTATGAAGTAGAGTTGGTGGCTGCGCAAGCGAGGCGCCAGTGGTCCTGCGAGGGGACGGTGCCCGCCGTTGCCCAGGCGCTGGCGCAACACCTCAATAACGCCAAGACCGCAAACCACGGTATCGGTGCGAACAAACTGGCCGTGTGCAAAGACGGCTGGCGCTTGTTCCGACTTGCTCAGATTTTCGAGCTTGGACCAGAGCAGATAGACGGGCTCAGACGGGATGATACGCATATCCTGCTGGGCTGGCTGGATGCCTTTCCCGACGCCGATCAGAATCCGGTCTGGCTGGAGGCGTATGAAGACGCTTTCCGTCGGCCTTTGCTGAGTAAAATCGCAGGACATAAAGCCTCGGTGCCGCGCCTCACCGAACGCCCCCTTGCCCAGGCCGCGTTTTGTATTGATGTTCGCTCGGAGCCCTTTCGTCGACACTTTGAAGCGACGGGACCTATTCAAACCTTTGGTTATGCCGGCTTCTTTGGTATTCCCATCGATCACCGCAGCTTTGACACCGAGGAATCCTTCCCCCTGTGTCCGGTGCTGTTATCGCCGTCCAACGCGCTACTGGAGCTTCCACGCGCGGGTCAGGAAGACGCCGTAAAACGCTATGCCACTGGATCGCGTTGGGCAGAGCTGGGCGAGCATCTGTTCCATGATCTCAAGCACAATCCTATCGCGGCCTTTTTGCTGGTAGACGTGTTGGGCCTGTTCTTTAGTGTTGGGCTGTTTGGCAAGACGCTTATGCGCAAGCCATATAGCGCGGTCGTGAATGCCACCTCGCGGTTTTTCCGACAGCCGGTGGCAACGGAAATTAACGTGGATGCCACCGAGGAGCCCGCGCCGGACGTGATTGGTTTACCCATCGAACAGGCACGGGGTTTTTCGATTGCGCAGCAGGCCGATTTCGTCGAGGGCGGGCTGCGCACGATTGGCCTGCTGGATAATTTTGCACGCTTTATCGTTCTCTGCGGTCACGGCAGTACCACAGACAATAATCCCTACGCGGCGGCGCTGGACTGCGGTGCCTGTGGCGGGCGGCATGGTGACCCTAATGCCAGGGCCTTTGCAGAAATGGGAAATCGGTCCGAGGTTCGTGCTGAGCTGGCCCGGCGCGGCCTGGAGCTGCCAGCAGACACCTGGTTCCTGCCGGCAAAACACAACACCACTGCAGATACCGTCGCTTTCTACGATTTGGAGAGTTTGCCCGAGAGCCATCAGGAAGACCTAGAGCGTTTGAACCAGTGCTTTATCGAGGCCGGTCAAAACCTTGCCCTGGAGCGCTGCGCGAAGATACCCGGCACGCCCGACAACATGAACCCCGAGCAGGCCCACGCGCACGTTGCCTCGCGCAGCATAGACTGGGCTACCACCCGACCCGAGTGGGGCCTGTCCGGCAATGCCGCATTTATTATCGGTCGCCGCGCCATCACACAGGGTATTGATATTGGCGGACGCTGCTTCTTGCACTCCTATGACGCCAGCACTGATCCAGAGGGCGCCATTTTAGAGAAGATTATGACCGCCCCTCTGGTGGTAGGCGAGTGGATCAACATGCAGTACTACACCTCAGCTACAGACCCCTGGAAGTACGGCAGCGGCAGCAAGGTCATTCACAATATTGTGGCCGGCATTGGCGTCATGTACGGCGCTCAGAGCGACCTCGCCACCGGGTTGCCCTTGCAAACCGTCAACGACGGCGCCAGCCACTACCACGAGCCCATGCGCCTGCTGACCATTATTGAAGCTGCCCCTGAAATTGTGGGCGGCATTATCGCTCGTCACGACATCTTGCAGCAGTTCTTCCACAACGGCTGGCTGAACCTGGTGGTATTGGATCGAGAGACATTCAGCTTCCAGCGTTACAACACCAATGCGAGCTGGGAGCCCGTGCCGCTGTGAGAGTACTGACTGCGCTCATCCTGTTCGCCCTTTGGTTGAGCTTCTCTGCCACGCTCTCACCGGGGCATGTCATTGTGGGCGCACTGATCTCCGGCCTGGTGGCCTGGCTTAACCCCGCCCTGCCCCATATGCGGCGCTTGTCCTGGCCTGCCGTACTGGCCTACCAACCCTGGCTGTTTGGCCGCATCCTGAAAAGCGGCTGGCATGTAAGCCGACTGATTTTGCATCCCTCGCTGCCCATTAAGCCGAAACTGATTCGTCACACCACGCCGCTGCAGAGCGACGGTGAACTGGTCACTCTCGGCAATTCCATCACGCTGACACCCGGTACGGTGACCGTGGAAATCGCGCCCGGAGAAGTTCTGGTACATGCGCTGGATGAGGACTCCACCCAAGACCTGCGTACGGGTGCGATGGAAACCAAAATTCGGGGCGTTTTTCCCGGTGGACCGACGCCTCAATGAACAGCTTTTTCTTTTGCGTGATGGTGACCTTAACCTTGGTGATGCTGGTGTATCTGTATCGTGTGGTGCGCGGACCCACCAGCTTCGACCGGGTATTAGGGCTGAATGGCATCTCCACTAAAGCCATCATCCTGATCGTACTGATTGGCACCATGTTCGAGCGGGTAGATATGTTTGTCGACATCTCGACGGGCTACGCCATCCTGAACCTCGTCGGTGCGCTTGCGATCGCCAAGTTTCTGGAAGAGCGCGGCGAGGGCGACAGCGCTTCCAAGGACGCTACATGACCTGGCTCGCCATTATCATGATTCTTATCGGCCTGTTTTTTCTGATAGTCGGCTCTATCGGCATGCTGCGACTGCCCGACATATTCACTCGCTCCCATGCACTCTCCTTGACCGATTCGCTGGGTGCCATGTTTGTGCTGGGAGGCCTAGCGGTATACCAGGGCTTGAGCACCAACCTGCTGAAGATTCTGGTAGTGATGCTGCTTATCTATCTGCTCAACCCGGTGATTGCGCATGCCACCGTGCGCGCGGCGTATCGCGCCGGGCTGCGACCATCGGCTGAGGACGAGACATGATCTTTGAGTTGCCCTTGTTGCTTCTGCTGGTGATGACGGCTGCAGGCGCCATTCTGGTGAAGGATCTGGTGTCGGCGGTTTTCATCCTGGGCTCCTACAGCTTTGCGCTGGCCCTGGTCTGGGCGCTGGTCGGCGCCGTGGATGTCGCCTTTGTGGAGGCCGTGGTGGGCGCGGGATTGGCCACGGTGTTTTTTCTGCTGACCCTGTTTCGCACAGAGGAAAAAGACACCCGCATCCATCGACTGCCCGTGCCAAAAATTGCGCTGCTTGGCCTGCCCTTACTGGCGCTGCTAATGCTGTATGGCGCGGGCGATTTGCCCGTCTTCAATGATCCCACCGCACCTGCCAGCCAGCATGTGTCTCCGGTGTATCTGGAAAACAGCGTAGAGGAGACCAACACCCCCAACGTGGTTACCGCCATTCTCATGGACTACCGCGCGCTGGATACGCTGGTGGAAACAATCGTGATATTTACCGCAGGCATCGCCTGCGCACTGCTGTTGAGGAATCGCAACAAGTGATACACCCCCACGACAGTGTCATTGTTCGCACCCTTGGTCGCATCGTAATCCCCGTGGCTCAGCTATTTGGTTGCTATGTGTTGGTGTTCGGGCAGTACGGCCCCGGCGGTGGCTTCGTTGGCGGCGTGGTACTGGCGGCCAGCATGATTCTGGCACTGCTGATTTTTGGAGTGGATGCCGAGGACAGTCGTTTGGCCCGGGCAGTGCTGCACGGCGATGGCCTGGGCCTGCTGATTTTTGCAGGCGTCGGCGGCCTGTGTCTGATTGGCGGCGGACAATTTCTCAACTACGCCAGCCTGCAGATACCCGGTCTGGACGAGCCCGCTCGTCGCCAACTGGGTATTTTGCTGACCCAGGTTGGCGTCGCTGTAGATGTCGCCGTCACCGGCGCATCCATCTCTATTAGCCTGTCCGGCGATGACGCGCCGGACGAGACCTCGCATGTTTGAACTACTTCAAGCCTGGTTACAGCGGCCGAACTTTATTGTGTTCGTGATCCTGTTCCTGTGGGGTTTTTACATTATGGTGGTACACCCCAACCTGGTGAAAAAGTTGATTGGGCTGTACATACTGCAGACCAGCGTGATCTTTTTCCTGGTGGCCTTCAGCGCAAAGGAAGGTGCTACGGTACCGGTGATTGAATCTGGTGACGATGCCGTTAACGCACTGCAGTATGCAAACCCTCTACCCCACGTACTCACAGTCACCGCCATTGTGGTGCAGGTGGCGACGCTTGGCGTTTCACTTGCGCTGGTATCTGCTGCCTATCGCCGTTTCCGCAGCCTCGATGAAAATACACTCTTAGAGCAGGCATCCTCAGACGAGGCACAGGCGGTGTCCACTGCGGAGGTGATAGCACCCGCACAGAACGAGACCAGCACGTGAGTACACAGCTACCCATCTTGCTGTTTCTCATCCCATTCATTGCCGGGGTGGCATTACCCATGGCAACGGCAAAACACCGACACTGGTGTCAACCCATCACACTGACCGCGGTCGCATTTATGACCGTGATGGCGATATTGAATTTACAGGTCGTGCTGACTCAGGGACCCATGGAATACGCATTGGGCGGCTGGGCTGCGCCGGTGGGAATCGCCTGGCTGAATGACTCGCTGGCAGCCCTTGTCGTGTTGACGGTTAGCGGAGTCGCGTTGCTCACACTGCTCTATGGTCGCCAGGTGACCTCCCCCACTCTGGAAGGCAGCATGGCCTATTACACGCTGCTTTTAATGCTGGTCTCAGGGCTGGTGGGCATCGTATTTGCAGCGGACCTTTTCAATGTTTTTGTGTTTCTGGAAGTGTCCGCTCTGGCAGCCTATGCGCTGGTTGGTGCTAATGGCGGCAAGAGTGCCGTCTACGCCTTTCGCTATCTGCTGCTGGGGTCGCTGGGCGCGACCTTGTATCTGCTGGGTGTAGCGCACCTCTACGTGGCCACCGGTACGCTGAACATGGCCGATCTGGCGACCCGCATCCCCGCATTAATGACCTCCACCGCTGTGGCGGGTGGGCTGATTTATATCTTCCTCGGTCTTTCCATAAAAATGGCACTGATACCCCTGCATGGCTGGTTGCCCGATGCCTACCAGAACGCGCCCAATCCAGTGACGCCGCTGCTGGCTGCCACCGTCACCAAAGTCTCGCTGGTGGCCTGGGTGCGCATCGAGTATTCCCTGATATTGCCCGGCGTCGAAGTAAGCGCCGTGCCGGTGCTGGTGTTGCTGGAGGAAGTGGGCGTAATAGCCGCCATCGTGGGCGGTGCGCTGGCGCTGATCCAGACCGACCTGAAACGCATGTTTGCCTATGGCGGTATCGGGCATGTTGGTTTGATCCTGGTGGGCGTCAGTCTCGGCAATGCCACCGGCTTTGCAGGTGGCCTGTTCTATCTGCTGAACGATGCCGTGATGCAGGCTGCGCTGTTTATGATTGCCGGCAGTCTGCTGCACCTGCACAAGGTGCGCACCCTGGATGAGCTGCGCGATATGGCGAAGCCTTCGCCCTGGCTGACCGGCGCGCTCATCGTTGTGGCGGTGGGCATGGTAGGTTTGCCGCCGACCGGCGGCTTCTTCGGCAAGTGGAACATTGTGCTGGGTGCGCTTGAAGCTGAGCACTATCTGGCGGCGTTCTCGGTGGTCGCCTCAACCCTGCTCACCCTGGGGTACTTTATCAAGGTGTTTGCCTGCTGGTTTCATCGCCCGCACAGCGATGATACCGACGTTCCATTGATGCGCCCCTCCCTAACCGCCAGTCTGGGGCTCGCGTCCGTGGCGATGGTCGCATTGGGTGTATTCAGTGATCCCATCTTTAGTCTGCTGGTGAGCTTTATGGATAGCGGGATTACTTAGTGTCTAGCCCTACGCTCCATATGTTCTACACGCTCATCCCCTCCCTTCCCCTGGCGGCAGCCCTGCTGCTGGCGCTGTTTGGCGGGCGTCTGGAAGGCACGGGTCACCGGCTGGTGATTCCCGCTATTACCGGATCATTTCTCTTGTCCCTTGCACTGTTCACGGACGTGGCTGCGAACGGCGCTATCGAAATCACACTGTATCGGCTCCTGGATGTGGGGCGACTGCAGATAGACGCGGGATTCTATATTGATCGCCTGACCGTGCTACTGCTGCTGCTGGTGACCGGCGTCAGCACGGTGGTGCAGGTTTACGCCTCACGCTACATGGTGGGCGATGCGCGACATAGCCGCTTCTTTGCGCTGACAGCGCTGTTCACCGCTGCGATGACTGTGCTGGTGATGAGTAGCAACCTACTGCTTACTTTCATGTTCTGGGAAGTGATGGGACTGTGTTCGTATTTACTGGTATCGCATTATGGCGAGCGTCAGAACGCGGCCAGGGCGGCCACAAAAGTCTTTCTGGTCAATGCCGTCGCTGACGTCGGGCTCTTTGTAGGCATCATTCTCGCGTTTGTCACCTTTGGCACATTGAACATTCCCGACATCCTTGAGCAGGCCCGGAACGGCACTGAGATTTCAACAGCAACAGTAACGCTGCTGACGATTTGTACTTTCATTGGAGCCATGGGCAAGTCAGCACAAATGCCCACACATGCCTGGCTGCCATTGGCTATGGAAGCGCCCACACCGGTTTCGGCGCTGATCCACGCCGCCACCATGGTGAACGCGGGACCGTTCCTGCTGGTGAGATTGAGCCCCGTGCTGGTGCTATCAGGCACTGGCATGACGGTGATTGCCTGCGTTGGCGCTATTACGGCGCTGTTCGCTGCGGTGGTGTCACTGACTCAAACAGACATCAAGCGCACACTCGCCTACTCCACCATCAGCCAGCTTGGGTTTATGACTTTTCTCTGCGGCGTTGGCGCTTTTGCAGCGGCGATTTTCCATCTGCTGGCCCACGGTTTTTTCAAGGCGTTCCTCTTTTTGTCGACGGGCAATGTGCTGGCATCTACCCACCGGCGCTTTGAGCTGGAAGAAACGACGCACACATCATCGTCTGGCAGCTTGTTTGCCTGGGCTTTGGCTTTGTCTGTGCTGCCCCCGTTGATTCTGTTCTCCGGCGCCTATCAAAGCTTGTGGTTATCCCAGGGCTTCTCCAGCGCAAATATTGCACTCTGGATCGTCGGACTCGGTACGGTGTTTTTCTCTGCAATGTACCTGTTTAAAGGCTTTAGTACGGTGTTTCACCATGGCGTATCAGGACGTGCGCCCGGAGAGAGCGTCAAGGCATCGCCCGCCTCCGTTCGGCTGTTACTTGGCATTAGCGCAGGCATCGCGATAGTGGTGATCGTTCTGCTCGTTGTGTGGCGCTGGTTTTCCAGCTTTTTGTCTCCGGATATTGGCGGAGGTTCAACGGCCGTCGCCGCTGGCCTGTCACCCTGGATACTTCTGCCCGTAGGAATTGCTGTGATGGGGCTTTTGGTGGCGTATTGGCAGAGCCAACGCGCTCCCTCGCGCAGCGCATCGGCATGGAAAAAACGGCTGTACGTGTTCTTCCTCAACAAGGGCTACTTTGACGAGCTTTACGACGTGTTGCTGGTGCGCCCAACGCTGTCTGCTGCGCACTGGATGTGGCAGAAGATTGATCGCGGCATCGTTGATCGATTGGTGTTGTCGCTGGGCACCGGCAGCGTCGGCGTAGCACGTCAGCTCGGTTACATCGATATGGCGGTAGATCAGCAAGTCACCAACGTCGGCACTGGCAGTGTGGGGATTGCCCGCTGGCTGGGACGTATTGTAGACACCGCCACCATCACGCGAACTGTTGAAGGCGTGGGACGCGGTGTCGATGCTTCCGGTCACGCCGCCAAACGTATCGAGCCACGAACGCTGCAGCACCATTTGTTGGTAGTGGTTTTATGGTTGGTGGCAGCCCTGGCCTTCTTCTATCTGATTGCAGGGTAGCAGCACTATGAGCGGACTCTTCACTGACCACTTGCTGAGCGCAATGATCGCCGTGCCCTTCCTGGGCATGATTGCCCTGGCCTTTTTACAAGGGCGCTTCTGGATTCTCAGCGGCACTCTCGCCATCACTCTGTTAAACGTGGTGCTCGCACTAGTCCTGTGGCTGCGCTTCGATCTGACCGAACAGGGTATGCAGTTTGTCGAGCGCACTGCGTGGATGCCTACCTTTGGCATTGAATACGCTGTGGGGGTAGACGGCGTCAGCCTGTTGCTGGTGATACTGACCAGCCTGCTACCGCCGCTGTGTGTGCTGGGTAGCTGGGATGCCATCACCAGCCGCCTCAAAGCCTTCATGATGCTGATTCTGCTGGTGGAAGGCGCCATGCTGGTGGTGTTTACCGCACTGGATGCCTTCCTGTTCTTTATGCTGTGGGAAGTCACCATGATTCCCATGTACTTCATGATTGTGCTGTGGGGCGGACCGGAGCGCGTCGCCGCTGGACTTAAATACGTAATCTACAGTCTCGCCGGGAGCTTGTTATTGCTGGTGGGTATTCTGGGACTCTCGCTGCAGGCCGATACCTTCAACATTCAGCTGCTGGCGCAGCATGATTATTCAGAGCAATCCCAGTTCTGGATATTCATTGCCTTGTTTCTGGGTTTTGCTATCAAATTGCCCATGCTTCCGTTTCATACCTGGCTGCCAGACGCGCACTCCGAAGCACCTACCGCAGGAAGCGTATTACTGGCCGGCGTACTGTTGAAAATGGGTGGTTACGGATTGATACGCTTCTGCCTGCCGATTTTCCCGGAGGTGTCTATCCAGTTTGCACCCTTTCTGCTGTGGCTCTCGGTGGCGGGCATACTCTATGGCGGCTACATGGCACTGGCGCAGAGCGACCTGAAGCGGCTGGTCGCCTACTCTTCGGTGTCTCACATGGGCTTTGTGACTCTCGGCATCTTCTCGATGAACAATGAGGGTATTGAGGGCGCAATCCTGCAAATGATGACCCATGGCCTGACCACCGGCGCGATGTTTCTGATTGTGGGGCAGCTATACGACCGCACGCACAGTCGCGAGATTGCGGACTACGGCGGCGTCTATAAACGCATGCCGCGCTTCGTCGCAATACTTAGCCTGTTCGCCGTGGCCTCCTTCGGCCTGCCGGCGACGTCCAACTTCATCGGCGAGTTCCTGATTCTCGTCGGTGTGTCCTACCAGGGCTTTGTCTTTGTGGTTCTTGCCATGGGCGGCATTGTTCTGGGCGCGGCCTACATGCTGTGGATGCTACAGCGCGTCGCGTTGGGCGAACCCCGCACTGAGGCCGCAAAGCAGCTCATCGACATCAATACTCGAGAGTTAGTTACGCTGGCACCCCTGGTGATTGCCGTACTTGGCATCGGTCTGTATCCAGGACCATTGCTGGAGGCGATGGATTCCAGCGTGACGTATGTGGTGGAGCAAGTTGCTGAGGCTCAAGCACGACCCTAGAAACCACCCCGCTCCCATGGGCCGGTAATCGCAAACGTCACTCCCGGCGTCTGGATGTTCACGTACAAGTACTGACCCGCGGGATCGAAACAGACGCCAGCCCATTCCTGACTGCGATAGTCTGCCGGTGCAATAAACGGCCGCCCCGGCAATTCGGCCTCCAACAGCATATTATTCTCGGCAAACACGAATGACGCCCCGTCTTGCCCAATACCGATCATGCGAGTGCCGATCGATGAACCATCTTCCAACTGGACGCCGCCCCCGTCCTCACAGACGATAACGGCACCTTTGGGCGTTACAGTAACGTTGTCAGGATTATCCGCGGTAACGGCATCAGGCGAAACAAATAGCGCTGTAAGCTGCTCGTCGCCTGGTACATAGGCCCAAACCTGACCCTTACCCGCCGCACCGCCTGAAGTATCGACAACGTAAATAACGCCATCCTGATACCAGCAGCCCTCGCCGCGACGCATACGCGCGCCGCCCTTTGCCTCGCCCTGAAGGTAAGGGCCGGAACGACCCACACCCACAATCGGAGGGAAACCTGGAGCCGGTGCGCCAAGGTCTTCCGGTCCCGCGGTTGGATCATCGATCACTACCCACTCCACTGCGAAGCTATCACCTTGCAAAGCCGTCGTAAGATCGAAGTTGGGGCTGCCAGAAATAGTGAGCATTTCCAGCGTGCCACCCTGCTCCAGCGAGCCAACGGTTTGGCTGGTGTCATTCGGCGTGAAGCGATAGAAACCGGATTGTGGGTTGTTGTCTTCCGTCAAATACACGCGGGAGTCTCGAGGGTCTACCGCTAAGGCCTCGTGCTCCATCAAACCCATGGCCGTAATCGGAACCGCACTCGCCTGGCCTAGCGCTGGGTCCGGCACCTCAAACACATAGCCGTGATCCTGCGCACCAATAAGACTGCCCAGGGTAATGGTTTCTTCACAGGTCAACCAACTGCCCCAGGGTGTCGGGCCACCGGCACAGTTCGCTAAGGTGCCTGCGAGCGTGGCCGTATCCTCAATCAGTTGACCATCGCGCATACGCAGTGCCGTTGTGCCGCCCCCCAATCCCGCTAGCAAGCCGGGCAGCGAGAGCGTGTCATAGACCGGCGCAAGCCCATCACCAATCAGCGGGAGTGGTTGTCCGGGTTCAACCACCGAGCGCTCGTGATTACGGATAAGCACGCTTTCGCCAGAGCCCCCTGCACCGCTCACCACCGCCATACCGTCGTGACGATCCGGTGTCAGTGTGCCATCGGACATAATGTCCCCGGTCCAGCCGAACGACCTGTAGGTAAACCCCTCCGGCAACTTTAGTAATGGCAGACCCGTGGTCGTATCGTTGACCGGCTGAATAGGCCCGTACGCCAGAGGGACCGCCTGATTTAGAACAAAATCATCATTGCTATCACTACAGGCCTGAAACAGCGGCGCAAGACTTATTGCTATGGCCGAGTTACTGGCTCCGGCGAGAAAGCGGCGTCGGTTAAATGGGGGTAATTTGGCCTCTGACACGGGAAAACCTCGTTATGTTTTACCTCACCGTACGAGGTCCGTGTTACCGGTTGGTGACGCCGATGCTACAAAGCGAATACCTGGCTATAACCAGCCACCAGTTGCTTGAACATAATCTCCACGCTGGTCCAGCACCCAGAGTGCCACAGCCACATCGTCGGCCTCGGGGCTTTTCGAAGCGGTACCGATCCAGCGCCCTGCTTCAAAACGTAGCTCGACCCGCTCAGGCGCACCCGCCACGAAATCATGCTTCAAATTACGACCCCGATTTTCGCCACGACCCACATCAGTTTTCTGGTTTGCACGCAAATAGACTATTTCCGCTCTTGGTGATTCGAAGCTGAGACCCGCTGCCGGTTCAAAGCTGACCGCTACAGCGGCGCCTGCTGACTTTGCACTCAAAACGCCCACATCCATAGACAGAGTATCCACTCGCTGCGGCGGCGTGACGCGCCACCGCTGATACTCACCTCTATTCAGAAAGACGCCCGGTGTGTAAACGCCCGAGCCAACCGCAGCCGCCATCCTTCGCTGACGCTGATCATTCTCCCGCCGCCCAAAGGGGTCACGCCAACCCAGGTAGTCCCAATAGGTCACATGCCAGGCTACAGGAACAACCTCCGTCCACAGATCATCTCTATCCTTGAGAGCACTTAACCACCGATCCGCCGGCGGGCAACTGGAGCAGCCTTGGGAGGTGTAGAGTTCTACGAGCGCTGCTTGAGAAGAACTGCTTTTGCATGACCAGTCGGCAAACGTGTTAGAGGAGATGAGGGTAATCAGAGAGGCGGCAAGCAAAACGTAAGTAGGACTACGCATAAAAATTCCTTACAGGCAGACGTAGACTAAGAGTCGGTGCAATGCAGAAAGTTCGATCTCGTGTTCACCCTACAACACTGTCTGGAGCGACACACGCTGTGAAGAGATTGATTGTCTGCTGTGACGGCACCTGGAACACCCCTGACATGGCGAGCCCCACAAACGTCGTTCGCATGGCGCAGGCCATCCGAAAGTCAGGGGCTCCTGGCAAAACTGCACAGGTCGTCTACTACGACGAGGGTGTGGGCACGGGTGGCCCCATCGACAAATTTGTCGGCGGTGGTGTTGGCAAGGGCATCGATATCAACATCATGCAGGCCTACCGATTTCTGGCCAACAACTACGAGGCCGGCGATGAAATCTATCTGTTTGGCTTCAGTCGGGGCGCCTATACCATTCGCAGCCTTGGCGGCATGATCGGGATAGCCGGATTGCTGGGGCGCGACCAGATCACCGATGTATCAGCAGCCTACGAACTCTACCGTTCCAAACCCACGCCCGCGGCAGCGAAGCAGTTTCGACAGAACCACAGAACAGAGACGATTCCAGACATTACCGTAATGGGTTGCTGGGACACCGTGGGTGCCCTCGGCCTGCCCGACAAGCTCCCATGGCTTAACTGGGAAACAAAGACGCGGAGACGCTACGCGTTTGTTGATACGCGCCTGGGCAAACACGTTAAAGCAGGCCTGCATGCCGTTGCCATTGACGAACGGCGCAAGGAGTTTGACTACACGCCCATGCAAAAAGCCAAGGGGGCCGGCCAGCAACAGATCGTGAAGCAAGCCTGGTTTCCTGGAGATCACGGCAGCGTCGGCGGCGGCTCAGAGCATAAAGAACCCCTTTCGCGAGCTGCCCTGCAATGGATGTGCGACGAAATCCATTCGCTGGGACTGAAACTCTCTGTCGACCTAATGCGGGTTCCAGGGCTGCAAAGCGAGGATGAGAATGCATTCTTTTCCCCCACCACCAGCGTCATTTACGGCAAAAACATACGCAAGCTCGATGCGCAGACCACCTTCCACAAATCAGCGCTGCTTCGCTTTACCAACCTCCCCGGTTACCGAAAAAGCCTTGGCAAGTCGCAAAGAGAAAAACTTGAATCCGCCGCCAAGCACACTCTGCCCACGCTCACGGTCCCCACGACGATGACTTCATTGGCGCCGGGCGAGACCGCACACGTCATCGTTAGGGCCGAGCAACGACGCAACAGAACCAATATCTCCCTGGAAGCGGACGGGCGCTACGAAATCAGCGTTGCATCCACACAACACTGGCAGGACGGGGAGCTGCCACCCTGCCGAGCCAACGGTTGGAACGTTGACGACCCGGCGCTGGAAAGCGTTTTCGATGGCATGGCGTCCATCGGCACAAAGCCGCTCATCAAGATGGGCCGAAAATCCCGCGTTATGCCGGAGGAGGACTGGTTTGTCCTGTGTGGAGAACAGAAAATTCCCAGTGGCTACACAGAGCCCTTTGCGATCGGAGACGGGTCGCGACTACCCAACGGGGTCTTTCATGCTCTAGTAGAGGGAGAACTGGTGCTCTTCGCTAATGACCTCAGTTCAAAAATCGGTTTGCTCGACAAATATGACAATAATGCCGGTTGGCTTGTATTACGGCTTAAGCGCTTGTCCCAGTGAATGCTTATTTAAGGATCAATTCCGCAAAACCCCAGAAAGACTAAAGAGCAGACATGGAAACCAACCCTTGGGAAAATACTATAGAACTTCTACTTGCAGCTGCATTTGTATTAGTAACCGCCTTTGATCGATTCAACCAGCCTAACGACATACGATACACCACCACCGGCGTGCACTATTGGGGCACGGTGACCGCGTATTGGGTGTTCTGTCTAGGGCTATATCTCTTTTGTTGCTTTTACCCAAAAGTCGTCGAGTGGCTGCCTCTATCCGACTCCATGGTCGAAAGTCTCAAAGGCATGTCTACGCCGTTCGTTTCCGCGATGATCGTCTCTGTTGTAGCACCTCGCATCCCCTTAGTGAACGCCTACGACCAAAAAGTTATTAAGACGCTGCACAACTTCGCAAGGATTCCTTCAGAAGTAAGGCGCCTATCTCAAAGCATCATGCAGAGCGCTGTCTCTCTCGAGAACTACAGCAGTGAGATCTCAGAGCTGAACCGAAAGTATTCAGACAGCCTTGGTGGGTTCTCTTTCGGCAACGGTGATCAAGGAGTTCATTACGCACTTTTTATTAAGGCCGCTTGCGTCTATTCGAGGATGGATGCGCTCTCTAACCGTGGAGAGATTGCCCAGTACCGCGCCACTCATGCTGCTGAGTTTAATGAGCTAAGGGAAGGGTTTGATCTTATGCTTGCTAAGGCTTCTCGTACTATGACCCTTGAGGAGAGCTGCAGAGATGGTCACGAAGACTTAAAAAGCGCATTGGGTGAAATACACAAGGATTTTGAAGAGCTCTGCAACTCATTCTATGAATGCTTATGTTTATCGATTTCCAGATACCTGCTAAAGCAAAAGTTAACTAACAGCACTCGTGACAAAGCTCTTGCAGCGCTAGGGATTGAGTACAAAAAAAAGCACTCAGCAGATTCATTAAATTTCGCAATCCTACTTTCCGGAATCGCATTTGTAGTAGTGAGCTTCGTGGTTGCAATTTTTCAAGGTACCGAAGACCTACTAACGCCTGGTGCACTTGTGATCATAGGCACGCCTACCGCAAATCTACTAACCCCGGCCTTCGTAACAGCCCTTCTTGCTACGATCTGGCCTATCCATATAGAGTATCCACCGAGAAGGTATCCGCCATTTCACAGATATGTCGCTAGCGGATTCTTGGCGTTTTGCGCCGCGGTTTTACTAGCCAGCATTTTCCGGTTACGGCATTTTCACGACATAAGCAGGGTTGTCGATCACGCCTTGGACAACTGGTCTTTCGTAGCTGCCGTGATAGCGGTTTGTCTTCTATGGAGGATCGATACGGCCGTTTCCAGTCGCATAAGGAAGCAACATCAGAAGTATGTTGATGCGATTCTAGTAGCTTTGCCGGCGACAAGCGTAATGTGGATAGTCGCATCCTCTGAAAGTAAGGCTGAACCCATATTTCAAGAAACGCTCTTGATGCTCGTAGTAGTGACCGCGCTTTTAACTGCGATCATTGGCTTTATGCTTCCAGATTTCTTTAAAGAAAGCTCAAACACCGGGGTGGTGGACCCATAGCCCCTTGCCCTGGGTAAGACCAACGGCGAAAGCAAAAGAATACTGCTGAATGAAAAGGGGCACCTGCGTAGGTGCCCTTGTCTGTAGTTATTAAGACATAGCTTACAACGCATACCGAAGACATGGTTTACACATTTAGGTATTTGGAGGGATCTCCAGATGCCGTGGAAAGAGTGTAAGCCAATGGATGAACGCCTTAAGTTTGTAGCTCGTTGCCTGGAAGGCGAGAAGATGTCTGTTCTGTGCCGAGAGTTCGGTATCTCTCGGGTCACGGGCTACAAGATATTCAATCGCTATAAGGAATGCGGCCTGGATGGTCTTCAGGACCGCAGCCGCCGGCCCTACCGGCATGCCAACAAGCTCCCGTTCCAGATAGAGCGGGCCATTCTCGCCATCAAACGCGAGTATCCTACCTGGGGCGCTCCCAAGATTCGGGAGAAGCTGATCCGGGAATATCCCATGCTCAAACCGCCTGCCAAAAGTACCGTGCACGCGGTTCTCGATCGCGACGGCCTGGTGCAGCGCCGCAAGCGGCGCCGCTATAAAGCTCAGGGTACCGAACTACGGGAAGCCTGCAGTCCTAATGGCCTATGGTGCGCCGACTACAAGGGCGAGTTCATGCTGGGCAATAGACAGTACTGCTACCCGCTTACAATCACCGATTACCGCAGCCGTTATCTACTGGCGTGCGAAGGTCTGGCCTCTACCAAGTCTAACCTGGCGTTCACCGTGTTTGAGCGGGTGTTTAGGGACTATGGCCTCCCGGAAGCGATCCGCACGGACAATGGCATCCCCTTTGCCTCACCCAACGCCTTCTTTGGATTGAGCCGACTGTCCATTTGGTGGTTGCGCCTGGGTATCAAGATCCAGCGGATAAAACCGGGCCATCCCCAGCAGAACGGCCGCCACGAGCGCATGCACCTGACCCTGAAGAAAGCGGCCACCAAGCCCGCCAGCTTCAACTTTCTGCAACAGCAGGAGCGCTTCGAAGCCTTCCAAGGCATTTACAACAACGAACGTCCCCACCAGGCTCTGGGTGGGCAATACCCGGGTGATGTGTATACGCCTTCAGTGAGAGGCTACCGACCGCCAGAAGAGCCAGAGTACCCGTTCGCAGACCGAGTTGTGAGGGTCACAACGTGCGGGAGAATCTGCATCGGTCGACGCAAGGTGAATCTGAGCGTCGTGTTCGCGGGGCAAACTGTGGGGATCACCGAGGTGGCTGACCGCATCTGGCTGGTCAGTTTCCTCGATTATGAGCTAGGCTTCTTTGATGAGACTGAAGGGAGAGTGGAACCAACCACCAATCCCTTCTTACCGACAAACATGTAAACCATGTATCCGGTATAAGGTGTAAACCATGCCTGCGGTATACACCGTCTTATTTTTGGTCGGGACGGCAGGATTTGAACCTGCGACCACCACACCCCCAGTGCTATCGCCGGGAATTTAGGCAGAAAAATCAATAACTTACTCGTCATTCCTGTGCAAGAATTGACCAGAAACGCCTAAGGATGCCTACTTTGGCCATGAGATATCGCACACTATGCGACCACGCATGCGCAGCTACACCCTGCTCCTGGGCGTATGTGCGCGCATACGCAGAGATAAGGAAGAGTGGACAAGGTGAACGGTGCAATGTTGGCTCAAAATCAGATTCATTTGCTATGCCATGGTTACTTGATTCCCTGACTTTCACCACTATCTTATTGGCATGCACTACCTATTAAAGAGATAACTAACTGTGTATCATCCAGGATCTTTCCGATTTTGTCCTATTATTTGAGATATGGCGCAGGAAGCGGCCACTTACATAGGGTTTCACGGCACTAGCAAAGAAGCATTCGCTAGCATAAAAATGACCAACTTCCGGGTCAGCAATGAGAGTAATGAGTGGCTTGGGAAAGGCGCATATTTTTTTATAGAGGGAATATCGGATCCCTTGGCTTTCGCGCAGGGGTGGGCAATTACAAACGCGTGGGACAACACCAGCAATAGTTATCGATATGACGATTTCGTCGTATTAAAGGTGGAAATCGCACTTGCAGAAGTGTTGGATCTGAGCACAGATCAAGGGCTAAGAATTTTTCATGAGTTTCGCGAAGAAGTTCGCGACGAAATTTCTAACAGATTTAGCACTGGTCGCCGTAGTAACTCTCATGAATTTGACTGCGCTGTGTGCAACCTTGCGAAGGAATTAATGGAGTTGGAAGGGGTTATATGCAACCTATACATCAAGGCCAACAAGAAGCTAAGGCTATCCGGTCATTACTCGGACATTCCCAATTCTAAGGTCTTGGTAGTTACCAATCCAAAGGCAAACATTAATTTAAAATCCATTAATGCAGTAATTGAAGACAAGATCAGTAATCATGGAACATCTTCTTGAAAGAGCTAGAAACAACCTTTCTAAGCTAAGTGACAATGAGTTTCTTCAAAAGCTTGCTGACGCCGGAATAACCGATATCGTCATTGAGCAGCCTACCTTCGTGCCCGCAATAATTTCCGATGAGATAGTTGAAGGTCGGACTGAAGTCGTGGGATGTTACTCAATTCCAGCTTCAAACACGCCATCAAAGTACGCTCTAGATGAGCTCACGGGACTTGAAACTGCAGCATGAGCATGATTTCTATTCGACTGTTTAAGGTCGAGTCCCTAAAGTTTGATGAAATTGATGACCCACCTGAGGGCGAAATTCAGGTAACCCCAGACGAAGAATCTGAAGAAGCTGGGAACACTTATAGACTAAGATTCTCAGCCGGCTTCAACGAGGACGACAGAAGCTCGTTTGCGATCCGCTTCGCTTGTGAAGTCGCGTCAAAAGATGAGTTCAAGCTCGAACTGGAATATTTGGCGATCTTTGAAGTAGACGAACCGTACGACGACGACTTCATGTCTGGTCCATTTGTGAGAGTCAATGCTCCGGCAATAGCGTATCCCTACCTTCGTGCTTTTGTCTCAAATTTGACCCTAAATTGTGGTTATGAAGCTAACTATTTGCCCACGGTCAATTTCCAAGTTCTTTACAACGAAGAACTAGCTGCAGATAGAACTACAGACTAGATACGCTTTCTTGACCAGGTGCTCCCGTAAGCTTCCCCAACGCGGACTCAGACGGGGAAAGTCATATTACTGACATCCGACGGAGCTTTCGGGCAGCATGTATGGACGCGGGCATCGATAATTTTAGGATTCACGACCTGCGCCATACTTTCGCCAGTTGGCTGGTACAGAGAGGTGTGCCGATCTACGAGGTTAGATCGCTAATGCGGCACTCGTCGATCGAGACCACCGAGAAGTACGCCCATCTGGCGCCCAGCAACACGGCGCGGCATGTGGACCTGCTGGATGACTGAAGGCGCACATAATGCGCACAATCGCGTAGCGCCAAACAAAAGAGGGCTAGCCAAATATGCCTAACCCTTTGATTAGATTGGTCGGGACGGCAGGATTTGAACCTGCGACCACCACACCCCCAGTGTGGTGCGCTACCAGACTGCGCTACGCCCCGTGAGGGCGCGATTATACAGCCTTGCTCAGTCCGTTCAACGCTACTGGGGATGCGTCACTGTGACCTATTCTCCCAACATTGAACGCAGCATCCAGGCGGTTTTTTCATGCACCTGGAGGCGTTGCGTGAGCAGGTCGGCGCTGGGCTCGTCGCTGGCTTTTTCAACGATGGGGAACAGCGAGCG
>JBCDKJ010000065.1:0-19440 GCA_038746745.1 Pseudomonadota bacterium
GGCCCACGGCGCCCTTGGTCAGCACTTCGAGGGCAACAGTCGCGAACGCATACAGCGTGTGTTCACCTATCGGGAACACTCCGACGCATTCAGCGATCGGGAGTATGCGGCGTTTTCGTTCCTTGAAGCCGGGCTGAAGCTGCCAACCACGATCACGCCGGAAATGATCGAGAACCTGCGATCCCACCGTAAGCTTCCCCGTCAAGTGGACAGTTCAGAAGTAGAGTTTCTGGCGGATCGCTCCCTGGCCTCCTGAGGTGTTAGGTCGCCCAGAGAATCGTGTGGTCTCTCCTCGTTGTATTCGATCATCCACCACCAGGTGGCTTCCCGAACTTGATCTAGCGATGTAAACAGGTACTGGTCCAGAACGTCCTCGCGATACGTTCTGTTGAAGCGCTCAATGTACGCATTCTGATTGGGTTTGCCTGGCTGGATGTATTGGATCGCCATGCCAGCTTCCTTGGCCCAAGCAGTGAACGCCTCTCCTAAGAACTCTGGGCCATTATCTGTTCTTAGAACCTGCGGTAGACCGTGATCCCGCCGCAGTTGCTCAAAGACCCGAACCAAACGAGCCGACGTGATAGAGGTGTCGATCTCGATGTGGAGCACTTCTCGGTTGAAGTCATCGGTCACATTGAAGGTTCTGAACCGCTTACCAGTGTGGAGTGCATCCGACATGAAGTCGGCTGACCATACTGTATCTGGAAGCTTTGGCACGTAGAGTTCAGCTCTGTGCCGCTTGGGCAGCCGCTTCTTCGCTCGGCGTCTTAGATTCAGCTCCATCAGCTTGTAAACCCGGTAAATGCGTTTGTGGTTCCAGGGCCGACCTTGCCTTCGTAGGATCTTCCGGCACTTCCAGAAGCCTCGGCTGGGTCGCCCCTCAACAAGAACTGCCAGCGCGGCGATGATCTCAGCATCTCGCACGGTCCAGTGCTCGGGCTCTTTGTAGTAGGCCGACCTGGAGAGGCCCACGCACCGACAGGATCGAGCGACAGACAGCTTCTGATCGTTGACCAGAAACCCCGCAGCAGCTCGCTTCTCTGCCGGTGTTACAGCTTTTTTGAGATCAGCTCCTTCATTGCAGCGTTCTCAAGCGCCAGCTCCGCGTACATCTTCTTGAGCTTGGCGTTCTCGGCTTCCATCTCTTTAACGCGCTTTAACTCGGAAGCCTCCATACCACCGTACTTGGACTTCCACGAGTAGTAGGTAGGTGAGGAAATGCCGTGCTTGCGGCAGATATCCTTCACCATCACCCCGGCATCAGCCTCCTTGAGAATCGCGATGATCTGACTCTCAGTGAACTTCGACTTCTTCATGTGAACCTCCTGGCTATAAAATGCCAGAAAGCCCTGCTAATTACCTGTCTCCGATTTGGGGAAGCTTACGGAGGCATTCAACGAGAATTGATCTAGGCAGGGCGAATTTTCTTGGGGAGAAAAAATTTTCTGAAAAAAAATTAAGAAAATTGTGAGGTAGACAGGGTGGCGAGAATAGAGAAGATTACCCCCCCTCCCCTGTTTGTGCGGCGCTGCTGCATTCGCAGCAACTCTTTTCAAAAACACCTGTTTTTATAGAGTTTAGGCCGCTTTAGAACTACTGGTTGGAGCACCCTACGGGAGGGGAAAACGAGAGCGCACGAACCCCTAGGTGAACCCCTAGATATTCACCCGTCTCAATTCCAAAAAAATTAGCCAAATATCAGGGAGTTATGTGGCGGAGAAGGAGGGATTCGAACCCTCGATACGCTATTAACGTATACTCCCTTAGCAGGGGAGCGCCTTCGACCACTCGGCCACTTCTCCGGAAGCGCGGCATCATATCATAGCGACATGCTTTGCAAAGGTTTGGTAAGTCTTGGCGGGCCTGGTGGGGTCCGGTGAGGTGGGGTCCAGTGACCAGTGACCAGTGACCAGTGACCAGTGAAAGATGGTTCAGTCTAGTGTAGAGCAGTGCTGCGTATCGCGCTGGTCGGAACCAGACCCTACTCAGCTACTCAGCTACTCAGCTACTCAGCTACTCAGTATCGTTGACCGCGTCTTCGTCGCCATCCTGGATGCGTTGGTAGATCTCTTCGCGGTGCACGGCCACGTCACGCGGTGCACTAACGCCCAGGCGAACCTGGTTACCTTTGACGCCAAGAACAGTAACCGTGATGTCGTCACCGACCATGAGTGTCTCACCCACCCGGCGCGTGAGAATCAACATGTCGTATACGCCCTCTTCGTGAGTGTCTATTAATTGAACCTGCCGCTACAGCATAGTTCCGCAGCCGGCTGGATACCAACCGAAGTACTCAATCTGTGCGCTGAGTCGCCCTGCATCTGTCCAAGTATTGTCCAATTTTGGCGAAACCGCATCAACCAGCGTCAGAAATATCTTGATCCAGCCCAAAGGTGGAGTGAAGCGCTCGCACAGCCAGCTCAATAAACTTTTCCTCGATGATGACGGAGATTTTGATTTCCGATGTGCTGATCATTTGAATATTAATCCCGTTGTCGGCTAACGCACGGAACATTTGACTCGCGACACCGGCGTGAGAGCGCATACCCACACCCACCAGCGACACTTTTGCGATTTTGTCATCGGTGATGACTTCACGGGCGCCCAATTCTGCTGCCACGGCGTCAACGGTGGCCTTTGCTCGCACCATGTCGGCGCGATTGACAGTAAACGTGAAATTAGTGGTGCCGTCCTCAGAGATATTTTGCACAATCACGTCGACTTCGATGTTGGCTTCACCGATAGGACCCAGAATGCCGTAGGCCACGCCGGGGGTATCAGGCACTCCAAGGATCGTGATTTTCGCCTCATCACGAGTAAAGGCGATGCCCGCCACCGTTGGATTTTCCATATCACTCTCCTGCTCCAAGCGAATCAAGGTGCCTGGGCCGTCCTGGAAACTGTGTAGAACGCGCAGCGGCACGCTGTATTTGCCGGCAAACTCAACCGCGCGGATTTGAAGAACTTTGGAGCCCATGCTTGCCATCTCCAGCATTTCCTCAAAGGTAATGCTGTCCAACCGCCGCGCGCCATCCACCATGCGCGGATCGGTGGTGTACACGCCATCCACGTCGGTATAGATCTGACACTCATCCGCTTTCAGCGCCGCGGCCAACGCGACCGCCGTAGTATCGGAGCCGCCACGACCCAGGGTTGTGATATTGCCGGCCTCATCCACACCCTGAAAGCCCGCCACAACCAGGACGTGGCCAGCATCGAGATCCGCGTGCAGACGCTGATCGTCGATATCCCGAATACGCGCCTTGGTGTGGGCATCGTCGGTCAGAATCCGAACCTGACTGCCGGTATAGGACCTCGCCGCAATACCACGCTTGTTGAGCGCCATGCTCAGCAGGGCTGTGGTTACCTGCTCTCCGGTGGAGACCAGCACGTCCATTTCCCGCGGCGTGGGTTCACTGTCGATGGCCTGGGCAAGACTGATCAGTCGGTTGGTCTCGCCAGACATCGCCGAGACCACCACCACCAACTGATGACCGTCGCGCCGGAAGCGCGCCACCTTGTCGGCGACCTGCTCTATCTTTTCTACCGACCCTACTGAGGTGCCGCCAAACTTCTGGACCAGCAGGCTCATGCCAGCCGTTCCCGCACCCACTCTGGCACCGATTTCAAAGTCTCTGGGACGGCAGCGGTGTCTGTGCCGCCACCCTGAGCCATATCCGGGCGACCGCCGCCTTTGCCGCCGAGACGCCCGGCAAATTCCCTCATCAGGTCACCTGCCCCGACCTTGCCGGTCAGATCAGCAGTAACACCTGCCGCCAGCGCCACTTTGTCATCGCCGACCGCGGCCAGCAGAATCACACCCCTGCCTAGCTTGTTCTTGAGCTGATCCACGGTATCGCGCAGCGACCTGGCGTCTGCCCCGTCAATGGCTGCAGCCAGCACGGGTATGCCAGCCACATCAACTGCCTGTCCTGCGAGATCGCCGCCCGCTGACGCCGCGAGTTTCTGCTTGAGGCGAGCCACTTCTTTTTCCAGCTCTCGATTCGCAGCCCGCAGTGCACCGACTTTATCAACGACGTTTCCGGTGTCACCCTTCACCAACTCGCCGATCTCAGCGAGGCGCGCTTCGGCCTCATCAAAGGCCGCCATGGCCGCCGCGCCGGTAACTGCTTCCAGGCGTCGAACCCCTGCAGAAATACCGGATTCGGAGGTTATCCGCATCAGACCGATATCTCCGGTGCGGGCCACATGGGTGCCACCGCAGAGCTCAACAGAAAAATCACCGCCCATCGCCAGCACACGCACTTCATCCCCGTACTTCTCGCCAAACAGGGCCATGGCACCAGCGTCCATCGCGGCGTCCATACTCATCAGTCGAGTAGTGACTTCGCTGTTAGCGCGAATCTCGTTATTGACCAGGGCCTCGATCTGCTGAAGCTCAGCCTGGGTCACCGCCTGCGGGTGGCTAAAATCGAAACGCAACCGCTGAGAGTCGACCAGACTGCCTTTCTGCTGCACGTGTTGGCCCAGCACTTTGCGCAAGGCCGCATGCAGTAAATGCGTGGCTGAGTGATTAAGCGCTGTGGCCTGACGGACGCTGGCATCCACTGTGGCTGTGAGGCTCTGGCCAAGACGCAGTTCGCCCGATAGCACCCGGCCGTGATGCACATGATGATCGCCGCTCTTGGTGGTATCGCGCACCTCAAAGCGCATACCGTCGGCATCCAGATACCCGGTATCGCCCACCTGGCCTCCGGATTCGCCGTAAAAAGGTGTGCGATCCAGCACAATTACGGCCTCATCGCCCTCGCCTACACTCTCCACCTGGTCGCCACCGCGCAAAATGGCCACCACTGTGCCCGTCCCGTCAGTGCCGTCGTAGCCGGTAAAACGGGTTTTGCCATCGAGCTTTAGCACCTCGTTGTAATCAACAGCAAAGCTGCCAGCGTCCTGTGAGCGCTTGCGTTGGGCTTCCATAGCCATGTCGTAACCCGCCATATCCAGCGTCAGCTCACGCTCGCGGGCAATATCATTGGTCAGATCAACTGGAAAGCCATAGGTGTCGTACAGGCGAAAAACCAACTCGCCCGGAATCTCGCTGCCATCCAGATCAGCAAGAGCCTCTTCCAGTATCGCCATGCCGTTATCAAGAGTTCTGGCGAACTGCTCTTCCTCTGTCAGCAGCGCTTGTTCGATGCGGGCCTGCTGTTCACCCAGCTCGGGATAGGCTTCACCCATTTCCTTGGCCAGCGTTGCCACCAACTTGTGGAAGAAAGGACCCGTTGCGCCCAGTTTGTTACCGTGGCGTACGGCGCGTCGGATGATCCTGCGCAGCACGTAACCCCTGCCTTCGTTGCTGGGCAGTACGCCATCGCAAATAAGGAACGCGCAGGAGCGGATATGGTCGGCAATCACCTGCAGGGAGTTATCGCTGGTACTGTCCTGTCCCAATAGCGTTGCCGCGGCCTTTAACAGCGCCTGGAACAGATCGATCTCGTAGTTCGAATGCACACCCTGCATGACTGCAGCAATGCGCTCAAGGCCCATGCCGGTATCCACAGACGGGGCAGGCAGCGGCGTGCGCGTTCCGTCAGCGGACTGGTTGTACTGCATGAACACGAGGTTCCAGATTTCCACGTAGCGATCCAGGTCATCATCCTCGCTTCCCGGCGGACCACCGGGGACGTCTTCGCCATGATCGTAGAAGATCTCGGTGCAGGGACCGCAGGGGCCGGTGTCGCCCATCTGCCAGAAGTTGTCTTCGTCCAGGCGGGAGAAGCGTTCACGATCAATACCGATGTCGTTGAACCAGATATCGGCCGCTTCATCGTCGCTGACGTGAACGGTGACCCAGAGCTTCTCTGGTGGCAGGCCCAGTTCCTGGGTTAGAAAATCCCAGGCGAAGCGGATGGCCTCGTGCTTGAAATAGTCTCCGAAGCTGAAATTGCCCAACATTTCAAAGAAGGTATGGTGGCGAGCGGTGTACCCCACATTTTCTAGATCGTTATGCTTGCCGCCCGCACGCACGCAGCGCTGGCTGCTGCAGGCGCGGCTGTAATCCCGCTTTTCAGCGCCCAAAAAAACGTCTTTAAACTGATTCATGCCCGCGTTGGCAAACAGCAGCGTCGGGTCGTTCTGCGGTACCAGCGAGGAGCTGGCCACACGAGTGTGCTGCTGACGCTCAAAGTAGGCGAGGAACGCCTCGCGTATCTCAGTAGTTTTCATGGGGTTCTGGCGCCAGGATGGGTTACTGCAGGTCGCGCGCCAGCGCGGCTTCATCGAAACTGCGTCCAGCCAGGATGTGCAAGTGCAAGTGGAACACCGTCTGTCCCCCGCCCTCACCGTTGTTGACGATTAAGCGAAAGCCGTCATTGACACCGAGTTGCTCAGCCACTTTGCCAGCCACCAGCATAAGATGGCCCAGCAGCGTCTGGTCTTCAGGGTCAGCGTCTGACAGCTTGACGATGGGCTTGCGCGGAATAATCAGCACATGCACCGGCGCCTGCGGATGAATATCGTTAATCACCACGCAGTGCTCGTCCTCGTAGAGAAATTCGGTAGGAATTTCACCGCGAGTGATCTTGCCAAAAATCGTATCTTCCATGGTGACGTGACCTGCGCTCAGCCCAACTTCTCATCAGCGGAGAGCTGGCGTGCCTCTTCCTCCAGCATCACCGGGATGCCGTCGCGAATCGGATAGGCCAGGCCGCTGGCTTTGCACACCAGCTCCTGATTGTCACTATCGTATTCCAGTGGCGCCTTACTCACCGGGCACACCAGAATGCTGAGCAACTTTTTGTCGATGGTTTCAGTCATTTCACGCCTCGCACGAAGGCCGTGGAGTATACGCTACTCGGATGGGTGGGTGTAGCGCGCGGGCGCTGCTGGCCAGCACGCCTCAGGGTGTCTGCAGGTCAGGCATAGGCGGTACTAACAGAGCTGGATCAACGCGTCGATTACGCCAGTTCATTCGCCAATCCAGGTGGGGGCCAGTAGCACGCCCCGTGGACCCGACTTCCCCCACTGTGTCGCCCGGCGTCACCTGTTGGCCCACGGATACGAGCACCGTATCCAGATGCAAGAACGTCGAGCTGACTTCATTGCCGTGATCAATGATCACCGTGCCCCCACTGTAAAAAAGATCGGGCTCTGCCAGGGTCACCACGCCCGGTGCCGGCGTCGTCACCACCGTGCCCTTGGGTGCGGCAACGTCTACACCGTAGTGCGGCCGCCCGGGCGTGCCGTTGTACACGCGCTGTGAGCCATATACCCCCGAGATGGGGCCCGTCACGGGCCACTGGAACCCTGCAGCGAAATCCGTGGCAGTGCGACTGTTAGCGCGGGCAGCGCGCACCTGTGACGCTTCGCGACGGATTCTTGCTAGGTCCTCAGGGTCGGGGGTCACGGTGCGTTGCGGAACACCTTCAATGCGCTGAATTCGGTATTCCCGTGGCGCAATGCTGATCGTCTCCGAACAGCTGACATCACCCTCAATTCGCAAGCTGCGCTCACCCGTGTCGTCGCGGCCAAAGCCCAACACCAGCACCCCCTCCTTTGAAACGCGCAGGGCCTCGTCGTCCAGCCATGCCTGGCTGCCAGGGCTCACGGTTGTCCACAACAGTGCACCCTGCCGTGGCTCCGTATTGAAGCTCACACAGGACGCAACCGCCTTGCTCGATATCAGCAGGCACCACAGAAAAAGAAACAGGCACTGGCGCATGCCGGTATTTGTACAGGCTTCGGTTACCATTACGCAAATGGGACGCTATCGCCCGCCACGCCCACGCGGCTCTCGCTACATCACTCCAGAGGGTGAGGCCATGCTGCGGGCGGAGTTGCATCAACTGTGGAAAGTTGAACGGCCTCAAGTGACCGCCTCCGTTCACGAGGCGGCCAAGAACGGTGATCGCTCCGAGAACGGCGACTATATTTACGGCAAGAAGCGCCTGCGGGAAATCGATAGTCGGGTTCGCTTTCTCGGCAAGCGTCTGGACGAACTCGAGGTCGTCGACCGCGTTCCCCAACAGCAGGACAAGGTGTTTTTTGGGGCCTGGGTCACGCTGGAGGACGAGGCAGGCGAGCAGCAGCGCTATCGAATTGTCGGTCCTGACGAGTTCGACCTGAAACAGCGGAAACTCAGTATGGACTCGCCACTGGCGAGATCGTTACTCGGCAAACGTCTGGATGATGAGGTTGTGATCGAGACCCCCGCTGGTAATCAGCAACGCACTATCGTGGCGATTGACTATCGCGCCGACGCCATTTGACGCGACTGTGGCCCGCGCGGGTCTTTCTAAAAAGGGTCTTTCTAAAAGGGGTCTCTCTAAAACGGGTCTCTCAAAACAGGCTGGATAATACAACTGGCTGGATCAGCGGCTGAAAACGAGGTGCGCGGTCACTGGCACCGCCGTACTGATATTGTTGAGTGCAGCCACCGTTTTTAAGCGCTCGACACCGTCCGCCAGATTGAAATTAGCGACGTTCAGGATTATTGGCGCTTCCGTTGTGACGTGAATTTCGTCACCAAGCCGTGACACCCTGACCGGCGCCTGCAAGGTCTGGGTGACGCCGTGCAAATCGAGATCCAGCGCGACCGTCATCGACAGATTCTCGCCCGACGCCATCGCCATGACCGGCGCCATTTCCAGCTCACTACTCAGCACTGCCTTGGGGAAGAGATCCGTTTCGAACAACATTTTTTGCATGCGCTCGTTGCGAATCGGAATCATCGTCTCAACGTCGACCAGCGGAATGCTGATTTCAACCTTGCCGCCATCAATGCCGCCCATCAAGGTTTTGAAGTGATGCACTTCACCGATGGCCGCGTTCTTGACCGAGATAAACTGAATGCTGGATTTTTCGGCTAGCAGCGCATTGCCGTGTGCACCAGACTCGTGATCGGCGATAGCGATATTGCACATGCTGACAAGAACTGCGCCGGCAAGAGCAAGTGTTGACGCTCGCGCGCGACCAGTCCGAGTTGCGACGTTAAACAGCGTTGACATATACGAAGCCATATTCGAAGACATAAAAAACCCCACTAATTTTTGGTCGGCTGAGGTGACAGGATAGCGAATGCCCAGCCCATTTGCGTCAAAGGTTGCAAACGTATCAATAGTTCTTGCAACCAGCGCGGCTGTGAGGTCGGCCGCCGCACCGTGCTGCCGGGTGCAACTACAAAGGCTTTGGCCTTGATTTCTTCACCGCCACGCCAATACCGCACCGCGGGCCGCTTGCTGAGATTTTTCACCCAGAAAGAGCGCTCCCCTCGCACCGTGCTCACCAGCGTGTAGCGCCCTAAGCGCAGCGACAGCAATGGTGTGCGCCGCTTCAGACCCGATTTGAAACCCGTACTCTCCAGCACAATCAAGCCAGCAGGGAGTAACTTCGGCGAAGCAATGCCGCGGCGCACTGCGGGCTCCACCACACTGTTTAGCCGACGGAAAAACTCTCGTTCCAGCGTATTGGGTAAAACAATGGCCATACTGGTACCTGCATGTGAGCGCTATGCGCCACAATCAATGTCAGTGCAACGAATGTCAGGGTAACCGCCTACCCGCGGCATACTCTAGGATCACACTATGTACGATTCCCAGGCCGAGCGAGATTACCAGGCCAGCATTGATGCCCACTTGCACCGCAACTATGCGGTGCACCTGGTGCATGGCATGTTGGGACAGACCGGCTTTCGGTTAGTCACCACACCGACTTTTTTACCCGCCTTCATACTGCTGTTGTCCGATGGCTCTGATGTCGCAGTGGGCGTGGCGCTGTCCCTAGCAGCCCTGGGCTCAGCGCTGACGCCACTGTTAAGCGCCAGCCTGATCGGGCATCGACGCCGGGTGCTGCCGGTTGGCTTTGTCACTGGCGGCGCCATGCGCCTGGCGGTACTGGGCCTGGCCATGGCCGGTATCGCACTGGACGGCACCGTGGCGCTCGTAGCCGCCATGGTGTGTCTGGGCTTTTTCGGCCTGTTCGCCGGCATGCAAACGGTGGTGTTTCAAACACTGTTGTCGAAAGTTATTCCCGTGCGTCGGCGCGGCCGCCTGATGGGTTTACGCAACTTTCTCGCCAGCCTCACCACTATTGCGGTGGCCTGGGTCGGTGGCAACCTGATCTTGGGCACACCGCCCACGGTGACAGGCTATGGATGGATCTTCGCGCTGGCCTTTGCGCTGACCACCTGCGGCCTGCTGGTGCTGTCGCTGGTGCGAGAGCCGGAGCCTCCTACCGTGGCGCCACGCCGCAGCGTGGCCCAAAACCTGCGTGAGATGCCCGGCTTTCTGCGTGAGCATCCCGAGTTTTCGCGCTTCGTCATGGCACGATCGCTCGCCACGCTGGGCCGCATGGGGCTCCCCTTCTACATCCTGTTCGCGGGCAGCAACATCGGCCTCACGGGTGAAACTCTGGCCGGTCTGACCGTTGCCTTTACGCTGGCTGCCAGTCTCGCCAATCTGTTCTGGGGCTGGCTGGCAGATCGCTTTGGCTTCCGACTGTGCCTGCTGCTGTCTATTGGCGGCTGGATCGCCGCCACCCTCGCGCTAATGCTTGGTGAGAGCTACTGGCTTGCCGTTGCCGTATTTGCCGTTATTGGCGCCACCCAGGAAGGTTTCAGGCTGGGCACCATTAGCTTGCCGATGGAATTCGGCAACCGGGAGCATGTATCCCTGCGCCTGGCGATCGCCAACACGGTGAGTGAAACCGCTGGCGCAGTCGCACCGCTGATCGGCGGCATCATTGTCAGCTATCATGGCTACAGCGCCGTGTTTTTCGGCACAACGCTCTGTCTTGCCATAGGCTTTGCGATGCTGTTGAGCACCAGGGACCCGCGCTTTGCCAGCTAGGCGTGCAACTCGCTAGTCAGTGATTGCGCTGTAGACCAGAGACTGGAGCTGGCTGCGGAAGTCAAAACTGCCGGACGGCATCAGCTGCGTCATAAAAATCACTACCAGATCCTCCACAGGGTCTACCCAGAACAAGGTACTGGCCATTCCACCCCAGTGAAATTCGCCCTCAGAACCCAGCGTGGCATTGGCAACCGGGTTGATCCGACGCGCAAACCCCAGTCCAAAGCCAATGCCTTCATTACTGGTTTGACTAAAGCTGCCGCGCGCCCAGCGCGTTAGATCGTCGCCGTCGGGGAGATGGTTGGCGGTCATCAACGCCAGCGTCCGTGGGCCGAGAAGGCGCGCGCCATCCAACTCGCCACCATTGCGCAGCATCTGACAGAATCGATAGTAATCATTCGTGGTAGAGAGCAAGCCGCCACCGCCGCCGAAAAAGCCGCGGTGACGAAACTCACTGGCCTGGGCATCATCCTGCAGCACCGTGGTTTTATCTGGCGTTCTCAAGTAGCAGGACGCAAAGCGGGCCATCTTTTCTTCAGCAATGGAAAAGCTGGTATCGGTCATGCCCAGGGGCGCAAAAATTTCCTCTTCTAAAAACACATCCAGCGATTTGCCCGATAGCACCTCCACCAGGTAGCCCACGACGTCAGTTGCGACCGAGTAGTTCCAGGCCGCACCAGGCTGAAACTCCAGGGGAAGCTGGGCCAGCTCCTCGATCATATTTTGCAGGGTGTAGCCCGGCCGCGCATGCTGCACCTGCATCTTGCGATAGCCGTAGTCCACGTTGCTGCTGCGCATAAAGCCGTAGGTCAGGCCTGACATATGCGTTAGCAGGTCTCGCACCGTCATAGGCTGTTCGCAGGGCACAGTCTCATAGTTGGGCCAGCTGCCGGATTTGAAGACTCGCAGTTCGCGCCACTCCGGTATAAAGCGGTGCACAGGGTCACGTAAGTGGAACAAGCCCCGTTCGTATAACATCATCAACGCGACCGAGGTGATGGGCTTGCTCATGGAGTAAATGCGGAAGATGGTGTCCTCTTCCATTGGCAGATCGCGCTCGACATCTCGCCGCCCGGCTTTTTCCAGAAAACACACCTGACCCCGACGGGCCACCAGCGTCACGCTGCCCGGTATCTTGCCGGGCTCTATGTAGCGGCTGTTGAGGTGATCGTTGATGCGATTTAGCCGCGCAGTGCACAGGCCAACGTTCTCGGGTTTCACACGCTGCATAGTGTCTCTCCAATAGCACGCTCAGTGACGGGTAGCGCGCAAATGCCTGCGGAAGGCGGGAATCACCTCCGCCTCAAACCAGGGGTTGCGTTTGAGCCATAGCTGGTTGCGCGGCGACGGATGGGGCATCACCCAGAAGCGCGGTGCCCAGCGCTGCCAGTGGCGCACCCGCTCAGTGAGTGTGCGGTGCGTCTGTAAGGCCTCGTCTCCGGCCAAGTAGTAGTCCTGCGCATACTTACCCAACAGTAAGGTGGTTCGTACCCTGGGAAGCTTCTGCAGCAGTGGCGCATGCCAGGTCTCTGAGCAGATCGGTGGCGGCGGTAAATCGCCAGACTTGCCTTTGCCCGGGTAGCAAAAAGCCATGGGGATAATCGCAACTCGGCGCTCGTCATAGAACGTTTTGTGGCTCATTTGCAGCCAATCACGCAGACGATCCCCACTGGGATCGTTCCAGGGTATACCGGTGGCATGCACTTTGGTGCCGGGCGCCTGGCCCACGATCAGCAGCTCTGCCTCCTCGTTGGCTCTCAGCACAGGGCGAGGTCCCAGGGGTAGTTCACAGCGACGGCAAGCCCGCACCTCGGCCAGCAGATCGGTAAGCGGTATCATGCGCGCCATGCTACTGCATCACCTGCATCGCGGCGAGGGACTACCCGTCATTCTGCTGCATGGACTATTCGGATCGGCTGCCAACCTGGGCATGGTGGCGCGAGGGCTGGCGGCGGACTACAGCGTCTATTCGCTGGACCTGCCCAATCACGGACGATCCCCCCGCACTGCCAACATGAGCTACACCGATATGGCTGACGCTGTTGCACGCTTTATTGCCCGGCAGGAATTGGGTTCCTGCTATGTACTGGGACACTCCATGGGCGGCAAGGTGGCCATGCAGTTGGCGCTGGATTACCAGGACCTGGTCGGCAAGCTGGTGGTGGCGGATATTGCCCCCGTGCAATACCCCGCCCACCACGACCAAGTACTGGCCGGCCTGCGGGCCGTGGAAGAGGCCGCACCCGCAGACCGCAAAGGCGCGGACGCCGTCCTGAGCGAGCATGTGCTGGATGTCGGCGTGCGCGCATTCCTGCTAAAGAGCTGGCAGAAGGATGCTCGAGGGCACTGGCACTGGCTGATCAACATAGACAGCGTCACTGCGAACTATGGGCGACTGGGAGAACCCAATCGCCCCGGACGCCATTCACATAGCTTTAACGGCGACACCTTGTTTATTGCCGGCGCTGCATCTGACTACCTGCAACCCGAACATCGGGACGACATTCTGGACCTGTTCCCTCGCGCACAGGTTAAAATCATCGAGGGCACCGGGCACTGGTTGCACGCGGAAAAACCGCAGATTTTCAATCGACTGGTAAGCCGGTTTTTGGCGGCTGAGAGGTAATTTGCACGCTTCGCGCGATTTCTTGCTCACGTTGCTGGCATCAGCTTTCGCTTTCGGTAAAATCGCCGCTTACCAACGGAGGCTCCACCGCCCATGACCCGCCCCAGCCTGCACGAACTCGAAAATCACGACGATTTTATCCGCCGCCACATTGGCGCCTCGCACGCAGAACAGACTGATATGGCCCAAACGTTGGGTTATGACAATCTGGACGATTTGATCAGCGACATTGTGCCCGCGAACATTCGGCGCACTGCGCCAATGGACCTGGCAGAGCCGCGTTCTGAGCAGGCGGTGATTGCTCGGCTGCGCGAGTTGGCGGACAAAAATACCGTCATGCGGTCACTGATCGGCATGGGCTATGCCGATTGCTTCACGCCCGGTGTGATTCAGCGCAATGTTCTGGAAAACCCAGGTTGGTACACGGCCTATACCCCCTATCAGCCCGAGATTTCCCAGGGGCGCCTGGAGGCGCTGCTCACCTATCAGCAAATGATCATGGACCTGACGGGCATGGATTTGGCAAACGCCTCCATGTTGGATGAGGCGACCTCTGCCGCCGAGGCGATGACACTGTTGCAGCGAGTCAACAAGAAAAATCGCAGCCGCAGTTTTATTGTTTCTGAAACCTGTCATCCACAGACGATTGCCCTGCTGCGCACGCGCGCAGAACCGCTGGATGTTGACGTCGTGGTGGGCGACGCCAACGCACTAATTGGCAGCACGGAGGCCTTTGGCGCCCTGCTGCAATATCCCACCAGCGAGGGTTCTGTCGCTGACCCCGAAGGCTTGATCCAACGGGCCCACGACGCGGGTACCCTGGTGGCTGTCGCTGCCGATCTGTTATCTCTGCTGCTTCTCAAAGCGCCCGGTGAGATGGGAGCTGATGTTGTGGTGGGCACCAGTCAGCGGTTTGGTATTCCGATGGGCTTCGGTGGGCCCCACGCGGCCTTTTTTGCAACCCGCGACGCCTACAAGCGCTCTACGCCAGGACGGATTATCGGTGTATCCATTGATAGGCGTGGCAACCAGGCCCTGCGTATGGCCATGCAAACCCGCGAGCAGCATATTCGCCGGGAGAAGGCGACCAGCAATATTTGTACTGCCCAGGCGTTGCTCGCCATCATGGCAGCGTTCTATGCCATGTATCACGGCCCAGAGGGCCTGCGCCGCATCGCTGAAAGGGTCCACCGCCTGACCGCGATGCTAGCAGCGGGCCTGACCAAGTTGGGCCATGCCCCTGACAACACGCACTATTTCGATACGCTGACGGTCAACGTCGGCGACCAACAGGCAGCCGTTATGGCCCGTGCGGTAGACGCTGGTTTCAACCTGCGGGCCGTAGGTGCCAACAAGGTGGGCATGACGCTGGACGAGACGACAACCCCGGCAGAGGTGCAGGCCCTGCTGGCCGTCTTTGCAAACGGCAGTGCCGTGCCCGATGTGGCGACCCTTGATGCCGGCATCGAGGGGCAACCCGGCATTCCCGGTGCACTGCAGCGCGACATGGATTATCTGCAGCATCCGCTATTCAACGACTTCCATTCGGAAACCGACATGCTGCGCTACATGAAGCGGCTGGAAGACAAGGATATTGCCCTGACCCGTGCCATGATCCCACTGGGTTCCTGCACCATGAAGCTCAACGCCACTACCGAGATGGTGGCGGTGACCTGGCCCGAGTTCGGTCGCATGCATCCCTATGCGCCAGCGGATCAAACCGAGGGATATCAGGAATTACTGGCAGAGCTTGAACACATGCTGCTGGAATGCACGGGCTATGACGCCATCTCCCTGCAGCCCAATGCGGGCGCTCAGGGCGAGTACGCGGGCTTACTGGCGATCAAGCGCTACCACGAAAGCCGCGGCGACCTGCTGCGTAAGGTCTGTCTGATTCCCAGCTCTGCCCACGGTACTAACCCTGCCAGTGCTGCCATGGCGGGCATGAAAGTCGTGATTGTCGAATGCGACAGTTATGGCAATGTCGACATGGACGATCTCAAGACCAAGGCGGAGCGTCACAGTGACGAACTGGCTGCCATTATGGTTACCTACCCGTCCACCCACGGTGTGTTTGAAGAGAGCATCGTGGAACTGTGCGACATTATTCATCGCCACGGCGGACAGGTTTACGTGGACGGTGCCAATCTGAATGCGCTGGTGGGTTTGGCCGCTCCCGGCAAGTTCGGCGCCGATGTCTCGCACCTGAATCTACATAAGACCTTTTGTATCCCCCACGGCGGCGGCGGCCCGGGGATGGGGCCCATCGGCGTGGGTGCACATCTCGCCCCCTTCCTTCCTGGCCACCCGCTGCAGGCAAACGACAGCACGCTGCCACAAGGCGATGTGATTTCTGCCGCGCCTGTGGGCAGTGCTTCCATTCTGCCGATTTCCTGGGCGTACATCGCGCTGATGGGCGATGTTGGCCTGACTCAGGCGTCAAAGATCGCGATTCTGGGGGCCAATTATGTTGCGCACCGTCTACGGGGCCATTTCCCGATTCTTTACACAGGTCGCAACGGTCGCGTGGCTCACGAATGCATTATCGATATTCGTCCGTTAAAGGAGGCCAGTGGTATCACCGAAGAAGATGTGGCCAAACGTCTGATCGATTACGGCTTCCATGCGCCCACAATGTCATTCCCTGTCGCCGGTACGCTGATGATAGAGCCCACCGAGAGCGAGTCACTGGCGGAACTGGATCGCTTCTGCGACGCGCTGATCGCTATCCGCGAGGAGATTCGCGCCGTAGAACAGGGCAAGGTATCAGCGGATGACAGCGTGCTGCGCAATGCGCCCCACTCTCTTGAAGATGTGGTTAACAGCGAGTGGAGCTTCGCCTATAGCCGCGAGCAAGCTGCTTATCCGGTACCGAGCCTCAAGCGCAGTAAATACTGGCCGCCGGTTAACCGCATTGACAACGTTCACGGCGACAGGCATCTGATCTGCACCTGCCCAACGGTGGATGCGTACCGGGAGCCGGAAGCGAATCCCGACACGGAGCAAAACACCTAGCGTTCGCAGGCGCTATATGCGGGTCGTATTTGCAAGTCGTGGCTGCGCGTAAGTGCTACGGGTAGGTAGCTAATAGGTAGCAGCTTCGCTCGCCACTATTCACCACCAATCAGGACCAAATTCCCTTCGTCATCGAAGGGATTACTCCAGCGCTCATCGGTGTAGACGTTGTTGCCGGCGAGCGTCAGTAAAAAAGCCTCCACCGCCGATGTTTCCTGCGGGGTCAGATTCAACTGCTGGCCCGTACCAGTGTTGCCCGGGCTATCGCCCCGCAGGCGATTATCAAGATTGTCATTGAGTGCGATGTCGTTGTAGTGCGCCAGCACATCAGCCACAGTGGCCATTGAACCGTCGTGCATCATCGGTCCATTGGGTTGCCCCTGCGGGTCGACCAGGTCTCTCAAGGAGGGTGAGCGCGTGATGGACAGGTCGGTGAGCACGTCACTGCCAACCACAGAAATCACACCGTTGTTGTCACTGCCCGGTGAGATGTCAAACTCCGGTGCCCGATGGCAACGATTGCACCCCAACCCGCCACCTGTGCGCACGCTAGCATTATTAAAGCGAGGGTTAGTCATATACAGCTGGCGCCCCTGCTCTTCCAGGGCGCTGAAGTTGGGGAACGTGGCATCCTCATCACCGCCATTAAGCGCCAGGCCCTCGTCATAGCGACTGTCAAATGACTGAATGCTTCGGACAAACTGCGCTATCGCCAACCGCATGCGATTCTCAGTGATAGTCGCAGTGCCAAAGGCGGTCTCGAAGAGTGTGGGGTAATAGTCCAGACCCTCCATCCTGGCAATCAGATCATCAATGTCGGGATCGCCCTCCTCACCGCTGAAGCCCATTTCCACATGATCCTGGATGGGTTGTGTGGACTGGTCTTCGACCGAGTTTGCGCGCTCATCCCAGAACATGCGGCGCTCTGCCGCAAAGCGGGCGTTTATCAATCGCATGGAATGGCGACCGGTCTGGCCGTTGACTCCGGCACTTACGACGGCAGGATCAGAAAACGCCGTGTCCTGCTGGTGGCAGCTCGCGCAGGCAATCGTGTTGTTGACGGACAGCTGCCGGTCATAAAACAACACCCGGCCGAGGGTGGCGCCTTCATCCGTGATTTGATTATTGCCAGTGTTGTCTTCCTGGATATAGCTCGGAATCTCCTGATTAGCGTAGATGGGCAAGTTATCCAGATCGAGCACGCCCGCCTCCAGCAACTCGAATACGGCCGTGAGCGCGGGCAGCTGAAGGCCCGGAAAGTCGAGATCAAACTGGGTCACTACGGCGGCTGGAATTGAGATGATGCAGTTATCGCCGGTGCTGTCTGCCAGGCAGCCATTTTCCCAGCGCACAAAGCGCCATCCTGCTCTGGGTACCGCTGCGTAGTGCACGTTATAGTCAGTCAGCACTTCATTATCTGTGCAGGCCACGTCCTGGACCTGAAACTCCTCTAGCGTGCAACCGTGCGCAGAACCATTCAGGTCGACAATGTCGCCTTCACCTTCAATGGCCAGGGGGTGTTTGCAGGCGCTCAAAACCACGATCACGGCCGTCAACAGAAGGTAGTGTGGATTGCGTGGTGTCATCGGCATACGCGCTCTGACTGCTGATTCGCTTCGACCGTAGCACGCTGATTGTGAGAAAACCTTGATATTTGCAGGGTTTTACCTGCTTTGACGTTTCTTTACAGAAGATGCTTGCGCGCTTACGCCTGAAACAGAGGCGCCGGTGCGCGACCGTTGGCAATATCGTCGACTCGCTGCCGCAGCAGGACCGTAACCTCAACACCGGGAAGCAAATAGAATTGCCCCGCGTCTATTCCCGCAAACACCATGGCGGCAAAATCATCGGGCGAGTGGCCGGCGGCAACCTGCGCGACCAGAGCTTCACGAAAGCCTGCCTCCGCCTCAGAGAGCATAGCTTTAGACGGCTCTGTACGGTGTCGGTCAGAGTGCCAGATGCCGGTGTCGACTTCGCCAGGACACAGCACGGATGCCGAAATCGGCGCAGGTTCTAACAGGAGTTCCTGGTGCAGAGACTCCGTCATCGCAGTAATGGCGTGTTTCGTTGCCTGGTATATGGCCATGAACGGTCCACCTCCCAGTAAACCGCCGATAGAGGACGTGTTTACGATACGCCCGAGTGCTTGCTGTTCCAGCATGCGCGGCAGAAAGCTGCGAATTCCGTGGACGACACCCATCACGTTGACGTCTAAACCCCAGCGCCAGTCCTCAAGACTGCGTTCCCAGCTTTTTCCATCGACCAAAATGCCAGCGTTATTGAACAGCAGGTTGACCTGACCCGTATCGATGAAGACCTGCTCTGCAAATGACTGCACCGCGTCAGCGTCGGATACGTCCACAACAAAGGTTTTCAGTTCAGCGTGATCCCCCAGTGCTGAAAGACCCCGGGTATCAATATCTGCGGCAAACACGCGCATACCCTGACCCAATGCAAACCTTGCCAGGCCTCGACCAATGCCACTACCGGCGCCCGTGATAACCGCCACCTGCCCCTGCCAATGCCCCATGGGTTTTATTCCTGTTCGTTATTAGCAACGCGACCTAATCGTATACCATCGCCCTTTTGCACCCAGGCTAGCTCGATGAACCCACGCTCCATTTGTATCTATTGCGGTGCCAGCCCCGGCGACGACCAGGTGTTTATGGACGCGGCCCGAGAAATGGGTGACCTTATTGCGCGGCGCGGCCACAAGCTGGTCTATGGCGGAGGACACGTCGGACTGATGGGTGCTGCCGCAGACGCTGCGATGGCAGCCGGCGGCCACGTTATCGGCGTGATCCCAACAGACTTGCTGGAGAAAGAGGTAGGACATGGCGCCGTGACTGAGCTGATTGAAGTCAGCTCCATGCACGAACGCAAAATGAAGATGGCCTCGCTCTCCGACGGTTTCATTGCCCTGCCCGGCGGCATTGGCACACTGGAAGAGTTGATCGAAGTACTCACCTGGAGCCAGCTGGGATTTCACAA
>JBCDKJ010000066.1:0-18986 GCA_038746745.1 Pseudomonadota bacterium
CCCGAATGGCGGGTTTATTGGCGGTTTTGGTGTCGGCTTAGACCGCGCCTTCGCTACTCTCAGACGGGGCTCTGCTCGGCTCGCTTTAAGCCTCTCCAAGCCCCTCTCGCCAGTTCATCGGATCTTGGCCCTATGGTGACGATCCCTCGCGGATGACAGAGCTTAGGGGCTGCTGCCCCTGGCGCAGGACAAGCCGCATCCGAAACCTTCCGCATGCGTCTTCGCTTACTTGTACAAGCCGGGTGATCTCCCTCGGCTTGCCTTTGCCCACCCTGCTTCTCGCCGAAGGGCAGACCCGCATGCCGCGGGCCTGTATCCATTGAAGATAAGGAAGAGAAACAATGACCACACTCTACGCAAAACCCTGCGATATCTCGGCGACGGGGTTTTACTTCGAGTCGGCGGACGATTACGACACCAAATCCAAGAAGGCCGTGAAAGACTTCGGTCAGCCGGTCGAGGAGTTTGAAATCCAGTCTATCGATGGTGAAAAAATAGCCTGCGAGCTGGCGCGAGGGGGCTCTAGGGACAGTCTACTCAATTCAAATCGCTGTGGTTTAAAGTCAACCGAGACCAATAATTGGGTGTACTGTCACCTTAACTCGTATCAGTCAGTCATCTATCTTTATATTGAAATAGTTTAAGCGCTACCTATACTCTTTGTATGAAGCTTTTGCTGCGCATCGCATTGAGCCTCGTCGCTGCTCTTGTCGGGCTACCTCTCCTACTTGTCTTCGCGCTGTTCTTATTCAGCAATCAGAACGATGTCGTACCTCCGTCAGGCAATCCTCTGGATGCACTGGCCATCCAGAATGTACACGTCATCAACACGGAAACCGGTGACCTGCTAGAGGACCAGATGGTCATCATCAGGGGCGGAGTGATTCAGTCCGTCAGCGAATCTTCTGCTGCGCCTGCCGACACCACGGTGATTGATGGCAATGGCAGGTACATGCTGCCAGGCTTGTGGAACATGCACACCCATGTGTCCTATCCGATACCTGGATTTCGCCTCGAGTCCATGCCCGCCTTGGTCGCATATGGCGTGATGTACGCTCGCAATCTCAACTCTGACTGCTTCGGTATAACGTGCAGTCTGGGCTATTCCGTAGACCAATTCCGCGCGCTTAATGCGCTTGTCTCACAGGGCGAGATGCTGGGACCCGAACTGGTCGGCCTAGGAAGCTATCCAGTGAACGGCCCACCTGAAATGGGCCTCGCCATGAAAAATCAGCCCGCCTATCTAGCGCCAAGCACAGCGGAACAGGGCCGCGAGCTGGCACGCTATCTGAAACGGCGAGGCGTCGATTTCATCAAACCTTATAGCGGTATTAATCGCGACGCTTTCTTCGGCATGATGGAGGAGGCCAAGCGGCTCGATCTCGAAGTGGGCGGACACCTGCCGCAGGGCGTATTCTTATCCGAGGCGATTGAGGCCGGCCAGCGCAGCGTCGAACATGCCGTTCAGTTGCCCCTTTCATGCAGTGATGTTGAAGAGGAACTACGTCCCGCCATTGCTCACTTTCTGGCGCTCAACCAGGAACAGCGCGAGACGCTAGAGTCTGAGCAACCCGAAGACTACGAATATGTGCGCAGTTCGAAGGCCCACTATCGAGATATCATCAACCGCTTTAATCCAGAGCGCTGCCAGAAACTATTGGCGCTGTGGGCAGAAGCGGACAGCTACTACGTGCCAACGCACGTCACACGTTGGGCGGAAACCGTTATGCACACGTTCCCGTGGCGCCATGACCTACGTGCAGATTACGTCGGCGATTTAGCGCTGGCGACACGCTGGAACCCCAACGCAGAAAACTACATCGAGCTGTTTGGCAATCAGCCAGAGCAGGAGCAGGCGTTCATCGATCACGTTGTCCACGGCCAGACGCTCACGGGCCTTGCGCATGAGGCCGGCGTCAAAGTCATGGTGGGCACCGACACGGGCGATACGCTCATTTATCCCGGTGCCAGTTTCCACGACGAGATGCTGATGATGGTCGAAGGGGGCATGTCCGCCGCCGACGTATTGCATGCAGCAACCGTAACGGCGGCGGAATATGAAGGCATGGAGGAAGAGCACGGCAGCATCAGCGTTGGTAAGGCAGCAAACCTAATACTGCTTAGGGAAAACCCGCTAGAAGACATCCGCAACAGCCACTCGGTGGACGCCGTGTACTACCAACGCCGCTACTACAACCGAGCGGAACTCGACCAGGTCATGGCCGGCGTCAAATCACGGGCCAAAGGGATTAGCCATTACCTCAGGAACGGCTGGGATATCGTACAAGCGGCTTTCGCTTACCTGACCCTGTGAGCCTCGCGGCAGCTGCAGCATAGGGTTCCGGCCCCTTATGTTCCGAGGAGTCTGTTGGACGGCAAAGGATTCTGGTTTGCTGTTGGAAGGAGTGCTTATGGTCGTGGCACAAAGACTCACAGGCTAATTACGACTGAGGCACCAGTTCTTCTATCAAGCAGACCAACCTCTCCGCCGAAGATGCCAAACAATAGGGTATCCTGGCCCACTGGAATAAGTTCGATCGGCTTTATGCCATCGGGATGATAGGAACGGTCGCCTCGACAATCACCAGAGTCTACATCTACCTCTGAAATATCACGTGTGAAAAGTATTAGAGTATCACCCGTATAGATAATCCGCCCGAGAGCCCAGGATGGACCCAGGAGCCCCAGACCCCGTTCGTCGCGACATGTAGCTGTTAGTCTCGTTCTATCGCCCGTGGTCAGATTCACAGAAAAAACCGCGCCTAGGCCCTGATCAGCGGCAAACACTCTGCTGCTGTCATTGTCCAGCTCTAACGACTGCAAGGCCGTAAATGGCTGTCCCTCACCCTTTTCTTCCGCACGGGACAGAACTGTTCTCCTCAAGGTGGCCAATTCTATCTGCACGATAGACTGCTGCTCACTGTCGGCATACAGCAGGCGATTTGACTGCTCGTCCAGCACCACTCCTGCACTAGCACCGAAGGTCGAACCAAATCCAATGTCGCTATCTGCGACCACAGACTGCTGTCCATTCTGCAGGCTTACTGCGACGATGCGCGTTGGGAATCCGATATAGGCGAGCTGTTTATCGTCATCTATCTCCAGGCTATTGGATAAATCGCTTAATCGAAGAATGGAGAAATCCGCGATGAGTCGTCGGTTACCCGTTGAATATTCAACAGCGATTAGTCTACTTGGTAATGTGGGGTTACCACCATCGATGACGTACAGAGTCTTTTTGTCGCTACTCATTGCTATGAGTTTGGGATTGGCGATCTTGTCTCCCTCGCCGCGGCGAACAGAGAAAACCTCGCTGCGGCGCCCAGAGTCGAGATCAACGCCGAGATAGCTCTCGCTGTCGCCATCCCAGATTAGAAGCCGATTGCGGGCCGTATCGACAGTCATTCGTCCAAGGTTTCCAAAATCCTCCACTCCGGGAACGCCGTTGATGGAGACTAAGCTCAACCCAGTTAGACCCGGCTGAAATTTATATATCCCGCTAAAGTCCACCGTATAGATAATTCCGGCGCTTGAATCTGTCGCCATGCTGAGAACGAACTGGCCTCTGCTTTCTTCGAGTTCCGTTATCTCGCCAGACACAGTGTTGATGCGGAGCAAAACTCTATCATTGTCTGAAGGGCCGGTACGCCTAGCGATCAGGTCCTCACCCATGAGTTCAACAGTGCCAATTCGCAGCCTTTCATCCCCTTTCGGCTCAAAACTCACCAACTCCTCCGCCGCGCCTGTTTCAATGCTAAGTCTAATGATGTATGTACTCGTAGTTGATGGCACGTTTAGGTTGATGATGGAGTATGTTAAGTAGGCATTACCGTTATCAGCGCCACAAGACAGGCTAAGACCAAAGGGCTGCGAAATATTGAAGCTGTCCGTCGCATTCAGCGTCAAAGTGCTAACATCGCGATGCAGACCGGAGTCCACATCGTAAATGCTGACTAGTGCCTGGTCACTCTGTGGGATTTCGACGTACAAATATTCGCGCGTGTCAGGTTTGTAACAGTAGGCTTGCGGGCGCAATGGAAACTGGGATGTGTTGATTTGAGACTCACCTGTCACTAAGTCTGTCGAAACAAACTCCCAGCCGGTGCTACGTTCTTGTCCGACGCCAACGAGTTGATTAGTTGTTGGATCGAAAGCGTATAGAAGCGGTATCGGCGTGTATTCAATCTCTGCTAGACCGGTTTGTTCGCTTACGTTTCCCAATGTATCCACAATGCTGACAGAGACGTCGTTGCTTCCCGCTGCAAGCGGCAGTTCAACCTCCCAGGTCGATGCGCGCGGAGTAGAGCTACTTTCAGCGGCGTCACTATCGATGGTTAGCGTCGCCGTTCTGCCATTCACTAGCACAGTCGAGATGCCGTCCATATCGTAGGATTCACCACGTATAGTTGTTTCAGGCTTTTTAGATATAGAGCTAGCAGAAGGAAAGATAAGTGTTGATCGGGGTGCAGGCGCAAACTCAGGCTCCAGAAAAACCGGGAAATCCAGCAGTAGAACATCCAAAAGTGCTGGTTCTCCTTCGGCGATGGCTGTAGAGACCAAGCAGGGTGAAAGACGTTCTTCACTTCCCTGACATAAGCCGCCCGCACGGCGTCTCCAGCCCCTGAATTCAAAGCCAGCAGAGGGCGTTGCAACAAAGACCTCCTCGAAATCGGCATCGTCAACATCAATTTCGCAGATGCGGCCAGCATCACATGAGATGGAACCCGATTCTGTGCTTATAGTGCCGCTCTCTGGGACATTAAGGATAATTTTGCAGCTAGACAGGCCAAACAGAATAGATAAGCAGAGCAGGAAGTGAGCTTTCAAGACGATACCTCAACCAACAGCGGTCCCAATAGCAGTCAGGAGTATACAAGCAAGCGCGTCATGTGGGCCAACAACGCGAGGAAATTTGAATACGAGAACTATCAAATACAGAACACGGCTAACGCTGACAACAATACTATTGACGGCAAGGCCGAGGCGTCATCGAGTTATGCAAAGGCTCTTTAATTACTGATATATGTAACTTCCCTAGTTTCTGTATCAAGAAGACCTACTGCTCCCGGCAGTATGAAAAGGAATACATCATGCCCAATGGGTACGATATCCCGTGGACGTTGAAGGTCGACTAAATAAGACTGATTCGTGGTACAGACCCCTGAGCGTAAGTCCACTTCTGCCATTAGAGCCGTGTTTAAGATGAGTTTTTCACCAGCAATGATAACTTTGTTTAACAAGTCGCCAGGGTTGAGAACGTCAAAGCCACCGTTCGTTAAACACGTGTCGGCGAGCATAGTCCGGTCACCGGTTGTAAGGTCCACAGAAAAGACTGCACCCAAGCCTTGATCCGCGGCAAATAGCCTGTTGTTTTCAATATCGAGCGCCAGGGACGTAATTTCAACAAAAGGCTCGCCGTCACCAAGCCCTTCCGCGCTGGACAAAGGAGACCTTAGTTTGACATCCAGCGCCACTTGCATGATTGCGTGCTTTTCATTGTCAGCGTAAATCAGTCGATTGTTGGGCTTATCCAGTACTACTCCCACCGCATTGCCGAAAGTAGAACCAAACCCAAAGTCGCTGTCTGTAATGAGTGATTGTCGACCTGTCTTCAGGCTTACCTCTAGGATGCGATCTGGAAAACTGACGTAGGCAAGTTCCTCCTGCTCATCGATATCTAGACTGTTAGGTGCATCACTAGCAGGGAGTACAGAGAAGTCACTAATATGCTGCCTGTTTCCCGTAGCGGTATCGATGGAAATCAAACGGGCTGGAAGGGTTGTGCTGCCAGCGTCTAGCGCGAATAGCTTCAACTGGTCGCTGGTGGCTGATAACTCTATTGGAGCTACGATTCTGCCCCCGCTTCCCCGGCGTATCGCCAGTAACTCACTGCGTTGTCCCGAATCTACGTCAACGCCAAGGAAGGCACTGTTATTGCCATCCCAAGTGATAACCCGGTTGCGTGCCAGATCAGCGTACAAAGATCCCAAATCTCCAAATGCATCACCTGCGCCGGAAAAGTTATCGGAAAACCAGGTAAATCTTTCACTGTCTACGTCATATCGAAAAAAGGCGTCATCGTTGGCTAAATAAATGGTTTCGGTACTGGGATCGGTCGCTATGCGGACAGGCCCGTTCAAGCTGATTCTAGCGATGTCACTTCTCGGGAGCTCCGTCACATTGCCGCTGTTTGTGTTGATGCTAAGCAAGGGCCTGCGCGCAGAAGAGCCGCTGGGGTCCACGATCAGTGCACTGCCCATTATGGCCATCGAGTCGATAAGAATTCCTTCGCTTACTTGTGTATTGAACTCAGCAAGTCGCTCGGTTTTTCCTGATGTAAGGTTGGTTTTAGTGATGAAAGTGTAGGGTGCTGCTGGATCATCTGGATTGTAGAAAGAGTATTTTAAATAGGCGCTATCGTCGCCGGTGTCGCACGCCAGCTTTAGGCCTAGAGCTGCAGACGTGGAGTCCTGAACTACACTATTTAGTGTTAAAAAACCTACACTGCGGAACTGTTTCGTATCGATGTCAAAGGCACTTATTGTGACTGCATCATTACGGGTGTTACTCGCATAAATATAAGAACGCATATCGGGCTTGTAACAGTATGCGGTTGGACGGAGAGGGAACTGACGGGTTATCACCTGCGCACCTCCAGTCCCCAGGTCGTAACTGATTAACTCCCAGTTCGGTGCGACTTGCCGACCAATACCTAGAATTTGGTTGTAAACAGGGTCGAATACATAGCGGGCTGGCGTGGGCAGGTATACGAGCTCAGCGGACCCGATTGCTTCACTGATGTTTCCCAGCGCATCGACAATACTGATGGATATCTTGTTGTTGCCAACCTCCAGAGGTATTTCTGCCTCCCAAGCTACACTGGTCGAATTAGCACTTTTTGATGAAGCTTCACTATTGACAGCAAGAGCTGCCGTTCTGCCGTTGACCAGCACAAATGCGACTCCATCCGTGTCAGAAGACTCTCCGCGTACGATCGTGGTAGACCCTCGAGAGAAAGAACTTAGAGAGGGGAAAATCAGAGTTGTTCTTGGTGCCGCCGTAAATTCCGGTTCCAGGTATACCGGAATATCTCGTAGCAGCAAGTCAACAAATTCAACGCTGGCCTCAGCAAGGACTGTGGACACCACGCATGGCTCGAGGCGGTCAGCGTCCTGTTGGCAGAGCCCGAAAGGTCGTCGCTTCCAACCCCTGAACTCAAAGCCTTCAATAGGCACAGCCACGAATGTCTCTTCGAACGTCGCATCGTCGACGTCAATCTCGCAGACACTGCCCTGTTCGCACCGGAAGCTCTCGGATTCAGTGATGACAGTGCCATTTTCTGAGACCTCAACGACAATTTTGCAGCCAGACAGGCATAGTAGAAGCAGCGATAACGGTGAGAGAAGAGACTTCAAGACGATACCTCGGAACAACACTGTCTTAGCAAGCGCGGCAGAGTATACCGACGTTTATCAGGTGCGTGTTAGTCGTTGAGTATTGCTCATGATCTGCGGTGATACTCCGTCCGCAATCGAGCATAGCTACGATTTTAGCGGGTAAGAGCAAACTTATCCGGATAGGGTCTCCAGCCTGTTTAACCAAACCAGGAGAAATGGCCAGTATCAACCTACGATTAAAAGTGTCTCTTGAGACGACACTACTGAGCCCGGCTGGTATACCAAATCGGCGACGTCCAGGCCCTCTCCTGAATAACAGCGGCCACCGGCGGTTTGTCACAGTGGGCAGGACGGTAATTGCCATTTAGGTTTAGACACTGCCACGCGCTATAGCGGCAGCTTGGGTTTTCAACCACCCGCAGGTAGTAGACGGCATCAAGGTCTGGATCGAAATCATCGTCCTGCCATACCGCACATAGCTGCGGTTGGCCGGGGCCTTCCGGGGCGCAGGTATAGTGGTTTACCGTTGCACCGTTGTTCGGGTCACCAGCGACGGTGACAACGGAGGAGTGTTGGTTGCCGTCGGTATCTACCCAGCCTTTGATGACTTGTAACTGTTGCAGCGGTGTTCCTGCGGGGTCGGCGAGTGCGGCAGCGTAGAAGCGGGGTGCTTGCTGGCCATTGGCGGCGGGTAGGTCGGCGCCCATGGGTACGCCTTGTTCGTAGGCTTCTGCGATTGCATCTGGCCTGTCGCACAAATCGGTAGGCAGTTCCCAACCCCCGAAGAAACGCGGCTTGATCCGGGGGCCGCTGGTGCCAAAGACTTCGCGCCGCTTCATCGCGTCAAACAGGGACTCGCGCCGGTTTTCCTCTGCCCAGATACCGACGAGTCCTCCGGGGTTGTTGCTGGTGTTGCCGGGAATGTCAGGGCTGTACTGCACTCGTTGCTGTGGAGACTCGTCACCGATGCCCAGGTGTCCGGGAAAGTCGCGCTCGCTTACACCGCCTGCCAGGGCATTGTGTGTATCCGTGCTGGCAATGATGCCGAGTTTGAAGGGGTTAACACCTAACCGGCCCGCTTCCGACAAACCCTCGATCAGCGCATAGCGTACGTAGTTGCGTCGGCTCAGGCAGTCTGGCCCTAGATGCGGTAGCGCATCTGCCAGCGGGCCTTCGTAGCAGGCGTCGGCCTCAAAATCCTCTCGGCCTCGGGCCATTGCAAAGTCTTCAAAGGCTTCGAACTCGCACAGTTCATCGTTGGCAGCGAGCACCCCCGGCAAACCATTGCGGCATTCCGAATCCCCCTTGTGCTGCATGATTTCCACCAGGGGCTCCATGACGCTGCGCAGCGTTGCCCGCGATGCTTCCTCCTCAAGTGTGTGAGCGCCCGGATAGTCCACGGCAAACATACGGCCATTGCTAATGTTGGAATTATGCGGGATCGCCAGCACGTCGCAGGCCTCACTGCCGTCGATGCAGCGCGCCTTCAGAATGCGCCACAAATCCCATTCGCGGATGGCTTCCAGATAGGATACCGGGCGACGGGGCACGCTGGTGTTTTTAAAGATCACATTGCGATGCAGGTTAGAACCCAGTCGGTACGAGCTGTATTCATAGGCGGCGAAAGCGCTGTACTGGCAGTCTGCGCTGGCGTCGTTCCAGCGTTCTGCGGCGCGCACGGTTTGCTGCCAGATGTCTTCCGATGCCAGGCCGCAGCGCTCACCGTCTTGGCCGCAGGTGTCAGGCCCCCGCAATCGAAACGGCGCCATAATCCGCGCCACCAGAGCGGGCTCCCTGCCTGTGCCTTCACGAATTACAGAACAGAACTCTACTCCATACACCTCGCTGGCGGGGTTGGTGCACAAGGCCATTTCACCGAAGAACTCTGCATGGTCGGTAACCGCGGCAAAATCCAGTGGCCGGTCGATACGTGCCATGCGGTCGCCAGTCAGTGAAAGTTCGCCGCCAAAGGCATAGCGATAGGCGTCGTCAGGCAGAGCCGTAACGCCAAAGCTATAGGCGTCGGTAGACAGCGAAGTATGCACGTGCAGGTCGCCGAAGAATGCCCGACGTAGCGGGTACTGATCTTGGCAGGGCTGCAGCGTCTTGCCCTCACCCAACTCGGCCACCGCATACACAGCTTCCGGCGGCGGGTCTGCACTACAGGCCGTTAGCAACACCGCCAACAGAACGACCCTGTATATGCACATAGCTTGCGGCTTAGCGATGATCACTGGAGAGCCAAGCGCAATTCGGCGCGTACCCCGTTAGACGTTATTCTTATATCAGCAGTATAACGGTCCGAAAGACGATCCGTACGTATTGCTGGCGCACGCAGACAAGCTACGCGATCAACAACTACAATCTCCGCGCATCGACTGTGGAGATGGGTTAACTCTAAAGGCATACGCGATGACGATTTTGGAAAACGACGCCAAGCGAGGCGTCATCGAACACATGAACGAAGACCACGCCGACGCCTGTCTTATGTATGCGCAGCACTTTGCCGGTATCGCCCTGGCCGAACGCGCTGTGATGACGGATGTATCACTGGAGGCGATGGAGCTGGAAGTGGACGGTGCGCCGGTGACGATACCATTTCATCGCCAGGCTGAGGGTCGGGACGATCTTCGTGCGGTGCTGGTGGAGATGGTGAAGATCGCCCGGCGTGGAGTCGCCCGGCGTTAACTGGCCGAACGCAGAGAGGCCTAGGCGTCGACCTCTCTGGCTTTCCGCGCGGCGATAAACGACCGCACACACAGCACCAGAAACACGATCATCGCAACGCCCATGACCAGTTGCGACACGGTGGCCAGCCTGAGGTCGCCATCGGCGGCGAGTATGCCCGGAATCCCGCGCATCAATGCACCGATCGCGCCCAAAAGCGCTACGACAGCCGCCAAATGCATGGCGTGCTTGCGCAGGCTTTCCTTGAGGGCGATGAATCCAGCGACGGCCAGACCCAGGCCGAAAAAGGCAGGAATGAGTGCCGTTATGCTGGATTGCCCGGCGGCGATCCAGCTAAAAAGTCCTAAAACAATCAGTGCGGCGGCGAACGCCAAAGTAACTTGCGGCATGATGAGGCTCCTTGCTTAGGCGACCAGCGCGGAGCGCTCGCTGCCCTAGTACATGTTCTTCTCGTAGTCGGATTCAAGGCCTCGTTTCAGCAGTCCGGGGACGGATACTGCGGCGCGCGCGACGCGGGCGTCCAGCCCCTTCTCTTTGCTGAGTTTCATATGATCCCGGAAAATATCCGCTGCTCGCAAGCCCTCCGGCGCGGGCTGCGTGGGCCACAGCTTTGCTCTGGCCAGGGCCTGGCTTTGCTGCAGCGCCGCGTGACTGATCGCTACTCGTGTCACCAGTGTGGGCAGCTTGTCCTTCACAGCAAACACCTGGCGCTGCTCAAGATCATCGCTGATAACAGCCTCGCCCGTGATGTACAACATAGACGCAGATCCCGGGACCAGGGCCAGCAGCGCTACCTGGGGCTGCGCCAGAATGTTTCGGAAGCTGTCTATGCGCCGGTTACCCGGTCGATCCGGGTACCAGACGGCATTCTCTTTCTTGTGTAACAGTCGCCCGGCGGGGTCACCCTTGGGGCTGACGTCTGCATTGCCATCTGCATCCACGGTGCCCAGTGCCAGCAGGCGGCTCTGCTGTATGGCGTCCTCTATTGTGCCAGCGTTACCGACACCTTCTACTGGTGCCCAGAAATCAGAACGCAGCAGCGCTTTGCCGCAGTGCAGGTAACACTCTTGCACTGTTAGCGCGGCGACGCCATCCGTGACTCTGTCTACCCTGCCGTTAATTCGCAGTGTTTCCGTCATGCCAGACAGGAAGAACAGCGCGCCAAAAGACGCTCCTGGATGCAGCACGGCAGTATCGTCTACGCAATCCAGAGATAGGTCTATCTGCCGCTCGGTCGGCGCTGTCATAAAGCCCGCATTGCCGCCTGCGGCGGTCATCATCGGGGCGCCTGCGTCACGCAGCACCAAAATGCAGAAAGACGATAGCGACAACCAGCGCAGCGCATGGGCATCCAGGAAATCGATGACCTTCATATCGCGCGGCCCCGGGAGCTTGCCAACGCGTTCCTGTACTTCGTCAATGCGTGTTATCTGGCTATCCATAACCGTATTCAGTTACGCCGTTGTCTCCTTGCCTTGAGGATATTGCTTTTTCCGCCACCGGCGGAAGCCCCTGTAACAACACCCTGTTCCATTGCGAAATTGCAGTGATACGAGTGCGTTTGAGGCGACCTGTATACCGCCCACTGTTACAGTTGAGTCGGGTTGGGCGCGTCTCCATACACCGCTTTCGGGTCAAAGGTTTTCTCGGATTCAGTGAACACCAGGTGCGCAGGCTTATCAGCGCTGCCACCCAATTCAACGGACCGGTAAAAACAGGAGCGATACCCCACATGGCAGCTCGCACCAGAACCTGCCACGCTAACGCGCAACCAGACCGCATCCTGGTCGTCGTCAATGAGTAGCTCGACCACTTTCTGCACAAGGCCACTGGTCGCACCTTTATGCCAGAGACTCTGATGACTCCGACTCCAGTAATGCGCTTCGCCCGAAGAGATCGTCAGCGCCAGCGCCTCTCTGTTCATATAAGCCAGCATCAGGACGTCGCCGGATGCGGCGTCCGTCGTGACACAGGGAATCAGTCCGTCTGCGTCAAATTTTGGCGCCAGGTCGGAACCCTCTTCCACTTGCTCAACAGTGATGCGGTCGGCGAAAGGCGCGGATACGGGGGCGCTATCGTTGTCTGTACTCATTCTTTGTTACCTGGAATTTTCGTAAAGCAGCGAGTGTGCTACGCGCTGTAAAAGCGTTCGTGCTTGTCGCCTTATAAATCACACTTGCGTCAGCACGTGTGCAACGTTATAACGTTTCAATATGAGGCCGCAACAGAAACTATTCCAGTGACAAGCTCGTCTGCACCGTCCGGCTCGGGTCGACCCACTGGCAGCGATCAGTCCTCTGCGGAAGGTGCCGTAGCGTTAGCGGCTTCCCTGTGTGCCGAGCGCGGTGTGCGCCTCACCGCCATTCGTCGGCAAGTGCTGGAGCTTCTTTACGAAATGGATGCGCCGCGGGGCGCCTACGACCTGGTGCAGGCGCTGCAGGAAAAAGTGGGCCGCAACATTGCGCCACCTACCGTATACCGAGCACTTGAGTTTCTTATTGAGCAAGGGCTGGCAGCCAAGATTGAAAGTCGGAATGCCTACGCGCCCTGTACGCATCCGGAACGACCCGATGATTGCCTGTTTTTTATTTGTAGTGACTGCGGCGGCATGTCTGAGATAGAAGACCCCGGCGTTGGACAGCAGCTTCAGAGAAGCGCAGCCGGGCTTGGGTTTAAGGTGTCACGGCGTGTGGTAGAGGTTCAGGGAACCTGCGCAAGCTGTAGCGAGGCCAAGCCGGCCTGAATCAAATCACCTCTGGGATCGCAAGACCTCCTTTTTAGCCACGAGCCTGGAAGCGCAACCCAGCGCCCATGCATAACTTGTAGCCGATTTAATGACCCTACAACTCACCAATACACTGACACGAACCAAAGAAGCATTCGTTCCGGCGAACCCTGACAAAGTAACGATGTATGTCTGCGGCCCAACCGTCTATAACTTTGCACACATAGGCAACGCGCGGCCTGCGGTTGTCTTTGATGTTCTATACCGTTTACTCAAGCGACGCTTTGGTCGCGTCATCTACGCCCGCAACTTTACCGACGTGGATGACAAGATAAACGCTGCTGCCAGGGAGACAGGACAAACAATCTCTGCCATTACTGATCGTTACATCGATGCCTATCATGAGGATATGGCGTCGCTGGGTGTGTTAACACCCGATTTAGAGCCGCGCGTGACAACGCATATTCCTGACATCATCGACATGGTCGAGGGCCTGATCGAGCGCGGGCACGCCTACGAGGTCGAGGGGCATGTATTGTTTCATGTTCCTTCTTTTACAGAGTACGGCGCGCTATCGGGTCGCAGCCGTGATGAGATGGTGCATGGCGCGCGCATTGAAGTCGCGCCATTCAAACGCGACCCCGCAGACTTCGTGCTTTGGAAACCATCAACAGAGGATTTACCTGGTTGGGATAGCCCCTGGGGGCGCGGACGGCCAGGCTGGCACGTTGAGTGCTCCGCAATGATTGAACGGCATCTTGGCGCTTCCATTGATATCCACGGTGGTGGGCAGGATCTGGTGTTCCCACACCATGAAAACGAGATCGCACAGGGCACCTGCGCACACGACGGTGAGCTCTATTGCCGGTACTGGGTTCACAATGGCTTTATCACGGTCGAGGGGCGCAAGATGTCCAAGTCGCTTGGCAACGTGCTGCTGGTGCGCGATCTGCTGGCCCAGGCGCCAGGTGAGGCTATCCGCTTTGCCTTGCTGGGCGCCCACTACCGCCAGCCACTGGACTGGAGTGCCGAGGGCCTCGTGCAGGCAAAGCGCGGACTCGACCGACTCTATGCTGCAATCCGCGATCTCGAAGACGTTGAGGAGATTGCAGCACCGCAGTCTCTACTGGAGGGTTTTATCGCGGCGCTGGAGGATGACCTTAATTTCCCGCGCGCGAGCGCCGAGTTGTTCCAACTTGCGAAAGCCGCGCGCAGTGCAGACAGTGCGCAAGCGCGGGCTGAATACAAGGCGTCGCTATTAGAGGCAGGCGAGATGCTGGGCCTGCTGCAGCAAGACCCTGCAACATGGTTTGCCTCGCCCGAAGCGGAGGATGCGGATACTGCAGACATCCAGCGTCTGGTAGAGGAAAGGCTGGCTGCGCGAGCCGATGGTAATTACTCAGAAGCTGACCGAATCCGCGACGAACTCACACAGCGTGGTGTAGTGGTGGAGGACAGGGCCGACGGTCCTGTCTGGCGGTTTAATGATCAGGTGGAGCAACGTTTGTAATGCAACTGAAAACCCACGGCCGTTATCAATACAGTCCAATTATCGAGCGGGCTCACTATACGTGGCCCGAAGGAAAGCGGCTGGCGTTTTATATCGCTGTAAATATAGAGCACTTCCACTTTGGTGAAGGCCTGGGCCATACCCCGTCCTACGCCACGCCGCAGCCTGACGTGCGTAACTATGCCTGGCGCGATTACGGCTCGCGGGTGGGAGTCTGGCGGCTGTTCGATCTGTTTGATGCGCTACAACTGCCCGCCTGCATGCTGGTGAATTCAACGGTTTATGACTACGCGCCACAAATTCTCGACCGCGCCAGAGCGCGTGGAGATGAGGTGGTGGCGCATGGCCGCACAAACTCAGAGCGCCAGGGAGACCTCGATGAGGCTGAAGAGCGCGCATTGATCGAAGAGGCCACCTCGATTTTGACGCAGCACGAAGGCCGCGCGCCACGGGGCTGGCTAGGCCCTTGGATTTCCGAGACCGCGACCACACCTGAACTGCTCAAAGACGCCGGGTATAACTATGTGCTCGATTGGCCGCTGGATGACCAGCCTGTCTGGCTGTCCACACAATCAGGCCCTTTACTCTCAATGCCCTATCCCGTAGAGATCAATGACGCGCCGGCTATGCTGACCCGACACCATACTGCGCTCGACTTTACCGGCATGATTATTGACCAGTTTGAGGAGCTGCTGCGTCAGTCTGAAAAGCAACCGCTGGTCTGTGCTGTGTCGCTACACACGCCAATTGTGGGGCAGCCTTTCCGTCTCGCCCAGCTGCGCCGAGCGTTGGAGCATATCTGCTCACATGCCGACGCAGAGCAGGTCTGGTTTACCCAGCCGGGCAAAATTGCTGATCATATTGCGGGGTTGCCGGCCGGCGTGGTCCCCGGATCGCAGGAACAGCCCTAGCAGCGGCAAACGGGCGCTGTCTGCAGGCAGACTATTCTCTGAAGCCACGGCCTCTGTCGCGCGTTGTCGGTCCAGTTTCTCAGACCGCACGCAGTGCGCCAGTGTTGTACATTTCTGATCCGCAGCGACAAAAGAGATAACGCGAAATGACTGCTGAGGCCCAGTCGACGATTACAACGCCACCTTCGCCCTTCGATCCGGTCACCATCGGGCCGCTGACCCTGCGAAACCGATTCATCAAGTCCGGTGCTAATGAAGGCATGTGCCTGGACGGGCACCCCACGGCAGCGCTGGTCAACCACCACCGAGAGCTGGCAGCCGGCGGCGTCGGTATGACCACCGTGGCCTATTTGAGCGTTGCCAAGGTAGGCCGCACCCTGCCCAATCAGCCCTGGATTCGGCCTGAGATATTGCCGGATTTCCGCACGCTAACCGACGCGGTGCATGAACAGGGTGCTGCCATTTCTGCCCAGATTACCCATGGCGGCTCGTTTGTTACGGGTATGCATGTGCGCGGTCGCCTGATCAGTTCTTCTGCCGGTTTCAATCCGGCGGGGATGATGAAGGGCAACTTTCTGTCCCGGGCCATGAACGAAGCCGACATGACGCAGGTGATTGATGAGTTCGTGCAGGGCGCAAAGCTCGCTCTCGAGGGCGGCTTCGACGCCGTCGAAATCCATATGGGGCATGGCTATCTTCTCAACCAGTTTATTTCGCCCATGAGCAACCGCCGCACAGATCAATACGGCGGGAGTGCAGAGAACCGCGTGCGTTTCCCGGCCCGTGTTTTGACCGCGGTGCGTGAAGCCGTCGGCGATGACCTGGCGGTGATTGCCAAAATCAATGTGGCCGATGGGCCCAGCCGAGGTGCCACGGTAGAAGATGGCATTGTGACGGCAAAGGCGCTGGAACAGGCTGGCGCTCACATGCTGGTGCTCTCCGGCGGTCGCAACGTGGAGTCCACCTGGTTCATGTTCGGCAGCAATATGAACCGGCAGGAAATCGTTAAAGTGATGAAGAAAACCGGGGATCACATTAGCGCGTTTATGATGCAGGTCGCTGCATCCTCAGAACGGAAAATGGAATTCCGCGAAATGTACTTCCGCGAGTACTCGCAGAAGATTCGTGCAGAAGTCAGCCTGCCACTGGCCTACCTGGGCGGCGTAAAGTCACTGGACAACGCAGAGACCGCGATGGCAGATGGCTTTGAGTGCGTGGTGCTGGCGCGCGCGCTCTTGAGAGACCCTGATCTGGTCAACAAGTTTCGCGAGGGCAGTATCAAGGCATCACGCTGCGACAACTGCAACGCCTGTGTCGCCTATATCTACGACCCGGACGGCACCCGCTGCATTTACCGTGGCAAAAACGACCCCCATGCCAATAAGGTGTACGCGGCCGACTGGCAACCCGCGCCGACCGAGGCGCAAGCCTAGCCATGCCTGTTCGCGGCCTGCTGCTTCTCCTCGGCCTGTGGACCCTGGCGGGCTGTGGCGGCCAGATACAAACCGGCTGCAATACCGTGGGTGCAGTCACACCCATCTGTGGCGTGCAAATGCCGGAAGACATTGAGCCACTGCCAGACGCGGGCGGTTTGATCGTTGCCGAGTACGGCGACGGGGGCAAATATCCCGGTCGCGTGCTGTGGTACCAGCCCGAGTCAGCCTCCGGCTTTGTTGAACTGGTCACCCGCGCTGACATCGACACGGGCGCTGACGGCACAGTTTGGGGCGAAGCCGATTGTCCGGTGCCAGACACCTTATCCCCGCACGGCATACATCTATCGCCACGCGGCCAAAGCTTGCAGCTACTGATTGTGAATCACGCCAGCCTTGAGCAGGTGCTGATGTATGAGGTGTCGCCGGACGCAGATGCCGGCATACCGCCAGGGATCGCCTGGCGCGGCTGCGTCAGCTTCCCGGAGGAAGCCACGCTCAACGACGTGGCGGCACTGCCCGACGGGGGTTTCGCGGTCACTCACATGTATCCGCGAGAAGGCGAATTGCTGACCGTTCTGAAAGTTCTGATAGGTGCCAGCCAGGGACACGTTTATCTGTGGTCACCGGAAGCAGGCATTAACATTCTGCCCAACAGCGCGGCTCGGGTGCCGAATGGCATCGAAGTATCTGAAGATAGCCAGTCACTGTGGGTGAACAATTACACGGAAGGCGAGCTGCGCCAGTACGCCCTGCCCTCGGGTGACATTCTGCAGAGGGTATCCGTCGCCAATATCGATAACTCCGCCTGGCTACCGGATGGCCGTTTGCTGCTGGCCTCGCACGAGTCGCTGACGGAGATCATTGGCTGCATGGACTTGCTGGAAGGCACCTGCGCGGCCCCCTACTCTCTGGTGGCGGTGGACCCGAAAACCGGCGAAACCGATGTGTTATTCAAATCCAGCCCCGGCGAGCTGTTCGGCCCGGCGACGGTGGCCGTGATGTACGAAGGTAAGCTGTACGCAGGCTCTTTCTCCGGCGATCGGATGGCGGAGATCACGATAACGCCGTAGCGCGTGCGCAGCTCAACTGGCCAGCGGTTGATAGAACTGGTCGTACCAGCGGCGCAGCTTGTTTATGGGTCCATCACCGTCGCAGAGGATCGGATCTACCCGATAGGTTTTGTCCCGCCAGATCACCACATCCTGGCCGAACGCCAAGTGCGCTACCTGCGGGTACATCTCACAAAACTCATGTGGTAGCGGTTCTTCGGTGAGGCTGGAGAGAATTACCGCGCTGCACAGATCGACTTCTTCATCATTAATAGGTGTGTGGTAATTCACCCACCAGCTGGCGAAGCTCATTTCGTCGCTGCGTGATTCCGTGTAGTAGTACATGATGGAAGGCCCGTGGTAGGTAGCATCACCCCAGGCGTCAGCAGCGGTTTCCACGGCTTCCGCCTGCATGGCTTCCATATCAAAGGGCGCGTCTTCGGGGATGATCATGCCTGCGTCTGCCGAGCGCTGCACCCGTGATACCTGCGTCACCGTGCGCTCGCCAAAGCGATTTTCAAAGGACTGCACCTCACCGCCATGAACGTGCGCGAAATGCGCAACGTCAACGATATTCTCGATCACATCGCAGGGCTGGGCGCGAATACGGGAGCGCTTGAAGGACCAATCACCCCAGCCATCGGGACCCCAGTCACTGATGTCCGGCAAGTAGTCTTCCGGTGAATTATTCTCGGGGTCATACCAGAGGGCGATGAAGCCGTTTTTTTCTATCACCGGCCAGGCTTTCAGTGCGTTGAGCGCGCGGTCCGGGATTTTTTTGGCGTAGGGAATTTCCACACAGGTACCGGCGGCATCGAAACGCCAGCCGTGAAACGGACAGGCAATAGTGTCACCGCAAGGCCGTCCGCCGTCGCTGGCGAGGTGTGCCCCGAGATGAGGACAGTACGCGTCCAGCACTCCAACGACCCCAGACTCACCCCGATATATCACCATTTCCTGGCCAAAGTAGTTAAGCGGCTTGATCTCACCGACCGACAGCTCCTGAGAAAACAACACAATATGCCAGCCCCGGGCGTAGTGGCCGGGTTCCAAAAAAGCGAAAGCGGACTCAGGCATAGCGGGCCTCCCTGAGGGGTTCGGTTTCATTATTGTTTTCTGTTTGCGCAAACGCGTGCTGTGCTGCCAGGTAGGCAAAGGTCATGGCCGATCCAATAGTGGCCCCTGCACCGGGGTAGGTATCTCCCATCACGGCTGCGCTGGTATTGCCTGCCGCGTAAAGACCAGGGATGACATGTCCGGACTCATCCAG
>JBCDKJ010000067.1:0-18462 GCA_038746745.1 Pseudomonadota bacterium
AGCTGCCAGACCTTGCGTGCTGATCCTGCTCTGATGCAGCACTTCCCCGTCGATATTTTTCAGACTGGCTCCGGCACCAGTTCCAACATGAACGCCAATGAGGTGATTGCAACACTGGCCACCGAGCGTCTGGGCAGCACAGTCAATGCCAATGATCACGTGAACTTTGGTCAGAGCAGCAATGATGTGATCCCCACAACCATTCACGTCAGTGCGGCCCTGGGGGTGCAGCAGCGCTTGCTGCCCGCTTTGCGTCATGCCGTGGCGGTAACGCGTGAAAAGGCAGCGCTGGTCGAGAACTACTACAAAACTGGCCGTACACACCTTATGGACGCGATGCCTATCAGCCTTGCCCAGAGTCTGCATTCCTGGGCGGACCAGCTGCTGGCCGCTGAGCAGCTTATACAAGCGGTGCTGCCGGCGTTGCAGCGTCTGGCACTGGGGGGAACGGCGGTTGGCACTGGAATCAATACTCACCCCGACTTTGCTGAGCGTTTTGCCAGCAGGCTGTCGGCAGCGACCGGAATAGCTTTCGAGCGGGCAGGTAACTTTTTTCCTCTAATCGGATCACAGGACGCGGCGGTGGCACTCTCCGGTCAACTCAAGGCGCTGGCAGTATCTGTCATGAAGATTTCCAATGACTTGCGATGGATGAACTCAGGACCGCTGGCGGGATTAGGCGAAATCAGCCTTGAAGCTTTGCAGCCAGGTTCATCGATTATGCCAGGTAAGGTGAATCCCGTTATCCCGGAGTCTGCCGCCATGGTTTCGGCGCAGGTGATTGGCAATGACGCAGCGATTACCGTGGGTGGGCAGTCCGGTAACTTCGAGCTTAACGTCATGCTGCCCATGATTGCAGCCAACCTTCTGGACAGCATAGACCTGCTCGCCAATACGCTGCCGCTGTTGGCGGACAAGGCGATTGCGACCTTCGTCGTTAATGAAGAAAAGCTAAAAGAGGCGCTCTATCGCAACCCTATCCTTGTGACCGCGCTCAATCCTGTTATTGGCTACGCCAACGCTGCGGAGATCGCTAAAACCGCCTACAAGACAGGGCAGCCCATTATCGATGTAGCCGTTGAGCAGACGGATATGAGCCGGGAGGAGCTTGAAGAGATTCTCGATCCGGTCAAGCTGACTGAAGGCGGATTGTTCTAACTCCGGGCTACGGATTCGCCGGGGTGTGTGGCGTGCCCAGGGTTTGCTGAAAAAACGTGATGATTCGCGTAACGGCATAGGCGTACCGGTCACCGCGACCCTGATGGGCATGATTGGTCTGTGGAAACAGCACGTAGTCATAAGGCTTACCCGCTTCTGCCAAAGCGTCCAGGAGCTTTGCATTGCTGGAAAACCCGACATTGCCGTCGCTGGTACCCGCGATAATGAGCAGTTCACCCTGTAGCTTGTCGAGCTTGTCCAGCAGGTTGCCTGCGGCGTAGGCAGGGGGATTATCGGTTGGTGTTCCCAGGGGAATTTCGATCCAGGCGGCGTGATCGTCGAAACTGGTTTCCGGCACGCTGGCGGCGGCACAGCGGTAAACTTCCGGAGCCTCCAGCAGCGCCCTGATCGCCATATAGCCCCCCCAGGAGTTGCCTTCGATGCACAGGCGCGACATATCCATCCATGGCCGGTCTTCAGCCAACTGTCTCAGCACGCTAACGTGGTCTGCAATCACGCCCTCCGGCCATGTGCCAGCGGTGGCCATATTGAAAGCGCGCCCTCGACCGGGCGTGCCCGGGGTGTCCATTAACACCACTATAAAACCCTGATCGGCCATGCGGGCTAGCATGAGCTTGTACTCCGCTCCGGGGTAGCGCGCGCCCTCAGCAAAGAAGCCGCGGGAAATAACCCTGGATTGCATTCCCCCGTAAATGCGCTCTATCACAGGATAACGCCGCTGTGGCGAAAAGCCGGCCGGCTTTATGATCATCCCGTGTACATCTGTCTCGCCATCTGCAGCCTTGGCGGTAAACAACTCGGGCTCAGACCAGCGTTGATGAACCTCAGTGTCCACTTCGGCTTCGGTCACGGTCGCCACGAACTGCCCTGTGGCCGTCAGCAGGTCGGTGCGCGGAACGCGCTCTGGCGCGTGATGATAGTCCAGCAGCCAGCGTCCATCGGGAGAGCTTTCTATGCTGTGCTGGCCGGGCAGGCGAGTCAGTTGATGTGCACCGTTAGCCTTTCCCAGGGGTACTCTCCAGATGTGGGTGTCATAGGGTCGGGTGGCGTCTGAGCGCGCCTCAACCAGCATTTCCGAGCCATCCTCCGCCAGCCAGACAATATTGCCGAAATCGAAAGCGCCATCGGTCACTTGGCGTAGCTCTCGACCTGAGACGTTGTACAAGTACCAGTGTGTCCAGCCGTTGCGATCCGATGCCCATAGAAAGTGCTTGCCGTCCTGCAACAGTCGTAAGCTGCGCAATCCGTTATACGGAAATTCTATGTAGCCTCCGTCTTTGCGGGTTTCAGTGAGAACGGTGCGAACGGAGCCGGTTCCGGCGCTGCCGATCCGCAATTCCAGACGTCGATAGTCCCGACTGGCGCGAAAGAACCACAGGTTTCTACTGTCCGGCGACCACTCCAGAAACGCGACATAGTCGTCTGGTCCACCCGAAGCCTGCATTCGCGTAAGGCCGCTACCGTCAGCACTGGCGGCCGCCACGGTGACGCTTGGAAGCGGCCTGCCCGCCTTGCCGAAGTACCTAAACCCCTGCACCGAGGGAATAGGGTCTAGCCACCGTACGATAGGCCAGGGATCCACTCCGCGCATATCGTAGTGACGCAGCGCCACGAATTTTGCATCCGGCGACCACTCACTGCCATGGGGTTTAAGGATGTCGCCGCCGAACAACCAGGGCGCTGTCTGCGAGCCTGTCGTTGTTAGTGCAGTAACCTGCCTGCTCGCAAACCGAATCACGGCGTTGTTTCCGTCAAGGGATAGCAGGCCGTGTTTGTCCGGGGCGAGTTCTTCGCGCTGCTGGTATTGCACTGGGAACAAGTCCAGGGCGATACCCGGAGACAGTGGCACAGCGATCTCATCGGCGAGCTGTGGGGCCGCATTCCCCGTCAGGCTTACCCAGTAATGCTGCGCATCTGCTCTGACAAGCACCCGCCGACCTGCGCTCTCCAGGTCAACAATGTCCAATGAGTCCGACGCCGTCAAACCATGGCGAGAAAAGCGCCTCGCCAACGCGCCTGTGTCTGTAAGCGTTTTCCTGTTATCAGGCTGCGCCGGGTCGACCAGAATCAGCGTGCTTCCCATCTGATCGTCGGGTGTAAGAAACCAGAACTTTCCGTCATCGGTCCAATGAGCGTCTACGCGCCCGCGTTGAACGGACTCGGCAACGGCGTCGAGAAACTCGCGGGTGTCCGCGACATCAAAACTCTGTGCGAGTGATGCAGAGGCGAGCATTAGCGCGAGGCTGCCAACCAAAGACTTCAGTACTGCTCGCAAAAGACGCTCCTTGTGCATGCAGGATCAGATCAAAAGGGTAGTGTCAGATTAGCATAGCGGCAGCAGGGCCAGCAGAAGCGCCCACGGTCAATGTACACTCTCACTGAGCGGGGAGACAGGCACACAGACTTTGGAAAACTGGTGGTCGCGCGAAGATTTGCGGTACGAGGGGGGAGAGCTTCTTTTCTCGGGCGAGCGCCTGCTTGCCCTATCTTCTAGCGTAGGAACACCCAGCTTCGTTTACAGCGCTGAACGCGTGCTGCAGAAATTGCGCATGCTAAACGCAGCACTAGAGCAGTTCGCTGTGCCACATCAGGTGTTTTACGCACTGAAGGCGAACCGACACCCTGAGTTATTGGCGGCGCTGCGTGCCAGCCATGCCTGTGGGATAGATGTCTGTTCACCGAGAGAGCTGCAGCGTGCGCTGGATGCGGGATTTGATGAGTCCGAGATTACTTATACAGGCACTGCAATTTCCCCAGCAGATTGGGAGGTTATCTGTGCCTGCCCAGGCATAGCTATCAACTGCGATTCCCTCAGCAGTGTTCGCCAACTGGGTGAAAGAAACCCAGGTCGAGAAATTGGGTTGCGCATCAATCCGCAGCTTACCGCCAGCCACCTGGAAAAGGTGAGCTATGCAGGAGAGAAAGCGAGCAAATTTGGTATTTACCCCGACCGTTTTGACGAAGCGCTGTCTCTGGCGGATCGGTTTAGGCTGCGAGTTACCGCACTTCATGTACATTCCGGTTCGGGCTATCTGAATCCGGAGCTCAAAGACTTTGGCCGCATTTTGGACAGGCTGGGCGAATTTGTGGCAAGAGCGCCCAGCGTAACAACCGTTGATATTGGCGGCGGTCTCGGGGTGCCATTGCGACCGGGAGAGCAACCGCTTGACCTTATTGCCTGGGCAGAAATGCTGTCGAGCTTCATCAAGCCGCTAAAGCTGAATCTGCAGGTAGAGCCCGGCGATTTTCTGGTGAAGGACGCCGGTATATTGCTGCTGGAAGTCTGTGCAGTTGAGGAGAAGGGCGGCACAGAGTTTGTCTATGTCAACGGCGGCTTCAACCTGAGCAATTTATACGCCTACTACGGCTACCCCAATATTGTCATACCGCTCCGAAAAGACGCAGGACAAGCACTACGTCCTGTCACCGTCGCCGGCAATATCAACGAGGGCATCGACCTGTTGGGCGAAGATGTTTTGCTGCCGCCTCTGAAAGAGGGCGACGTACTCGCTTTTTTGAACGTCGGCGGTTACAGCGCTAGCAGCAGCTCAGATCATTGTATGCGCGGTGATTTTCAGGAAGTGGTCCTCGCCGGCGCGAGCTAAAAATTGGCCTCCAAAATAAGCCCAAAGGTCTGAGGTTGTCCTGGAATGGCCGTCCACAGTGCGGAGTCATCGGTCGCTGTAGTTGCGCCTGTCACGTATTCCTCATCGAGCAGGTTCTCTAGATGGCGCCCACCGCGGAACTGAAGACGGTACGTCGGATCAGGCATGTCTGATCCAGCATGGCTAAGGCGTCATCTGATGCCCTGCAACATCGGTGCGGTTGCAATCGCCCACGCCATCTTGTCATCCCGAAGTTCTGGCGGCACTGCAGTGATCGTTTGTCTATCTGCTTCGGTGAGCTCCACTGCGCTAAAAGTCTTTAGCTGTTGCAGCAGTATTTCGGTTTGCGATGAGATCCGCGGTCGCAATTCAGAGGTTAAATCTGGCGCGCGTGCAGGTCCGCCCTCGACGGCCCAGACGGTGAACCATCGCGACTGAATATGTTTGGCGGCGCTGATTTGTGCCCGCACCACGCCTGTCGCAAAGGTTCGGTCAAGACCGAATGTTGTGGCGCGTTCTACTGTTGCCGTAAGCACCTGCGCCTCCCTTTCCAGGTCTTCCACAGGACGCTGGTTGATCCATTTATAGGCAGCGACGTCATGCATCATGAGAAGTCGCTGCGTGAGCGTCTGTTTCAGGTTGGCCGTGATGGCCTGCTCTGCCCTGACCGAGTAGGCGACTGACCACGCTGTAGCCAGTATCAGACAGCTAAGACTAACAGCGCGCACTCGGGCGACGGCAATCAGCCCCACAGTTGGCTCGAAACAGGCTGAAAATGCCCGCTGACGAATGTCATGCCAGGCGTCATGTCCTGGCTGAGGAAAAGCGGACCATCAAGATCTGAGAATCGGCATTGGCGAGCGACGTGAAACGCCGGTGCCATCGCCAGAGAAGAACCCAGCATGTTTCCTACCATGAGTTCCATGCCGCGTTCTCTGGCGGCCCGCGCCAGTTCCAGGGCCGCTGTCAGGCCGCCGCACTTGTCCAGCTTGATATTGATCATCTGGTAGCGACGAGCCACCGCGTCCAGATCATTGATGTCCTGGCAGGATTCATCGGCACACAAAGGAATCGGGCTTTTGAAACCCTCCAAGTGTTCGTCCTGCTCCGGAGGCATGGGTTGTTCAAGCATCGCAACCTCATGTCTGACCAGACTGGGCATGGCCGACTTCAGCGTGTCAAAGGACCAGCCACAGTTGGCATCGATCACCAGGGTGGCGTGAGGTCTGGCCTTGCGCACGGCTGCCAGTCGCCCGCCGATGTCCTCGGCATCCAGCTTCAATTTGAGAATCGTAATAGCAGGAAGTGCAGCGGCCTGCCGCGCCATGGCTAGGGGGGTGTCGAGGGACAGTGTTGCCAGGGCAGGCACGGGCTTGGGTGGCGCTGTCCCCATCAAACTATGTATGGAGACACCCTGTTTTTGCGCCGACAGGTGCAGCAGCGCACAATCCAGTGCATTGCGTGCGCCTCCGGGCAGGGGTAGCCGGGCCATCTCCACATTGGACGGCAGAGTGTGCCAGTTAGCCGTTTCTCTCTCCACCGACTCAAGCAATGCCTCTGCCGTTTCGCTCTTGTAAAACAGGGGCATGCCCTCGGCCCAGCCGCGGAATCTACCCTGGGTGATGACTACGCGCAGCGCGGTGGCCTCTTCCCATCGGAAGTTGGAAATCACGAACGGCTCTTTCAGCGGCCAGCGCACGACGCTGGCCTTAAGTTCAAAGTCGCGCTTCACGGTATCTGCTCATCAAAACGAACGGCGGAAATGAAATTTAATACACGCGTCAGGCTGGGCATGTCAGGTAGCTCACTTGCCACTACTGTAGAGTGCAGGTGTTCAAAACCCGGCAGGAAGGCGAGCAACTCGGCGGGCAGATGACGCTGAAACTGCACCTCCAGGCGCAGCGGCCCTCGTTCCACAGGACTTACCACCGGCGGTGACGCTTGCAATGCCGTCTCTGCAACCTGGCGGATGGCATTGCAGCTCGCAGCAGGCGTCAGTGTATTGGCAGAGTAGCGCCCGGTCGCTGACTTGGTCGCAACGGTGTGAACCTCTGTTCCGAGCGCCTCCGCAACGTGCTGGCAATAATCCTCGTCGCCGGTGGCCAGGACCACGGGCACAGAAAAATGCGCCGCCAGCGCGGCGTTAAGCTGCGTTTCGCTCATAGGCTTCCCGTTAACCCGTACTTCGGCAATCAGCAGACCGGAGATGGTGTGTGCAAGTACGCCGTCTCGATGATGCGCGCCGGTATGGTGGCCCAGCAGGATTGCAGCACTGACATCATCCTGCTCTACGCCCTGCATCATCCCAAGCGGTCTTGGCCAGTTTCTTACCACACGCACGGAGGCAGGCAGGCGGTCGAGCAACAGGTTCTGCCCGTTGCCATGGGAGTCACTCACGGTAACGTGCTGTGCGCCAGCGGCAAACGCTCCTTCGCAGGCCGCTATGACTTCGTCCGTCATCCAGACCCTGGCCTGTTCGTACTCGAAGCCCTTTTGGACGGTTTGCGCGGGGCTGACGACGCCGGCAACCCCCTCAATATCTGCGCAGATGTAGACGTGCATGACAGCCACTCCTGTGACGAATTACTTAGCCGCTAATTTGTATACAATTTCTTTCTCAGCGTGTACAACGCCAGGACAGCTTCTATAATGCGGCCATGCAATGGAGACCGCAATGACTCTCGAAGAGCTGACAGATTTCTTTCGCGCCATCGCGCCGGGAGCTGGCGTACTTGCCGCCCGGGTGAAATTCGATTTCGGTGAGAGCGGCTGTGTTGTCCTGGACGCGTCAGCAGAACCGGTCACCGTCAGCAACGACAACGTGCCGGCTGACACCACTGTTCATGCCGATCTGGGCAGGTTTGCTCGTATTCTCTCGGGCGAACTAAAAGGCGACCTTGAGTTCGCCATGGGGTACTTGAAAGTCGAGGGCGATCTCATTACTGGCGTCAAAATTACGCAGCTGCTGAGTCGCGATTGACGACCAGACGCCTGGCCTGCGGGAGTAAGCTATGATTTACGTTCAAAACACCATCGGTGCCGATATCCGTGTCTACGACGAGACCGATGCGTATCGCCAGGTTGGCACCATAGAGCCCGGTGACGCCCTGGTGCCCGATAGCATTGTGCTCTCCTCGGATAAGTCTACGCTCTACGCCAATGCCACTAACCGCTGGGAGTTTTGGCAGAACCCGACCACAGAGGCGCGCAGTATGTTTGCCGCCTTTGATGCGCACACGCTGGAAGAATTGTGGCGCGTCCCTCTGCTGGGTTCGATTGAGCACTTCGCTGCATCGCCCGATAGGCGCTTCGTTTACAACGCGCACAACGATCGTAAGCTGGTCAGCAAAGTTGATGTGCAAACGCGTGAGGTGACGCCCATTCAGATTGCCAACCTGGGTGGACACAAAGTTCGCGTTTCCGCCGACGGTAGTCGCGTCTACGTGGGCTCGATCATCTGGGGTTCTTTCGATGAAATTGACGCAACCCGGGATGAGTGGGTGCGCCACTTTACTTTTGAAGACAATGTGCGGCCCTTTGCGCTTTCGCCCGACGGCGAGCGCGCCTATATTCAGCTATCTCGAATGCACGGCTTCCATGTTTTGAATCTGCAGCGCTGGGAGCTGGAGCAAACCGTTGCGCTGCCCGGGCTGGAGGACGGAGGCCAGCCGCCCTGTGAAGACAAGTATCCCTTCACCATAGATCACGGTGTCGAGATTACGCCGGATCAGCGCTATATCATTTTCCTGTGCACTACTGGCGCCTTCGCCGTCGTCTATAGCTATCCAGATCTGCAGCAGGTTAAGCGTATTCCCCTGGGCAGGCAGCCCAGCTACTTAACGATCTCGGCTGATTCAAAATTTGCCTACATCAGTTGCCGTGCTGACTGTGAGCTGCACGTGGTATCGCTGGATTCGCTTGAGACCGTGCATGTCATAGAGCGAGTGGGTGCCTTCCCGCAGCGCGTCTGCGTTGATCATTAATGGCCATTGATCAGGGCAATCCTGCCCGCTGTGGATTGTCCTGGGCCACCAAAGTCGTGGCCTCAGGGGTGTTTACTACGGGTCGCGATCCAGAAGATATTTTTAACTATAGCTGCAACTGGATGGCGGCACCCGATGCGCTGATGAAACAGGTGCTGGACAGCCGCGATCCGACTGCGCTTCTGCAGCTCCCGGTAGAGATTGATATCGATCACGGCCGCCAGCTGGTATCCCTATCCCTGCAGGGGGAGCGCGCCTGGGCAAGGCAGTTTGGCGATCAGGGCTGCATGGTGCTAGATGAGCCAGAGGCCACGCCGAGCTTTACGCCACAGCGGTTACGCCTTAACCCAATTGCCGACAACTTCGAGCCCGGCTCTGATGCGCTGGCAGAGACAGATGGCAGCACTGGCTTGGACGTGGCCGCGGTGAATGCTGCGCTCGATCGGGCATTTGAAAACCCCATGCATTTCACCAATGCCATGGTGGTGGTGCACAAGGGCAGGATTGTCGCTGAGCGCTACCGGGAGCCTTTCGGCCCCGGCACGCAGTTTGAATCCTGGTCCATGGGAAAGAGCATTGCTGCCACGCTCATCGGCGTCCTTGAGCAAGAGGGCAAGCTGAATCTGGATGAGCGTCGCCTGTTTGATGCCTGGTCTGACCCCGGCGATCCACGCGGGAACATTCGCCTGAGAGACATCCTCAATATGGCCAGCGGTCTGTCTTTCAGCGGCAGTTACGGAAAGAGTGAAGATCATTCCATCAAGTCAGAGAATGGCAAATTTCTTGATCACATCTATGTCTACGGGGGTGGACCCGACTCATTCGAGTTCTGCGTCAACAAGCCGCTCGCCGACCCGCCCGGTCAAGCGGGGCGCTATCGCAACTGTGACCCTCTGCTGGCAACTGCTTTTGCGCGACAGCGCGCCACTGCTGGTGACATACAGGAGTTTCTGCACTGGCCGCAGCGCGCGCTGTTTGACCGTATCGGTGTCAGCACTATGTTGTTGGAGTGCGACCCCTACGGCCATTTCTTGATCTCGGGACACGACTACGGACGGGCCAGAGATTGGGCTCGACTGGGGCAGCTGTATCTGCAACGCGGTGCCTGGGAAGGGCAGCAACTGCTCAGTGAGGAATTTGTCGAGTTTGTGCAAACACCGGCTGTTGAGGCCTGGGCGCACGACCCCTACTACGGCGGTTTTTTCCCCACCAATGCGACCGGCATTATCCCGGGCGTTCCCAGCGATGCCTTCTGGATGAGCGGCGGCGGCCGTCAGCGCACATTCATCATCCCATCCCGCGATATGGTCATCGTGCGCCTTGGGCATATGGCCGGCGTGGTATTTGGCGCTGAGGAAACGCTAAACCAGGCGACCGCTGAACTGTGTAAATAGTGCTACGGATGTTCTAGCCGAGCAGCAGTGGCTTATATATCCGTGGAATCAGGCGGCTTGCCCACTGAGAATGATTCGCATTACACTTCGGCATGCCGGGCTCAGGCGCTATGCCGCTGGCGCCTTTGTGCGAAGTATTTCCTCGCCTTAGCCGTCGATACAACGCTGCCCCGCACTACCGGAGGCGTGCGCTTGGCCCGCGAATCTCACAATGCATTGCAATCTTCACGAAGCGCTTTCCTTGCCGAGTTGTTCAGCAATTTTCGCGCGGAGCTGGTAGAGCGTCTGCGCGGTATTTATGGGGAGGGTCCACCTGAACCGGAAGATATTGCGCAGGTGGCGTTCGAGCAAATGGCCGCCATGCAGTCCCATCACCATATCGAAAACCCCAAGGCATTTCTGTTCAAGGTGGCACTTAACGCGGGTCGCCGTGCGGTAGGTAAGCACGTCGCGACGCAGGAGTTTCTAAGGGAGGTGTTGGATAGGGATGGCGAAAAAGTGGAAAAGATCTCACCGGAACGCCTCTATGAGAATAGGGAAAGCTTAAACAGGCTGGACAGCATCATTCGAACACTGTCAGTTCAGCAGAGAGAAATTCTGATTCGGAGTCGCATTCGAGGTGAAACCTATCAGGAGATTTCCGCTAACACAGGTTGGAGCATCGCGACGATTTCCCGTCATCTGGGAATGGCCTTGGAGAGGCTGGCAGCGGACGTCGAAGTCCGTAGCCAGCCCAGTAGATCGGAGGCTCAGGGGCGCTAATGCCGACCTTAACTGATATCGACAGCGCATCCGCGGTTGATAAAGCAGCGCGCGAGTGGTTACTGCGTTTGTACGGAGAACCTCTGGATGATGCCCTGAGAGACTCGTTCAAGGACTGGATTAATCAGTCGGAACAACATCGCGTGGCTTTGCTTAGAGCAGAGCAGTTGTGGGAAGACGTGGGATTAGTCGACGCAGCAACCTGGGATGCGCCAGACATTACATCACATGAGCCTCCGCGCTCTGCTAATAGCGGGTACCGTTGGTGGCGCCGGACCAGCGCGCTATTGGCAACGGCAGCTTGTTTCATAGCGCTCATGCTGGCCGCTGTCGATCAATGGAGCCAGTCACCTGAGCCGCAATTGTTCACAACGGGCGTCGGTGAAACGCTGGAAATTACTCTGTCCGACGGTTCCGCGCTCACCCTGGGCGCTGATAGCGGCTTGTCAGTGATCATAAACGCAAGGGAGCGCTTGTTGACCCTGCAACGTGGCCGTGTCCGATTTAGTGTTGCACATGATGCGTCGCGTCCCTTTGACATTAACGTGGGCACGGCCACTGTTAGCGTGCTTGGAACGGAATTTAGCATTCGAAAGGGTGCCGGCTCTTCGGACGTTGCAGTCTTGTCCGGGCATGTCTCGGTACAGACAAATGCAAGCAGACAGAACGTCGAGCTTCGCGAGGGACAGGGTGTGGCGGTGTCCGCACAAGGTGATCTCGGAGACGTTGTAATCATTGATCCCGACGCTGCGCTGTCATGGTTGGACGGCCGCTTCAGCTATGACGGGACGCCGTTGGTCGATGTTGTTCAGGACATCAACAGCTTCCGTCGGAGGAAAGTTCATGTAGCGGATGAGTCTCTAGGTCAATTGCGCATCACGGCAAGTTTTTCTGTCGATCAGGCCGAACAGTTTCTGGATGGACTGGCGCTGTCTCAGGCACTGCGGATAAACCGACAAGGGGACGTAACGTTGCTATTGCCTGCAGAAGGCTGATCTCACCATCAGTATGAATCGCAAAAAGTAAAAATATTCTGAAAAAAATCCAACGGGCTCGCCTCTTAGGTACTGAATAGCTTTTTTACTACAGTCCTATGGAGCATCTGCTATGAGCCTCACTCCTCTATTAACGTCTTACTTCCGCATTTTTACGTCACTATGCCTTGCGCTGTTATTGAGTTTCTCTGTTTATGCAGAGGAAGTATCTCTGGCGACAGCCATTGACGCTCAACCGCTGGGAACTGCTCTGAATACACTCTCAGAGCTGACGGACGTTGTGATCCTGGCGCCTACTGAGCTCGTGGAGGGTCATACCTCCGGCGCAGTCCCCAGCGGCCTGTCCGCGCTGGAGGCAGCGCGCATGATGGTCTCCGGCGCAGGGCTCTCGGTCGTTGAATCTGATAGTGGTGCCCTGGTCGTTAAAGCAGGCCGTCCCACTGCGCCTGCAACCTCTGTGATGAGCCCACAACTCAAGGTAGAAGAAGTGGTGGTGTACGGCACTAAGCAAGGTGTTTCTATTCAGGAAACGTTTGCGTCTGCAGAAGTACTCACAATGGAGGCCTTGCAAGAGCGCGCCATGTACGAGTTGGCAGACGTGATGCTGCGCACACCGAATGTCTCTGGCGACGGCTCCCTGTTCAGTACGTCGATTCGCGGCGTGAGTTCGCAAGGCGTTGGCGGTGCTGGTACCGGGCGCACAACAAACGTTTATCTCGATGGTGCGCCGGCATCAAACAATGCGCTGCCAGGGATATTCAACTTGTGGGATGTGGCACAGGTAGAAGTGCTACGCGGTCCACAGGCGACAACGCAAGGACGCAATGCGCTGGCTGGCGCCATCGTGATGCAGTCCGCTGACCCGGAGTTTGAACCCTCAGGTCGCGTGAGAGTGCTGGGCGGTAATCAGGAAACATACGAGGCGTCCGTAATGGCAACAGGCCCGCTAATTGATGAACAAGTGGCCTTCAGGCTCGCCTATGACTATCGTGAGCAAGACTTTGGTGGTTTTAACGTTCCTGTGCAACAGAATGACCAATTCACCGAATCGACGACCGCACGCGCGAAATTGCTGATCGTGCCTGAAGCTCTTCCCGACTTACGCGCTGAATTCAATCTCAGCTGGACCGATCTGCTGAACGCCGGGAGGGCTAGGCGTGTAATTAGTCCGCCCGGCGATGATCCCGCGCGGGATGATTTTGATCCTTTCGAGTTAGAGAACTGGGATGCGCGTGGAGGGATCGTCGACAATGAGTCTATACGGTTTATTACTGATCTGGGCTACCAGCTTTCGGATGTTTGGAGAGTGCAGTTTCTGGCGACGGCTGATCAAACTGAGCGTGTAATACAAAACGCCGGTGGAGATGACATACGTGACGAAGAGACATACTCCCTGGACTTCCGCCTTCACTTTGACACTCAGCGTCTCCAGGGTTGGATCGGAGCGTATTACTTTAATGAGGACACAGATCTCGATAGCACGCTGGTCGTTGATCCCACTGACTTTGGTTTTCAAACGGAAGTGCCCGGTACCCTGCTGAGCAGTGTATCCGCGCTGTCGCGAGAGATTGAGAACTATGCTTTGTACGGTGACCTGTCGTATCAGCTGACAGACAGACTAACCGTCAGAGTAGGCGCGAGATACGATGTTGAGGATGTGTTCGATACAGGTCAAAACGCTGAGGTCACGTTCAGCGTGGTGCCCTGTAACGTGGTTTTGGGGCCGATATTGATTCCCTGTGACAACTTCCTGTCGTCTTCCAGCGGAACTCCGCTGGACACAGACTATGATGCGTTTCTGCCTCTGGCCGCGGTAATCTACGACATCGATGACTACCGCTCAGTGTCGTTTACGGTGCAGCGTGGATATCGCGCCGGCGGTGCAGATACGGTGTTTGGTGTAGTCGGCGAGTTCGATCCGGAGTTTATTACTAACTATGAGTTGGCCTTTCGATCCACCTGGCTGGATGAGCGTTTGACCGTGAACGCAAATGTGTTTTACGCCGATTGGGAAGATCAGCAACTCCAGGTACCCGTTGGGCCTGCGCGTCTGGAATTCGACACCGTGAATGCCGGAGAGTCCGAACTTTACGGGGCGGAGATTACAGTCAGCTATCTGGTCGGTGGCGGATTCAATATCTACGCAGGCCTGGGCTTGCTGGAAACCGAGTTCGTGGATTTCCCCTTTGCGATTGACGATAACGGTAATCCACTCCCAGGCGCTCCCGGTTTTGCCAATCTGGCCGGTAACGAATTTTCAGGTGCGCCCAATACCACCTTTTCCCTGGGTGGCTCCTACGAACACAGCAGCGGTATCTTCGCCTCGCTGAATCTGGCGTATCGAGACGAACAGTTTTCAGATATTGAAAATCTTGAAGCCAATCAAGTGGGCGACTACTGGTTGGCGAACGCCCGGCTTGGCTTTGAGCGTAATGCCTTGCGCATATCGGCGTATGGCAACAACCTCTTTGATGAAGAGATATTTACCGGGCGGGTTGTTGAAGGTGTGTTTATCTCGGACGATGGCACCGTCTCTATTGGGCAACCCGGGTTTGATGACTACTTTATTGCCCAGCCACGCCAATACGGCCTGGAACTCGAGTATCGGTTCTAGCACTCATTTAGGTTCCATGTAGGCGTCATAAATATCTTGATGTAAAGCTACTTCACTGTCAGGATCATGACCAATGTAACTACTTGAGCTGACTCATGGTGCTTCTACGTCTGTTAGCGGTAATCGCTGTAGTACTCCTTTGCCAAGCGCGATTCGCAGCTGCGGACGGCCACCCGCTCGCGAACCTGGATGCACACGCTGAACAGTCTCTCAGGTTCTGGAAAGCGCCGGGCATGATGGTCAGCGTCGTTAAAGACGATGCGGTGGTACAGGCAAAGGGCTACGGGGTCAGGCGACTGGGTGCGCCGGACCGTGTTGATGAGAGGACACTCTTTTCCATCGGGTCGACCAGCAAAGCGTTTGCTGCAGCAACCGTCGCTGTGCTGGTTGGCGACGGTGAAGTGGCCTGGACCGATCCCGTGCGTCAGTACTTACCCTGGCTGCAGGTGTATGACGAGTATGTCGCCCGTCAATTGACGGTCCGGGATATGCTGTCCGGTACGCTGGGCACCTGGTATAACGATGAAAATCGGCTGCGGCGCTACGCCAAGGATTCGCGGGATATCCTCGAGCGCGGTAAGGCCATAAAGCCGAAAGCGTCTTTCCGTTCGGGCTTTGTCTACACCAATAACATGTTTATAGCCTCGGGCATGCTGGTCGAGGAGGTCGCGGGCACGTCCTGGAACGATTTTGCACGCGAGCGCCTCTGGCGGCCGCTGGGTATGGCATCTACCACCGCTAGCGCCGATGAAGCCTGGGCTAGTGGAAATGCAGCCCAGGGACACCGGGGCAAGTTCAACAAGCTTCCGAAGCCCCAACCCTATGAATACTGCGACGAAGTCTGCGTTCCGTCGGGTGGGGTTAATACCAATGCCGTTGATATCGCTCAGTGGCTTCGCTTCCAACTGGGTGACGGAAGCTTCGCAGGTCAGACGATCATTGAGAGCACAGCGTTTGCAGAAATGCATCGCCCGCAGAGCATTATGCGGCCTGTGGAGAAGGCGAGCGGTGTCTATGTGCCCTTCCCCAGCACCGACCTCGACCGCTGGGGCGTTTCCCGCGCTGCCTACGGATTTGGCTGGGGTATGTTTGACTACAAAGGTAAAACCATTCTCTGGCACTCCGGCGGTGCCAACTACACAGCCAGCTACGTCCTCCTCGTGCCCGAGGATGCGCTGGGCATTTTCGTCAGCACGAATCGTTACGAGGCCAAGAACAGTGTCTCCATGGCCATGCACATACTCGACGCCTACCTTGGCGGCGAGCAAACGGATTGGAACCAGGCTTTCTTTGCAGAAAAGCAAAAAAACTGAGCGGATGGTCGGTCAGCGTGTCGGTTAATCGCCGCCGGCCGCACTCGAAACATAGTCCGCGGCGGCTTGCATGAACGGACTGTTGCGCCCGATAGCATAGGCATTGGGTTGCCCGCCTCCGGTATGCATAGTGCCCACGTTGGTCAGCACCACGACTGCGATGTCGGTGTTCTCTATCCAGTGCATGTTGGCGGTGTACCCCAATACGTCGCCGCCGTGTCCCAGTATGAATCCGGCGGCATTCTCGTAGCGAAACACACCGTGTCCTACTTCAACGCCATCTTTCACAGGGAACCAGTCGCTAACTACTGCCATGCTCTCTTCACTGAGTAGCTGTCCCTGGCTGAGCGCGACGGCGTAGCGCGCCAGCGCGCCGGCCTCGGCCACCATGCCGCCCGCGGTCCACTCGACAGACAGATTGGACGCACTGACATCAATTAATCCTGGTCGCAGCTCTGTAAAGGCATCCGCGACGCCCGCATCTTGTTTGAAGGTCTCGGTGGCGTGGTGATATCGCGCGGCCAGACAATCGCTGGGAAGTGGCTCAAAGCCCTCCAGGTAAATGCTATCGACGCCAATCGGCTGCAGCACGCGCTGACGGATCTCTTCAACAGCCGCATTGCCGGTGACCGCTTCGATGACCAGGCCCAGCACGGTGTGGTTGCTGTTGGAATAGGAATACTGCGCACCGGGCTCAAACAGCGCAGGCGTATCGGCAATGTAGGGCAGGGTGTCCCGCTTGCCCCAGCGTCGGTTCACATCAAGCGCTGCGCCGCGTCCTTCTCGAATCCACGTTGGATCGTCCTCCCAGCTTGGAATACCGCTGGTGTGGTTAAGAAGATGGGCCAAGGTGGCGCGGTCGGCATTGGCAACATCCTTAACTGCGTCGCCCACGATGCTGGCCGGCGTCTGATCGAGCGAGATTCTGCCCTCTTCAACAAGTTGAAGAATCACCACCGCGACAAAGGTCTTGGTGATGCTTCCAATACCAAACAGGTGATCGCTACGAACCGGCGTCTTTGCGGACAGGTCCGCGTAACCCGCAGTCTTCGTCCAAAGGATGCCCTCAGTTGTTGCAATCGCCACTGATATGCCTGGAACGCCATCAGCCAATGCGGCGTCCAGTATGTTCTCCATGCGTTCTACAGCGTTATGCGGGTGCACGTCTTGCTCTCCTGTATATCCCGATGCAGGCAGGAAAATAGCGCAGGCCGCGAGCAACAGGCTGCGCGTTTTTGATCGAGCCGTCATATCTATTCTGCTACTTGTAAAATATATCTTGATATAAAGCTATCCTGCTGGCAGGATCAAGTGCTTTCTCAGTCCCGTCGCGGCCAGAGACCTAAGGTCTTTATCTCAGACGGGCGACACCAATGAACAGGCGCACTAAGTGACCTTGCAAACCGCTACTACCCGTTGTCTTACTCGTTCTCTTCTCACGGCCTTCACCCCTCTGGTCGCTTGCGCAGCACTGTTGGTGCAAGCCAGTGAGCATGCACAGGTAGTCAAACCCTGGCCTGGTGAAACCTGGACGCAGTCGACGCCAGAGCAGGAAGGGCTTCGCCCAGCGCCACTGCGCGAGTTTGTTGCTAATATTCGCAAGGGCGATTACGGCCTGATTGATCAGCTCCTGGTGATCCGGCATGGTCGCATCGTTGTTGACGAGCGATTCGAACAGGATTATGCCGCCATAGCGGCTGCGTTAACGCCTGATCAGTACATCGGCATCAATAAAACTGATCCGATCTATGACTATGATAATCCTGATGTGCATCCTTACTACCAGAATACCAACCTGCACTCTCTGCAGTCGGTCACCAAAAGCGTGACCTCCATCGCCATCGGCATTGCCATTGATGAGGGTTACATTAAAGGGGTCAACGTGCCTGCGATGTCCTTTTTCTCGAAGTACAAGACACAAAGCGACCCGCGCGCTCAGGCGATGATGCTGGAGGATCTGCTGACCATGCGCAGCGGTATCCAGTGGAATCTGGATGATGGCTACGGTGACGCGTCCAACTCTACTGCTGTCTTGGAGGCGTCTGATACCTGGATACAGTATGTGCTCGATCAACCCATGGACGCCGATCCCGGCATGGTCTTTGAGTACAACGATGGCGTTAGCGTGTTGATTGGCAAGATTCTGCGCGAGGCGACAGGACGTCGCGCGGACGACTATGCCAGGGAAAAGCTGTTTGAGCCCTTGGGGATTGAGAACTTCTTTTGGAAGACGACGCCGGACGGAGAGGCGGACACAGAGGGTGGTTTGTTTCTCTCCACACACGACCTGGCGCGTGTAGCCTACCTGTTTTTGAGAGAGGGCGAGTGGAAGGGTCGTCAGATTGTGTCCGCCGATTGGGTCAGACAGTCTACGCGCCCCCACGTGCCAGATACCGCGGACGGTAGAGAGGGCTTCGGCTACGGGTATCAGTGGTGGGTCACGCAGCACCGGGCCGGCGAGCCCGTCATCTATCAGGGTATCGGCTACGGGGGCCAGCGGCCCATCGTGGTTCCAGAGCATGATGTAGTGGTAGTGTTCAATGCCTGGGATATACGGGGTGACCACGCCAAGCGCGCCCAGCAGGACTTTCTCAGTAAGGTGTTGCCTGCGGCCCTG
>JBCDKJ010000068.1:0-18420 GCA_038746745.1 Pseudomonadota bacterium
CGAATATTAGACGTGCTTACGATGATGATTGATCAACATGTGCTTGCCGCAGAGGCTCAGACGCCCAGTAGTGGCGCCATCGCCGGGGAGACCATTGCGCGAAAGCGATCATCTTCACGCACGACCAGATATACCGCCAACTGCTCTTTTTCAGCCAGTGCCATCGCGGCATCTGCACCCAGCACGGTAAGTGCTGTTGCCCAGGCATCTGCCATAGTCGCACTGGAGTGGATCACCGTCACTGATACCAGTTCATGTCGAACCGGTGATCCCGTGCGCGGATCAATGGTGTGCGAGTAGCGAACGCCGTCCACTTCAAAAAAGTTTCGATAATCGCCCGAGGTCGCCAGCGCAGCGTCTGACAGGAGGATGGTCTCCTGCACGGAGCGCCCTACATCAAGCGCTGTGTCCGGTGCGGGTTTTTCTATTGCAATCCGCCAGGGTTCCCCGCGAGGACTCTGCCCAGCGACGCGTATTTCGCCACCAATCTCTACCAGGTAGTGCTCTACCCCTTGCTGTTCCAACCATTCCGCCACCCGGTCTACGCCGTAGCCCTTGGCAATGGAGGAGAGGTCCACGGACATCGGGGCCGGCTTACGCAACGCCGGCGCCCGCGTATCAAACTCCAACCGCGCCTCTCCCACCAGCGCTCGTGCGGCTGCGATATCGTCGTCACTGGGAATGCTGTCGCCCATGGCCGGCCCAAATCCCCAGAGATTGACCAGAGGGGCGACGGTCACGTCGTAGGCCCCGCCTGAGGCCTGACTGACCAGTCTGGCCATGCCAAACACCTCAGCAAAGGGCTGACTTAGTGCAAACCAATCGCCCGCCGGGCTGCGATTGAAGCGGGATATTTCCGAATCCTCAATCCAGGTCGACATACTGGCATTGACGTCCTTCAGCACCGCCTCAATACCACTGTGAATCGCCTCTGGATCTGGCTGCTCTGCCGCAGCCAGCCAGGTGATGTGGTAGCGCGTGCCCATGGTCGCGCCGGACAGGCGGACGGGATCGGGTGGACTCTCGGTGCATGCCGCCAGCAGCGGCAGCAGTACCAGACATCGCAGGACACAAGCCATGGCGGGTAAAAAAACAAAGCCGGCGCTAGGCCGGCTTTGCTCTGATATACACATGCCAGACACGCTTAACCGCCAAAGTCGTCCAGCATGATATTTTCTGGCTCTACGCCTAAGTCGGTCAGCATGGAGATCACTGCCGCGTTCATCATGGGCGGACCGCACATATAAAATTCACAATCCTCCGGTGCCGGGTGATCCTTTAAATACTGTTCGTACAGCACGTTGTGGATAAATCCGGTCAGCCCCTCCCAGTTGTCTTCGGGTTGCGGGTCAGACAACGCTACGTGCCAATCGAAGTTATCGTTCTCAGCGGCCAGAGCATCGTATTCATCGGCGTAGAACATCTCGCGCAGAGAGCGCGCACCGTACCAAAAGGAGATTTTGCGGTTGCTGTGAATGCGCTTCATCTGATCGAACAGGTGGGAGCGCATCGGTGCCATACCGGCGCCACCGCCGATAAACACCATTTCCGCGTCCGTGTCCTTGGCAAAAAACTCACCAAAGGGCCCGTATACCTTCACCTTGTCGCCGGGCTTCAGATTGAACACCCAGGAGGACATGATGCCGGGCGGGATGCCTTCGCTTCCAGGCGGCGGTGTCGCTACCCGGATGTTGAACTTCACGATGCCCTTCTCTTCCGGATAATTCGCCATGGAATAGGCGCGAATCGTGGTGTCCTTGCACTCGGACTGGAGTTTGAAGAAGCCAAACCGCTCCCAGTCGCCCCGATACTCTTCCTCGACGTCAAAGTCGCCGAAGTTCACCAGATGCGGCGGACACTCCAGCTGCACATAGCCGCCGGCACGGAAGTCCACGTTCTCGCCCTCGGGCAGCTTCAGGGTCAGCTCCTTGATGAAGGTGGCAACGTTGGGGTTCGAAACAACTTCGCACTCCCACTGCTTCACGCCAAACACATCTTCCGGCACGTGGATTTTCATGTCCTGCTTGACCGGAGTCTGACAAGACAGACGCCAGCCCTCCGTGGCCTCGCGGCGTGAAAAATGCGATTCCTCGGTGGGCAGCATGGCGCCACCGCCTTCATCAATCACACACTTGCACTGGGCACAGGTACCACCGCCGCCACAGGCGGACGCGAGGAAGATGTCATTGGCCGACAAGGTCTGCAGCAGCTTGCCCCCAGCCGGTACCTTGATCTCTTTTTCGTCGTTAATGAGGATCGTTACATCCCCGGTGGCCACCAGACGCGAGCGAGCCATCAGAATGACGCCGACCAGAGCCAGCACCATCGCGGTAAACATGCCAACGCCGAATACAATCGTTTCCATTACGCTGCCTCGAAACCTTTATAAATCGATGCCGCCAAAGGACATAAAGCCCAAGGACATCAAGCCGACAATAATGAAGGTAATGCCCAGGCCCTGCAGTCCCTGTGGAACATCTGAATACTTTAGTTTTTCGCGAATGCCCGCCAGCGCCGTGATGGCCAGCGCCCAGCCCACGCCAGACCCCACGCCGTAGACCACACTTTCACCGAAGGTATAGTCCCGCTCCACCATAAACAGGGAGGCGCCGAGGATGGCGCAGTTCACCGTGATGAGTGGCAGAAACACACCCAGCGCGTTGTACAGTGCAGGCACGTAGCGATCCAGGAACATTTCCAGAATCTGCACTATCGCGGCAATCACGCCGATGTAGCTCAACAGGCCCAGGAAGCTCAGGTCCACATTGGGAAAGCCCGCCCAGGCCAGCGCGCCATCCGCCAGCAAATAGTTAAAGATAAGGTTGTTGACTGGCACCGTGATGGCCAGTACCACCACAACAGCGATGCCCAGGCCTATCGCCGCCTGGATCTTCTTGGATACGGCGATAAAGGTGCACATACCGAGGAAGAAGGCGAGCGCCATGTTCTCGATGAACACGGCACGAATGAAAAGAGACAGGTAGTACTCCATCAGACGCCCTCTCTCGCCACCACGTGCGAGGCAAGTTTGAAATCGGGCTCTTCGGCCTGCTCACTCTTCCAGGCGCGCAACGCCCAGATCAGCAGACCAATAATGAAGAAAGCACTGGGCGGTAACAGCAACAGGCCGTTCGGGTTGTACCAGCCGCCCTCGGTGACCAGCGGCAGAATTTCGACGCCGAACAGGCTGCCCGCGCCAAACAGCTCGCGGATAAAGCCCACCGCCATCAAAACCACGCTGTAACCTAGACCATTGCCGATGCCATCGACAAAACTCTCAAAGGGAGGGTTCTTCATGGCGAAGGCTTCCGCACGGCCCATCACGATGCAATTGGTAATAATCAGACCAACAAACACCGAAAGCTGCTTGCTGATTTCATAGGCGACAGCCTTCAGGATCTGATCGACCACTATGACTAGTGAAGCAATGATGCACATCTGCACAATGATGCGGATGTTATTGGGAATCACCGTCCGGATCAGAGAGATAAACAGATTGGAAAATGCCACCACAGTGGTCAGAGCGATGCACATCACCAGGCTGACCGACATAGAGGATGTAACCGCCAGCGCCGAGCAGATACCCAGAATCTGCAGCCCGATCGGATTGTTGTTAAATACCGGATCAGTGAGGGTTTGCTTCATGTCAGACATATCAGGCCTCCCCAGCCTTGAGCCTCGAGAGGAAGGGACCGTAACCCTCCTCGCCTAACCAGAATTGCACCAGATTGTTAACGCCGCGCGTGGTCAGCGTCGCACCACTGAGGCCATCGATGGTGTAGTCGGCAGCGGCACTGCTTTTGTCCATCGTGCCCTTGATGACCTGAATAGCTACATCGCCATCCACATAGGCCAATTTGCCAGGCCATTGTGCTTTCCAGCCTGGATTATCCACCTCGCCGCCCAGTCCCGGGGTTTCTTTATGTTCGTAAAAGCCAATGCCGGCCACAGTGCGAAGGTCACTCTCCAGTGCCAGAAAGCCGTACATCTGGCCCCACAGGCCAGCGCCGCGGATGGGCAGAATGAGCTGATCGGGTGCGCCCGTATCTCCCACCAAGTACACCAGCCCGTAGTCTTCGCGCCGACCGATGTTAGCGGTATCCGCATCGGTGGACAGTACCTGTGACATGGCCGGATCTTTGGCCGCCTGCACGGGCTCATAGCCTGCACTGACAATGTCTTCGCTGAAGGTGCCGCTGCGCAAATCCACCACTCTGGGGGTGATATCCGCGAATTGCTCAGACACTGGAACGCCTTCTTCAAACAACCCCGCCGCGGCCAGAATATTACGCTGCCGGTCCTCCTGGACATTGGCCTGCTGGGCGGGCTTCAGGATGACCGCCGCAGCGGATACCATCACTGAGCAGACGATGCACAGCGTTAGGGCGACGCCCAGGGTTTTACCGACGGTATCTTTAGACGACACGTGCCAGCCTCCGTTTCACATTGGCCTGGACCACAAAATGGTCAATCAACGGTGCAAACAGGTTAGCAAATAGAATAGCCAGCATAATGCCCTCCGGGAAGGCTGGATTGACCACCCGGATCAGCACGGTCATCACGCCTATCAGCACGCCGTACCAGATCTTACCGATATCGGTCATAGCGGCAGAAACCGGGTCCGTCGCCATAAAAATCATGCCAAAAGCAAAGCCACCCACGCTTAGGTGCCAATACCAGGGCATCGCGAAGGCCGGGTTGCTGTCGCTGCCAACGGCGTTCAGCAAAGTTGAGAAGGCGAACATGCCCAGGAATACCCCCAACACAATTCGCCAGGCAGCAATGCGGGTGTACAACAGCAGCGCGCCCCCCAGCAGGATAGCCAGGGTAGATGTCTCACCGATAGACCCGTGAATATTGCCTGAGAAAGTATCCCACCAGCTCATTTGCGCGCGCAGCGCTTCCATGCCATCTGCGGCGACAATCGACAGCGCGGTAGCGCCGGTATAGCCATCAGCGGCGGTCCATACCGCATCGCCGGAAAGCTGCGCCGGATAGGCGAAGTACAGGAAGGCACGTCCGGTCAGGGCCGGATTGAGGAAGTTCTTACCGGTGCCACCAAAGACCTCTTTGCCGATGACCACGCCAAAGCTGATACCCATGGCGACTTGCCACAGCGGGATATCGGGCGGGCAGCATAGCGCGAACAGTACAGACGTCACGAAGAAGCCTTCGTTAACTTCATGCCCGCGCCGTACCGCGAACATGATTTCCCAGCTAATGCCGACCAGGAAGGTGGTGATGTAAATCGGCAGGAAGTAGATAGCGCCAAAGATAAAGCAGTCGATCAGGCTGTTGGGGTCGGTGGCACCGAACAGGTTAATCAGCGGTGCATGCCAATCGGTAATTGCACCAGCGCCAGCGGCGACGATGCTGTTGGCCTGAAAACCCAGGTTGTACATGCCGTAGAACATGGCCGGGAAGGTTGCAATCCACACGGTGATCATAATCCGCTTCAGATCGATTCCATCGCGCACATGAGCCGTGGACCGGGTCGTTGATGAGGGCGAATAGAAGAACGTATCGAACACCTCATAGATGGCGTAATACTTCTGGTACTTCCCGCCCTCCAGGAAATGGTGTTCGATGCTGTCAAAGAACTTCCGCATGGGTGTTACCCCTCCTTCTCTATTCGAGTGAGGTTATCGCGCAGTATCGGGCCGTACTCGTATTTCCCCGGGCACACGTAGGTGCACAACGCCAGATCCTCTTCTTCCAACTCCAGGCATCCCAGTGCCTGTGCCATCTCGGTGTCGCCCACAATCAGGGCGCGCAGTAACTGAGTCGGCAAGATATCCATCGGCACAACGGTTTCGTAACTGCCCACGGGCACCATGGCGCGCTCGCTGCCATTGGTCGATGTTGTCATGTCCAGCAGCCTGGCCGGCATCAGCTTGCTTAAGTATATCGAGAGGTTGGAGTGCTTTTGGGTACCTGGCGATAGCCAGCCAAGCAACTCGCGCTCGGTGCCCTCTCTCAACACAGATACCTGCGTGTGGTAGCGGCCCAGATAAGAGGTGCCGCTTTGAACCCGACGTCCACCCAGCACGGAACCGGAGATAATGCGATTACTGCCTTCCTTTAACTCACCGGCGCACAGGGATTCCAGATCTGCGCCCAATCGCGTGCGCAGCAGTCGCGGCTGATCCACCTGCGGGCCAGCCAGAGAAACAATGCGAGAGGTGTACAACACGCCATCTAAAAACAAGCGACCGATGGCGATCACGTCCTGATAGCCCACTGTCCACACTGTCTTGTTGGGCCCGACAGGGTCCAGGTGGTGAATGTGCGTGCCTGCCAATCCCGCCGGGTGGGGGCCGGCGAACTCTTCTACCTGAATAGCCCCAGCGCTGCCGACAGGCATCTCAGCCCCTGGCGCCTTGCACAGGTATACCTTGCCCTCGGTGAGTTTTGACAACAGGTCCTGACCCAGGGCGAAGGCCTCGGGCTGCTCCGCAATAATAACCGCGGGGTCTGCAGCCAGAGGCTGGGTATCGATGGCAGTGATAAAAATAGAAGCGGGCACCGTGTCCACGGCGGGAACGCGGCTGAAGGGACGTGTCCGCAGGCAGGTCCATTGCCCGGAATTCACTAACTGCGTCTGGATAGCGTCGCGGTCCAGCGCGCTGGCAGCATCTGCAGAGTACTGGGTAAACGCCTCAGCACTGGCAGGATCGCTGTCCGCATCGGAGACATCAATCACCACAGACTGCAACACACGTTTGGCGCCGCGATTGATCGCTGCCACCGTACCCGTCGCCGGGGCGGTGAATATCACGCCATCAGTTTTCTTATCACTGAAGATACGCTGGCCGCGGCGGACCGCATCGCCCACCTGAATTTCCATGGTGGGCTTCATGCCGACGTAATCAAACCCGACCACGGCTACAGATCGCACCGCCGGTGCGCTTCCCTCGGATTCAACCAATGTCTGCTCTGGCCTGCCGGAAATCGGAATTTCCAGCCCCCGCTTAAACTTGATCATTTACTACGCCTTCTATGTGACGGCTTTTTTAATGCGCACTCTTTTACCAGGTATCGTTTCACGCGGTACTGCGCTGCTGGCACTCGGAGTGGACTGTTTCCAGCATGACACTGAAACCAGCTCTAATCCTTCGCTCTGTGGCAAACGTGCACGGACGATGTCCGAAAAATGCCCGAGCAGTGCCCCAACAACAGCTAAGTGATGACCCAGCGCTGCCAGAGGGAAACTCGTAAGAGTGGACGGCTCTTACCACATCCCCGAGAGCCGAGCGAGATTATACGGAATCGGGCTGTGAATCGCTATGGATATGCCCGGTTAGCGGCTGATTTTTCAAGAGATTTTGTGAACAGGGCACCGTCAACGAGCCTGTACACGAGGCTTGCAAACAGCACCTGCCATAAAGTGCTAGCGGATTGTCTGGGGCGCCTGGGAAGAGACCGGTATCAAACATCCCCAGGCCTGGTCACACTCAGGCCTCTGATTTGGGATAAACGGCGTAGTGCACGCCCGCCATCTGCTCCAGGATTCGATGCACCTGGCAGCTATAGCCGAATTCGTTGTCGTACCAGAAATACATGGTGACGTGACTCCCGCTGACGATGGTGGCGCCAGCATCGAAAACGCAGGCGTGTCGCGAGCCAACAAAATCCGTAGAGACCACTTCCGGCGAGTTCGAGTAATCAATCTGTTTGCGCAGGGGTGAGTGCAGCGCCATCCTGCGCATGTACTCGTTTACCTCATCAAGGGTGGTGTCGCGGCCCAGCGTCAGGTTGAGTATCGCCATCGAAACGTTCGGCGTAGGAACGCGAATCGCATTGCCGGTCAGCTTGCCCTGCAGTTGTGGCAGCACCTTGCCCACGGCGCTGGCCGCACCCGTCTCCGTCAGCACCATATTCAAAGGTGCGGAGCGACCCCGGCGATTGGCCTTGTGGTAGTTATCAATCAGATTCTGGTCGTTGGTGTAGGCGTGCACGGTTTCCACATGCCCCTGCACGATACCGAACTCATCGTCCAGCGCCTTCAGCGGCGGCGCGATGGCATTGGTGGTACAGGATGCCGCTGAAATCAGCTGATCATCTGGCGTGATTTCATCGTTATTGATGCCGTAAACGATGTTCTTCAAGCCACCTTTGCCCGGAGCCGTCAAAATCACCTTAGAGACACCTTTGGCGCTGAGGTGACGTGACAGCCCGGCCTCGTCGCGCCAGGCCCCGGTGTTATCAATGACAATAGCATCGTCAATGCCGTACGCGGTGTAATCAATGTCCTCCGGCGCATCGGCATAGATAACCTTAATCTGATTGCCATTGGCGACAATGGAATTCAGTTCTTCGTCGACGCGTATGGTGCCATTGAAGGGGCCGTGGACAGAGTCGCGCTGCAGCAAGGTGGCGCGCTTCACCAGATCGTTGGCAGCCTTGCCCTTGCGCACCACGACTGCGCGCAATCGCAATGTATCTCCCCCATCGGATTTCTCAACCAGCAATCGCGCCATCAACCGGCCGATGCGGCCGAAGCCATACAGCACGACATCACGCGGCTTATGTATTGGCTTGGCGTTGCTGCCGATCAGGTCGGCGACCTGCTGCTTAACGTACTTCTTAACCGAGAGTCCAGCGGGCTTGCCCTCGCGCTCGTACCCTACAGCAATACGTCCCACATCGATGTGCGCCGTGCCCAGATCAAGACTGGCCAGGGCTTTGATGACGGGAAAGGTTTCCTTTTCGGAGAGCTCGTTCTGTTCTACCTGCCGCACGTAGCGGTGGTCCTGCATGATGTCGAGTACAGACCGGTTGACCAGAGAACGCCCGTAGATATACGTCTTAACGGAGTTTTCCCGTGACAGCTTGCCCACCATGGGAATCATCGCTTCGGCCAGCGCTTCGCGCTCCTTCCAATCCTTAAAATAATCGTCGGGACGCGGCCGCGTGCGTTCGGTGATCATACGATACCTGTGCTGAGCTAGGGGGGTCTGAATTGGGCGCGTATTATCATTATTTGGTGGGTCTCACGCAAGCTGGATACAATAGCGCCCCTTTGCCCGGTTCCGCCCTGTTTTTCCTATGTTTTCCGACGTTTTAGACAGTCTTCCCTGGCCCCTGAAAGTGGGCTCTCGCACCGCACTGGGGCCCGCATTTGGCAGCGCTGCTGCGCGTCTGCTGGTGGAGCTGTCGTCGCGCAGCGATTTCCAGCTCGTGATCACACCGGACACGCAAACCGCAAACGCGTTGCAACGGGAGCTGGAGTTCTACGGCAGAGATCTGGACCTCGGCCAGGAGCCACTGGACGTGCTGGTTTTTCCAGATTGGGAAACCCTGCCCTACGATAACTTTTCGCCCCATCAGGACATTGTGTCCCAGCGTTTACACGCGCTCTATCATCTGCCGACGGCGCGGCGCGGTCTGCTCATTGTGCCGGTATCCACGCTGATGCACCGCCTGCCGCCAAGAGACTATGTGAGCGGTAACAGCCTGGTGCTGAACACGGGTCAGGCCCTGGACGTGGAGTCCTTTCGCAACAATTTGCTGCGCACGGGCTACCGCAGCGTGGATACGGTGTACGAGCATGGTGAATTCGCCCAGCGGGGAGCGCTGCTGGATGTCTTTCCCATGGGAGCCAAAGTCCCCTTCCGAATTGACCTGCTGGATGATGAGGTAGAAACGCTTCGCACCTTCGATCCTGAAACGCAGCGCACGGTGCAGAAGGTCAACGCCATCAAGCTGCTGCCAGCACGTGAGTTCGCACTGAATCGCGAGGCCATTCACCGATTCCAGCAAAACTGGTACGCCGCATTTGAGGTGGATCACGACGCCTGCCCCATGTACACCGAGATCAGCGCAGGACGCGCACCCGGTGGCTGTGAATACTATCTGCCGCTGTTTTTCGAGCGTGCGGAAAGCCTGCTTGATTACCTGCCTGCAGACTGCACTGTGGTCGCTATTGGCAATCACTTCGAGTCCGCCGGTCTGTTCTGGGCCGAAGTACAGGACCGCTACGCCGAGTACGGCATAGACCCGCGGCGGCCTCTGTTACCACCGCAGAATGCCTTCATTCCCACGGAAACGCTGTATAGAGATTTAAAACAGCATCCCGTGCTGGAACTACGCACCAGCGCGGATGCGCCAACCCATCACACACTGCCCGTCGCGCTGCCGCCGGAAATCAGCCCTGAGCGGCAGTCCGATTCACCGCTGGAACAACTTAAGCGCTTCGGCGAAGAGCATGGCGCACCCATACTGATTTGCGCCGAAACCGCAGGGCGGCGGGAGATTCTGCTGGAGTCACTGGCACGCCATTCGCTGGCGCCAGTCGCGGTGCAGAGCTGGCAGGCATTTCTGGACAGTGGTGCCAGTCTCGCCATCACGACGGCAGCGATTGATCGCGGGCTGTATGCAGGGCCCGGTCAACCCACGCTACTGTGCGAATCGCAGTTGTTCGGCAATCGCGTGGCCCAGCGTCGTCGACGCGAAGACGCTGCCGTCTCCAGTGCCAACGTGTTTCGTCATATCAATGAGCTGCGCCCGGGCGTGCCGGTGGTGCATCTGGAGCATGGCGTCGGCAGATACACTGGCCTGGAAGCGCTGGATATTGACGGCCAACTGACCGACTTCATTACGCTGGAATACGCCGGCGGCGACAAGCTATACGTGCCGGTCTCATCTCTACACCTGATTAGTCGCTACTCCGGCACCGACCCGGACCTGGCCCCGCTGCACCGGCTGGGCTCCGACCAGTGGGAGAAGGCACGGCGCCGCGCGCGGGAGAAAGTCAACGATGTCGCCGCCGAGTTGCTGGAAATCTATGCCCGTCGCGAGGCCCGACAGGGCTTCCAGTTCCCCGATCCCGGCGACGCATACGAGCAGTTCTGCGCGACCTTTCCCTTTGAAGAAACCGCAGATCAGGCCGAGGCCATTCACGCCGTCGAAGCGGATATGTCAGCCCCTGGCGTGATGGATCGACTGGTGTGCGGAGACGTGGGCTTTGGTAAAACGGAAGTGGCCATGCGCGCCGCCTTCATGGCAACACAGGCCGGCAAGCAGGTGGCGGTGCTGGTCCCGACGACCCTGCTGGCACAGCAGCACTTCAATACCTTTTCTGACCGCTTTGCAGACTGGCCCGTGAAAGTAGAAGTCTTATCGCGCTTTCGCAGTGCCCGCGACCAGCAGGCCGTGCTGACGCAGATGGCGGCGGGCAAAGTGGATATTCTCATCGGCACCCATAAGTTGCTGAGCGCGGATGTCCGATTTGAAGACCTCGGCCTCCTGATTATTGACGAAGAACACCGCTTCGGGGTTAAACAGAAAGACCGCATCAAGGCGCTGCGCGCCGAGGTGGATATTCTCACACTGACAGCAACGCCAATACCGCGCACCCTCAATATGGCGCTGGGGGGTATGCGCGATTTATCCATTATTGCGACACCACCCGCGCGCCGTCTCTCTATCAAGACCTTTGTGCGCGAGCACAATATTGCCCTGGTCAAAGAGGCAATACTGCGCGAGACCCTGCGCGGGGGGCAGGTCTACTACCTGCATAACGAGGTCAAGAACATCGAGGAGACCGCGCGCAAGCTGGGCGAACTGTTACCGGAGTTGCGTATTGGTATCGCCCACGGTCAGATGCGCGAACAGCAGCTGGAACAGGTGATGCGCGCCTTTTATCACCAGGAGTATCACCTGCTGGTCTGCACCACCATCATTGAAACTGGCATCGACGTACCCAACGCCAACACCATCATCATCGACCGGGCCGATCGCTTTGGTCTTGCGCAACTGCATCAGTTGCGGGGCCGCGTCGGCCGCTCCCACCACCAGGCCTATGCTTATCTGCTATGCCCGCCCGCGTCTGCCATTACAGCAGACGCAGAGAAGCGACTGGACGCCATCGAGGCGGCGGGAGACCTTGGCGCCGGATACTTGCTGGCTACCAACGATCTGGAGATTCGCGGTGCGGGGGAGCTGCTTGGCGAAGAGCAAAGCGGGCAGATCCAGAGCGTTGGTTACTCCCTGTATATGGAAATGCTGGACCGCGCTGTGCGCTCCCTGCAGCGTGGTGAAATTCCCGACGTTAACAGTGATGAGCTGAGTGACCAGACCGAAGTGAACCTGCGGGTGCCCGCCCTGATACCGGAGGACTATCTGCCGGACATCAACACCCGGCTGGTGTTGTATAAGCGGATATCGGTGGCGGCCGCAGACGATGAACTGCGAGAACTTCAGGTGGAAATGATCGATCGCTTTGGCCTGCTGCCACAGCCCACCCGCTATCTTTTCCAGGTCACGCAGATCAAGCTGCAGGCGGCTGAGCTGGGCATTCAAAAAATTGATGCCGGAGATCGCGGCGGCCACTTCGACTTCGCCGAGCGAACAGGGGTGAACCCTTTGGCCCTGGTAAAGCTGGTACAGTCCGACCCCAGCGCGTACCGTCTGGTGAAAGGCAACCGGTTACGCTTTGATATCGAGCTTTTGGAGTACGAGGAGCGATTTGTGTTTGTTAGCGACCTGCTACAGCACCTGTCGGAACAGACTACTGAGGCAGCCGCCTGAACATGCGCAAAGCACTGGCTGTGCTATGCGCGTTACTCGCGGTTAGCGGCAGTCTGCGTGCTCAGGACGCTGCAGAAACAGACGGTGACTATTGGTATGCGATTGAACTGCTGATCTTTGCCAATCGTGACCCGGCTGCCCTGCTGGAAGAGCGGTGGGAGCCGCTACCCGAATTGGCCTACCCGCAACGTTGGCGTCGCCTGGACAATGCCAGCGCGCTGGTGGATCCCACCACTCGTTCAGAACTGGTCCTCGTTGAAGATACGCTACCCGTAGCGTTCATCGACCTGTACTGGAATACGCCCCTGGATGAATTGTGGCGACAGGCGCGCATTCTGCCCGGTTTACGAAAACCTCAGTATTCGCTAGAGCCGCTGCTGGACCTGCGCGTGCCGCGCCCGCACACGCAGCTGTCCGAGACCGAGCACCAACTCCGGGATCAGCGCCGACGAATCAACCGCAATGGTGGGCTGGAGGTGTTGTGGCACCAGCGCTGGCGTCAGCGGATTCCGGAACTGGCAAAGAGCACGCCGATTCTGATAGAAAGCGGCCAGTTAAACGGCGGCAATCGCCGCGGCGATTTTCCGGAATTGCAGGGGAGCGTGCTCTTCTACAGCGGTCGCTACCTGCATATTGCGACCAACTTCTGGCTCAACACCGACGGTGACTATCTGGATACAGAGCGCGCCACCATGGGTTGGCGCATGCCACCACCACCGGCCCCGCCCCAGGACCGAGAGGTCGGTGTTCCCCGGTTTCAGCTACAGCCCGCCCCCTATTGGCTGGCGCAGCCTGAGGCTACCGATATTCCTGAGAACACGATTTCAGTTGAACCGGATAGCGGCGAGGTTGTCACCGAGGACATCGATGCCCAGGCCCGACGGGAAATGATGGCAGCCTTCGAGGCGGCGCCGGTCGTGGACTATCCCTTTCGGCACGCAGTGTTGGTTAAGCAGCAGCGACGCATGCGCAGCGATGAACTGCACTATATCGATCACCCCCTGCTGGGCGTGCTGGTGCGGATCAGCCCAGTGACCTTCCCGCCTTTTGTCAGCCCGGAGGGCCAACCTCTGCCCGCAGATACGCGTTAAGCAGGCGCTGTACCAGATCTGCGCCCTTGGCCAGCGCACTCTGCATGGACTCCAGCGTAATCAGCGCATCACTCAGGCCCGCGGCCGGATTAACCACCAGGCAGATACTGGCGTAGCGCAAGCCCAGCTCTCTCGCCAGCGCCGCCTCAGGCATGCCGGTCATGCCCACCACGTCGCAACCGTCATTGCGCAGCCTGCGAATTTCTGCAGCGGACTCCAGGCGCGGGCCCTGAGTGACCGCCAGGGTGCCCGAGGCACTGAAAGACAATCCTTCCAGCTCTGCCAGCTGCACCAGCTGGCGGCGCATCTCGCGGTCGTAGGGTTCGGTGAAATCAACGTGCTCCAGTGCCTCTGGCGCGAATCCCTGTCCACTGCCATCGAAATAGGTGTGAGCGCGTCCCCAGGTGTAATCCACCACCTGGTCGGGAATCACGACCTCACCAGGCACCAGCAGCGGCTCTATACCGCCCACCGCATTGATACCAATCACCTGCTCTGCGCCCACAGCGTGCAGCGCCCAGAGATTGGCGCGATAGTTGATGCGATGCGGGGCAAGATGGTGAGGCGTGCCGTGCCGGGCGAGAAAAAAACAGCGATGACCAGACAACGTTCCCTCCAAAAGCGGCCCGGACGTCGGACCGAAGGGGGTGTCGGGCAGGCTGTGGCCCGTGCTCTCAAAGCCGGGAATCTGATTGGTGCCGGTGCCGCCGATGACAGCCAGGGTGGTCATGTTTCGCTCACTTTCTTATACAGTTTTATCATGTGAAGCAGCGTTATTAAGCCCGGTGAAGCTTAAAAAAACAACGCTTGCGGCTTGGTCATTTCAGACCGTGCCGCAAGCCATTGATAAACCAGCAGAGTTTGTAAGGCTATAAGAATAATCTCTTTAAAACTAACCGCTTAAGCCCGACAAGCATAATGGACAGCACTCAGTGTCAAGGATATGTTCAGAGCCAGAACCCCTGTGGAGGGACAGCCATGAACACACCGGCACCCAGTATTGGCGACTGGTACAAGGACCTGCAATCCAACACCGTGTTTGAAGTGGTGGCCTGGGATTCCGGGGCGCAAACCCTGGAGCTGCAACATATCGACGGCGAAGTGTCTGAAGTAGATCTGGACACCTGGCGCGTGATGCTTGTGATAAGCGTTGAAGCCCCCGAAGACTGGCGCAGCCCCTATGAGCTGGACAATGACTTGTTCGGCGATCCGGACCTGCCCTTTCATCCAGAGGACTGGAGTGGTCCGCTAAATGGTATTGAGCCGGAGTACATGCGCGGCGTCGAGGAAGTCTAAGCCTCACCGCGCGACGCTCCAGTCGCACTATTTTGGCAAGCCTTACCGTGGCAAGCCTTTGGCGAGGTTCTATAGCCTCGCGCTGTGCTGCTGATCTCTGCTCCAGATTCCACGATCTATCTTCCTGATCTTTGTCTTAGTTCTCTCCACCGAGTCGCCAGGGGCGCTAACGCGACTACGCCTTCTCTGTTGTTGCCACTTCTGTTGCCACTTCTCCCCCTATTTCCCATGCATGAACCGCACTAACCCCGGTTTGCGGGGCGTTGGATACTGTATATAATCACAGCTACTGTACGCATAGACAGCATGCTCTGGTCGACTTAAACGGCCGTGCAACAATTGGGGGGCAGCATGGAAAAACTGACACAAAGACAAGAGCAGGTATTGGCCGTGATTCGTCGGTACATCGATGACACCGGATATCCGCCCACGCGAGCTGACATCGCTCGCGAGCTGGGCTTCAAATCAGCCAACGCCGCCGAGGAACACTTAAAAGCTCTGGCGCGTAAAGGCGCTATTGAAATGGTCGCCGGTGCATCACGCGGCATCCGGCTACCGGAATCAGAGGGCATCCCGGTGGTAGGCAGGGTTGCTGCGGGTAATCCGATTCTCGCCCAGGAACACATCGAAGATCACTGTGCTATGCCCGCGTCTTTTTTTAAACCCGCCGCTGACTACTTTCTCAAGGTCCAGGGCGACAGCATGATTGACGTGGGCATATTCGACGAAGATCTGCTTGCGGTGCACCGCACCACTAATGTGAGGGATGGCGACATTGTCGTCGCTCGTATTGATGATGAGGTCACCGTAAAGCGACTTAAGCGTGGGGATAACCCTCAGTATCTGCAGCTACTGCCAGAGAACCAGGATTACGCCCCCATTGAAGTAGATCTGCAGGCCAGCGACTTTGCGATTGAAGGAATCAGCGTCGGCGTGCTGCGCCGAAACTAAACCCTGTACGCAAACCCTGTATCTATTACAAAATCTGCTAAATCTGCGAAACCTAAGAAACTTAAGAAACCTGCGAAGTCTCAAAAGTTAATGCAGGACTCTTGGTGCCTCCGTGGCGATACTCTCCGCGGTGGCATCATCGGTCATGTCTTCCGCCCGATCGCCGACCTGAACCTCTTCGTAGCCATCAGGACCATCATCTGTCTCAGTCACCACGATATGTCCCTGCTCGGCCATCTCCGCTGCGGTTTGGATACCCGCCTGAATCATGGCGCGTGCTACCTCCAGGACATTATCCAGCAGGTATTCTTTAGACTCTTCGGAAAACTGTATGGTAACCAGCGGTGTATCTTCTTCTGCCCGCTGCAGGACGATGTCGCCGTTTGGCAATTCCACAATCTCAAGAAAGGATGAGGACACTCATAACCTCGTTTTGGTGGGTTGCGGCAGAAGTGTAACAACTACCACTCGTCGAGACCATGGCCCAGCCTGTCTATCATCCCCTCCAGGGCGCTGTACCAGCTCCTTAGCTGCTCGGCGCTCCAGGACTGCTGCGCCACAACCAGCAAGTTAGCACCGCCGGGTGCCGCACCACCGGGTGGCGTCTGAACTGCGCCGGATTCCGGCGGCGTAGCCTGTAACTCGGCCAGCCAGCCCGACTGCTCCAGGCCGCTAATCTCAATAAGCTCGCCCCGTAATGGTTCAGCTAGCCCGAAGTCCACCTGCAGGGATTTGACGGATTCCGGGGGGTGCTCTGGGAGCGACTGCACCTCTGCAAGCTCCAGCAGAAACCAGCCCAGTGCTCCCAGCAGATGCTGTCGAATGGCGGGAGCAGTGGCGTCCAGAACGATATTCGCCGGATAGTGCTCACGTGTCAGCTCAGATTCCAGCATGTGCAGGAGAATGGCCGCGTGATAGAGCTTTCTGTTGGCGCGGCCGCGGCAGCCGCTCACGACGCAGAGCTGGCTTTCTTTTGCGCCTTCTTCCGGGTGGCCTTTCTGCGAGCGGGCTTCTTCTTCGGTGCAGGGACTTCGGCATCCCATTTGCTGCCGTTGTAAAAGGCTCGCCAACCCGTTGCTTTGCCGTCCACCTCGGTCATCAAATACTGCTCTCTGGTTTTGCGGCTGTAGCGTATCTGGGTGCGGTGACCCTCGTTATCCTGCAAAGGCCCATCCATCAGGAAGTGGTATTTTGGGTCGATTTCATCCCTGTGCGGCAAGATCTCATCCAGAAACGGTGCCCGTGTCTCGCGGTTGCGAGGGAACTGGCTTGCCGCCAGAAACAGGCCCGCAGCGCCGTCTCGCAAGACGTAGGTGTCGTCGACCTTTTCGCAAGTGAGTTCCGGCATGGGCACCGGGTCCATCTTGGGCGGTGCTGGCTCGCCATTGCGCAGTAGCTTGCGGGTGTTTTTGCAGTCCTCATTGGTACAGCCAAAATACTTGCCGAAGCGGCCAGTTTTTAGCTGCATATCCGCGTCGCACTTATCGCACTCAATGACGGGGCCGTCATAACCCTTGATGCGGAATGCGCCCTCTTCGACCTCAAAGCCATCACAGTCGGGATTGTTGCCGCAGACGTGAAGCTTTCGCTTCTCGTCGATCAGATAGCTGTCCATAGCGGTACCACACTTTGCACAGCGGCGGCGATCGCGCAGCTGACGGCTCTCCGCCTCTTCATCGGCATCCTCACTGATCGCCTCATCGCCAGACACCAGATTGAGAGTGTGCTTGCAGCGCTCCTTGGGCGGCAGTGCGTAACCAGAGCAGCCGAGAAAGACCCCGGTGCTGGCGGTACGTATCTGCATTGTGAGGTCACATTTTTCGCAGGGGATATCCGTCATGGTCGGCTCATTGCGACGCATGCCTGACTCGTCCTGCTCTGCCTGCGCCAGCTTGTTGCGAAAGTCCTCGTAAAACTCATCGAGCAGCTTATGCCAGGGCATCTTGCCGTCAGCGACCTCGTCGAGATGTTCCTCCATCTCCGCCGTAAACGAGTAGTCCAGCAGGTTAGGAAAGCTCTCCTGCAGACGTTCCGTGACGATATCGCCCATCTTTTCGGCATAGAAGCGCTTGTTCTCCAGGCGCACGTAGCCTCTGTCCTGAATCGTCGAAATGATAGAGGCATAGGTCGAAGGTCGGCCTATACCGCGCTTTTCCAGCTCGCGCACCAGGCTGGCTTCGCCATAACGTGCGGGCGGCTTGGTGAAATGCTGGCTGGGGTCAAGCTTCAGCAGCCTCAGAGCATCACCCGCCTGTAAATCCGGCAGCACCACTTCCTCTGCCCGCTTGCCCGCCACAGGTTGCACCGCGGTAAAACCGTCGAACTTGATAATGCGACCCTTGGCCGTCATCTCGTAGTCGCCTGCGGCTACCGTGACGGTGCTGGAAAGATACCGTGCCGGCGTCATCTGGCAGGCGACGAACTGTCGCCAGATCATTTCGTAAAGGCGCTCGGCGTCCCGCTCCATGTTCTGCAAAGCAGACTGTTTAACGTTGACGTCCGAGGGGCGTATCGCCTCGTGCGCTTCCTGAGCGCCGTCCTTGGAGCTGTA
>JBCDKJ010000069.1:0-16966 GCA_038746745.1 Pseudomonadota bacterium
ACAGCATTCGCGCAGCGCGCTGAGGTAGCCGGGAGGCGGCAAGTGGATGCCTCCCTCCCCCTGGATGGTCTCCACCAGCACTGCGCTGATATTGGCGTTATTGTCAGCCACCTTATGGATAGCTTGAATGTCGCCGAAGGGTACCCGGATAAAGCCTGCGACCAGTGGCTCGAAGCCCGCCTGAATCTTTCGGTTGCCGGTGGCGGATAGCGTCGCCATGGTGCGGCCATGAAATGCCGACTCCATCACAACGATATGCGGATTCGCAATATCCCGTTGATGCCCGTATCTGCGTGCGAGTTTGATCGCCGCTTCGTTAGCTTCAGCACCGGAGTTGCCAAGGAAACTGCGCGATAGTCCGGACACTCGCGCCAGTGCATCGCCAAGTTCTTCCTGCAAATCTATCCGATACAAGTTGGAGGTGTGAATCATTTTGCCCGCCTGCTCGGCGACCGCCGCAGTCACTGCAGGGTGCGCATGACCCAGCGAGTTCACCCCGATGCCAGAAATGGCATCCAGATAGCGTCTCCCCTGATGATCCTGCAGATAGCAGCCTTCACCATGGGTGAAGCTAACATCCATCCGGGCATATGTGTTCATCAGGGCCGAGGCCATTATTCTGCTCCGCGTGTTGTTGCAGGGCGGTGTATGTCGTGTTGCCGCCGTATGTGTAGGGTTTCAAGCGGTGGGTATAGACAGCAGAGCCCTGCTCTCCGTTACATCACTGCCGGAGGCGGAATGGTAAGGCTCTGCTGATACCTTGGCAATTGGGACGGCGTAGCGACCGCCGGAGCAAATAGCGGGTAATCCGCTCATAGAGACGTGGTGGGATTCTCGATAGGCAATGAGCCTCTAACGGAAATGAGTTTATAGATAGAAGATAGATACCGCTTTGACGGACAATGCGTACAATAGAGCACTGATCAAAGTGGTAACGTCATTAAGGAAGGCGGTATGGATATCATCGACACTATCAAAGAACAGATAGAGAACAATCCAGTTCTCCTCTATATGAAAGGTTCTCCCAATCAACCTCAGTGCGGGTTTTCTGCACGTACCGCCCAGGCGCTGATGGCCTGCGGCGAGCGATTCGCTTACGTCGACATTTTGAGCAATCCCGATATCCGCTCTGCCCTGCCAGGGTATGCTAACTGGCCAACTTTCCCACAGTTATGGGTAGCAGGCGAGCTGATTGGCGGCTGCGATATCGTCACCGAGATGCATGAAAGCGGCGAGTTGGAGCCGCTGGTAAAGGCTGCGGCCAGCGACACCACGGAAGCTGACGCGAGCTGAGACGGCATATCTGGCCTTATCGACCTGCTTCAAGAAGCCCGCACCGCGGGCTTTTTTGAACCTGTGTTTTATTCATCGGCTACGGTTTTTGAGTCTGCCACGGCTTTTGCACTGGCCACGGCGTTTGCACTGGCCACGGCGTTTGCACTGGCCACGGCGTTAGCTCATTTATAATGCACGGTGGCAGCAGTGTCTTACGTTTCGCAACGCTTGCCTGAGGGATTCGGTATTGCCATGACTCGCGCTTTTTTCGTTCTTGCTCTGGTGTTTTTCGCCTGCCTTGGGCACGCGCAAACGCTATTAGTGGGCAACAAGGCGGCGGCCAGTGTGTCCCTCATTGATCTGGCGCGAGGACAAGAGGTCGCGCGGGCAAAAACGCAGCATGGCCCACACGAGATTGCTGTTTCTGGTAATGGCGCTCTCGCTGTTGTCACCAACTATGGTAGCCCGGAACGGCCCGGCAACTCTCTGTCTGTGATTGAGGTAGAGCGCGCGCAGACGGTAGCGACCATTGAGTTAAGTCCGCATTCACGACCTCACGGCATCGTATTTATGCCAGACAATCGCCACGTACTAGTAACCGCAGAGGGCACCAACTCCCTGCTAATGGTGGATATCTGGAAAGGCGAAGTAACCGCCGTGATACCCACGGGCCAGCGGGTGTCGCATATGCTGGCCTATGATGCTGACGCAAAGCGCGCCTATGTCGCCAATATCGGCTCGGGTTCCGTTAGCTTGATTAACGTGGCTTCACGCAGCCTGCTGTCTTATCAAAGCTCCGGCGCCGGTGCCGAAGGCATTGCGCTGGCTCCAGACCGTCGCCACCTCTGGGTGGCGAATCGCGCCGCTGACACTGTCTCCCTGTTTGACGCGCGCTATCTGGATAAACTCGCGGAGATCGTCGTCCCAGGGTTTCCGATTCGTGCAGAGGCGCTAAACAACGGTACCGTACTCGTGACAAGCGCACGCAGCGCTACGTTGTCAGTGATCGCGCCAGAGGCGCGCGCAGTCACAAGAACTATTGAGATTGGTCTGAGTAAGACCACGGCCACGATTTTTGGAGACGCTTTCGCAGGCAGCTCTGTTCCTATCGGCATTGAAGTGAGTCCGGATGGGGAGCGTATATGGATTGCCCACGCCGCTGCTGATGCCGTGCAGGAGCTTGAGGTGGGCAGCTGGCGGCAGCTGCGCCTGTTGGAAACCGGAGATGAGCCTGATGCTATGGCTTTCTCTGCACGGCAGGTCAAAACGCCTTAGCGCGGCATTTCGTCTGCCAATACTTTTCGCTCTCTACTCTTTTTAGCCTCTGCGCTTTTTAGTCTCTGTGAATGCCGCTGGCGCGCCTTCATAGAGAAGCAATAAAAAAGGCCGCGAGTGCGGCCTTGTTGCTTGTGAGCAGTCGCTGATCAGTGCCAAATAACGCTGTTACCGGCGAAAGCGAAATCAGGTAGGGCTATCGATAACGCTACCCACCTCAACAAATTGTGCGCTCTGTAGAAAGTTCTGAATGCCCATTTTGTCGATGAGTCCCAGCTGCGTCTCAATCCAGTCCACGTGCTCTTCTTCTGACTCCAGTATGTCTTTCAGAAGGTCGCGCGATACGAAGTCTTGCACCGATTCGCAGTACTTGATGGCTTCCCGCAAATCGGGGATAGCGACCATCTCAAGCTTGAGGTCGCATTTCAGCATTTCTTCGGTGCTCTCGCCGATCATTAAGCGTCCAAGGTCCTGAAAGTTAGGCAGGCCCTCGAGGAAAAGAATGCGTTCCGCCAGCTTGTCGGCGTGTTTCATCTCATCGACGGACTCATGATATTCGTGAGCCGCCAGCTCTTTCAGCCCCCAGTCCTGATACATCTTGGCGTGGAGGAAGTACTGGTTGATCGCCACCAGCTCATTTCCGAGAATCTTGTTGAGGTGTTCTATGACCTTGGGGTCGCCCTTCATGTCTGTGCACTCCTGTATGCAGCAATTGAAACGCGGGCAGTATAGTGATGGGGGACGCCTAAAACAACTCTAAGCTATTGATTTTTATAGTAATTTTGAATTGTAATAATAGAGATTCGCAATTGCATCCGTGCTGGGTTATGTGCCCCGTTACAGGATCGGCTCGAAGTAGAGACGCGTCTGGATAACGCGAAAGTTTTTGGCGGTGTGATGTTAGCCGCGGCTAGATAAACAGCTAGCTAGCAACGGGCAGAGGAAGGACCTGCTTAGAAAGATAAGAAAGGGTTTAGACGCGCACTTTAGAGCAAGAAAAATAAGAAGAAGTTAGAAAGAGAGGATTGGAGGAGAAAGCTGGACCAGAGGCCACGCGGATATTATGGCTCAAACGCTCAGGTGACAGCGTAAAACAACAGTTCTTCGTTGTTATCCATCAGGCTTTCGCGCACGATCTGTCGCGTTAGAACGCCGCATTTGCCGCATTGGCTAGCGACACCCAGGGTGGTGCGGACATCGCGCAAAGAGCTGGCCCCATCTTCCACGGCGGCGCGGATTTGAGTGTCGGTGATGCCTTTACAAACGCAAACGTACATGCAGTTTTTATCGCTCTTGTCGTCGCTCTTGTTGTTGCTCTGAGCCACTTTTCGCCGTACTGCCGGGGATAATAATTTTCCTAAGTGTTGAGCTCTTGGCCACCTCGCAGATGTCTCGCTACAACATCGCTGCTAAATCGCAATTACATCGCTACTACATCACTACAACACCGCCGACCCGGCGTATCATCGCGGCGTTTGATAGGAAGCTAATAGTAATGAGAATGATTGTCAATACGTCATTGCGTTTGCGGTCGCCAGCTAGTGATATACCCATGCTTCCTGCACCTGTAGATGGTGCCGCTTTCCGCCTTAGCGAGGCCCTAAGCATGGCTGATCTCAGGTATACTGCGGCCCAGAACGAAAGAGGGCTCGAGGGCCGCGTCCGCGATGGATTTGACGTCTTATATGCAGCAGACCGGGAAGGCCGCCAGGCAGGCGGCGTCGCGCCTTGCCGCTGCGGACACAGGTATACGCAATGCTGCTTTGCTGGCAATTGCTGCGGCCCTTACAGATAGCCGCGCTGCCTTAATGAAGGCCAATGAGAACGATATGCAGCGGGGCCGCCAAAAGTCGCTGGATGCTGCATTATTGGATCGGCTCGAACTCACGCCTGTCCGCATTGATGGCATGATCGAAGGGCTGGCGCAGGTGGCAGCGCTCCCGGATCCGGTCGGAGCCATCGACGGCATGCGCAGTATGCCCAGTGGCATACAGGTGGGCCGAATGCGGGTACCTCTGGGTGTCGTCGGTATCATCTATGAAAGTCGCCCTAACGTCACTGTGGACGCAGCCAGTTTGTGCCTCAAGTCTGGTAATGCCACGATCCTGCGTGGCGGCTCAGAGGCACTCCATTCCAACCAGGCCATTGGTGAGTGTATTGCCGCTGCGCTGCGGGAGGTGGGTTTACCGGAAGCGTCGGTGCAGGTGGTTAAAACGCCGGACCGCGCAGCCGTGGGCGAGTTGGTGCGCATGCGGGACTGCGTTGACGTTATTGTGCCACGGGGTGGCAAAAGTCTGATCGAGCGCGTCAGCGCGGAAGCCAGCGTACCGGTCATCAAGCACCTGGATGGTAATTGTCATGTCTACCTTCACGCTGACGCCGACCTTGATATGGCCAGGCAAATCGTCCTCAACGCCAAAACCCAGCGCTATGGCACCTGTAACACAGCAGAGACACTGCTTATAGATGCTGCCATAGCGGCAGATGTGCTACCAGGCATCGGTGCAGCGCTGCAGGACGCCGGCGTTGAACTGCGCGGCTGTGAGAATAGCTGCGCGCTGCTGTCCGGAATGACTGCCGCTACAGAGGCCGATTGGTTCGAAGAGTATTTAGGGCCAGTGCTGGCCGTGCGCGTGGTTGCCGATATCGACGCAGCCATAAGGCATGTTAATCACTATAGCTCCAGCCATACTGATGCCATAGTGACGAACCACCACCCATCCGCTATGCGTTTTCTCCGAGAGGTCGATTCAAGCTCCGTGATGGTCAATGCGTCGACCCGGTTTGCCGATGGCTTTGAGTATGGACTGGGTGCAGAAATCGGTATTTCCACCGACAAACTGCATGCTCGCGGTCCGGTTGGGCTGGAGGGGCTGACCTCGCAGAAATATGTAGTGCTGGGTGAGGGGCATCTGCGTCAGTGAGTGAACTGGCACTGGGTGTTTTTGGCGGCACGTTCAACCCCGTTCATTATGGCCACCTCCGCTCCGCCGTGGAGGTTCGCGAAACGCTCGGGCTGAGCCGAATATTGATGGTTCCTGCAGCGCAGCCACCGCTGCGAGAGCAGCCTTCGGTGAGCGCGGCATTTCGTGCTGAGTTGGTCGAAAGGGCTCTCGCCGGCGAGCCCGGGCTCGAGTGTGACCGACGCGAACTGGAACGAGAAGGGCCCTCGTATACCTACGATACCCTGAAAGAACTACGTCAGGAGCACGGTGCCGCAACGCCGCTGATCCTCATCGTAGGGGCAGATGCCCTGGATAAGTTGCAGCAGTGGTATCGCTGGCAGGACCTTCTGGCGCTTGGCCACCTGGCGGTATTAACCCGCCCCGGATGGGTGCTGCCTGCCGATGGTGCGATCGGTGAGTGGTTGCAAAGTCATCGTGGTGATGCTGCGGGCCTGCGTTCGCAGCCCGCCGGACAAGTGCTGCCACTATCCCTGCGACAGCTCCCTGTCTCCGCCACCGAGATTCGAAGCCTGATCGCCGAGGGTCGCTCACCTCGATATTTGCTGCCGGATAGCGTCTGGCGCGCTATTCAGGAGCGGGGAGCCTACGGGGCTGCCTCCTCAGCATCCACAAGCTCACCGCTTTCCCGGAGTGCATCACTTACACAGGAGAATCATGGAGTCCGCTGAACTCAAACAACTGGTGTTTGACGCCCTGGACGACCTCAAGGCCGTCAACGTTATCGACATCGATGTACAGAATCTGACGGACGTCATGGACTATCTGGTGGTGGCTAGCGGCACGTCAAATCGTCACGTGAAGTCGCTGGCCGAAAACGTTCTCATGAAGGCCAAGGCGGAGGGCGAGCGACCGCTGGGGGTAGAAGGGCAGGACAGCGCCGAGTGGGTGTTAGTCGACTTTGGCGGTGTCGTCGTGCACGTCATGTTGCCGGCTACACGTGATTTTTATGATCTGGAGCGTCTTTGGTCGGTTCCGGTGGAAAGTGCGGAACGGCCTGAGTGAAGCTGACCGTGTTGACCGTTGGCGGGCGCATGCCGCGCTGGGTCGACGAGGGCGTCACAGAGTATCAAAAGCGTCTGCCCCCGGAATTGCAGCTTTCTTTCCGAGAGCTACCTCTGGCCCGTCGTGGCAATCAGTCCCTGCAAGCAGTCGTCCGCAAAGAGTCGGAGAGTATTCGCGCAGCACTCTCGCCCCGCGATCATTGGGTCGCACTGGACGTTGGCGGGCGCAGCTTTAGCACCGAGCAGCTAGCCTCAGAGCTGACAACATGGCAGCTCTCGGGTCACAATATCAGCTTGATCATAGGCGGCCCTGACGGTCTGTCGGATGAGCTCAGACGCGAGATGCATTTGTGCTGGTCACTGTCACCATTAACTCTGCCGCACCCGCTGGTGCGCGTTGTGCTGGTAGAGCAGCTTTACCGCGCCTGGTCGATAAACGCAGGCCACCCTTACCACCGGAGCTGAGATGCCAGCGGCGCTGACACTCAAAGACCCGTACTCGGAATCACGGACCTACAACGTGCGTGCTGCGTTGGTATTGGGGCTTGTTTTGATTCTCGGTGCCACGCTGTTCGCGCGCTACTTTGCACTGCAGATCAGTGAATATGAAACCTATCGTACCGAGTCTGACCGCAACCGTGTTCAGCTGCAGTCACTGCCCCCTAAACGCGGCCTTATCTATGACCGTAACGGAATGCTGTTGGCAGAGAACCGCCCTAGCTTCGTACTGTCTCTGGTGCTGGAACGGGTTCCGGATCTGGACGAGACCCTGGCAACGTTGCAGGACCTCGTGCCTGTTTCCGCCTCTGACCTGAAAAAGTTCAGGAATCGCAGTCAACGCCGGCGGCCGTATGAAGCCGTTCCCCTGCATTTTCGCCTCAGTGAGCAAGAGCGGGCACTGCTGGCGGTAAATCGCTTTCAGTTACCAGGCGTAGTGGTCGAAGCGCAGTTGCTGCGGCACTACCCCCAGGGTGAGTTGTTTTCTCATGCGCTGGGATACGTGGGTCGCATCAATGAGGAGGAGCAGCGCGCACTGGATGAGGTCGACTACCGGGGCACCAACCATATCGGCAAGATCGGTCTGGAAAAGCACTATGAGTCAGCGCTACACGGCGACGTTGGTTATCAGAATGTAGAGACGAATGCGCTGGGCCGTGTGTTGCGTGTGCTGGAGCGAATAGATCCTGTGCCCGGTGTCGATCTTACGCTGTCCCTGGATGCCGATGTGCAGCGAGCGGCCTACACAGCGCTTGAGGATAGGCGCGGTGCGGTGGTAGCCGTGGATCCCGCCAATGGTGAGGTCATCGCTTTGGTGAGTGCGCCGGGTTTTGACACCAATCTATTCGTCAACGGCATCAGTGCGACGGATTACAGTGAGCTACGGGAGTCCAGAGACCTGCCGCTTTTTAATCGCGCGGTACAGGGGCAATATCCTCCCGGCTCTACGGTCAAGCCTATTTTCGGCCTCGCGGGTCTGGAGTATGGGGTGGTGACCCCGGAAACCACGGTGCGCGACCCGGGTTGGTATACGCTGCCAGGAGAAGACAGGCGCTTTCGCGACTGGACTCTGAAAATCCGTGGCACTGGGCATGGCAATGCAGTAGATCTGAATCAGGCTATCGCGGAATCCTGTGACACTTACTTTTACGATCTGGCCCATCGTCTGGGGATCGATCGCATGCATGAGTTTGCTGCGCCCTTTGGCCTGGGTGCACCCACGGGTCTGGATACCACTAACGAGCGGGGCGGGATACTGCCGTCCAGTCAATGGAAACAGCGTGCCCGCGGTGAGGTGTGGTTCCCCGGGGAAACATTAAATGTCGGCATTGGGCAGGGTTATATGCTGGCTACGCCACTACAGCTTGCTGTTGCAACGGCCGTAGTAGCCAATCAGGGCACAGTGGTGCGGCCGCGCCTGGTGCGCTCACTGGACGGTGAGCCCGTTGCTGTCGCGGTCTCCAATCACGTTGAGGCCAGTCCAGAGCATTGGCAGGTCATTCACCAGGCCATGCATGACGTGCTGCACGGTGAACGGGGCTCTGCCCGCGCAGTAGGCCGCGGCGCGGCGTTTAAAATGGCGGGGAAAAGCGGTACCGCGCAGGTGATCGGCATCGCTCAGGATGCAGAGTACGATGCAGATGAGCTGGAAGAGCGGTATCGAGATCATAGTCTGTTCGTTGCTTTCGCACCTTTGGAAGCCCCCAGGATTGCTGTTGCGGTCGTGGTAGAGAACGGCGGTGGCGGAAGTACGGTGGCAGCGCCGATTGCGAGGCAGGTCATAGAGCAGTATCTCGTTGAAGAGGTTGCGAGGCGTGGCTGAATACGTCCGACAAATGCCCTCCGCTGCGAGTGATCTGGCGAGACGTCCTGCCATTTCGGAACGTTTTCATATCGACTTTCCGCTGCTTTTTCTGCTGGTTCTATTAACCCTGTTTGGACTGATCGTGCTCTATAGCGCCAGCGGGCAAAGCGTTGCTAGCGTCTGGCGCCAGTCGAAGTTCTTTGTGATCGCCTACGGCGCTATGTTCGCAGCGGCCCAAATCAGCGTGCAGCGCTATCAGCGCTGGTCGCCCTTTATCTTTGCCGGAGGGCTGGCTCTGCTGGCCGGTGTATTGCTGTTTGGCGTCGGTGCCAAGGGCGCGCAGCGCTGGTTATCTCTGGGTGGGTTTCGCTTTCAGCCGTCGGAGCTGATGAAGCTGGCCATGCCCCTGATGCTGGCCTGGTATCTGGCGTCCAAGGTGTTGCCGCCTCATCCCGGCCATATATTGGTGAGTCTGCTGCTGGTGTTGGTGCCGGCGGGCATGATTATCAAACAGCCTGATCTCGGCACAGCTCTGCTGGTGTCGGGTTCCGGATTGATTGTGCTGTTCATGGCGGGTATGCGCTGGCGTATGATTTTTGGCGCCGGGCTGCTAGCGGTGTTATCCGCCTGGCCCGCCTGGCTATATCTCTTACACGACTATCAGCGACAGCGCATTCTTACGCTGCTGAACCCCGAGCGCGACAAGCTGGGTAGTGGGTGGAATATTATCCAGTCAAAGACGGCGATCGGCTCCGGTGGCTGGAGTGGTAAAGGTTGGCTGAACGGTACCCAATCGCAGCTGGACTTTCTGCCCGAGAGTCATACCGACTTTATCATCGCGGTGCTGGCAGAAGAGTTCGGTCTGCGGGGCGTGATATTGCTGCTCGGGTTGTATCTGCTAATCATTGCACGCGGCTTCTGGATAGGTGTGCATGCACAGAACAGCTTCGCGCGGCTGCTGGCATCCGGCGTCACCTTTACCTTTTTTATCTACGTGTTTGTAAACATGGGTATGGTGTCCGGGCTGCTGCCTGTGGTGGGCGTGCCCTTACCGCTGGTCAGTGCGGGAGGAACATCCATTGTGACTCTAATGGCAGGTTTCGGCATTCTCATGGCGATCAGCACTGAGCGTCGGTTTGTCATTCAATAAGTGCTCAGTCAAAGCGCCACAGGAGAACAGCGTGCGGTTAAACAAAGGCCAAATGGGTATTGGAGAATAGCTATGAGAATAGTCAGTGGGGCGCTGGCGACCCTTGCTGTGCTGTTGTCCACGGCAGCGTGGGCGCAGCAGAACTATGCGAGTCATCCGGAAGTCACAGCGCTGATCGAAGAGATGGCGACCGAGTATGACTTTAATCGCGCCTACCTTCACATGCTGTTCACCAATGCTGAGCGCAAGGATTCGATTCTGGAGGCTATCGCACGGCCCGCTGAAAAGACCAAGGCATGGCACGAGTATCGCCGCATCTTTGTCACAGAAGACCGCACCCAGCAGGGTGTGGACTTCGTGCGACGCTACGGCGATAGCCTGCTGCGAGCAGAGCGTGAGTATGGCGTTCCTATGGAAATGATTGCAGCGATCATTGGCGTCGAGACGCGTTACGGGCGTCATACCGGCAGCTACCGAGTGATTGATGCGCTGTCTACCCTGGCCTTTGACTACCCGCCACGCGCTGAATTCTTTGGCGGAGAGCTCCGGGCGTATCTGCTGATGACCCGTGAGCAGAATTTGCCGGCAGACGCCTTAAAGGGTTCCTACGCAGGTGCCATGGGCTTCGGTCAGTTTATTCCCAGTTCTTATCGCGCCTATGCCGTGGACTTTGATCAAGATGGTGTTGTCGACATTATCAACAATCCGGTCGATGCGATCGGCAGCGTGGCCAACTATTTCAAGCAACACCAGTGGCGCGCAGGTTTACCGGTGGCTGCACGCGGACGGGTGGATCAGGGCTATCGCGCGGAGTGGGCCAACGAAGGGCTAAAGCCCCGGCGCAGTCTGGCTGAGCTGGCCGGGGGTGGTATTTATGCAGAGCAGCCCCTGGCACCGGAGACCCTGGCAACCGTGATGGCATTTGAAGGCGAGTCCGGTCCAGAGTACTGGCTGGGCTGGCATAATTTTTACGTGATTACGCGTTACAACCACAGTGCCATGTATGCCATGTCGGTGTATCAGCTTAGTCAGGCCATTGGAGCGCGGCTTTGAGATTTGCGGTACTTGCGCTGCTGAGCCTTACTGTGGCCTGCAGCACGGTAGTGCCCGGTGATCGCGAGCCGCTCTACCAGATAGCCGCTGATGAAGTCGTGGAGCCTGTGCCCGTGGCAGTGACACAGCGCGCTGCGGGCAATACCAGCCCCTATGAAATCGATGGTAAGACTTATCGGGTGTTGGCGTCCGGGGCGGGTTACCGCGAAACGGGACTGGCGTCCTGGTATGGGCAAAAGTTTCACGGACGGCGCACGGCGAACGGCGAGGTGTTTAATGCCTATCGGGCAACAGCTGCTCATCGCTCGCTGCCTCTACCAGCGTATGTGCGGGTCACCAACCTTGAAAATGCGCGCAGCATGATCGTGAGAGTCAATGACCGGGGGCCATTTCATCCCCACCGGATTATCGACCTGTCCTACGCTGCCGCGGTTAAGCTGGGGTTTCATGAGCAGGGCACCGCAAAGGTGCTGGTAGAGACACTCAGTGTGCCGGGAAGCAGAGACCTGCGACCGGGAATACAAGTTGCCAGCGTACCCGCTGCACGCCTGCACGAGTATCACTTTATTCAGGTGGGTGCCTACAGTGAGCGGGCCAGCGCTCAGCGCGTGGCAGATGAGTTACAAACAGCGCTCGGTGAGACAGTATCTGTGTCGGAAACACAACTGGGCGATCGGCTTTACTATCGAGTTCGGCTGGGACCGGTAGCGCAACCGCAGCAGCTGGTTCGCCTGCACGACAGACTGCAAGACCTGGGCTATGCCGAGGCTCGGCTTATGCCAAAATGAGGCCAGTGCGAAATGATTGCTGACAAAACCATTTGTCAATGCATACGGGAGCACACTGGAGTTTCTAAGCCAGGCGGCTTGCGTTAAGCTTTCGCCTCAGCGGAATGCAGCCCCGAAAAAGAACGCGTCCTGAATTCATGATTCGCAGTATTGTTTTTACGCTCGGCCTCATGTGGCTGACACCTACCCTCGCAGCACCGCTTCCCCCGCCGCCCAGCGTAGCCGCAAAAGCGTGGATCCTTTTGGATGCGGATACCGGTCGCGTCTTGACGGAGCAATCGGCGGACGAGCAGCTACCACCCGCCAGCCTCACCAAGCTGATGACCAGCTACGTTCTCTCCAGTGAGCTGGCCACGGGCAGGGTCAGTAATGAGGATATTGTCGAGGTGAGTGAGAGCGCCTGGGCACAGAACCCGGTATTCGCGGGCTCTTCACTGATGTGGATAGAGCCCGGCCGTCCCGTGAGTCTCATGCAGCTTCACCGCGGCGTAGTCGTGTCCTCCGGCAATGATGCGACTGTGGCTATTGCTGAGCATATTGCGGGCACCGAGGATGCCTTTGCCGACATGATGAACGCCTATGCGGCGGAGCTCGGTATGACCGGCACGCACTACGTTAACTCGCACGGTCTTCCCCACCCTGAGCACTTCACTACGGCGAGAGACCTTGCGCGGCTGGCGAATGGTTTGATCTCCGGGTTTCCCGAGGAATATGCGCTGTATAAGGAGCGCGAGTTTACCTACAACGGGATACGGCAATTCAATCGCAATACCCTGCTTGCAGAAGACGCTAGCGTTGATGGCCTGAAAACCGGGCATACTGAAGAGGCGGGGTACTGTCTGGTGGCATCCGCGCAGCGGGACAATATGCGTTTGATATCCGTGGTGCTGGGCGCGGATAGTCAGCGTGCCCGGAAGACGGAGTCCCGCAAACTACTCAATTGGGGGTTTCGCACCTACGAGACGCTTTCTCTCTACGAGCCCGGTGACGTGCTGGCCACACCGCGCCTGTGGATGGGCGAGCTGGAGAGCCTGGCGCTGGGTGTGGAGGAGGACGTGCTGTTGACAGTCCCTCGCGGCAGCCGCGACCAGTTGGAAGCCGTGATGGAGATCGACAAGCAGATCAAGGCGCCGATCACCGAGGGCGACAGCTATGGTGAACTGGTTATCCGTTTGAACGGCGACACGCTACAGCAGACACCTCTGGTCGCTCAGCAGTCGATCGGCCAGTCTGGTCTGCTGGACCGGCTTTGGGACGCTATCAAGCTGTTCTTAATGCAGCTGTTCGGAAATTAAGCGAAACAATACGGAACTGTGCGAATGGCCGACCAAGACCCTCCCAGGATAGAGTTCCCCTGCGACTACCCCGTAAAAGTCATGGGTCGCAGCGTGCCTGAATTTGAATCTGTGATAGCAGAGGTTATCGAGCGCCACTCTCCCGGGTTTCCGCGGGACAGCATTAGCCTTCGCGCCAGCCGCGAGGGCACGTTTGTCTCGTTGACAGCACAGATCACCGCAACGGGAAAGGCCCAGCTCAAGAAACTGCATGAGGATTTGCTGGCGACGGGTCTTGTGAACATGGTTCTCTGATGCTCAGGCGCGAGCTTGGTGTGGTCGATTACGCCGAGACCTGGCAGGCCATGAAGAGCTTCACGGATCAGCGCAGTAAGAACAGCGAAGACCAGCTTTGGTTGTTGCAGCACCCTGCAGTGTTTACGCAGGGGCAGGCGGGGCGTCCTGAGCATCTGTTGCATCCCGGAGCAATCCCCGTTGTGCAGACGGATCGAGGTGGACAGGTAACCTTTCACGGCCCCGGGCAATGCGTGGTCTATGTACTGTTCGATTTACGTCGCAGCCACCACGGTGTGCGCTGGTTGGTAGACGTCATTGAGCAGTCCGTGGTGGCCGTGCTGGCGTCCTTCCGTATTCAGTCGCAGAGTCGCCGAGACGCGCCGGGCGTCTATGTGGCCGAGGCCAAGATCGCCTCGCTGGGTCTGCGAGTCCGGCGCGGCTGCAGTTACCATGGCGTTGCTTTAAATGTAGATATGGATCTGGAGCCGTTTAGTCGAATCAATCCCTGCGGCTACGAGGGTTTGGCGGTCACCCAGCTGAGAGATCTGCTACCCCGGGAATACATGCCTGAAACTGATGCAGTGGGTGTAGACCTGATGGATGAACTGGCGGCAAGGCTCGCAGCGGTTTGAGTGAAACGGCTTATACTCGTCGTGCAATTTGCCGTCGCTCAGTTTGTCAGCGGCAGGCAAAGCCGTGCTGAAGCACCCCCGCGTTTTCGGTTAGCCAGCTCCAGCCGGCCGCCGTAGCGGGTGGCCGTCGCCTGGGCAATCAGCAGGCCCACCCCCAGTCCTTTCTTGCCAGCAGTGACCGTTATCTTGGCGTTTCCTTCCAGCAGTCGCTCGGGAAACCCAGGGCCTTTATCATCAACCCGTAAATAAGCGTGCGTTTCATCCCAGCTGATGTCGAGTCGAATGCCCCTGGGTTGCTCATCTGCTGCGTTGTTGAGCAGATGCTCAATGGCGTAGGTCAGGGTGTAGTCCACCTCGAGGCTGGGAGATTCTGTGGTGTCGGTGGAGACCGACATCTCGGCGATGGCCTCGGTGCGTTGAGACAGCCAGGCGTTTAAGGTCGACTCAGCAAAGCCGGTAAGCTCGACCCAGCGCTTCTCACCGGATTCATTCACCCGAGCAGTGCGCGAGAGTTTCTCCAGCACACTGCTGCAGTGGTCTAGTTGCTCTACCAACAGCGTGAAGTCTTCGCGCTGCTGCGGATCCCGCGCCTGTTCGGCAAGCTCTTCTACCAACGCTGACATGGTGGCAATGGGGGCGTTGAGTTCCTCCGCTGTGCCTGCTGCCAATCGGGCGACGGTTGTAATGTACTCATTGTCTTCTGCACTTTGCTGGCTGGGCTTGGGACCAATAGCGGGCAGTTCGGTGACGAACCAGCCCAGTATGGTGATGCACATGCCTAGCGTGGCCCAGGCGGTGTATTGCAGTACGCCAGGGGATTCAACGCCCAGGTATGGCAGTGGCTGGTAGAAAATGGTGAGCCCGGTCAGCACCGCCAGGGCTACCCCTGTCAGCGTGCGCGCTGCCATGCGCGGCAGGCGTCGAGACGCGAGTGATACCGGGGAGATCAAGAGAATGACCAGCGGGTTGTAGGCGCCGCCGCTTAAATACAGCAGTGTTCCCAGACCCAGCAAGTCTATGAGCAGCTGAGAGCCTACCTCCTCGTTGGTGACGGGCCAACTGGCGGCGAGCCGCAGGACGCTGCCCAGCGTGATCAGCATCATAGTACCCAGCGCGATCAGGAAGGGGTCGCCCTGCGCGGCCGCCACGTCGTGAGACAACGCAAAGAAAAGCTGCAGCGTAAAGGCGAGAATCGCGGCACCCCGAATGCTCAACAAGGTCCGCAGGGTGCGCTCGCGATTGGAGACGGGTGTGTACTCCGTGTTCATCCAAGGAGTATAACGCAGGCTGCTCTCGTAGAAGTCCTGTTACCCCAAAGGATTCCGCGTATAATTTCGAAGAGCTTGCTCGAGGGCCTTTTTTTGGTGCCAGAGCTTTTCATCGACGTTCTTTTTCCTTAGTCACCCCCAAAAAATTACCAATAAGAATCACCCATAAAAATCACCTATAAAAGCCCCTAGAACTCTTAATCAACGCCGCAACGAATGTCAGCCCCCAGTGCCACAGACCTCCAACGACTGATTGAACAGCGCAGAACCTTCGCGATCATTTCGCACCCTGATGCGGGCAAGACGACCATGACCGAGAAGCTGCTGTTGCTGGGCAACGCTATTCAGGTAGCGGGTAGCGTTAAAGGAAAGCGCGGCCCGCACGCCACGTCTGACTGGATGAGTATGGAGCAGGAACGCGGGATTTCGGTGACCTCATCGGTAATGCAGTTTCCCTACCGGGACCGAGTGGTCAATTTGCTGGATACGCCCGGTCACGAGGATTTCTCAGAAGATACCTACCGCACCCTGACGGCAGTGGATTCCGCGCTGATGGTTGTAGACGGGGCCAAGGGAGTGGAGGAGCGCACTATCAAATTGATGAATGTGTGCCGTCTGCGTGACACCCCCATACTCAGTTTCGTCAATAAACTGGACCGGGACATCCGTGAACCTATTGACTTACTCGATGAGATTGAATCGGTGCTGAATATCGCCGCAGCGCCCGTGAATTGGCCCATTGGCATGGGCCAATGGTTTCGCGGTGTCTATGACCTGTATGACGACAGTATCGTGATATACGCTCGTGGTCAGGGCCAGGTGCTGACCGAAGCGGAAACTATTCAAGGCCTGGATTCCGATCAGGCGCGCGCGTTTATTGGTGATGACTATGAGGCCTTCGTGGATGAGGTTGAACTGGTACGCGGTGCCAGCCATGCATTTGATCTCGATGCCTACCTCGCAGGGACACTAACGCCCGTTTTCTTTGGCACGGCGCTGGGTAATTTTGGTGTGCGGGAAATGTTGGACCACTTCGTCAATTGGGCACCCGCGCCACTGGGCCGTGATGCATCCCAGCGCGCGGTGAGTGCGCAGGAGCAGGGCTTCACCGGCTTTGTGTTTAAGATTCAGGCGAACATGGATCCGAGGCATCGTGATCGTATTGCGTTTATGCGCGTGTGCTCGGGACGTTATGAAAAGGGCATGAAGATGCGGCACGTGCGGATCGGAAAGGATGTGAAAATCGCCGATGCCGTGACGTTTAAGGCGGGAGAAAGAGCCCTGGTGGAAGAGGCCGTGTCGGGCGATATCATCGGGCTGCATAATCACGGCACCATCCAGATCGGCGATACCTTTACCGGTGGAGAGGAGCTGCAGTTCACAGGAATACCGCATTTTGCACCCGAACTGTTCCGTCGAATCCGGCTGGCCGACCCGCTCAAATCAAAGCAGCTACAGCGGGGGCTGCAGCAGCTCTCTGAGGAGGGCTCGACTCAGGTATTTGCGCCGCTCAATTCCAGTGACCTGATTGTAGGCGCCGTGGGGCAGCTACAATTTGACGTGGTGGCGTATCGCCTCAAGGATGAATACAAAGTCGATGCGATCTATGAACCTATCAGCGTGCATACGGCGCGCTGGGTCCACTGCGAGGATGCTCGCAAGCTTGAAGAGTTTCGCAAAAAAGC
>JBCDKJ010000070.1:0-16637 GCA_038746745.1 Pseudomonadota bacterium
AACGGCCTGATAGTCCGCGCCATAGTGTGCGCTCAGGCTGTCATGCAAGGTCTCAAGTTGCCACTTGCCACCCTCCGGGTTGATAAAGCGCGGCCCGAATTTCGGTCGCTCCAATACGTCCACCTGGTTGCCCCAGACGACCATCACTTCGCCGGAAATGTGTCCCGCCTCAGGCGACGCCAGGTAACCAACCAGCGGTGCTACGTTGGCTGGGTTAAATGCGTCAAAGCCTTCTTCAGGCGCGGCAAACATCTCTGCAGTCAGGCCGGAATTGGTCATATCTGTGCGAGCGCGGGGCATGATCACGTTGCAGGTAATCCCGTACTTCACCAACAGTTGCGCAGCCCCCAGCGTCATGGCAACGATGCCAGCTTTGGCCGCCGCGTAATTGGGCTGACCGGGACTGGCGAAGATCGCCGCCTCTGAGGAAGTGCTGATCATGCGGGCGTAAACGCTGCCTTCCTGTTTGGCTTTGCCACGCCAGTAGGCACTGGCATTGCGCATGTTTACGAAGTGGCCGCGCAGGTGCACCTTGACTACCGAGTCAAACTGCTCGTCGTCCATGTTGAAAATGGTCTGGTCGCGGCAGAACCCCGCGTTGTTGACCATAATGTTGATATCGCCAAAGTTGTCGAGGGTGGCCTTGAACAGGGCATTGGCGTCATTGCTGTCGCTGCAATCACCGTAGACGCAGAGCGCTTCGCCGCCTGCCTCGCGAATCTCACTGGCGGTCTGTTCTGCGGCTTCGCGGGCATCCTCCCTGTCGATGTCATTGATAACGACACGCGCCCCCTGCTGTGCAAGCTGCAGCGCCTCTTCACGTCCCAGGCCGCGACCTGCGCCCGTGATGATTGCTACCTTACCGGTAAGATCTCCCATTTATTTGTCCTCCTGACCCGCCGCTATAGCCGTTCGATGCCGCTATAGCCGTTCGATGATAGTACCTGTGCCATTGGCGGCACCGCAGCACATCGCCACCAGCGCGGTACTCTTGTCCTGCTGCTCCATGGTAATCAGTGCTTCCCCAATCAGACGCGCGCCGGTGGAGCCCACCGGATGGCCCAGTGCGATCGCACCACCGCGCATATTGATAATGTCCGGATCAGCGTCGAAGACGCGCTGCCAGCTCAGTACCACGGAGGCAAAGGCTTCATTGATCTCCACCACGTCGATGTCTGACAGAGTCATACCGGTTTTCTTGAACAGAAGCTCGGTAGCGTTGACGGGACCGTCCAGCAGATAGTAGGGGTCAGAACCCGCGACTACCCCCTGAATGATGCGCGCCCGGGGTTTAAGACCGCGCGCCCTGGCTTCGTCTGCACTCATCATCAATACTGCGGCAGCACCGTCAGAAATCTGCGATGAAGTCCCCGGCGTGTGCACGCCGCCCTCGTTCAGAATACGCAAACCTTCCAGGCTCTCCATGGTAGTGGGTCGCATACCCTGATCACGGCTCACGGTCTTGGTCTCACCTGTGGGTTTTCCGTCCTCTCCGATGACGGGAGCCTCGACGGGCACCACCTGCGGAAACAGATCCGCATCCCAGGCGCGGATGGCATTGGCCTGCGACCGCACCGCCAGTGCGTCGCACTCCTGCTTGCTGATGCCGCGGTTGGCGGCGATACGATCCGCCGCTTCGAACTGCGTCTGTGCCTGATCCCAAGGCCAGTTGTCGGTTACGAAATAGCCGGGGCCGTGAATCGCATTGGCACCCAAACCCACCCGGCTCATAGCCTCAACGCCCGCCGCGATGCCGATGTTGATCTGGCCCGCGTCGATCAGGGCCGACACGATGTGATTACAAGTCTGCGCGGAACCACACTGTGTATCTACCGTACTGCAGCCTGCGGTGTACTCAGTACCAAGGTGCAGCCAGGCGTTCTTGGCAAGGTTATTCGATTGTTCCCCCGCCTGCGTGACGCAGCCAGCGTACGTCTGTTCCACGTCGCCGTAGTCAAGCCCGTTGCGTTCGACCAGTGCTTTATAGGTCTCTGCCAGCAGGGCAACGGGGTGCATGCCGCTAAGGTCACCCACCACAGGCTTACCACGCCCGATGGGGGTACGTACGACATCGACGATGACAGCTTCAGACATGGCGTGCTCCTGCGAATTTTGAGGGCGCCGATGATAGCAAACAGCGCGAGTTCAGCCCTATGCCTGGGTGATTGCGAGAGTTTGGTGCTATTGCTTGAACCGGACCGGAAACAAGGTCTAGTTGAGGATCAGCACATCCGAGGCGGCGTGGTCGACCAGACGCTCCGAGGTATTGCCGACAATCGGACCCTGCAGGCCGTCGCGTCCCACGGTTCCGACCAAAATCAGGTCGGCGTCGATGTCCACTGCCATGTCGCGAATCACATCCGCTGGCTGACCCATGCCCACATGGGCAAACTCCTCAGCAATGCCACAGATGTCTGCCAACTGCTTTGAGGTTAGCGCATTGTCGCGGTCATCGTAGACGGTGACGACGTGGGCTTCGAGGCCGTTGGCGTCGGTAAAGCGCTGCGCGAAACTGATGATCTGATGGTTCAGTTTCTGGTGGGCTTCATCCGGTGCATTGGGGTAAACCGCAGCCAGGACTCTTTGATGCTTCCAGTGGCGACGATTCTTGATCAGTAACACGGGGCAGGGCGCCAGCCGCAGCAGCGTCCAGTCATAGTTGCCGCGAATGGTGGGCGGTTCATCCCGGGACGGGGAGTAACTCTTAAAAATGATCGAGGCGAAGCTGCGTGCGGCCGCGGTTGCTGCCTGCCTGCGCCAGTCATCGGACCACTGCAGTTCACCCCTTGCTTCTACGCCCTCTGCACGGCAGCGCACCAGGCAATCATCCAGTGTTTCCTGAATCAGGCGGGTATCGGAGGCTCGGGTGGCGTCATCGCGATCCCAGGTCAGGCAGACGTACACGTGCAACCTGGCGCCAGTCATATGGCAGAACTCCAGCCCCCGGTCGAATGCCGGCTGCTCGTCCATCGACGGATCGATAATGACCATGATTTTGCTGAGCACCACAACGCCTGTCGTGTTGACTGAAAGTGAATGAGTGTGAACCTGCGAGCGCTGTGAGAAAATGACGCGCATCAAGGATAGCCGTTTCAGGCTAAGACCCTGTATTTTGAGGATTATTCATGACCTATACAGAACAAGATAACGCCCTGGAAGCGGCCGTTTTTCGACGCCTTATCGCGCACCTGGACGAGCGCAACGATGTGCAGAATATCGATCTTATGAACCTGGCAGGCTTCTGTCGTAACTGCCTGTCGAAATGGTACGTGGCTGCGGCGGAAGAACAGGGCCACAGTATTGACCTGGCCGAGGCACGTGAGAAGGTCTATGGCATGCCCTATGAGGAGTGGAAAGCCAAGTATCAGACGGAGGCAACACCAGAGCAACGCGCCGCCTTTGAGCGGGGGGGCTCACAGGGACCGGGCTCCAGCTAACCCCTCACCGAAGGCGAAACGCCTGTAGATGAAATTCGGACGATTCTCATGGCCCTGCGCTCAGGCGCGGTCTTGCCCCCGGGCGGCCTGGCGTACATCCTTTAGCGCCTGAAAACGCTCCTTGTAGGGCTCCAGAACCTGGGGCGTTGTAATTTTAACGATATCGCCGAGCGTGGCAGGGCTTCTTCGCAGTGCGCTAAGGCCGGCGCCCAGCGCTGCTGCACTCTCGATGGTGGCCTGTACCAGGAAAAACTCCGCCACTACCAGCTCATTGACGGCGCGAGTGGCCCGAGTGCGAATGCTGCCGCTGGCACGTAGGGCATCGTCGCGGCTGACAGCTCGCAACGGAATCAGGCTTTGACCTTTCATAGCGGTATCTTGATCGGCCATTGCCGTGTTCTCCTATGATTCTGCCTTTCTTTTCTTTTCTTTTCTTTTCTTTGCTTTGCTTTGCTTTGTTAAGTATGTCGTGCGGTTGCTGGTGCCATCAAACGCGCACCACAGAAGCACTGTGTGTGCTGTGAGTGCACAGCGGTGGTGCTGAGCGCGGCGATTCTAAGGGTGAAACTCCACAGTGCAAGCGCTACCCGGTGAATACAGCATGATCTGTGCCAAATAAACAAAAATAGGCACTAAAACCAGAAGATCGCTGCTTTTCGACGCGTTAACAGCGCGTTCAGCGTGGGATTCAGCCGCCCTGCAGGTCTTTCCGCCGCTCAGCCAGCAGTTCTTCCCGTAAAGTGGGGGGTAGACGATTCTCGGCCTCGCCGGTGCCGCCACGACGAGCCAATGCTGTTCGCAGACCCGGCCCGATAATGGGGATCACGTCATGCGGGTTCAGGGGGGCTTCACACTCACTGCAGTGCAATTCGGCCTGCATGATCTTACCGCAGGCCCTGTGCACATACTCCACCGGCGGACCGCTGCCGTCATCCAGCCAGTCATTGCCCCAGCGCGCGAGGCTCAGCATAACGGGATACAGCTCGATGCCCATCTGTGTGAGGTGGTAAGCGTGGCGCACCGGGCGCTCCTGGTAAGGCCTCCTCTCCATCACCCCAGCCGTCACCAGCTTCTCAAGTCGATCGGCCAGCCGGTGCCGGCTGATATCCAGCTGACGCTGGAAGTCTGCAAAGCGGCGTGTTCCAAGGAAGGCATCACGCACGATCAATAGTGTCCAGCGGTCACCCACTATGCTCAGCGTGCGCGCAATTGCGCAGACTTGCTGATCGATATCCTGCCATCGCATGCGACTACATTCCGGAAGTTTTTTTGCAGTGTAGCTTGACAGGTTCCATAATGGAATCTAGGTTAGTTCCATTATGGAACGTAATGATGACCCGCCACACAAGCTGTGGACGTGGTCCGCGCATACAGGAGAAAGCGGTGAAGCGGGAAGATTCAGAGGCTGCTGATCAGCCGTCCGATACGCGAAACCCGGTCGCCTTAGTTGTTGGTGCCGGCGACGCCATAGGCAGCGCAATAGCCCGGCGGTTTGCCACCAGCGGCATGACAGTGTGTGCTGCACGCCGTAATGCAGATAAGCTCGAGTCTCTCATGGCAGAGCTGGCCGAGGCCGGCTGCATCGCTCATGCCTTCGCCTGCGATGCCCGCAAAGAAGAATCTGTGGAAGCACTATTCGCACAGATTGAGGCGGACATTGGCCCGATCGAGGTCGTTGTGTTCAACGTCGGTGCCAACGTACCTTTGGGAATTCTGGAAACCGACACCCGCAAGTTCTTCAAGATCTGGGAGATGGCCTGCTTTGCGGGCTTTCTCACGGGGCGCGAGGCGGCACGCACCATGACGCGGCGCGGTCATGGAACACTTATCTTTACCGGCGCAACTGCCAGCGTCAGAGGCGCGGCAGGCTTTGCGGCGTTTGCCAGCGCCAAGGCAGGCCTGCGTGCGCTCGCCCAGAGTATGGCGCGCGAACTGGGTCCGCAGAATATTCACGTAGCCCACGTGGTGATTGATGCCGCCGTGAATACCGAGTGGGTACGCGACATGCTGCCGGACTTTGATGGGTTGATTGAAAAGGATGGTGTCGTCAATCCTGACGAGTTGGCGCAGAACTATCTATGGCTGCACCAGCAGCCCCGCAGCAGTTGGACCTTTGAGTTGGATGTCCGTCCATGGGTTGAGACCTGGTAGAGACCCAAGCCCTTTTCCACCTTTATCGAGGCATAAGCATGACAACATCTGTAGAGTTTTTATTTGACGTGGGGAGTCCCACGGCCTTTCTCGCCCATCAGCGCCTGCAGCAGCTCGCCACGCGTTTCAACATGTCCGTAGAGCTAAAGCCCATTCTGTTGGGTGGCGTGTTTAAGGCTACGGGCAATACCTCCCCGGTAGCCATTCCGGCCAAAGGTGCGTACATGGCTGGGGTCGATCTGCCCCGGTTCGCACAGCGATACGGGGTCGAGTTGCGGTTTAATCCCTTCTTTCCCATTAACACACTCATGCTGATGCGCGCCGCTATCGCCGCGCGCGAACAGCGTTGTTTGCAAGCTTATGCCGATGCGGTGTTCACGGCGATCTGGCAGCAGGAAAAAAACATGGGCGAGCCGGCCGTAGTTGAGCAGGTGTTAGCAGACGCTGGTCTGGATGCAGTGGCATTGCTCGAGGGCAGCCAGGATGCAGCCGTTAAGCAAACCCTGATTGATGAAACCGCGAGTGCAGTAGAACGAGGCGTGTTCGGTGTGCCTACGCTTTTTATAGAGGATGAAATGTTCTTCGGGCAGGATCGCCTGGATTTCGTTGAAGAACAGCTCGCCAGGGCGGCCTGATTTCCGTCCTCGGCTGCGCTACAGGGCGCGAGTGTCGCCCTCGCGCAGGATAGCGACAGGGTAGGGTGCGCCAAATCCAGTGCGCTGTATAGCGCGCATCGTTGGCACCATGTTGGCCAATTTGGCGCGTCGATTACCGGGTGAGGGATGGGTGCTGAGAAATTCGGCAGGTCCCGCACCAGATACTGACTCCATTTTTTCCCACAGCGTAACAGCGGCCGCCGGGTCATATCCCGCCCTGGCAGCGAGTTTGATACCAATCTGATCTGCTTCCGATTCTGAGCCTCGGCTGTTGGGTAGCTGGATCGCCAATTGTGCTGCCATCGCCGCCCCGGCCAATGCAGCATTGTGGTTATCCGCGGCAGCACCTACCGCCACCACGCCTACGCTACTAGCAATGGCCACCGACATGCGCTCCGCGGTGTGATTGGCGAGGGCGTGAGAAATCTCGTGACCCATAATCTGTGCAAATTCGTCGTCATTCAGCTCTAGCTTTTCGAACAGGCCGGAGTACACGGCCATGCGTCCACCGGCCATACACCAGGCGTTGACCGTGTCAGGACCATCAATCAGGGCCACACTCCAGTCCCAGTTGCGCGTGTGGGGAAACTCTTCCACCGCCACCGCCACCAGTCGGCCAGTAATCATCTGCACCCGGTCGGCCAACAGAGGGTCGTCCAGCAGTTTGTCCTCCGCATCGAGCTGGCGCACGGTGCTGATATAGGCTTTGCGAGACTCAACGATCGCAGACTCCGGGGAGATCAGCAGCAACTGACTGCGCCCGGTTGGGCTGGTCGCACAGGCACTGATCAGCCCGCTGCACAAAATCAGGATAAGTACAAAGCGCGAGGATATTTGAGCAGGCATAGGTAACGCTCCGTTCATGTGCAGTGCTGCCGTAGGCTTTATAGCTTTGTCACTGTCAGCATCGCAAGGTTCCCAGATCGCAAAACCGGCCGTTTGAGCCAAATCAACTTGTTTGGGCTGCGTGCTGGCAGGGACGAGCGCTATCGCCCTACACTGGCGTCACAAGTCTGCTGTGGATGTGCTTGGGGCGCGGGTCGCGCTATGAGGGCACTGGCACAAGTCGCAGTGTAAACGTGCAAAGGGTCAGGCATGCGCAATTTTCTCGGCATGGAGCAGGAACCTGAAGAGGCGAACGTCGACATCACACCTATGTTGGATGTGGTGTTTATCATGCTGATTTTTTTCATTGTCACCGCCACCTTTGTCAAGGAGTCGGGCATTGATGTGGACAAGCCCGAAGCGGCCACCGCGGTGGTGGAAGAGAATGCCAGTATCCTCGTCAGCATTGATGCCAGCGACAAGATCTACATTGAGCGGCGTCAGGTGGATATGCGCTCCGTACGCTCCATTATTGAGCGCCTCCATGCAGAAAATCCCGAAGCCTCGGTGGTTATCCAGGCGCACGAAGACTCCAAGAATGACTCGCTGGTGCAAGTCATGGACGCCTCTCGCCGCGCCGGTGTGTACGACATAGCCCTGGGCGCCGTCGCCAACTGACGCACAGGGAGGGTCTGCGGCAGTGCACCCCTGAGTCGATCCATGACCGCCAGCAATTAGCCGGAGCTGCCCTGGCGGCGCTTGATCAAGCGGTTGGGAACACGGCCGTAACGGTCCTAAGGCAGCGCCGCAAAGGTCTCTGCTGAAGCGTAGGAGGTCTGCGTGCCTTTACCCGTGACGCTGTGGGAAGCGTAACGGATGGCCTGCTGAATCGCCGCGGCAACATCAGCATCCTTTGACAGGCAGTGCGAAAAGCAGCCGATGAAAGCGTCACCTGCGCCGGTGGTATCGATAGCGTCTACCGAGGGTGCCTGAAAGTGGTCCGTCTCGCCTGCACGCATCCACAGGGCGCCTTTTTCACCCAGCGTTACAATCAGGTTTTTCAGGCCGCGTCCCAACAGGGTATCTGCCGCCGCGTGAATCTGCTCAATTGATTCCACCGGCATACCCGTCAAAATTTCCAGTTCAGTCTCATTGGGTACAAAGAAGTCACATCGACAGGCGTAATCAAGGTCCAGCGCTGTGGTGGCGGGGGCGGGGTTCAAAATCACCGGAATGCCGTGCTGATTGCCGAACTCGATAGCGTAGTACACCGTCTCCAGCGGAATTTCTAACTGCAGAATAATCATGGCGGTGTTTTTTAGCCGCGCAGAAGCTGCATCAATGTCCGCTGGCAACAGGTGCTTGTTGGCGCCCGGGATGATCAGAATTCGATTCTGAGAGTCTGCGTCTACCCAGATCGGAGCAACGCCACTGGAGACGCCGGGTACCTTCTCAACGCAGTCTGTATTTACGCCAAAGCTGCGGAAGTTCGCGAGCGTATTATCGGCAAAAGCGTCGTCGCCCAGGCGTGCCATCATCATCACGTCGGAGCCTAGCAGCGAAGCGGCTACAGCCTGATTGGCGCCTTTGCCGCCGCAGCCCATCTGAAAATCCTTGGCTTCGAGTGTTTCACCCGCTTTGGGTACCACATCGGTATAGGCAATCAGGTCGACCATGCTTGAGCCGATCACAGCAATCTCCATGGCGCTCAACCCTCGCTGTTAGCAGAAGTTGTCAATGCGGCTTCGCTGCCGGGTGTCGTGATTCGATAGCGATCCCAATCGTCCAACAGCGCATCGACAATCACTGAGCCCACCAGGTAAGCATTTTCCAGGGCGGCATCCAGACCCGCGTAGCTATCGTGCTGCTCTTCCCGCAGATAGTCTGCCGCCGATTTACCGGGCGGCGGCATCGTATAGTTGCTGGCAGTGCGCAGCACCAGCAGACGGTCTTTGTTCACTTTGCCGGCGCGGTCGAGGTACTCCAGAGACTGGTAAGTGCCCGTGTCCTCCATCGCGGAGCTGACGAACTCGCCCACGCTGTCGGTCCAATAGTCCACCCAATCGTTAGCCCATCGGTTCATTAGCTGACCGTGCCAGAAGGTCATCGCCGCTAGTTGGTCACCGCGTAAGACGAAGGGTTTGCGCTGGGCGACTTCATGGTCCACATACAGGTCTCGGGTAGCGGCCAGAGTCGGATGATCAGGTAGTTTCATGTCTTTGGTCAGCCCGAAGGCCCAGTCCACCAGCGCGGGGTTTAGCTGAAAGACTTCGCCAAGGCTGTAATCACTGCGCTCCTGGTCATCCATGCCCTGGCTGAACAGTGGGAAGTAGCCGTGTTCCCAGTCATCCGGAATCTCTCGCGCGTCGATTTCGTGGGCCAGATCACCGTCTACCAGGTAGTCTGCCCAGGCCACTGAGCCCAGTGATGCATCATTGGGGTCAAAGCCAGAGATACCTGCCACCAGCCAGTAGGCTTCAGTCAGGTCGAAGCGCGGGTCCAATCCCAGCGCCATGATGGATGCCGCCGAATTGGCGGTACCCATACCCGTCACAATGCCCATCACGCCGGTATCCTCATTGACGTGAATAGCGTGATGCATGTGAGGTGCGTCGAAGACTGTGCTGAGATTGCGACGCTCGAACCAGCGTTGAAAGTCCCCGGCGTCGTCGCCTGAGTCTTCGCCGGTTTCAAACATGGTGACCACCACCACCTTGATGGGCAGTGCGGAGGTCGCCATTCCGGCTGCCACGGCTGCACTGGACGCTTTCGGTGCGGGGCTACTGCCGCCACCATCTGCCGAGCAGCCTAATAACAGTGCAGTAAGGAGCGATGCAATAAACAGGACGGAAAGCGGCTGGCGATTTTTTGCGGTCATCTCGAACACTCTAGCGTGAATAGATAATGAGCCCCAGGCCCAGAAAGAACAGCAGAAACATTGCGGTAATGTACAGGTTGGTGCCATCTGGCGCTTCTTTAAACTCCTTCCAGATAAACACCCCCCACATTGCAGCAACCATGGTAGCGCCCTGACCGAGTCCGTAGGAAATAGCATATCCTGCTGAGCCAGCCGCAATGATGTTAAAGCTGAACCCGAGGGCCCAGATAGCGCCGCCCAGAATCCCCACAAGGTGTAGTTTGGGCGTGCCCTTGCTGAAGTACTCTTCCATCGGTGCAACCTCACCTGAGACAGGCTTGTACATCAGCGGGATCAGAAACAGCAGATTAGAGAGCAGGAGTCCCACCGCAAACACGACGCCCGCGCTGTAGGGTGACATCAATCCCGCCTCAGGCTGCGCGAACTCAGGCGACATGGATGCCGCCACAAAACCGTAGAACTGACCCATCGCGATGCCGCAGACAATAGAGATGGCAAGACCTTTGCCCATAGATTTGTTGCCGTCATCAGGTAGGCGTTTATAGATCACTGCGTCGAGCACGATGGCCAGTGTCACCAGCCCAACGCCGGTAAACAGTAGCGTAGCGTCACCCACTGGGGAGGCCAGATAGTTGTCGACTACGCCGATCACCAGCGCCAGTCCGATCGCCAGGGGGAAGGCTACCGCCATGCCCGCAATATCAATAGCCACCACCAGCAGGATGTTGGCAAAATTGAAGAGAGCGCCGCCAATCAATGCGGCAATGATCGCCGCAGAGCTGGCCTGGCTGATGTCGGCGAGGAAGCTGCGCCCGGCATCGCCGATTGAGCCCAGCGTCAGCGCCAGTGCCAGCGTGAGCACCAGCACGCCCAGACTGTAATCCCAGTAGAAAAGCTGGAATTGCCATTCGGAACTTGCCAGTTTCTGGGTGTTAGCCCAGGAGCCCCAGCACAACATGGTGATAACGCACATGGCAACAGCCAGAGGGTAGGATTCAACGATCAGCATCAGATGCCTCTTCTTCTTTTTGGATTTGCAGGTTTGCCGGGTAAAGGGCCTGTAGGGCGGACTTCAGAGCATATCCGATGCTGCAGAGTTCTGCCTCAATAACTGGATGCCGGGAGCATACCGCCAGCCTCCTGATGCGTAGGCACAAAAAACCCCGGCACAGGGCCGGGGTTTCTGAAAGCGCTGCTGAGCAGCGGCGCTATGACGTCTGGGCGCTTAGAAGTTCACGCCGAAGCTGGCGCCGAAGACGCGAGGCTCGTTGTCAAACGCCGTCAGGTTATTGAAGTTAATACCACCCTGCATGTTCTCCTCGTCGGTGATGTTCCGACAGAACGCTGCGATTTCCCAGTCGTAGTCACCGGAAGTGGCGCGGTAGCCGGCGCGCAGGCCGCCTTCGAACTGACCGTCCGTGCGGTACTCCAGAGATTCAAACAAGTTGAGGTTGGTATCGCCCTGATAGGCCCAGTCGGTGAAGGCAAACACTTCGCCGCTGCCCACGGGGTAGCGGAAGCTCGCCGTGAAGTTGAAGGTGCTGTCTGGCGCGTTGGGGAAGGGGTTGCCATCGATGTTGGCCAGTGTCAGGGGGTCTCCATTCGGGTCTGTGATGGTTCTGGTCGGATCCGTAATGGTGCAGATATCAAAGCCGCAGATGGATGTCTCCAGACCGGAGTCGTTGATTTACGTATCCACGTAGGCGTAGCCCGCCGTGAAGTTCCAGTACTCGTTGGGTGCGAACTCCAGGTCAACTTCGAATCCAGCACCTGTGCCCTCGTCAGCGTTGATCAGGCGAATGCTGTTGCCTTCCTGACCGCCAGCCGCCGTAAACTGCTGATCCTGCACTTCGTAGTAGAACAGGGCAGCGTTAACACGCGCCTTGTTATCCAAAAAGTTGGCTTTGAAACCCAACTCGTAGCTGACGCTGGTTTCGGAATCGGCCACCGAAGGCGCACCGAAGAAGGCGATGTCACGGCCCTGGATGGAAGGCCCGCGGAAACCACGTGCGACCTTACCCCATACCGTCTTGTTCTCATCGATCTTGTAGGCGAGGCTCACGTTGCCGGACCACTCCTGGTCGTCAACCTGCACATCGATAGGCACAAATACAGTCGCGCCCAGCGGCGCAGTGAGCTCTTTGTCATCGTCTGTGTAGCGACCACCTACCGTCAGCAGCCACTTGTCGGTAAGGTCGTATTCAAACTGTCCGAAGATCGCCCAGTTCTCGTTGGTGTGCGTTACCGTCGTGGGGGCGACAAAGCCCGGCGCAGTGGTGACATCCAGCTCGGAGTCAAAGTAGAACGCACCGACTTGCCAGAACAGCCGGTCAGCATCGTTACTGGTCAGACGTATTTCCTGGGTGAACTGCTGTACATCAGCGTCGTCCTGCGTGTCAGATGGAAACGGGATGAACCCGGGTCCAAACGGCAGGATGTTGTCGAAGGCGCCACCGAATCCACCATCAATATCGCCCCGGCTGAGGCCTTCGGCATCTTCGTAGGCGGTGATCGAGGTCAGCGTTACAGCGCCCAGATCGTAGTTGAACTTGACGTTCACGCCGGTGTTTTCGTACTCCTGCGGGTTACCATCGCCGCCGTCAAAGAAGACAGTGTCGCGGTCGTAGTTTTCGTTGAAATCATTGTCGCCCTTGGTCAGTACGTTGGCTCGGAACAGGCTGGCGCTGCTACCGCTCAGATCGCGGTGGTGTGCGCCGAACAGGAAATCCAGCTTTTCGGTAGGCTGCCAGGCCAAAAAACCCTTCACAGCGTTCTCTTCAATCTCACCCAGCGCGTCGCTTTCACCGGTAAAGCCGTTGTCGACCCAGGCATCGCGATTCATGCTCAGTACCGCGATACGGCCCTGCAGACCGTCGGTGATGGCACCGCCTACGGCACCCTCAAAATTCAGCGTGCCGAGGTCACCCACGTCCAGCTTGGCGCGGCCGGTGAATTCCTCGGTGGGCTTGTAAGAGTCAAACTTGACGATGCCCGCGGTGGTGTTGCGGCCAAACAGCGAGCCCTGGGGACCGCGCAGAACTTCTACCTGCTGTACATCGAACAGCGGGAAGCTCTTCAGGACGATGTTTTCCTTGATCACGTCGTCCATGACCACGTTGACTGGCTGTGATGCCGCCAAATCAAAGTCGATATTGCCGAGACCGCGTATGTAGAAACGAGGAGCCACGCGACCGTTGGAGGACTCGATATACAGCCCCGGTACGCGTGTGGAGAGTCCGCGTATATCAGCGCCGCCTTCAAACAACGCGGTGAAACGCTCACCTTCCATCGTGGTGATAGAAATAGGTACGTCGATCAGATTCTGCTCGCGTTTCTGCGCGGTAACGATAACTTCTTCCAACTGTGCCGTGGCCAGTTGGCTTGCGCCAGACAGTGTTGCTGCGACGGCAAGTGCCATGGCTGTCTTGGCTGAGGACCGGATATTCATGGGGTAATGACCTCCAAAGTGCAATCTCCCTGTAGTGATGCCAACGCTATGCGGTGGCGACCTGGCCGGTGCGCGACGATTCTGCTTTTTTGTTATCGTGCGGGCTGCCGTCTACACTGACTGCGCTAAATTAGGCCAGAGCTGAGAAGCCCAGTGCAAGGCACCTGGGCCTAAAGCGGCATTTCTACCCAACTTTCTTGCTGGATATCCTCTTCAGATGCCAAAAATCCGCGATCTCCTGCCATTTGGCGCCCTTTTGTTGCTGTTTTGCACAACTTCGGCCGCCCAGGCGGCGCCAGCTACTGTCGACCTGATCGTTCGTGGGGACTATGTGGTGACCATGGACGATGACGATCAGGTTATCAGCGACGGGGCAGTTGCGATTCAGGGCGATGCCATCGTGGCGGTGGGATTGTGGGCTGACATCAGAAAAAGCTACTCCAGCACCACTGTCCTGCCAGGTGAGGGTCGTATCGTCATGCCAGGCCTGGTGAACGGGCATACCCATACGTCGATGACGCTGTTCCGAGGCATGGTGGACGACCTGGATTTAATGACCTGGTTAAACGACTACGTGTTCCCGATGGAGGGCCGTTTTGTAACCCCGGAGTTTGTTCGCATCGGCACGCAGCTGGCCTGCTGGGAAATGATAGAGGGCGGCACCACAGCCTTTCTGGATATGTATTTTTATCCCGAGGTCATTTCTGAAGTTGTTGTGGACTGTGGCTTACGAGCGGTTGTGGCAGCGCCCCATATAGACTTCCCCAGCCCAGGCTTCAAGGGCTGGAACGACAGCTTTCGCGCGGCCATTGACTACGTGAAAGCCTGGAAAGGCAAACACCCGCGCATCACGCCCGCTTTTGCACCACATGCGCCGTATACGGTTGTTCCTGAGCATATAGAGGCCACCGCGAAAGCGGCGGCAGAGCTGGATGCGCAGATTTCCATGCATATTGCCGAGGCTCCCGCCGAGAGCGAGTTAATCTTTGAGCGCTACGAAACCACACCGGTGCAGCACGTGGCAGCGACGGGCTTGTGTGAGCAGCGCGTCACCGGCGCTCACATGATTCAATTGGATGCTCAGGACATTGCCCTGGTGGCAGAGAAGGGTGTGGGCGCTGTTCACAACCCCACATCCAATATGAAGCTGGGGGCTGGCGTTGCGCCAGTCACCGCCATGATTGCCGCGGGCGTAAACGTTGGTTTGGGCACCGATGGCGCGGCTTCCAACAATGATCTGGACCTGTGGGAAGAAATTCGTCTGGCGGCGTTGGTGCACAAACTTCAGTCCAGCGATCCGGAAGCGCTGCCGGCGCCCATGGCGCTGGCCATGGCGACCCGCATGGGTGCGCACGCAGTTAAGCTTGGCGACAGCATTGGTCAGTTAATACCCGGGAAACAAGCCGATCTGATCCAGGTTGATTACACCCAGCAGCGGCATGGCCCGCTCTATGATGTGCCATCGCATCTTGTTTATGTGTTGGATAGTCAGGACGTTATGACTACCGTCGTCGCAGGCACCGTGTTGATGCGTGACAGAGAGGTGCTGACTATTGATGGCGCGCGCCTGCGTGAAGAAGTCTCCCAGGTGCGCGACGCGATTCGCGCCGCGCTGGCTGAATCATGAGTGCGCTACTGGCCTTGTGGGTCATGGTCGCGGCACAATCGGCAGCGATGCCAAACGCTGAAACTTTGATACGCACCCTGGGCCTTGAGGCTCACCTGGAGGGCGGCTATTACCGCCGCATTTTCCAGGCGGATCATCGAGACAAAATAGACACGCAACAGGGTGAGCGATTCACCCTTACCTCAATCCACTATTTGCTCACGGCTGATTCGCCTGTGGGCCACTGGCATCTGAATCGCTCTGATATCGTGCACTACTTTCACCTGGGTGCGCCGATTACCTACTACCTGATTCATCCGGATGGTCGCCTGGAAACGGTGGTTATGGGACCCGATCCGGCTCAGGGCCATCAGCTGGCGCTGGCAGTTACCGGTGGTACCTGGAAGGCATCGCATCTTCCGTCCGGTGGTTATGGCCTGATCAGTGAAGCGGTCGCGCCCGGGTTTGAGTATGAGGATATGACGCTGGGAACACGGGATTCGCTGGTTGAGATGTTTCCCGAGCACGCTGACGTGATCAAGCGGTTTACCAGAGACTAAGCCACGAGGCGCTATGGCTTAGCCCTGCGCACTGCGCTGGGCGGCGTACATCTGCTGCAGAATGTTGGCGAGCTCGGGCTTGTGCGCCGCAACTTCATCGTCCGTCAGTCCCTGCAGCTCGTGGGGGAACACCAACCAGTCATTGGTCTCGTGCACGTAATAGTCGGGTATGCGGTCGGTTTTGTTATTGGCGGGCTTGAAGTAGGGCGTGGCGATGCGTAGCTGCGGCATGTTTTTCTTGCAGGCCGAGCGCAGGTCGCGAATGGTCTGGTCGATACTCAGGCCGGTGTCGTGCACGTCGTCAACGATGAGCAGGGAGTCCTCGGATTCCAGTCGGCCGATGAGGTAGTTAAGGCCGTGAACCTGAACATGCCGACTGCGCTCGCCGATACCGGTGTAGCTGGAGGTCCGAATGGCGATATGGTCGGATTTCACCCCCAGAACGTGTAGCAATTCCTGCACCGCAATACCCACCGGTGCGCCCCCGCGCCAAACGCCGACCAGGTAATTGGGCCTGTAACCACTCTCATACACCTGCCACGCCAGATTAAAGGAATCCTGTAACAACTGGGAAGCGCTGATGAAGTGTTTATCCATGGGGTGTTCGTGCTCCGCTCGACAGCGCGCAGACTATCACAGCATCAGCGACTGTCTAAGAATTAAGGGGGCAGCAGTGACCGTCGGCAACTGCCGAACATGTCATCCAGTAGAGAGCGCGAGATGTTGCGGCTGGCATAGGTCATCCGCGGTCTATCCACTTGTCGATGTGGACACCTTCATGGGACAGGATCGCGTCGAGAATGGCCTCACAGCCGTCACTGCTCAACAACTGGTCGCGGTGCTCCTGTCGCAGAAAGCGTCGCTCGACCATGTGATCCAGCAAGGCAAACAGGGGCTTAAAAAAACCGTCTACATTCAGCACGCCGCAGGCCTTATTGTGAAATCCCAGCTGGCTCCAGGTGAGTACTTCGATCAACTCTTCCAGTGTGCCAATGCCGCCGGGCAGGGCAATGAAACCGTCGGAGAGCGAGGCCATCTTCATTTTGCGTTCGTGCATGGAGCTGACTTCAATCAGC
>JBCDKJ010000071.1:0-16490 GCA_038746745.1 Pseudomonadota bacterium
CCCTTCGGCGACATTCAAGCTATCCATAAGGTGGCTGACAATAACGCCAATATCAGCGCAGTGCTGGTGGAGACCATCCAGGGGGAGGGAGGCATCCACTTGCCGCCTCCCGGCTACCTCAGCGCGCTGCGCGAATGCTGTGATAACCATAGTTGGTTGCTGATGCTGGACGAAGTCCAGTGTGGCAACTGCCGCACCGGCACCTGGTATGCCTGCCAGGGTGAGGGCGTGCAACCCGACGTTATGACGACCGCCAAAGCGCTGGCCAACGGCGTCCCGATTGGCGCCTGCATGGCCACCGGCGACGCGGCAGACACGCTGCAGGCGGGTCATCACGGATCAACCTATGGTGGTAACCCGCTGGCCAGTGCCGCCGCACTTGCCGTTATCCATACCATGGAGCGGGATGGCCTGGCGCAGCAGGCGCAACAAATGGGACTCCGGTTGCAGCAGGGCTTCCAACAACGCCTGGGCGACCATAGCCAGGTAGTGGAGGTTCGCGGTCGAGGTCTCATGCTGGGCATTGAACTGGCGCAACCCTGTGGCGAGCTAGTAGAGCGCGCGTTGCAACAAGGGCTATTGATCAACGTGACGGCAGGCAACGTTGTGCGCCTGCTGCCACCGCTGGTACTCACCGCCGCCGATGCGGAGTTTTTATTGGACACGCTGTGCGGCGTCATTATCGATTATCTGGATACGCGCCCACCTGCAAGTGCCAGCGCCTGATATTCACACCGGCAGCAGCCGGGAGACAGCCGCGCTTAATAACAAAAGTCCGCTTAAGCATTATCCTCTTAGAACGAAACGATCAAAGGCTTGAAAAAGCCGCTGCAAGACACTGATTTCTCAGCACTTTGATTCTTATTGGCCTGTGAGGTTAGTAAGCGCAGACCGTTCAGATGATGCACACCTTATCCACAGAAAAAACCCAGCTAGAACGTCTTGCAATCCACAGGCAAGCTCATTATCTTGTACCTCAACGTCGATGGAGCCCCAACATATAGGGGCATACGCGTTGAAGCAGTGCAACAGTGCAACAGTGCAAAGAAATAGAGAACCAGAGATTCAGAGAATCAGTGGACGTTGAAATCAAGGTGTAGCACTGCCTCAACGATAAAGCAGCGAGAAAATAGGCAAAAAGCAGCGAAAAAACAGCTAAAAGCGGCGGAATAAGAAGATATGCCAGGGCGCCCGCAGGGGTAGACAGGGGATTGAGGGACGTCAAAGGCACCGAGTAACACCACCCTACTGCCCCAAAATTGCGCGAAAGAAAGCGTAAAAGCATATAAAAGCTTCGAAATGTTCGTAACTAGCGAGAAATCAGCGATAGGTTGGTTAGGGGAAATTGCGGCGTTTAATTTAATTGCCTCTCACTAAATCGAACTACTACGTCGAACCACGACATCGAAGATGGGACGAGCAAAAACAGACCGGTAAAAAATCAGTTAGGTCGGCACAAATTAAATCGGCAAGCAAAGAGAAAAAAACAAACAAAGCACGGCGCAACAACTGACAGCGAGAACACAACACTCACATAAGGCGCAAAACATTCTTCCGGAGTAGACATGCAAACAGAGATCGAGCAAGCAACAACTGCCAGGGAAGCCACCGTTGCCGGTGGCGCCAGCGGCGCAACTGCCAACATTACGGCGACGGCGCCGGGACAAGTGCGTGTCATAAAACGCAACGGCACCGTGGTTCCCTATGATGACAGCAAGATTTCTGTGGCCATTACCAAAGCCTTTCTGGCAGTCGAGGGCGGAACGGCAGCGGCATCATCCCGCATTCATGAAACCGTCGCCAAGCTGACCGACCAGGTGAGCGCGATTTTCAAACGCCGCATGCCCTCAGGTGGCACCATCCATATCGAGGATATCCAGGACCAGGTCGAACTGGCGCTGATGCGCGCCGGCGAGCACAAAATCGCGCGAGACTACGTGATCTATCGGGAGGACAGAGCTCGGGTGCGCGCTGAGCGTGTCGAGCAGGACACGCCAACAGACTCCCCTCATGCCGGCATTACAGTTACGCAAGCCGACGGCACAACTGCGCCCCTGGACCTGGCGCGCATCCACACTATCGTGCGCGAGGCCTGTGCGGGGCTGAAAGATGTCAGTGAAAGCGAAATCATAGACGAGGCTCTAAAGAATCTGTACGACGGCGTCACGCAGCAAGAACTGTCAACATCCCTGGTGATCACCGCGCGTACTCTGATCGAGAAGGAGCCTAACTACAGCTATGCGGCTGCGCGCCTGCTGCTGGATAACCTGCGCGCAGAAGCACTGTCCTTCCTGAATGTCGCCGAGAACGCCACCCAGGAGGATATGCAGACACTCTATGCGACCGCCCTACCCGTCTATATAGAACGTGGCATCGCCCTGGAACTGGTAGCACCGGAGCTCGCCAATTTCGATCTGGCTGCACTCGGTGAAGCGATCGTGCCGCAACGCGATCTGCAGTTCACCTACCTCGGGCTGCAAACGCTCTACGATCGCTACTTTATCCACAGTAACGAAGTGCGCTTCGAACTGCCGCAGATCTTTTTCATGCGCGTTGCCATGGGACTAGCCATCGATGAGGATAATCCCACCGAACGGGCGATCGAGTTCTACCGCCTCCTGTCGTCCTTCGACTACATGAGTTCGACACCCACGCTGTTCAATGCAGGCACATTGCGACCACAGCTCTCGTCCTGCTATCTGACCACCGTCCCTGACAACCTGCACGGTATCTATGGCGCCATTCAGGACAACGCCATGTTATCCAAGTTTGCCGGCGGTCTCGGCAACGACTGGACGCCCGTGCGCGCGCTGGGCTCGTACATTAAAGGAACCAACGGCAAGTCGCAGGGTGTCGTACCCTTCCTTAAGGTCGTGAATGACACAGCGGTCGCCGTAAACCAGGGCGGCAAGCGAAAAGGCGCCGTATGTTCGTATCTGGAGACCTGGCATCTGGATATCGAGGAGTTTCTGGAGCTGCGCAAGAACACCGGCGACGACCGCCGCCGCACCCACGACATGAATACGGCTAACTGGGTGCCAGATCTGTTCATGAAGCGCGTTTTCGACGACAAAGACTGGACGCTGTTTTCGCCGAACGATGCACCCGACCTGCACGACCTGTATGGCGCTGCTTTTGAAAAGCGCTACGAGGAATACGAGGCCATGGCGGCAAGTGGCGAGCTTAAACTGTTTAAGAAGGTCCCCGCGCAAACGCTGTGGCGCAAAATGCTGGGCATGCTGTTTGAAACAGGGCATCCCTGGGTCACGTTTAAAGACCCCTGCAATATGCGCTCACCGCAACCACACGTTGGCGTGGTGCACTCGTCCAACCTGTGCACGGAAATTACGCTCAATACCAGCAAGGATGAAATCGCTGTCTGCAACCTGGGCTCGATCAATCTGCCTCAACACATTGGCGAAGATGGTCTGGATCTGGCCAAGGTCGAGCGCACGATCAAAACTGCTGTACGCATGCTCGATAACGTTATCGACATCAATTACTACTCGGTAGACACCGCGCGCAATTCTAACTTCAAGCACCGCCCTGTTGGCCTGGGCCTGATGGGCTTCCAGGATGCACTGTACAAGCAGCATATCGCCTATGCCTCCGATGAAGCCGTGGACTTCGCAGACAAGGCTATGGAAGCCATCAGCTACTATGCCATCCAGTCCTCCAGTGCACTGGCCGAGGAGCGCGGTGCCTATCAAAGCTTCGAGGGCTCACTCTGGAGTCAGGGCATCCTGCCAATCGATTCGCTCAAAAATATGGCGGCCGAACGTGGCGCAGGCTATATCGAAGTCGACACCAGCGAGACGCTGGACTGGGCGAGCCTGCGGGAAACCGTGAAGACTAAAGGCATGCGCAACTCCAACGTCATGGCGATCGCACCCACCGCAACCATCGCCAACATCACCGGGGTATCGCAGTCCATAGAACCCACGTATCAGAACCTCTACGTGAAGTCGAATCTGTCAGGCGAATTCACGGTCGTGAACCCCTACCTGATCAAGGACCTCAAGGCTCGCGGCCTGTGGGACCAGGTCATGGTAAATGACCTGAAGTACTACGACGGCAGCGTGCAGAGCATCGATCGCATACCCGAGGATTTGAAGGCGATTTATGCGACGGCTTTCGAGGTGGAACCGCGCTGGCTGGTCGATGCGGCGAGTCGACGTCAGAAGTGGATTGACCAGGCACAGTCGCTAAACCTGTATATCAACAATGCCAGCGGCAAGAAGCTGGACGTGACTTATCGCATGGCCTGGTTCCGCGGTTTGAAAACGACCTACTACCTGCGTTCTTTGGCAGCGACAGGGACGGAAAAGTCCACCATCGATACGGGCACCCTGAACGCCGTATCAGCGGCAGCTCCGGCACCGGCAGAAGTGCCGAAGGCCTGTTCATTGGACGATCCGGACTGCGAGGCCTGTCAGTAGCCTGTCACAGCCTGGTCAACGCCCCCTCAGTAAACGCCCCCTCAGCAAACGATAGAGGCGACGGATAAGGATCAGTGGCAGATGCGGAAGGTAGGTACGACGTAGATAGAAGATAGGTAAAAGATAGAAACAGTAGTAACACCATTAGGAAGTATAAAAGCACGACAACAAGGGAACAGTAACCCATCAGAAACAGGTAGGAGAGGAATTGCTCATGCTTAGCTGGGACGAGTACAACACAACAGAAGACACAGCCACGGCCCAGGCGCCGGTCACGGCTGAAGTAGCGCCCACCCAGACGCCAGACACCGAAGCGGTCCAACCGGGTGCGGTCCAACCGGCGGCGGTTGAGTCCGCACCCGTCACAGAGATGGCAGCCGTCGCAGCCGACGCTGAAGGCGAAAAGGCTTTGGCGGCCGATAAAACCGCCAGCGACGCCGTAGAAGCTGCAGCACAGGCGGTGGCCGATATGGACGTAGCCGCAGGCCTTGAAGAGCTCGAAATGGGCGCTGCACGCGTATCCGTGGACGAAAAAGCCATGATCAACTGCCGCGCCGACCTGAACCAGCTCGTACCCTTCAAGTACGACTGGGCCTGGCAAAAGTATATCGATGGTTGCGCCAACCACTGGATGCCGCAGGAAATCAACATGACGGCAGACGTCGCCACCGGGAAGAGCCCCGAGGGGCTGACGGAGGATGAGCGGCGCATTGTGCTACGCAGCCTGGGCTATTTCTCTACGGCAGATTCACTGGTCGCCAACAATCTGGTGCTCGCGCTGTACCGCCACATCACTAACCCGGAGTGCCGTCAGTATCTGCTGCGGCAGGCGTTTGAAGAGGCCATTCATACCCACGCCTATCAGTACTGCATCGAATCTCTGGGTATGGACGAGGGCGAGGTCTTCAATATGTACCGCGAAGTCCCCTCCGTGGCCAAGAAGGCGGCCTGGAGCCTGAGTCATACACAGGCCCTGGGTGACCCCAACTTCAAGACCGGTACGCCGGAAACGGACCAGGAGCTGCTACGTAACCTGATTGGTTTCTACGCGGTTACAGAAGGCATCTTCTTCTACTGCGGCTTCACACAAATTCTGTCTATGGGCCGTCGCAACAAAATGACCGGCGTAGCCGAGCAGTTCCAGTACATCCTGCGCGACGAATCCATGCACCTTAACTTCGGCATCGATGTTATCAACCAGATCAAGCTGGAAAACTCACATCTGTGGACAGAAGAGTTCCAGCAGGAAGTGATTCAAATGATTCTGGAAGGTACTCAGATCGAAATCGAATACGCGCGCGATACCATGCCACGTGGTGTGCTAGGTATGAACGCCGCCATGATGGAAGAGTACCTGCAGTTCATCTGCAACCGTCGTCTCACCCAGTTGGGGCTGCCGGAGCAATTTGCAGGCGTGCAGAACCCCTTCCCCTGGATGTCCGAGATCATGGACCTTCGCAAGGAGAAAAACTTCTTCGAAACACGTGTGATCGAATATCAAACCGGCGGTGCCCTGAGCTGGGATTGAACCCCAGCGCATACCTGGCACGCCCCACCATGCACCGCTGCCTACCGGCGCGGTGCGACTCTTCAGCCGATACCAATGAGGATCGAGCATGAGCAATGAAAAAAGCCCCGGCAGTGACACTGAAACCATCCTGATGGCTCTGGATCAAATTAGCCAAACCATCGACGTGATGACCAGCGTGGTAGGGCGCTTACGCACGTACATGCAGGAACAGGAGTCCCTGCGTAAAACTCAAGCGGCCACAGACATGACCCCGTTGGACGCGAATAGCACAGTGCACTGATACCCGGGTAACGTACTCTCGCTCAAGAGCCGTGACACCGGCCATCGGTATGAGCAGCACAAGTGATATGCGCACGGTGTTGACTGTGAAGTATTAGGAGCCCGCCATAACCCAGCGGCTCTATCCCTGCGTCAGTAGACGATCTACCTGCGCCAGCGTCACTTCCAGCCCACGGCTCGCTAGCGCACTACCGCGAAAAAACTCCTCCGCCATCGGCGCAATCGCACATTCCGTAGGAAACGCTGCATTGTCTTCAATAAGCTGATACATGGTGGGAAGAAACACAAACTGCAGCCATTGATCAAAGCTGAGCGTATCAATGAAGAAGGGCTGCGTGCTCTCAAACGCTTCCTCAGGCGGTGATTGCTCCTGCCATAAACCGAGCTGGCGCAGGTGCGCCTCCACATCAATCAATAATTCTGCGACCTGATCGGGGCGCGGCAAAGCTTATTCTCCTGCGGTGCTGTGCGCAGTGTAACTGTTCAGCCCAAGTCGCGTCTAAAGGGCGGCAACGCCTCTAACAGGGCTCTGCCATAACGCCGCGTCAGCAGTCGTCGATCGCAGATAGTCACCCGGCCACTGTCCTGCTCGGACCGGAGCAAGCGCCCACAGGCCTGCACCAGTCGCAGCGCTGCGTCGGGCACAGTGATTTCCATAAAGGCATTGCGCCCCTGTTGCTCTACCCACTCACTCAGGGAGGCCTCCAGCGGACTATCCGGCACCGCAAACGGAATCTTAGCAATCAGTACATGGCGGCAGTAGTCGCCCGGAAGATCAACGCCCTCCGCAAAACTCGCCAGGCCGAAGATAACGCTGCCACGTCCAGCGTCTATGGCTTCACGGTGCAGACGCAGGATTTCCTGCTTGCTGTAGTCTCCCTGCATGAGGATGCGGCTGCACCACTCACCCGGCATTGCCGCATAGACATCATTGAGCTGACGCCGTGAAGCGAACAACACCAGACTGCCCTCCTCCGAGTCCAGCCAGATCGGCAGGTGCTCGATCAGGCTCTGTGTGTGCGCTTCCGCGTCGCTGGGGTCTGCATCCATATCGGGGATGTGTAGCAGCGCGCGCTGGTGATCGAAGGGGCTGGGCACCACTTTAAAACGGGCGGTGCGCGGCACCCCCGCATGCAGAATAAAACGTTCAAAGCTGTTCAGCGCAGTCATGGTGGCGGAGGTGGCGACGACGCCCGCTGCCACAGGCCAAAGATGCTCCTGCAATATCTCCGCTGCGAGTACCGGGCTGGATCGCAGTTCATACCCGATTTGACCGCCTGCGGCAGAAACGTTTATCCAGCGGGCTACCGGCGATTCAGAAATCACCTGTGGCTTACGCTCACCTGACGCTATAGCGTCAGGCAACGCGGAGGCATAGTCTGACCACAGCGCATAATTACCCTCTGCGCGGCTCACCATGGCGCCAATCACCACTAACCAGCTCTCAGCGTCGGATTGATCCAGGCCCGATAGTTCCCCATCCATCGCGTCTTCCAGGCGATCATGGATGCGTTGTAGCCGCTCCTGAATGGCACCAAAGCTACGGGACAGCGACGCCGCCTCTTCAATCAGCACCTCGGGCAGTTGCCCGCCGGCAAAGCGCAGATGGCTGCGATCCATGCTGTCTGATGGCAGTGGCATATCAGGTAGACCCGGCAGCCACTGTTGCACCCGTTCCAACACCTGGCCAGCATCGTCGAGCAACGGCTGCAACTGCTCCAGCGGCCTGGCGAACTCCGGCTGCTCTCCCGCCGCACTGGCCAATTGCACAACTTGATCCCGGCTGTCCTCGAGCCACTGTATGGTCGAACCCAGGCGACAGAACGCAGAAAAGTGATTGAGGGCCTTGGCGGGTAAGTGATGCCCCTCGTCGAACACATAGATCGTGCTGGCGGGATCACTCAGGATGGCACCCCCGCCCAGCGCCAAATCCGATAGCACCAGGTCATGATTAGTCACAATAACATCCACGCTTTGCAGTGCATCCCGCGCCTTGAAGAAACTGCACTGACCCACGTTGGGACAGCGCCGACCGCTACAACCGCTATGATCCGTTGTCGCCGTTAACCACAGCTCGTCGGTCAGTTCGCCGGCCCAATTGTCCCGATCACCATCCCATTCGCCGCGCCCCAGAGCGTCTACCATCGCTTCATAGACAGGCAGGGCGTTGCTGATACGTCCGGCATCAAGCTCATCCGGGTACAACGGTATTAGCGGGTCTTCCTCCGATACACCTAACAGTTTGTCCAAACGCGACAGGCAAACATACCGTCGCCTGCCTTTGGCAAGAACAAACTCAAACGACAAACCACTATGCCTGCGGATGTCGGGCAAGTCCTTGTGCACTAGCTGTTCTTGCAGAGCGATGGTTGCGGTAGAAATCACCAGGGTTTTGCCCAGGCTCTGAGCCAACGGTATGGCCGCCACAGCGTAGGCAATCGTCTTGCCCGTGCCAGTGCCGGCTTCAATCACGCAGTGGGGGCTGTGTTCGCTGTCATCACGATCCACCTGGGCTAAGGCATTGGCAATTTCAGCAATCATCTGCCGCTGACCCCAACGCGGGGACAGACCTTTGGCCTCCATCATTTGGCCATAGGCATCCCGGATGGCCTGTTTAGAGGCCTCGCTTAGCAATGTTTTGGGCTGTCCGAGTCGACCAGAGATTCTTTGCTCACAATCGCATTGGCATAGATTGCCAGTGCGTGAGCTTGCTGGGCGGCGGGCAGCGCAGAGATGCGCTGTGTAAAGGCCTGCTCATCGCAGCTGGCTGCCGGCACCGCTTCAAGGCCGGATGGATTCTCTCCCTGATGCAGCATTCGCCAGGCGTACACATTGGTCGCTTGCAGGTGATAGTTTTGGATAATAGAGGCGTCCAGCGCAGCGGCTACCTGCTCTGGCGTCTCGTAGCTGCCCTGTAAAGGTTGCCCGAAAGCCACGTGAACCCGGCCTTTATTGCCGCTGATCCCGGTTGCAATACTGGCAACGTCCTCGTGCTCTGCTTTCTCGTATTCGCCGGTGCGCGCCAGTGCCTCCAGCTCCAGTGCCTTGCGCGCATCACAGGGGTCGAGTTCATAGGAAATGGAGACAGGTACGATATTCAGCTGGTGAATAAATTCTGCGAAGTTCTCACTCTTTTTATCCTGGCTCATCGCCAGCATTTTGATGATGGCGGGCTCTGTGCGATCAAGACCGTCTTTGGCCCTGCCCTCGCGCTGCGCAATCCAGAGATTGCAGCGATCTACCTGCACGGAATGCCTGATGTAGGAGGACAGTTCCCGCAGGGATTTAAGCATTTCGCGCGGACCACGCGCAGAGCGCCGCACGATAAAGCTTTTGTTCAAACGCATCAGGTCAGACACGTAGGGCTTGGTGAGCAGGTTGTCGCCGATAGCAATGCGTACCGTGTCGAATCCATTATGGTGTAGGGCGTAGTTAGTGAAGGCAGGATCCAGCGTGATATCCCGATGATTACTGATGAACAGGTAGGGCGTACCCGGATCCAGCGCGTCGAGGCCGGAGACTGAAAATCCAGCCGTCGTATCCTCTATCATACGAACCATATACTGCTCGATCACGAGCTGAAGGCTCCGCACGTCCTTTACCGGCGCCAACTCTTTTGCCAATGCGCGTCTCACCAACAGACGCAGCGGCCAACCCAGCCAGGCGGCAAGGCCTTTAAAGCGCAGGCGACAGATGGCTGAGATGAATTCATTATCCCGCAGCAGCCGCTGCAGGACCGGGCCCACCTCTTCGTCTCGATACGGGCGGATGTCGGCAAACCGGTCCTCAGCAGACGGTTCAGTCACTGCTTCAGCCACGCGTATACAGGGCCTCTCAAAGTAAGCGGCACACGATAGCTAAAAGCGTAGCAAGAGTCATCAACGTGCTTTGGAACAAGAGTCATCAACGTGCTGTGCAACAAGAGTCATCAACGTGTCTTGTGCATAGCGAAAAGAGTCATCACGTGTCCTATGCCAGGAAAAAAGCCATCAAAGTGTCATGCCACTTCACCCATGAACGCGCGATGCGGTATTCTCTGCTCTAACAGATTACGGGGTACCACTAATACGATGGAAGCAACGAGCGCACTTATGATGACACTGGGCGCTGTCATACTGCTGGGCAGCTGGATAGTCTTGTTAGTGGCCTCCTGGAAAGAGGACTACTCCTGGGGTTTGTGTTCGCTACTGCTGCCACCACTGTCCTATCTGTATGCTCTGACACGGCTCGACAAAGCCGGCGAAGCCATCGCTATGGCAGGAATTGGACTCGTCATGGTTTTTCTGGCTTTTTAGCGGCTCAAGACTTTTCTTAGTAGTTCAAGACTGCTTTCAGTGGTTCAAGACTGCTTTTAGTGGTTCAAGACTGCTTTTAGTGGTTCAAGACTGCTTTTTAGAGATTCGTAACTGCACTGCCGCAGTCGCCAGATATTAACAATGTTTAATCTGCACTCTTACAGCGCACATCTCCTTTTTTGATAGTTAAATCAGTCACTTAAGGGGCTGCCTTGGCATCGGCCTCGGCACCGCCCTACGCACGCACTCAATTCTTGATCCGGCTCGTATCAGACACCGTACCCTGCAGGTAGAATCGTCCACGGTTCCATAGTTAAGCCACTTGTTTGGGCCGATTTGCCCAACGCCTACATTAGGGGATACACCATGAAAACTGTAATTGCTGCCGCCTTAACCAGCGGTCTTCTCATTTCTTCGGCCGCTGTTTTTGCCGCCAAGCCCACCAGCATCGTTTATGATTCGAAAGGGACAACTGAGGCCGGGGTTGAATACGACAACTATCTCGCCAAGTGCTCCAATGGCAAGAGCATGCCACTGACCGCATGGGAAAATCGTCGCAAGTGGTGCGTTGGCGATGCCACCTCAGAGAGCTGCGAAAAGAAGCAAATCAAGGCGGCCAAGAAGGCCTGTAAAGCTGCATAAGCGCTGTTTAAAGGACGCCGCGACAGCGGTTGATAACGCGGCCTCAGGGCCGCGTTTTTGTTTATAGGTCAATCGGGCCGGCCAGTATTGGATTCCGGGTGACTATCCAGCACCAGATTTGCCAGAAGCATAATCAATTCCAGCTGCTTTTCCTGAGCAGCAGTGCCCAGTGGGTCTTCGCCCAGCAGACTCTCGTACATCGGAGCCATAGTGATGTAAGACATCACCATATTGTTCAGCGCCATGATCGCCCAGGGCTGCAAGCCCCTGCTCAAGCCCGGAAGATCCGCTTCAACCTGCTCTCTGGAATCGAACATCGGGCGAATCAATTCCGTCGTTAACTCTCTGCTCTGCGGCCCACCGGACAAGGCAGCGTGCTGCACGAGACGCGCCAGATTAGGTCGGGCGTGATGCAGGCGAACGGTCGCCTCCAGCCACTCCAGTACATGCTCCCGGGTCAGTGGTTTACCTCGCAGCGCATCCAGTGGCGCGACAAAGGCGTGCAGCAGACGCTCTACCACCGCCAGATAGAGCGCTTCTTTATTGCGAAAATGGTTATAGAGGCTGGGTGACCGAATACCCACGCGGTCAGCGACATCGCCCAACGAGGTCGCGGTATATCCGCGCTCAGCAAACAGGTCCTCGGCGGCGTCAAGAATGCGATCTGCGGTGGACAGAGGGGCTGCGGCGCTGGACATCGCCGGATAGTAACTAATAGTGCTTAGTAATACTATTCAGCGGCGGGCGGGGTCGTAGAACAGCGATCCCTGACCGGCATCTCTGAATACGGGAGCCAACACATGCGCTCTGAGCATGCCATTCAGGATCTACTATTTTCTTACGCGCGTTCTATCGACGCTGGAGACTTTGAGGCGCTGGCCTCACTATTTACTCATGGCGCGATCGAGGGCCCGGACGGCAGTTTGATCCAGGGCAAAGCTGCGGTACTGGCCTTGTATCAAAAAACGACCCGCATCTACACTGATACGGGTACTCCCTGCACGCACCATGTCACCACCAACGTGGACATTAAGGTCGAGGGCGAACAGGCCAGTGCACTCAGCTACTTTACGGTTTACCAATCTCTGTCCGACTTCCCTCTGCAAGCGATTATCTGTGGTCGTTATCACGACGACTTTGCCCAGGCTGATGGACGCTGGCTGTTCAGGAAGCGGCGCATCGTACCCACTTTGTTGGGCGATCTCTCCCGACACCTGCTCATCACGCTGTAGCCGTGAGACTGCGGTACTCCTTACGTTGACAGAAAAACGCGAAATGTGAATAATCGCGCTCCCTGAAATTATCCTTCTGAGGTATTACGTGGCGAATTCACCACAAGCCCGAAAGCGTGCCCGCCAAGCGGAAAAGCGTCGCGGTCATAACGCCAGCCTACGTTCGCTAGTGCGCACGGTCATCAAGCGCGTCGACGCCGCCATCACGGCCGGCGACGCAACTGCAGCAAAGAGTGCTTACGATGAGGCCGTACCGGTCATTGATCGCATGGCTGACAAGGGCATTATTCACAAAAACAAAGCGGCTCGGCACAAAAGCCGTCTTAACAGTCAGGTCAAAGCACTCAGCGCTTAACATACTTGCGACCTGAAGAAGAAAAAGCCGGCATTAGCCGGCTTTTTTATGTCTGTGTCTGTGTCTGTGCCTGTGTCTGTGTTTGTACCTGTATTTGTGCCCGTGTTTGTGCCGGTCGGACCTGCTTAAAGCCGCAGCACTTTCTCGCCGCGGGCGATACCAGCGACACCGCTGCGGACCACTTCCAGAATAGAGGCGTCGCCCATGGCGTCGACGAAGGAATCCAATTTGTCCGCCGTACCTGAGAGCATGATGGTGTAAACCGATGGGCCGACGTCAACGATCTGTCCGCGAAAAATGTCCGTGCAGCGCTTAATCTCTGCGCGCTGCGCACCGGTAGCGCGCACCTTGATCAGCATAAGGTCGCGCTCGATGTGGGCGCCCTCGGTCAGGTCGACCAACTTCACCACGTCTACCAGCTTGTTAAGCTGCTTGGTGATCTGCTCCATTTTGCGGTCGTCACCATTGGTGGTCACCGTGAGTCGGGACAGGGTTGGATCTTCTGTGGCTGCCACGTTAAGCGTTTCGATGTTGTAGCCACGCTGTGAGAACAGACCCACTACGCGAGACAAAGCGCCGGGTTCGTTCTCCAGCAGAACTGAGATAATACGCCGCATCGTCAGGTCCGCTCCGTTTTGCTAAGCCACATGTCTGCCATGGAGCCATTTGGTGCCACGTGCATGGGATACACATGCTCGGCCGGGTCCACCACAACATCGATAAAGACCAGCTTGTCCTTCATAGCAAAGGCCTGCTCCATCCCGGATTCGAGGTCATCGGGGTGATCAATCAGGATGCCCTCGTGGCCATAGGCCTGGGCCAGCTTGGAGAAGTCTGGCAGAGAATCCGCATACGCTGACTCAGAGTGACGACCTTCGTACTGCATGTCCTGCCATTGCTTGACCATCCCCAGATAGCCATTGCGCAAATTCACAATCTTCACCGGAATATCATACTGGCTGCAGGTAGACAGCTCCTGGATATTCATCTGGATACTACCCTCGCCCGTGACACAGGCCACGTCCGCGTCGGGAAATGCCAGCTTTACACCCATCGCCGAAGGCAGACCAAAGCCCATAGTGCCCAGGCCACCAGAGTTGATCCACCGCCGCGGCTTGTCGAACTTGTAGTACTGAGCCGCAAACATCTGATGCTGGCCCACATCGGACGTGACGAAGGCTTCCCCTTTTGTTACTCGGTACAGGGACTCAATCACCTGCTGAGGCTTGATTACGCCAGGCACAATTTCGTATTGCGGAGACGTCCACAGGCCGTGCGCTGACCGCCACTGTTCTATTTGTTGCCACCACTTTTCCAGGGCTTCAGCGTCGGGCAGTTCCGGAGACTCCTGCTGGTATTGATCAATCAGCGACATCATTTCCTTCATAACCACATCTGCTGGGCCAACGATCGGAATGTCGGCCGTCACCGTTTTGGAAATGCTGGTAGGGTCGACATCGACATGGATGATCTTGGCGCCCGGGCAGAACTTGTCCACCGTATTGGTGACGCGATCGTCCAGACGTGCGCCGATGGCCAGGATCACATCGGCGTGGTGCATGGCCATATTGGCTTCATAGAAACCGTGCATGCCCAGCATGCCCAGAAACTGGCGATCGGTGGCAGGGTAAGCACCTAGACCCATCAGAGTGTTGGTGACCGGGTAGTTAAGTTTTTGCGCAAGCTGCGTCAGCAGCTCACTGCAATCGCCTTGAATGATGCCGCCACCGCTGTAGATAACAGGGCGTTTCGCCGCCAGCAATTGCTTAACAGCCTTTTTGATTTGCCCTGCATGGCCCCGCGTCGACGGACTATAGGAGCGCAGCTTGATCTGGTCGGGATACACGTACGGATACTTAACGTCGGGCCGCGTCAGATCTTTAGGGATATCAATCACCACCGGACCAGGACGGCCTGTGCAAGCGATGTGAAAGGCTTTTTTAATGATCACGGGCAGCTCTTCCGCATGCTGCACCATGAAACTGTGCTTAACGATGGGGCGAGATATGCCCACCATGTCGGTTTCCTGAAACGCGTCCTCGCCAATCAGATGCGACTGCACCTGACCTGACAGCACAATCATAGGAATCGAATCCATGTATGCCGTAGCGATGCCGGTAACAGCATTCGTAGCGCCAGGCCCAGACGTTACCAGCACAACACCCGGCTTGCCGGTCGCACGGGTATACCCGTCCGCCGCATGCGTTGCCGCTTGCTCGTGGCGCACCAAAATGTGGGGAATCGACGACTCCTTAAAGAGTGCATCGTAGATATGCAGAACGGCGCCGCCTGGGTAGCCGAAAATAAATTCAACGCCCTCGTCTTTGAGAGCGCGGGCGATCATATCGCCACCAGATAGTTCTTCTATGCCGGTCAGTGCATCCATCTTTTGTCACCTCGTCACGGTGCCACGGCGCAGTAACCGCAGCAGAGCGTAGCATCTATGCGGCGCTACGCAGGTTTCAGAGAGCGGAATAGCCGCTACGTCTTGGCCACCAACGGCTGCGCTCGAGGTCACACATCAACGGGTGTGCGTGTACACACGAGCCCGTGGTTGGTCGCCCTGCGAGGTAGCGCAGATGGTCGCCACAGCCGTTTGCAATACGCAATCGACTGTTTTCGGGTTCCGGAGAGGACATATTGGGCATGATATTAATGCGCTCACGTGCAGCGATAGTCTGCTGCACTTGCACGATCAACACGATAACCACGATCAAAGACAGCAATCGAGTTCCGCTGTCGAGTCCTGTGTGACCACCACAGAGTGCCTGTGAAGCCACCACTCCAGAGGCGCGTATTCTTCTCTTCTGTTTGGCCGCTGTCAACAGGACAAATGCCCGGTTGCGCCAGTATGGGTGATAAGGTATTTTCGATAAATTACAAAGGGTTGGGAATCGGTCTTGGCGCTTTTTCTGAACAGATTGCGGTGCGCTTCTGGTAAAAGTACGAGTAAAACTCTTGCCAGAGCAATGGCGTTTGCGCCAGTAATGGCACTGTGTATTGCGGCTGCCATAAGCACTGCCGCATTGCCGACGTTGGCGGCTGACAAGGGGTATTACAAGTGGCTGGATGCCAAGGGCAATCCGCAGCACAGTGACAGACCACCCCCCGCGGGCGTCGAGTACGAATTTATTTCTACCAATACCGGCTTAACGCGGCGCGTCACCGCGAGTGAGTCGGATGGTCGCGAATACGGCTCAGCGGCACCCGCGATGCCGGTGTCTAGCCAGGAAACACCTAATGCCGCCGAGCAACAGGCTGCCGTAGAAAAAGACCCGGCTCTGTGTGATCAGGCCCGGGCCAATCTCGATACGCTCAACTCAATGGCAAGAGTGCGCATCCGCGACGACAATGGCATCCGCTATCTGAGCGAAGAGGAAAAAAACTTCCAACGCCAGCGCGCCAACGATCTCATAGCGATCCACTGCAACTGAATCAGCTGTGCCTACTGTCAGCTGTGCCTACTGTCAGCTGAACATGCTCCCGGTCAGCTACGCCTGTTCCCGGATCGCGTCAGGCAGCCGCATCGATTGAGAATGCCGCACTGTTCCCCGACAGGCTCGCATGGATGGTCGAGCCTGGTGGAAATTTCCCCGCCAGTAAATCCTGCGCCAGCGGATTTTCCAACTCTTGCTGAATCGCACGCTTCAAAGGTCGCGCGCCATATACAGGGTCGAATCCAACCTCGGCGAGGTTGGTGAGCAAGGCATCATCGAC
>JBCDKJ010000072.1:0-16474 GCA_038746745.1 Pseudomonadota bacterium
GAAAGCACAAGAAAGTCGCCATAACGGCGTGCATGCGAAAAATGATGGTCATACTCAATGCGATGATCAGGGATCAGAAGGAGTGGCAGATGGGCTAAAAAATTCGCTACAGGCTTGATTTGGGATCACAGTCGCTTGTTATGAGCCTTCGGCACTGAGGTACCTCACAGCCATATAACGTGGATGAGGTCCGCGCTTATTCTCAGAGTGCCTCACCAAAATTCTCCCATTCTTTCGATAATGAACGAAAAACTGTTGGTACCTTATCGGCACCTCGACACGAGAGCCGTTATCTAAATCTACGAACATCATCCTAAGCGGCTGACTTCGCTCGGACTCAACATAGTAGGAGTCGGACAGACAACATACCGTTCCAACATAGTCAGAATAGTCTGCGCTAGATTCATTATGAACTACCCATACGAAGCCGAGCGAAAGCAGGAGCCCAAGAATAGAGAACGGAAGAACGAACGGGTGGTCCGCTCTCCAAATCGCAACACGCTCAGAAAGACTCATAACGCTTCAAGCTGGGGCGTGCTTCAGCACGTCCCGGCGCGAAGCGCCCCTATAGCCTTGACTTGTTATGTTTACTTGCATTTTCTTACGCCCGCAGTTTTTGCAAGGTGAGCTAATTGAGCTTGCATCTCTGGAGTTCCTGGATCGAGTCTCCCACAAAAAGCGATATCGAGGCCAAGATTGCGATACTCCTCGTTTAGCCTGTCGTGGTAGAAACCACAGCCCTCTTCGTGGTTCTCGAAGTCCCCGCGGTCCAAGCACTGGACGTATCTGAACCAACCCTCGCTCTCAGATAGAGCCGATTCGCAAAGCCCAATGGCAAAGCGGGATCTTTCCTCAAAGGATTGTTTCAGCTCGACGAACTCGTCAGTAAGTTCACATGCCCCACCTGAGCTTGTAAGAATCACCGAGAACATAGCGAAGAAGATGCTACAAGGCTTCATTGGTTACTCGCAGATGTGGGAAACATAACGCTGCAAGCTGGGGCGCCCGGCCTGGAGCGCAGCGGAAGGTTGGGTGTCCCAGCGAAGCGGCAGCCTTGCCTTGTTATAAGCTGGAGATGTCAATTGGTTCCTCCAGTTCTCCGGTTGGCGTAACACCTCGATATTCCACATAGTTGTTCTTGCCGAGATGTTGATAAAGCTCGTAAGCCAGAGAAAGCCCAACGCCATTGAAGGACTGACAATCTGGCTCAGTACATGGGTAGTCGTGACTGTAAGAATCAATCCAGTCTCGGAACTTTGAGGCTAGGTCAGAGCTAAGGCCCAAGCGTCCATACCTAGCCATCGTGTGGCGCCACATCCCCCAGTCTCCCTCGACGAACTCCCAGACTCCGCTGCTGCCATATTCCGGCATTACTCGAAAGCAAATTGTCTTGGGGAGACTGCTCAAGGCTTATAACAGCTGAATATGTGTCCGAGGTGACATATCACTCGGGCTTCATATGTTGATTTCATAGCATCCACTTTTAAAAGAATATCTTGCAAGATCAATAAGTTACCTCAATTTTGCGGATACGGTGCCGCGTCAAAGCGCGCCAGGTCGGGCCGGATGTGACCGCGCCATTGGATTCTACGTTTCTTTGGGAATATTTAAATATTCAATAAATACAGAGCGTTACGTCGCTTTTTCCGCATAATCTTGGTTGGGGTCCTATGAAAAACGAGCATACGGTGCTGAAATTCCAGGCGCTGGGTACCCTGCATGGGCAGCGTATCCGTAGCATTCGATAGCTATCCGCGGAGTTACTCTGACTGATGACTCAGGTCTGCATGGGGCCAGTCATCCGGCGTTACAAAGCAGCGCTTTCGTTCATAGCCGTCTTCATCACAGGCGACGAGTTGCAGTGGCCGCTTCGTGCGCTGTAGTTCGCTGCGCACAACGGTAAGCAGTTCGGCCTTGCTGATAGCGTCTTCAGGGGTCGCTCTGTAAGGCCCCAACCAACGGGCTCTGGGAAGCACGTACCACTGATAATGCCCTGGCGCTGCTGGGTCGAATGCACCGACGGGTAACCAGTGCTGAAGCGCGTTTTTTACGTTAAAGCCTTCTGGAGCCGGCATGCCTGCAGCAGGTGCAAACAAGTAGCCTTTCATGTCGATGCGCTGCTCGCAGGCGTGGATACCTAAGGCCGCCAAAACGTCACGGGAAGCGGGATGCTCACCCAACCGAATCTGTCTCGAGGTCAGGTGGTCGACCTTGCGGTCCAGCCGATCCCTTACGTTGGGGCCAAGCCAGGCATTTTCGCTGTGTACACCCAGGTAGAACTTCACAGCCAGTTCCAGGTGGATGTGAGTGTTAGAGCGCAGGCAGCGGTACAGGCAGTCGAATTCCCCCGCGGTTTTGTGCTTGTCTCGCACCGGCACGTTATGGCCGATCAGTTCAATGTCCGGGTCATGCTCCAGTAAATACTGCCACAGCCGCTCGTAATACAGCCCGAGCCTGCCGCTGGCCCGTTCACCCAGAAATGCCAACAGAGACGCTGGATCTTGGTCCAGCGCCGCAAGATGCCTCTCCCAGAAAGGACTGAATGTTAAACCCGCTGGCGGGTAGTTGGCACAGTGCAGCAGCGGTTCTGAAAAGCCCGCCCAGGCCAGGTCTCGTACCACGGGATGTTTGAACTTTGCCGCCTGCATGGATACTCCCTGTCACGATGCCGCGTATAATAGGGACATGACAGCCAGTTTCACAAAAATCGGTCTGATTGGCCGGGCCCGGCACGAAAATTCGGCAGAAACGCTGCAGCGCCTGTTGGCATTGCTGCAGGAGCGCCAGTCCACGGTATTTATTGAGCCACGCCTCGCCAAAATCTGCCCAGATTGTCATGCCACAGAGGCGGGCCGCGAGGAGATCGGCGAACGCTGCGACCTCGCGATTGTGGTCGGCGGCGACGGCAGCATGCTCAGTGCGGCGCGCACCATGGCCAAATACGGCACGCCGTTATTGGGTGTCAATCGAGGTCGGCTGGGCTTTCTCACCGATGTGTACCCGGATGAGATTGAAGAGCGTGTTAGGCAGGTGCTCAGCGGCAACTTCGAACGTGAGGAGCGCTTTCTCTTAGACGTTGTTGTGGTTCGTGACGGTGAAGTAATAGGGCAGGCCGACGCACTAAACGACGTGGTGGTGAATTCAGGCACCTCGGCACAAATGATCGAGTTCGATTTGTTTGTCGACGACACCTTTGTGTATCGGCAGCGTGCGGACGGGATGATCATCTCGACGCCGACCGGGTCCACCGCATACAGCCTGTCCGGGGGCGGCCCGATCATGCACCCCTCACTGGATGCCCTGGTGCTGGTGCCGATGTTCCCCCATGCCCTCAGCAGCCGTCCTATTGTGATTGACGGTAATTCGCGTGTGCGCGTGATGGTGCCCGAAGTGAATGGCGTACATCCACCGGTAACCTGTGATGGGCAGGTCAATATGTCGGCGCGCCCGGGCGATGCGGTAGAAGTGTTCAAAAAGCCGGACAGGATGACGCTGATCCATCCGCCCGGACATGACTTTTATGCAAGCTGTCGCGGCAAGCTTGGCTGGGGTAACCCGCTAGTCAAGTGAGCGGGTCTCATACCTCTGCATTGCTGGCATCAGTGGTTCCCGGCACACGCCTGGTGCCGGATCTGGTCTGCTAGCGCCGTGCCCCATTACTTCCCGAGCTTTCGATCCGCGGTGCGGCATGTACCGGTAACGCTAGTATTGATCGCGCTTTGCGTCGCCAACTTCCTGTTTGTATATGCGGGTGCGCCGGTAAAGTGGGTGGCGGCGCTGACCTTTCAGAGTTTCACGCTGCGGGGTGGTGAGCTGACGTTCCTGGTGACCGAGCATCAGTACTGGCGGTTTATCACGCCCATCTTTCTTCACTTTGGCTGGTTGCATATCACCTTTAACAGCCTCTGGTTGTGGGAGCTGGGCGCTTTGATCGAACTGCGTTTGGGCGGCGTACTACTGCTGGTACTGGTCTTGCTGAGTGCGGCCGGCTCTAATCAGGCCCAGGCCTTGTATACAGGCCCCGTGATTTTCGGGGGTATGTCAGGCGTGGTGTACGCCTTGCTGGGATTCTGCTGGGTGTACAATACGGTCCAGCCGGATAGAACGCTGGCGCTGCCCCGGGCCGTTATCATTATGATGTTGGTGTGGCTGCTGTTTTGTGTGGTTGCGCCTACAGAACAACTGGGGATTGGCGGCATTGCCAACGCTGCTCACGTAGGCGGTCTGGTGCTGGGTAGTCTGCTGGCCTTGCCAGTAGGGCTTAGTGCTCGCTACGGGTGGTGGCGGTAGCGTTTCCTAAAAGGCTCCAATCAAAAAGGAAGAGATTCAGGCGTGAATTACGAAGATGCCGTCAAGCAAATCAGCCCCGAGCTTTACGCCACCTTCAAGCGTTCGCTGGAGGTGGGCAGGTGGCCGGATGGACGACAAATGACAGCAGAGCAGCGGGAGCACTGCCTGCAGGCGATTATTGCCTACGACGCCCTGCATACCCCAGAGACCAAACGCGTGGGGCATATTGCTGTGAACGGTAAAGCGGATGCCGAGACGCCGTGCAGCACGCCCGGCGATACCGATACCCTGCGCTGGGCTGAGAACTCTAAAAATAAAAACTAGATAGAACACCCGCCGCGATTCCGGTAACGGGGTCGCTGGCACAGGAGAGGCCGTGACAAACATGCTGGCGGAGGGGCAACTCCGCAAGATGGTGACTACCCATGCCGACACGGTTGAGTATGTCCTGCCGCTGGGCGAAGAGCGGGTTGAGATGGTGCCTCTTTTGGGGCAGCGGTTGCGATTGGAATATCAGGGCAGTATCCACTGTATTCACTGCAATCGCATCACCAGAAAAAGCTTTAACCAGGGTTATTGCTACCCCTGTTTCCAGCGGCTGGCCGCGTGCGATAGCTGCATTGTCAGTCCAGAAAAGTGCCACTTTGACGCGGGTACCTGCCGAGAGCCTGAGTGGGGCGAGGACAATTGCATGATTGACCACGTGGTGTACCTCGCCAATACCTCGACCCTGAAAATCGGCATCACACGGCACAGCCAGGTACCCACTCGCTGGATGGATCAGGGCGCGGTGCAAGCGCTACCCATATTTCGGGTTAAGACACGCTATCAATCGGGGCTGGTGGAGACTGCGTTCAAGGGCCATGTCTCAGACAGAACCGCCTGGCAAACCATGTTGAAGGGGCAGGTGGAAGAGCTAGACATGCCCGCCCAGCGTGATCGCCTTTACGAGGCAACGTCGGCGGCGATAGACGAATTGCAACAGCGCTTTGGTCTGCAGTCCATTACGCCTCTGCAGGAACAGGAAGAGTATCAATTTAACTACCCGGTGGTGGAATACCCCACTAAAGTGACGTCGCTTAACCTCGATAAAACCCCCGTCATCGAGGGGACGCTTATGGGTATCAAGGGTCAGTATTTAATGTTTGATACTGGCGTAATCAACATGCGTAAGTATGGCGGTTACCAACTCGCCCTGCTGGCAGCCTAGGAGATTTATTATGCGTGATGCGCAACCCAGCGCGATTTATTTAAAAGACTATCGACCGCCTGCGTACTGGATTGATGAGACGCACCTGGCGTTTGCGCTGGCTGAGGATCACGCGCTGGTCGATGCGCGTCTCAGATTACGGCGCAACACCGATCCTGCAGCGGCTGACAGCCTGGTACTGCACGGCGTAGAACTCGAACTGGTCAGCATCGCGATAGACGGCGAACCGCTGACGGAGGCGGACTATGTGCTGGGAGAAGAATCGCTCACGCTGCTGTCGCCGCCAGAGAGCTTTGAGCTTCGCTGCGTGACGCGAATTGAGCCGCAGAACAATACGTCGTTGGAAGGCTTGTACAAGTCGCGCACGATGTTTTGCACGCAGTGTGAAGCCGAGGGCTTCCGCAAAATCACCTATTACTTGGACCGCCCGGACGTCATGTCGGTATTCAGTGTTCGGGTGGAGGCTGATGCTGAGCGCTACCCGGTATTGCTCAGCAACGGCAACCTGGTGGACCAGGGTGAAGCAGACGGGCGTCACTGGACCCTCTGGCACGACCCTTTCCCAAAGCCTGCCTACCTGTTTGCCCTGGTGGCCGGGAGTCTTGACTGCATCGAAGACAGTTTTGTCACGGCGAGTGGTCGCAATGTCGCCCTGAAGATCTATGTAGAGAGCAAGGATCTCGACAAGTGTGACCACGCCATGCTGGCGCTGAAAAACTCTATGCGCTGGGACGAAGAGGTCTACGGTCGCGAGTACGATCTCGACTTGTTCAATATTGTGGCGGTCGACGATTTCAATATGGGCGCGATGGAAAACAAGAGCCTCAATATCTTCAATACCTCCTGCGTGCTTGCCCATCCTGATACGACCACTGACCAGGCGTTTCAGCGCGTCGAAGCGGTGGTGGCGCATGAGTACTTTCACAATTGGTCCGGCAACCGGGTGACCTGTCGTGACTGGTTCCAGCTGTCTCTCAAGGAGGGTTTCACGGTATTCCGTGATGCCGAGTTTTCGGCGGATATGGGTTCTCGCGTGGTCAAGCGGGTTGAGGATGTGGCGCTGTTGCGCAACGCTCAGTTTGCGGAAGACGCAGGCCCAATGGCACACCCGGTGCGCCCGGAGTCCTTTATCGAAATCTCCAACTTCTACACCGTGACCATCTATGAGAAAGGCGCAGAGGTGGTTCGGATGATCCACACGCTGCTCGGTGCCGAGGATTTCCGCAAAGGCTCTGATCTGTATTTCGATCGACACGACGGTCAGGCGGTCACCTGCGAGGACTTTGTGAAGTCAATGGAAGACGCGTCCGGTCGGGACTTGTCGACATTCCGTCGCTGGTACAGCCAGGCCGGTACGCCAGTGCTTGATATCGAAGACAGTTGGGATGCTGAGCGCGGCGAGTACAGCCTGCAGATTCGGCAAAGCTGTCCGGACACCCCGGGACAGTCTGACAAGTTGCCCATGCACATTCCGGTGGCATTGGGCCTGTTGGGAGAGGCTGGTGACACGCGCCTGACTCTGGCAGAAGATGTGTCGGACAAAGAAATGGAAGACAACACCTTGCGGGTTTTGGAGCTGACCGAGGCAGAGCACCGGTTCACCTTCACGGGGCTGCCCGAGCGACCGGTGCCCTCCCTGTTGCGCGGGTTCTCAGCACCGGTCAAGCTCAATTATCCCTACAGTCGCGAACAGCTAGCCTTCATCATGGGGCGTGACAGTGATGGCTTCAGCCGCTGGGACGCCTCGCAAAAGCTGGCTATCGCAGTGATTGATGATGCCAAAGACCCGGACCAGCCAATCGATAGCTTGCTGCTGGACGCGTTTCGCAGGCTCCTGGAGGACGAGTCGCTGGACCCGGCCATGGTCGCGGAAACCCTGCGCATGCCCAGTGAAAACTACCTGGCTGACATCGCCACGGAGGTCGATGTGGATGCCATACATCGTGGACGACAGCGGGTGCGAGAGAGTATCGGTATTGAACTGGCTGACGTGTTGATGGAGCGCTATCAGAGCCTCTATACGGATGCCGCATACCAGCCCACGTCGGAGCAAATCGCCGCGCGCAGTTTGCGCAATAGCTGTCTGGCGTACCTCGCGCTGGCCATGGAGCAGGGTGTGTCATTAGCACAGCAGCAATACGCGAGCGCCGGCAATATGACAGACTGCCTGGCTGCTCTGACTGCGGTGGTTCACAACGCCGATGCCGACGTCAGCAGGCCCCTGCTGGAAGACTTTCACAGTCGCTGGCGCAGTGAACCCCTGGTCGTCAATCAGTGGTTCCAGGTGCAGGCCATGAATCCTCAGCCCGGTAACCTGGAGCGTGTGCGGTCTTTAATGGAGCATGCCGACTTCGAAATGCGCAACCCCAATAAGGTGCGTGCTTTGATCGGCGCGTTCTGCGCGGCGAATCCGATCAATTTCCATCGTGCAGACGGGCAGGGCTATGCCTTGCTGGTAGAGATCGTTGGCGCGCTGGATGCCTTGAATCCTCAAATAGCGGCCCGGCAGTTGACCCCGCTGACGCGCTGGCGCCGCTATGGCAACCGCAGCGATTTGATGCGCGAGGCCCTGGAGCAGGTATCTGGGCTGCCGAATCTCTCACGTGATGTGTATGAAGTGGTCAGCAAGTCTCTGGCACAATGACTGCCCTCAGGTGGTCGCGAGGCAGACGCAGATATTCCTGAGTGAAGGAAACCCGACCAAGGAGTTGCGATGAGTTGGGAGCAGGATAAACAGCAGCTGTTGGAATCACTGCAGTCGCTGATCGCCCGCCGCGCCGAGCCTGCGGAGCGCGACGCGGTCGCTGATCTGGCGAAGGTGTTTTTTCGCGGCTTTCCCGCGGAAGATCTGCACGGTGCTGAGGCAGAGAATCTCTGTGGTTTTATCGTTCACGCTTTTCGCAACCTGCAGCGCTGGGACCATAACGACGCTGTCGTTCAAGTCTTCAACCCTTCGCTAGAACAGCACGGGTGGGAGAGTCAGCATACGGCGATACTGGTGCTTGCCAGAGACATGCCCTTTCTGCTGGACTCGCTTAGAGGAGAGCTCAACCGGCGCAACGCCAATATCCATAGTCTGCACGGACAGAACTTCGGCGTTGTCAGAGATGGCAGCGGAACCATCAGCAGTACTCTTACAGAGCGCGAACAGCGCACGGTCAGCCTGTCGTATTTTGAAATTGATCGACGCTCCGACGAGCGTGAACTGCAGGACATCGGCCTGGCGCTGAAAGGCATTCTTGCTGAAGTCGATGCTGTCGTCTCCGATTTCCCGGCGATGCGAGATAAGCTTGCCGAGGTCCTCGAACTCCTGCAGGACGCCAGCTCCGTCGCCTTATCTGCTGAAAACGAGGCCTTCCTGCGCTGGATCGACGGCAACCATATGACCTTGCTGGGTTATGAGTGCCTGGAGGTGGACTACGCTGACGAGACTATCGGCGTCAACGAAGTGGAAGGCGAGCGCCTCGGCATGCTGCGGCTTCGCAGCACCAGCGGTCGCTTCGACCTGCGGCGCGACCTTGAGGACGCGCTAGCGACTCCGGTCGACCCTTCGACGCGACAACTGACGTTTTCCAAGTCTCGCCTCCGCTCGCGCGTACATCGCTTCGCCTACCCTGACTATATAGAAGCCAATGTGTTCGATGACGAGGGCCGGGTCCGTCGGCAGTACCGCTTTATGGGCTTGTATACCTTTGCGGTATACAGCGAGAGCCCCACTCGCATCCCTATCGTACGTTTAAAGATTGAGCAGGTCATGACGCTGTCGGGCCTGGACATGAGCAACCACGAAGGCAGAGAACTCGCCCGAGTGCTGGAGCTCTATCCGCGGGACGAACTTTTCCACGCACCCATCGACAATCTTTATCACACTGCGACAGCGATTAATCAGCTGCAGGAACGCAGGCGTACCCGCCTGTTCGTGCGCCACGACCCACATGGCAAGTTTTGTAGCTGCATGGTTTACATTCCAAGGGATCGGTATACCACGGAAAAACGCCTGGCGATCCAGACCTTGTTGTCTGAGGCAGTGGGTGCCGTCGAAAGTGAATTCACAACGACATTCACCGAATCTGTGCTCGTGCGCATCCACTTCGTGCTACTGCTGGACGTCAACCGTCCCGCCAGCCTGGTACTGGCTGAGCTGGAATCGGCGGTAGCTGCCCTGGCTGAAGAGTGGTCAGATCGCCTGCGCATGCGACTGCTTGAAGACTATGGTGAAGAGCACGGTGCGGAATACGCACAGCGCTTCGGTGAAGCATTCCCTGCGGGCTATCGCGCGCATTTCGAGCCACGGGTGGCCTCGGCAGATATCGACAAATTGCTGTCCCTTGCCAATGGACGCAAGCTCGCCATGAGCCTCTATCGCCTGGAGCATGAGGGGCATGGCAAGCTGCATTTCCGCCTGTTTAGCCCCGAAGATTCACTGCCGCTATCCGATGTATTGCCGGTGCTGGAAAATCTTGGCCTCAGGGTGTTGGCAGAAAATCCGTATGCATTGAGAGAACACGACGGTTCACGCTACTGGATACAGGATTTTGAACTGGAATACGCGCTGGGCGATATCACTGATGTGGAGTTGGTGCGCGATGAATTTACTGATGCCTTCGAGCGCATCTGGTTTGGCGAGGCGGAGAGTGACAGCTTTAACAAGCTGCTGTTGGGTACACGGCTTAACTGGCGCGAAGTCGCCTTATTGCGCGCACTGGCCAAATATCTGCGGCAGATTAATTTCGCCTTCAGTACCGATTACATCGCGGAAACCCTGCAGGAGCACCTGCAGATTACTGGCTCGCTGGTCGAGCTGTTTCTCACCCGCTTCGATCCCACGCTGGATGGTGATGAGGACTGGCGCGAATCCAGGCAGCAGACGGTAGAGCAGCGCATTGTAGAAGCACTTGATCAGGTACAGAACCTGGGACAGGACCGCATTATCAGGCAGTACGTTGCACTGATCCGGGCCATAGTGCGAACCAACTTTTTCCAGCGCGATGAGCATAGCAATCATAAGCCGTACTTCTCGTTCAAGCTGCAGCCGGAGACCGTGCCAGACATCCCGCAGCCGCGGCCTGCCTTTGAAATCTTCGTCTATGCGCCGTGGGTGGAAGGGGTGCATTTGCGCGGTGGCAAAGTTGCTCGCGGCGGCCTGCGCTGGTCAGACAGGCTGGAAGACTTTCGGACTGAAGTGCTGGGATTGGTAAAAGCGCAACAGGTGAAGAATGCGGTGATTGTGCCGGTGGGCGCAAAGGGCGGCTTCGTTGCCAAGCGGCTGGGCCCGGCAGCCGATCGGGATGCCCGACAGGCTGAGGGTATTCACTGCTACAAGACATTTATTCGCGGTCTGCTGGACGTGACCGACAATATTCAGGAGGGAACGATCGTGCCGCCTGAGGACGTTGTGCGCCTGGACGAGGATGACCCCTACCTGGTGGTGGCTGCGGACAAAGGTACGGCCACGTTCTCAGATATCGCCAACGGGATCTCCGCTGAGTACGGGCACTGGCTGGGTGATGCATTTGCCTCCGGCGGAAGCGTGGGTTACGACCACAAAAAAATGGGAATTACGGCCCGCGGGGCCTGGGTGTCGGTGCAGCGACACTTCCGTGAAATGGGCGTGGATTGTCAGCAGACCGAGTTCACCGCCGTGGGTGTTGGCGATATGGCCGGGGATGTCTTCGGTAATGGCATGTTGCTGTCAGACAAGACCTGTTTGGTGGCCGCCTTTAACCACATGCACATTTTCATTGACCCCAACCCGGATGCAGCAGCGAGTTTTACCGAGCGGCAGCGGCTTTTTGCGCTGGATCGTTCAAGCTGGGATGACTACGACCGGTCATTGATATCGGCGGGCGGCGGTGTGTTCTCGCGGCAGTCGAAGTCGATTTCAATTTCCGCAGAAATGGGTGAGCGATTCGGCATTGACAAGCCATCACTGACACCCACTGAACTGATCCAGGCTTGTTTGATGGCCGAAGTCGATCTGCTGTGGAACGGCGGTATTGGCACTTATGTTAAAGCCAGTAGCGAGACCCACGCCGACGTCGGCGACAAGGCCAACGATGCTCTGCGGGTTAATGGTCAGCAGCTGCGCTGCCGGGTGGTGGGCGAGGGCGGTAACCTTGGGCTGACTCAGTTGGGTCGGGTGGAGTACTGTGCCGCTGGTGGTCGATGCAACACCGACTTTATAGACAATGCCGCCGGTGTCGATTGCTCTGACCATGAGGTCAACATCAAGATTTTGCTAAACGCCGTGATGGTCCGTGGCGATTTAACTGAACAGCATCGCAATCAGCTGTTGGAGGACATGACGGACGCTGTGGCAGAGCTTGTGCTGGACAATAACTACCAGCAGACCCTGGCTATCAGCCTGGCCGAGCGAGAATCAGCCCGGCGAATCAGTGAGTACGGGCGCCTCATGTCGCTACTGGAAAATAGCGGCAGACTCGACCGGGAGTTGGAGTTTTTACCCGACGACGACATGCTGGCAGAGCGCCGGGCCAGGGGCGAAGGGCTGACGCGGCCGGAGTTGGCGGTGTTGGTGTCTTACAGCAAGGGCATTCTCAAAGAAGAGCTTACTAACGCTGGTATCCACGAAGACGAATATCTGGCGCAGTTTGTGACAGGCGCCTTCCCATCGGTGTTGGTTGAACGCTTCAACGCAGACCTGGCGGACCATAGCCTGGGCCGCGAGATCATAGCCACGCAGGTGGCTAATGACATGATCAATCGGGTTGGCGTCAGCTTCGTGGGACGCCTGATGACATCAACCGGTGCCCTGGCGCCACAGGTCGCCGCTGCCTATATCACCGCACGCGATATTTACCAGATGCCTCGACAGTGGGCCGCCATAGAATCTCTGGACTATCTCATCCCTGCTGAACTGCAGGCGGATATGATGATTGAGCTGGTGCGTTTGCTGCGCAGGGGTAGTCGCTGGTTATTACGCAACCGACGCCAGTCACTCTCGCCCGCGGCCGCTGTAGAGGAATTTCAGCAAGGTGTCGAAGCACTGGAAACCGCTCTGCCCGACTTGCTGCCGGCCAGTGCCAGGGAGGCAATGCAGTCTCGCGCCTCGGATTTGACGGAGCAAGGGGTGAGCGTTGAGGTCGCTGCATATATCGCGAAAGCGCCTCACCTTGAGCTGGCTATGGGAATTATTGAGGCGTCCAACCATACTTCCGCCCCGGTGCTGGAGGTGGCTGAACTGTTTTTCCTGCTGGGCGAAACCCTGGAGCTGGACTGGTTTGCGTCGCTTATCAGCAACGCACGAGTCGAGAACGAGTGGCAGGCGCAGGCGCGCGATACCTACCTTGAAGACCTCGAGTGGCAGCAACGGTCTCTGGCCGTCGGTGCCCTGCGGCACACCTGTGAACTGAACGATCCCGCCATATGTATGCAGCGCTGGATGGCGCAGGAGGAGCAGCTTATAGATCGCTGGCGCGACATGTTAGCCAAGCTGCATGGCGTTAAAACGCCGGATTTTGCAATGTTCGCCGTGGCGAATCGAGAACTTCTGGACTTGGCGCAGAGTAGTTTGAACACAGACGCATAGCGACTGCATGCACAACTTCGTTGACCGTTCCGCGGGGCTCAGGATTCAGCGATGGTAGCCGGGCCTTATAGTAGCCAGACGAAATAGTAGCCAGGCCTTATAGTAGCCAAGCTTTATAACTGCTGTTGTGCCAGATGCACCCCTGAAACGCCGACATAGCCACTGACGCTGTCGTCATAGCCCTCGCGCCAGCCGCATAACCATGAATGTCGTGGATTTTCCGATGTGTGTGGGCAGGAATCCTGTGGTCTGCCTGACAGTCCTGCGTGATAACCCTTGTGATAAGCCCGTTCGCACTTGTCGCGCTTCTGGCGACCCCGTTGACGATTCATCGGTGATTGGACCCTCCGTCTATCGTTCTTTTACAGGAGAACATACCTAAACCCTCATGCCTCTCGCCAACACTTATTTGTTATAAGTGCTCGAACACTTATAGTGCTGCTCGATGAAAGCGCAATCCTGGTTCGCCGCCTGCCCCAAAGGTATTGAAAGCCTGCTTGTACAGGAAGTTGCTCAGCTCGGTGCGGAGCAGGTACGGGAAACGGTGGCCGGTTGCAGTTTTGAAGGTCCCTGGGCAGTCGCTTATCGCGTTGCTCTGTGGAGTCGGCTGGCGAATCGGGTTCTTGCGGTTATCGCTGAGGTGGAGGTGGATACCGAAGGCAGGCCCTTGCCGGGTATGGCCGCGCTGCCCTGGGAGGACTGGCTGCCGGACGCTGCAGATTTCATGGTGGCCTTTGCCGGGCGCAGCCCAGCCATCAGAAACACGCATTACGGTGCGCAGCTGGTTAAAGACGCTATCGTCGATCGCTTTCGCTCCCTGAGCCGCCCGCGACCCAGCGTGGCTCGGAACAGCCCCGCAATTCGCTTTCAGGCCCGTCTTCGCAGTCGCCGCCTGTCACTCAGCCTGGATTTTGTCGGTGCCAGCCTGCACCAGCGCGGCTATCGTCTAGAGGCGGGGATGGCGCCTCTAAAGGAAAACCTGGCGGCAGCAATGCTGCTGCGCGCCGATTGGCCGGGCATTGCGGCACGGGGCGGTGCTTTGATCGATCCATTTTGCGGCTCGGGTACATTGCTGATTGAGGCCGCGATGATGGCCGCAGATATCGCACCCGGCCTGGGACGGGACCGCTGGGCGTTTGAGCAGTTGGCGCAGCACAACCCGGACCAGTGGCGTGCCATTCTGGCGGACGCACAGGGCAGGGCAACGCGGGGCAGGGAGCTATCGCTGCCCGAGATTCGCGGCTACGATGCGAGCCCCCGGGCTGTAGAAATGGCGCAGGCGAATATCGCCAGAGTCGGTTTGCAACGGGCGGTGCGCGTTAGCTGCAAACCACTGCATGCGCTGAGGCGGCCTACCCATACCGACATTCAGCCGGGGCTGGTGATCTCCAACCCTCCCTACGGCGAGCGGCTGGAGGATGTCGACCGGTTGCGCGCTACCTATCGTGAGTGGGGGGAGCGCATGCTTGCCGAGTTCTGCGGTTGGTCGGGCGCTTTACTGACCCCGGAGAAGGAACTGGGCATGGCGACAAGGCTGCGCAGCAAGAGGCGTTACAAGCTCTTCAATGGCCAGATTCCGTGCAGCTTGTTGTTGTTCGATATCGATGCTGAACAGCGCCTTCCACAACAAGGTGGCACGGCTCCTGAAGTGCCCGCTGTGGACAGCCCGGGCGCACAGATGTTTGCCAATCGCCTGCGCAAGAATCTGCGACAGATCCGACGCTGGAGTCAGCGTGAGGGGCACAGCTGCTACCGCGTTTACGATGCCGATATGCCGGAATACGCCTTTGCCGTGGATTGGTACGAGGGTGCGCTGCATGTGGCAGAATATCGCGCCCCCGCCAGTGTTGCTGAGGATGCAGCCCAGCGCCGTCGAGAGGAAGCAGAAGCCGCCTTGTGTCAGGTGTTTGAGGTAGAGGCTGCCGAGATCGCCTGGAAGTTGCGGCAGCGACAACGCGGTGCGGAGCAATACGATAGACAGAACCAGCGACATGACTTTCAGCAGGTGCGGGAAGGGCAGGTTAAGCTCTGGGTCAACTTGCGCGATTATCTGGATACGGGCCTGTTTCTCGATCATCGACCGCTGCGCCTGCGACTGGCAGCGGAAGCCAGGGGCAAGGATTTCCTCAATCTGTTCTGCTACACCGCGACGGCCTCGGTGCATGCCGCTGCCGGTGGTGCGTGCTCCACCACCAGTGTCGACCTGTCCAAGAGCTACCTGGAATGGGGGCAGAGAAATCTGGCAGCCAACGGTTTCCAGGGCAAGCGACATGTCCTGACGCGGAGCGACTGCCTGAGTTGGTTAAAGGACACCGAGCAGGATTTTGATTTGATATTGGTAGATCCGCCGTCATTCTCGAACTCAAAAGCGTTGGCCGAGGATTTTGACGTACAAAGGGACCATGCTGCGCTGTTGGCGTTATGCCTGAGGCGCTTACGGCCGGGCGGTACGCTCTACTTTTCAAACAACTTGCGCAGCTTCCGGCTGGATTCTGAACTATCGTCGATGTCGCGTGTTGCAGACATCACTCGGGATACGATCGACGTGGACTTTAAGCGCAACCCTCGTATCCATCAGTGCTGGCAACTGCAGCATCTCGATGAGGCTCAGAACAATGCGAAGTAACATTTCACGGAGGCTGCAGCGAGAGTGTCTACTTACACGGGTGTTTATGCACATATGACTTTACAGCGCCAGGTGTCAGGTACTAAACACATCTTTGTATGTAAATAAATTGATAAAGCGCACGTAACTCCATGATTACTATTAAAAGTTAGACGTTAAAGTGAATTCGAGAACGCAGTTGGTCCCTGCAAAGACGGCGCTAGAGACTCTTAGTGGTTGGTTGATATCCACTGAGTTATCCACAGATTCTGTGGATAAGGGTGTGACTGGTTTGCTGATAACTTGCCGATGTTCAGCAACTGGCGTGACGCGCCCGCAGTTGGCTGGACACTATCGGCGCGGCGTTGCGGCACCTCCGATACGCCTTGCCGGAAGTCGATGTCTGCACCCCTGCTAATCGTTTATCACTCGCAGAGTGGTGCCTGTTTCGAACTGGCCAGGGCGGCTCGTGCCGGTGCATTGTTAGAAGAGAGTGCGGAAGTTCTCTGGCGGCGGGCCTGGGATGCTGGCATGGCGGAACTTCAAAGCTGTAGCGGGCTGCTGCTCGTGGCCGCAGAAAATTCTGCCACCGTCTGTGGCGCGATGAAGGATTTTCTCGACCGCTGTTTTTATCCGGCGCAGGATTTACAGCTGAGTCTGCCCTATGGACTGATTGTGAGCGCCGGCAACGACGGGCGTGGTGCGGTAGCGCAGGTGGAAAGGATTGCAAGAGGCTTTCCCTTGAAGCCGGTTGCTGAGCCCATCATCTGCCGCGGCGAACCCAGTGACGATCATAGACAGCAGGCCGCAGAACTCGGCC
>JBCDKJ010000073.1:0-16329 GCA_038746745.1 Pseudomonadota bacterium
CGATTGAACTGCGGCACGACTTTGGCGTGATGCACGATGGGTCCTGCGATGAGCTGTGGGAAAAAGCACACGAACAGGCAGTAGTTAAGAAAGCCCGGCGCCGCGACGCGACCGCGGTAGGCATCGACCAGGAAGGCGATCTGCTGAAAGGTGTAGAAGCTGATGGCCAGCGGCAGCAGCAAGTGTGACAGCGCCAGATCAGAACCGGTGAGCGCGTTGATATTGAATGCCAGAAAGTCGGCGTACTTGTAGTAGCCCAGCAACCCCAGGTTTAACGCTACGCCCAGTAGCATTACGGGCTTTTTTACGCGGGACTGATGGTTTTCACGCAGATAGCTGCCAATGCTGTAGTTGACCGCGATAGAGCCTAACAGCAGGGGCAGATAGCCGAGTTTCCAATAGGCGTAGAAAAACAGGGACGCCAGCACCAGCATGAGCCGCGCCAGCGTGGCTCGCCCGGTGAGACTGGCAAGCAGAAACAGCAGGAATACCGCGGGAAGAAAAACGGCAAGGTATTCAAAGGAGTTAAACAGCATGCCCTGGCAGGCGCTCTTGCCGATCCGTTGGAATTGTTTGTCGCGGAGTTTAGAGTAGAATCCGATAGCGCTCAATTTGGCAGGTGAACCTGTGACCAGCCTCGATTCATCAACCGGCGAGATGCATGACTCTGCAAACAGCAACACAGCCGCGCCGACCTGAGGCCGACAGCACAACCTCTACCCTTGAATTCTGCTTTGACGCACCCCGGCAGTGGACGTTTATCCGCAAACCCCTGCGGGTGCAATTTCGCGGCTGGGCGGCCAGCTTTGATGATGGTCCCGCCAGGGTTCTGGTGACAGCGCCGGATGGCGGCGTCGCAGAATATGCAATGAACGCGCAACGTCCCGACGTCGTTGCGCACTTCGCGAATCAGAATCGAGACCTAGACGCGGGCTGCGGGTTTGATTTCGAGCTTGAAATTCCGCCTCAGCGTGGCGAAGACTATGTGTTGAAGCTGGAAGTGGTGAATGACAGTTTCAGCTCCGGTCCCATCGAGTTTCGCGCCTGTGATTTCGTTTCCATGCACTGGGCACAGACGCCGCATGCGGAAGAAGCAGACACGGCTCGCGGGAACTACAAAGACACCTGGAACGCGGTATCCGATAACGTCAGCGAAGCTAAGATTTCGGTGGCGGGCTACACGGACGAGTCTGAATTTGAGCGCACCTCCAGATTCACCCTGCAGGTGCTGCAGCAGAGTGTTGGTGTTAACGCCGATGACACAATTTTGGAGATCGGCTGTGGGGTCGGCCGGATGGCGCATACGCTGGCACCGCTATGCCAACGCTGGATTGGCGCTGACGTATCAGAAAATATGCTCGCGCACGCTCGCAGCCGTACCGCGGATCTGGGCAATGTGGATTATCGCCCACTCAATGGCTGGGACCTTGCAGGCATCGAGAATGACAGTCTCGATATGGTCTATTGCACCGTTGTGTTTATGCATCTCGACGAGTGGGATCGATTCAACTATATCTGCGAAGCGATGCGGGTACTGCGGCCCGGTGGTCGACTGTACGTGGATAATTACAATTTGCTGTCTCAGGAAGGCTGGGACTTCTTTATGAAAAACATGCTGGACTATCATCCCTTGCAGCGCCCTGCCAACATCAGCAAGTCATCCACGCCGCAGGAGCTTGCACATTTTCTTGTGATGGCGGGCTTCGAGGACGTCAAGCACCACAGCGACGATACGGATATGTGGGTCTATGCCTGGGGCAGGAAGCCCGGCTGATACCCGTGGCTGAGGCCCAGCGACAGGCGGCACTGCGAGATCTCGTCAACAGCGGTCTCGAGGTACTGCATCCCGAACAACTGACAGAGCAGACACCGCTGGCGATTGTGGTTCTGGGGGCCGCCCGCGGTGGCACCTCTGCAGTGGCTGCCACCCTTGATGCACTGGGGGTGTCTATGGGTCGGGGCGCGCTGCCACCGGTTTTTGAGGACCTGGAGCTGTCTCTGGCTATTGAGCAGGGCCGCACAGCGGATGCAGCGCAATTAATCCTCACGCGCAGCAAAGTTACGCCCTGGGGCTTCAAGCGACCTGGCTACAGCCGTTTCGCCTCTGACTACCACTCGCAACTTGGCAATGTCCGCTATGTCGCCGTGTTCCGCGATCCTCTGGCCACCGCGATGCGTGCGCAGTTGTCCAGCGAGGCCGACATTTTAGGGACGATGCGACGGACTTTGGAAGAGTACCGTCGCATCAAGGACTTTCTGCATGGCTGTGAGGCACCGGCGCTGCTGGTGTCCTACGAGAAAATGCTGGAAGCGCCGGCAGGCTTTGTTGATGCATTGGCGGACTTCTGTGCTTGTCCGGCGGGTGACCGCCAGGGCGCGCTGGCCTGTATCCAGGCCAGCCCACCGGACTACCTTGATCACACCCGTAACAATAAAAGCCGTGGTCGCCTGGATATTGTGGAGCGACGCCGTGTAAGGGGCTGGGCGCAGTATCTTACCCACCGACGTCAGGCGGACGTCGCTATTGAGGTCAACGGTTGCGAGGTGGCGCGGGTGCCTGCCGATCAGTACCGAGCAGACCTGGCGGAGATGGGTGTGAGCGCTGACGGACGCTGCGCCTTTGACGTTGTCCTTCAGGAGCCACTGCAGGCGGGAGATGTGGTGCGTGCCGTGGTGACCGGCGATCCCTGTGACATTATGAACAGCCCTTTGACATATCAGCCACCCGCGGGCTGGTTGACACGGCTGGCAGCACACCTGGGTCTGCGTCGTGACTGATCCGCTAGCACCCATGCTTAACAGCGGGATTGCGCACCTGGGTCACCTCGCACCCCAGGCGCAGACAACGCTGGTGGTACTCGGCACCGCACGCGGCGGCACCTCAGCGGTGGCGGGGGCATTGGATCGCCTCGGGCTTTACACCGGTGCACTGTCTTCCGGCCCGGTATTCGAGGACGTCAATCTGGCGTCTGCCATTGAATCTGGCGAGGCGGAGCGCGCCCGCACGGTGATAGACACTTATAATGCCGACTACCCGGTCTGGGCCTTCAAGCGACCGCGCTTGCTGTACCACGTGCAGGACGTACATTCCCTGTTTCGAAATCCGGTCTACATCGTGGTGTTCAGAGACGTGTTTGCCGCGGCGCAGCGCACCCAGATATCAGGTGGAGTAGATATCTTCCTGACCATGGACAAATTGCTGGCAGACAACGGACGCATCATCGATTTTCTGGAAAGCACGCAGCCGAACGCCCTGCTGGTGTCCTATGAAAAGTTAATGGCTAACCCCGCACTGCTGGTAGACCGTCTGATCGAACTGCTGCCTGCACCGGTGACCGCCACCGCGCGGCAAGCCGCCATTGACTTTATTCAGCCTGCCCCGGAGGACTATCTGGATGCGACCCGCACAACCAAGGCGTCGGGCGCGATCACAGGTATTGATCACGACCGCGTCGAGGGCTGGGCGCGCTACAACTTCCCGCTGAAACCGGCGGCAGAACTTGAGCTAAACATCAACGACGAAACTATGGCCACCACCGTGGCCGACCTGGCTACGGCGTCATTGGGTCGGTGTGCGCAGCAACCTGCAGACATACCAGAGGATCTGGGCTGCGGCTTTCGGTTTGTGCTGCCCGAGGGCTCTCTGAACAGTGGCGATACAGTCTCGGTCAGGGCCAGTGAAGACATCGGCCCGCTGGAAAATTGTCCGCTACAGGTCGAACTTCCCATGCTGGATGCAAATCGGGCGCATGACCGATAACCGCCTGAAGTACGAGCGCGAGATAGCAGCGGGCGCTGAGGATTCACTGTCCCGGCTGGCCGGCATGATTCCGCAGGGTGCCACGGTTATGGACCTGGGCGTAGGCAGCGGGGAACTGGGCGCCTGGCTGGTGCGGGAGAAACAGTGCGTGGTAGACGGCATCGAGATGTCGGCAGACCACATTGAACGTGCAGCGCCACTTTATCGATCGCTGCAGCAGGTGGACCTGGAACAGCCCGATGCCTTCGCAGAGTTTGAGCTCGCCAGCTACGACCGTGTGGTGTTTGCCGATGTGCTGGAGCACGTGCTGGACCGTGAGGGCGTATTGCGCCGGGCCGCGAGCCTGCTCAAACCCGACGGCGAGTTATTGCTGTCGGTACCCAATGTCGGCTACGCGGGCGTCGTCCTGGATTTGCTGGAGGGCCGCTTCGACTACCGGGACGAGGGCATACTGGATGACACCCATGTGCGCTTCTACACCCGCGACTCGCTGAGCCGATTCCTTGCGTCGCTCGGTTTCAGCATTGTGCAGATCGACACTATCACCCGGCCGATGCATACCACGGAATTCGCAGACTTTGCGCCCGAGCTGCTACCGACATCCCTGGTAAACGCCTTGCTGGAACGTCCTGACGCGCTGGTATACCAGTACATCCTACGCGTCCGTTGCAATGGTGAGGCGTCGATGGACGTGCCGCCTACTACCGGTATCGTCAATCGCTTTGAAACTCGCTTGTTCTGGATGAGTGAAGGCGATCTGCAACACGGTGAGCACAAACTCCAGCGCCAGTGGGCTACCCTCAACGCCGACGATAATCGCCTCAACTTCAGCATCGAGGACGCTGCCGGTATCGAAGTACTGCGCTACTTCCCCGCTGATCGGGCTGGCGTAGTGCACCTTAAACGCTTTGAAGTACAGGCAGGCGACAACCGCATAGATTTGTGCACGGCGGCAGCACTCGACGCCGCGCTGACACAACATCTGCTGGCGCACCACGAAGCCGGTGCCTACACGCTGCTGTGCCAGGACGGTAATGCCTGGTTCGAAATTCCTCTGGAGCCGCTGTTGGGCGGCGCTCGGCCAACCCGCATCGAGGTCATTATTGAACAGAGCTGGCCCTTGAGTCAGGACTACAAAGCACTGCTGGCAGCGTTTGCCGACAGCGACCGTAAACTCAGTGAACTTGCCGACCAGTTGGTTGAGCAGCGGGCTCATCGTCGCGGGCTGGCGGGGGAGATTGCGTTGCTGAAAACCCGGCTGGAGGAGCGCGAGCAGGAGATGGCCGAACTCAGGTCTAATGCGGTGGTCATTCGCCGTGTAACAGATCTCGTTGCGCTTGCGCGTCAACTATTGGGCCAACTTTGGCGTCGTCGCCGAGGCCTGTTCAGTTTTCCCCTGACGCTGACAGCGGTGACTCACGGTGAGCAGCAGGCAGGCGGCTGGCTGGCGATGACCGGTGACAGCGGACATCTGTACTATCAGATACCCGCGAGGCTGCGGGGCCATGTTCTGTATTTCAGAATCCGCTTTGAGGCGGAGGATCGCCTGTGGGGACCCAAGCTCTACACAGTGGTGGACGGTGAACTGCACGAAATGATGGCGCCGATGTACGAGCACCGTGACGGCAAAACCATTTTTGGCACGCTGGAGGCACAGGACGAACTGCAGGGTTTGGTGTTTGCCCCCAGTCGGCTGGATTGCCGCGTGCGTGTAAAAACGTTCAGGCTGCGGCGAGTACCCGCCTGGCTGGTCGAGATGGAAGATTCCTGGCGCTGGCTTTGGTACTACCGCTGTTTTGGCGCTCGCTGGACCTGGGAGCGCGCTCGGGAAGACTTTGCACTGTGGACAGAAAACTGGCCGCAGTTGGGCACAAAACGGGAATACGCCGACTGGTGGGAAAGTTACGGCAAGACGCCAGAAGCAGAGCTCATGGCACAGCGTCGTCGCGCCGCCGCGTTTGAAAGCCCACCCACAATTTCGATAGTGATGCCCACCTACAACACGCCGCCCGCGCTATTGGAGAAAGCGCTGGCGTCCGTGCTTGAACAGACCTACCCACACTGGCAGCTTTGTATAGCGGATGATTGCTCCACGCAGGAAGACACCCGGGCCAGTCTGCGAGCGCTTGCTGAGAAAGACGAGCGTATTGCAGTGCACTGGCGCGATAGCAACGGACACATCAGCGCGGCGACGAACGACGCCATCGGCCTGGCCACTGGTGACTACGTGGCTTTCATGGACCATGACGACGCCCTGACGCCGAACGCCCTGTATGAAGTGGCCATCGTCTTGCAGCAAGCACAGCCTCCGAGGCTGGTATACACGGACGAAGACATCGTGGCCGCGGATGACGCGCCCATCCGCCCGCATTTTAAACCGGACTGGAACCCGGACTATCTGGCATCCATCAATTACTTTTGCCACCTGGTAGTAATGGAACGGGCGCTGCTGGACGAAGTAGGACAGCTGCGGGAGGGGTACGAGGGCGCTCAAGACTACGATCTGGTGTTGCGTGCTACCGAGGTGCTGCAGCCTGAGCATATCCACCATATTCCGAAGGTGCTTTACCACTGGCGTGCCGTGGAGGGATCCACAGCGGAAGATATCGACCACAAAGGCTATGCGGTAGATGCCGGCGTATGCGCGCTAGCAGATCAGATTGCACGCCTTGGGCAGGATGCAGAAGTCGAATTGTCTGAGATGGGCATGGCCTACCGCGTACGTCATAGCCTGCCGGACCCAACGCCGTCGGTTGAAATTCTGATGCCGACTCGTGATTCACTCGACGTGCTCTCGCATTGTGTGGGCAGCGTGCTGACGCGCACCGACTATGCCGACTTCCGCCTCACCATCATCGATAACGGTAGCGAAGATCCTGCCTGTCTTGACTATCTGGAGACACTCGCGTCGGAGGAGCGCGTGCGCGTACTGCGCTACGACCGCGAGTTTAATTTCGCCGCCATTATGAACTTTGGCGCCCGGCAGTCAGACGCGGAGCTGCTGCTGCTGATGAACAACGACATGGAAGTGATTAACAGCGACTGGCTTGAAGAGTTAGCTAGCCAGGCAGTGCGCGAGGATATTGGCGCAGTGGGTGCCAAGCTGTTTTTTGCCACCGATTACATCCAGCACGCCGGCGTGGTGCTGGGGGTGGGACCGGACGCGGTCGCGGGCCATGCCTTTCGCGGTTTCTATAAAAGCCAGACCGGCCACATGGGCCGCCTGCGACTGGTGCAAAACTACAGCGCAGTAACTGCGGCCTGCCTGGCGCTGCGGCGAGAGACGTTTCTCGAAGTGGGTGGCATGGATGAAGACAACCTGGCGGTAGCTTTCAATGATGTCGATCTGTGCCTGAAGCTGGTAGATGCGGGCTACCGCAATTTATGGACGCCCTACGCGCAGCTGTTTCATTTTGAGTCGTATTCACGCGGGCACGAAATCGGCGAGAAGCGCCTGCGTTTTGAACGCGAGCGGGATTTCATGCAGCAAAAATGGGGACGGCGGCTGTTTGAGGACCCAGCCTATAACCCGAACCTTACTCTCCAGTACGAGAGCTTCGACCTGGCCTGGCCACCCCGTTGCTGATCAGTGGGGCAGGCGACTGAGAATGGTGTTCCAGTCGTTATCCACGGTTGGCAACAGCACCTCGCGCCGCTCGCTCAGTTCGCTGTATTGCAGCGCCATAAACTCCGCAACGACCTCATCAAAGCGCGCTTCCAGCACGGTCGATTGAGCATCCAGCCCAGTTACAAGCCCCAGCCCTGAGGGCATCGCAGGGATCACTTTGACGTCGAGGTCGGGCCGGTACTTGAGAAGCAGTGGAATCATGCGCCACACATCACCAGCCCAATAGGCCATCACCCGATCTCTTGCAGCGCTGAGTTCAGTGGGTGGAAAGCAGTCGTGAATCATGACTACCGTGCCGGAGTGCGAGTACTTCTCAAGATTTATGAAGTCCTTCAGCGCCTGCTCAAACAGATGCAGTCCGTCGATGAAGGCAAGGTCAAGGCGCTCTACGCCCAGCTCTTCAAACAGGTTGTAACGTGAAAAAAAGTCATCGCTGGTGACTGGATACAGGCGTGCGCGGGCGGCCACCGTGGCCGTAATGCGCGGTGCAGGATCAATTCCCACGCAGCGGGTGTCAGCGTTCGCCAGCGCCATGGAGGCGCCGGTGGCGACACCAATCTCAGCATACCCAGCGGGCTGTAGGTGCTGGTGCAGGCGTGACAGAATCGCGGCATAGTTTTCCCCCGGCATCATCACGCGGGCCATCAGCATATGCGCCGGGTTGTAAGCACCGTTCAGCTCAAACATTGCCTCACAGGCAGCCCTGGCGGCGGGACGATCACCCTGGGTCAGTAACTCGTTCACCTGGGCAGCAAGCGCCTCAAGCTGAGCGTTGATATCGGCTGAGGCCTCCTTGGCCCGATGCGAATCGGAAGTGGGCTGCATAGCAGTGTCCGGTGTTTGCGAGGTGCGTATTCTCTCGTCCGCTTCCGGCGCGGTCAATTACAGGGACACGGATGTTGGCACGCTGGTACCATGGCGCCTTTTCCGGCTCGGCAGGCTTAACGTGCAGGAGACGTCAGCGCCAGATCATTCGTCCGCGCCAGCGCTGGTGCTGCTGGCCACCCATAACGGTGCGCCGTGGCTGCCGGAACAGCTGGATTCACTGCTGCGCCAGAATCACCCCGCGCTGCACATCGTGGTGCGGGACGACGCCTCCACCGATGATACGCCGAATCTGCTGCGCCGATGGTGTGAACGTACCCCTGGGCGCGTCACGCTGCTGACTAATCATAGCGATAGTGCCGAGGGTCACCGGGCAAATTTTTCAGCGCTGGTGACGCATGCCCTGCAATGTCGCGATGAGCCGTTTGTTCTGTTCTGCGATCAGGACGATATCTGGCACCCCAACAAAGTGTCGGTACTGCTGGCATGCATGCCAGAGTCCAAGGAGCCGGCGTTAGTGTTCTCGGATATGCGAGTCCTGGGGCCCAGTGATGGACCTGTTGCAGCATCGTTCCTGCGTCATCAGTCGCTGTCCGCACGCGCGCCGCTGCCAAGGCTGTTGGTGCAGAACCACGTCAGCGGCTGCGCCAGTGTGGTCAATCGGGCGGCGCTGGAACTGGCGTGGCCCTTACCTGAGGCGGCGTTGATTCACGACTGGTGGCTGGCGCTGGTATGTGCCAGCGCAGGGACGCTGGCCTATAAAGATCAGGCATTGCTGGATTATCGCCAGCATGGGTCCAATAGCATTGGTGCGCCAGGTTACAACACGCGCTACCTCTGGCAACGAGCAGCGGGCGAGCGCCGCACTGGTCTGCGTATGGTCTATGCCCAGGCAGCTGCATTGGAAGCACGGCTGCGGGAGCGAGGCAGGCCGATTCCCGAGGCGTTGTCAGGACTGCTGGAGATCCGGGGTAAGAGTCGCTTTGTCAGGTTTAAGTCGCTGCTAAGCGGGGGTTATACCCGCAGCGGTTGGATTCGCAATCTGCCACTTTGGTTTGGCAGGGAGTAGGCGCAGTCTACTGACAGTTGTTGAGACGAAAACGCCGAGCTGTCTCCAGCTCGGCGTTGCGAGTTGAGTGGCGCTGCCAGGGCAGCGCCACTATCCGATCAGGAACCTACAACGCCACCATCCTTGCGGGTGAGCACGACGGTACAATCCCTGGGAATTGTTACGCCGTCAGTCGGCGCCGGGAAGTTGGTGGCCGTCGGATCGCCGTTGCCAGGGTGCTGCACGTTGATAAACGCCGTGCGGCGGTTAGGCGTGAACGCGATTCCGGTGATCTCGTCACCGTTCACACCCATGAACAGGCGGCGGATTTCTTTGGTGTCCGGGTCAGCGATCAGTAGTTGATCCTGCAACCCGTCCTTCTGGCCACCATCAGTTTCGATCCATACGCGGCCGTCTAAATCGATACCCAGGCCGTCGGGGTCTGAGAAGGATTCTTCAGTGCCATGGGTGTCCTGGGCAATCAGGAAAATCTCCCAGGTGAAAGCGGTGCCCGAGGGCGTGTCGTCAGTAAAGCGGATTATGTGACCATCGGAGTTGGGTGCCAGCGGGTTGGCCGCATCCGCTACTTCACGGCGGCTGTTGTTGGTTAGGGTGACGTAGCAGGTGCCGTTGGTAGTGGAAGTGGTTGCGGTCCACTCTGGCCGATCCATCGGCGTAGCGCCAACGGCGTCCGCTGCGAGGCGCGTATTGACCAACAGTTCGCCCTGATCCGTGTAAAGCGAGGCCAGCGTGGGGTTGTCCATGCTGAGTTCAAGCCATTCACCGACGCCGCCTTCGCTGAAGCGCGCAACGTACAGTGTGCCTTCATCCAGCGGGCTCACGCCGTTGGCCAGCATTTCCAGATAGGGTTCTGCTGAAACATATTTGTAGAGGTAGTCGAACCGCTCATCGTCGCCCATGTAAAAGGCAATACGGCCGTCGTCACCTACAGTCCATGCTGCTCCCTCATGCTTAAAGCGACCCATCGCCGTGCGCTTGATGGGCGCCTGAGTGGCGTCCTGGGGATCAATCTCGACCATCCATCCAAACCGGTTCTCCTCATTGGTGAAGTCGGGATCAGACAGATCAAAGCGCCGATCGAAGACCCACCACTGATAGTTGCCAAAGGTGCCGCCCTCGGCGAAGCCGAAGCGTTCCTGCAGCTCGGTGGGCACCCAGGTGGCCTCATTGTTGGTCGCGCCGAAGTAAGCGTTGAAGTTCTCTTCACAGGTGAGATAGGTGCCCCAGGGCGTGGTGCCGTTACCACAGTTGTTGACCGTACCCAGCGGGATATTGCCCGCGGGGGTTTGCAGCAGCTCATGCCCGGCGGCGGGTCCTGAGAACTCCACTGGCGTGTTGACATGGATACGGCGAGCCTCAGAGCTGTCCACCGTCTGCCACACACCGTCAATCAGCTCGATGCGAATGACCGATACACCGTGCGCGTGTTGGGAGATACGTGCTTCTTCCAGTGTTTCCGGTGCCGCCTTGCCGAGAACCTGAAAGTTGTTGCCAAACTCGTGATTAATGCACAGCAGTCCGCGAGTATTGACGTTAAACCAGCGCTGAAAGAAGTCATTAATAGGCGGTACGTCAGGGTTTGCTACCAGGTCCTCTGCCAGCGGAAAGAACCACATCCCGTCGTGGCCAATGCCAACCTGGCTGGCCTGCTCACGAGAGGTGTTGCCGCGTTCGACATAGGCAGGGCCACTGGGTTCAATAGGGTCACCCCACGGGATCATGGTCTGCATGTTGTAGTCGGGTGATACCAGCGGTTGTGTGCCATCGCCCGCGGCAGCGTCTGCCAGCGTGACCGGCGTAAAGTTCATCAGGCTACTGGTTTGCGCTTCCGCATCGGTGGAGCCGGCGAGACCGCTGGCGGCGAAAAACCCGGTCGCGGCAGATGCCAGGCTGCCCTTCAATACATCCCGGCGTTCCATTTCCGATTTGAGAATGTCATAGAAGGGGCGGTTGTTGGTTGGGTTGCTTCCCTGATACTCAATGTCGTCGTCCAAAAGGGCGCCGACGATGCCTTTGTTCAAAGCTTCGTTCATTACTGTGGCCTCGTCACTGATGGGCGCACGATGGCGATATGCGCGGTGCACCCGTTTTTATGGCTGAGCCTTGCGCTCAACCTCTCTAACACCGCCAATAAAGCTACGGGTGCATTGCGACAGGGCCTTGACGCCGGTGTAACGATTTTGTGAGGGATTGGTGACTAAGAGATAACCGACATGTGACAGAACTGCGAAAAACGCTGTGGTAAAGGCTGAGATAAGTGCGCTCGCATCAGGGCGTTTAGCTTGAAGAAAGCCGGTGCATCTATCGGCAAATAAAGAATCGGCGGACGCCGAGCGCCGTCACAGTCGCGCTAACGCGCGTGCGCGCTGCAGCTCAGGCCCATGTCAGTGTCGCGGCTCAGATGCTCGCAGATGGCCTGCACCGCCAGATCTACACCCAGTGGACTCCAGTGCGTGTCATACCGCTGAAATATTTCGCGATCGCGCTGTTCAATAAAAAGCGGTAACAGGGAGATGGTTTCAACACCGCGTCGCGCCAGCTCGTCGTTGAGGTGCGTCAGATACTGCCGCTGTTTGTCGGAGATATGGTCAGCGTAGAGTGTTTGTTCAAAGGGCACACCCACAAAGATATAGCGTTTGCCCATAGCCCGGAGGCGCTCACTGCGGCTCTGGATCGCATCGGCAGCGCTGGCCAGCGTCCGCTCATCGAGTTGGTAGGGCATGTAGCAGCGCTCGCGCGCACCGGCTCGCAATACCATCAAGTCCCGTCCTAATCGACGTAACATGCGCCCGGCAATATGCGTCAACAGATAGCGCTGGGGCGCCACTTCCCGTAGCGCCTCCCAGCGGCTGAACTGGTTGGTGACTCGTGGTCGATAAGGCTCGTCGGCGGTATAGCCGTAGTCGGCGAAGACAGCGCCTTTGATTAAGGGTTCTCCGCGCACGTCGATGACCAGCTCGGCGTCCTCCAGTTCAGTCTTTTTCAAGGTGTTGAACAAGCTGCTCCTGCCGCCGTTGAATACCGGCATGTCCAGGCGTTCGGCCAGACGCCAGGGCATGGTCTCTGCATCGCTCAGGCCGCTGCCAAACACCAGCGAGTCGCCGGAGACGAGCACAGGATAGGTTCCTGCGTTGATTGGCACTGAGCGATAGCCGTCGGCGTCGGTGGTTACGTCGGTGTAGTGACTGCCCTGGTAGAAGAACCAGTTCTGGCGACTCAGATCTGCCGACTGCGCCTGGTGCCAGGCGGGTTCGTACGCCGCAAAGCGATAGCCGAGCTCATAGAAGTACTCCCAGGGCCGGTAGTAGAAATGGCGCGGCTCCCATAAGAAAGCAGCCGCTCCCAGCGTATTGACCAGTGCAACCGCACCCAGCAATCCGAGAAATGCGCTGACATAGCCGCGATAGCTGTTGTCAGATTGTTGGCTGTTCGTGTCCATACTTTAGAACTGAAAGTAGATAAACTCCTGCACCTGGGTGGTCATCGCATGCAGCACGTAGAGAAGCAGTATCGCCATGGCGAAGGCCCATCGCCCGTTTGGCTGCCAGCGCAGCCTGCGCCCGCTGTAGCGATACAGCCTGCGTGGATAGAATCCCGCTGCCGCCATGCCCTCGCCCATGATCTGGTACACGTTGGGCAGGTACAAGACCATGATCAGTGTCCAGACCATCATGGCGATTCCCTGTCCGTAGATCAGCAGGAAATCCAGCATGCCGAGCTGCAGCAGGCTACCCAGCATGAATTGCGTCATAGCAAAGCCGTTCAATCCCAGCATGCCAGCGAGCATGGCGGACGCACTGTCCAGCGTTTCTGCCTTAAAGAAGACCGCTGCTGCGCAAAAGGCACTAAACGTCAGCAAGTGGGAAAACACCCGCCACCCACGATAGCCGCTCAGTGGCCAGCCGAGGCGCTGGCATACCGTGATCCAGACATGATTGATGACCAGGAACAGGCCATTGAGCCCGCCCCAGATGACAAAGTTCCAGGATGCGCCATGCCAAAGTCCGCCCAGCAACATGGTGATTAGCGTATTGAGATGACGCCGTGCAGCACCTTTCTGGGCACCGCCCAGCGGCTTAAAGATGTAGTTACGCAAAAATCGTGTAAGCGTGATGTGCCAGCCCTGCCAAAGCTCAATGATGTTACGCGCCTTCATCGGTGACAGGAAGTTAATCGGCAGATGTATGCCAAACATGCGAGCCAGTCCCAGCGCCATATCGGAATAAGCAGCAAAGTCGAAGTAGACGCCAAGCGTAAATGCAATGGTCGCGATCCAGCCGGGCAGGAAGTACACCGTGCCGCCCTGTTCTGCTATCTCGAAAGTTGGCGCGGCATAGGCGCCCAGGCTGTCTGCCATGATGACTTTCTTAAACAGGCCCAGCACCAGCAGCGCGCTGCCCACCGCCAGATTGCCGTAGTTGAAACGCATGGCAGAGGGCTGTTTAAACTGGGGCAGCATTTCCTTGTGGTGCACGATAGGGCCCGCCAGAAGCTGCGGGAAGAACGTAACGAACAGGCAGTAATGCAGAAAGCTGTGCTCTTTCACGACACCCTTCCAGGTATCGACAATGTAGGTGATCTGCTGAAACGTAAAAAAGGAGATCGCCAGCGGCAGCACGATCGTTTCCAGCGTGAAGGAACTGCCAATGGCGCCGTTCAGCGAGTCCACGAAGAAATTGGCGTATTTGAAGTACCCCAGCAGCGCCAGGTTGAAGGCAATCCCGAGAATCATCAGCAGCCGTCGCAGCTTGACTGCCTCTACCCGATTAAGGGCAATGCCCAACGTAAAGTTGGTTAGCACCGACGTCCCCAATAGCCACAGGTATACCGGGTTCCACCACCCGTAAAAGAACAGTGACATGCCCACCAGGTACAGCATGGCCATGCGCTGCCAGCCTCGCCCAGCCAGCATGTAGCTGCCGGCTAGCGCGACCGGTAAAAAGACAAACAGGAAAACGTAGGAATTGAAGAGCATGCGTTATCAGGCGGATGCAGTCGCAGAAGGAAAGAGACAAAAGCGCTAAGCCGGAGCGTTGCCATAATACGAAGCGCAGGATTGAAAGTGAATCGGAAGCGGCGCCGGGTTTCGTGATCCTGCATCAGCGCTCGTGCAGGCAGGACTTCCACGCATAAAAAACCCGCCCAATGGGCGGGTTGTGAGCATACGTGAAGGGTTTTACAGGGCAGTGACGCTGAATACGGCAAGCGTACCTGACACCTCGTTGCTAACCAGCAATAACGCCTCTCCGCTGGGGCTGTCTTCTGCGGCGATAAACACAATGCTTTCAGGTCCTAGATCACCAACGGTTGCCACATCGGCTTCGGCATCAACGGTGAAGTCGCGAGGATTAGCGTATTGCACAAAGGATGCAGACTGCGGATTACTGACGTTATAGACCATTACACCGCCGACCCGCTCAAGGCCGATAAAGGCGTAGGTGTTGCCTGCGATCTCTGCAATGGTCACGGCTTCAGGCTCCGGGCCCTTATCGTCTGAGCGATCATCACCCTCGTTGTCATCGTTGCTGGCATTAAAACTGAGGCCCAGCTGATTGGCGGTAATGGTCTCGAAGTCATTCCCGCTGTCATAGACGGGGATCAGTGTCTCCGTGTCCCAAATGGTGAAGGAGCGGGCGCCGAAGGAGTAGAGCTCCTCGTACACGCATCCCGCGATGGGCGCCTCGTCCGGGAAAGAGATGGGCTGCCCCGTGGTAGCAATGCTAGGGCAGGTGCTCTCGTCAACCAGGCCGAGTGTGGTGATGATCTTCAGGCGACCGAGTTTGGCATCTTCCTGGAAGTCTGCATCCAGCTTCGCTTTCAGGCTGTCACTGAACTGGTCTGCACCCAGATCCTTGATGCGAATTTCATCCAGGTAGTGGAAGCAGTCTCCGTCGTCGAACAGGTAACCACCCTGGGACGTGCAGTCCGCGGCATCGCTTGCATCGGTGAGGTATTCGCGTCCATCGCCTTCATTGGCCGTCACGAGGTAGGTGGTGCCGTTGACGGTGTACGAGGCGATAGTGTCGGGCATATAGGTACCCCAAACGTTCCAGCTACGAATGTTAATGCCGGGGCCGTCATCCGGGCCGTCTTCATTGCTGGCATCAAATTCGTTGCCCGGAATGCCATAGTTTTTAAAGCCGATACCGACGATAGCGGAAACCGTGGCGGATGCGACGTCGATGACAGCAACCGCGTTGTTTTCCTGTAACGCCGCAAATGCCGTGGAGCTGTCCTCAGAAAACGTCAGGTACTCGGGCTCCAGGTCCTGGGCCACGCTTGCAGACCTTGAAGAAATTCGTACCGGGCCCGTTAAGGATGCTGAACCGCCCGCGTTGTAGGGTGCAAAGGACGCCGTGGCGGCGGTCAGGCCTGTGAAACCACCCGATACGTCAATCACGCTGATGCTGCCTTCGGGGTCAACACTGTAGTCTCCGTTGGGCTCGCCTTCGTTAGCGGCCAGCACAAAGTTGCCGTCTGGCGTAAAACCGACCATGTCGGGAAGGGCGCCCACTTCAACCGCACTCAGAAAGCTGCCGTCTGTCCCGTAAAAGGCGATATAGCCGTTGTCCTGCTTAACATCGGCTTCGACCGCAACTGCCAGGGTATTTCCATATACTGCGACACTGTTAACGCCACCCATGGCCGGATTACCAGCAACGTTTGCGGTCACGTCTGCGGACGCATCAATCTGACCTGTAATGGTGGGTGTGGAGGGTGAACTGATGTCAACGATGTCGACCTGCCCGGCGTTGGCATTGACTAGAAAGGCCTGGCGAGTCGCTGGATCGTAAGACACAATCTCTGCCGCCGACGAATCAAAGTTATCAGGATCCGCAGGGGTACGGCCTAAAAAGCGCAGAGAAATGGCGGCGTTGGCGTTAGCTCCGTCTGCACCGGGAGCGCCGTCTGCACCCGGAGCCCCAGGTACACCCGCTGCCCCATCATTCCCGTCATCGCCATCACAGGCAGAGAGAAAGGCTGTTAAAGTAACTGCTGCGATCATCAGACCGTGATTTGTTTTCTTGAACACCATGCTGAAGAAGC
>JBCDKJ010000074.1:0-16064 GCA_038746745.1 Pseudomonadota bacterium
AGGCATAGCGCCAAGTTCCCAGTGAGGGATCGGCTCTCGATACGCATAGCAGAATAAATAACAAAAGGGGTAGGACGTGCCAGGCATGGTGTGGGAAAGATGCGTGGATCATTTGCAGGCGGAATTGCCGTCTCAGCAATTCAATACGTGGATCAAGCCATTAAAGGCCAGGGAGCCAGCAGAGAACGGCGCGTCCGAGCTGCAGCTCTATGCACCCAATCGTTTCGTTAAAGATTGGGTTATGGATAAATTTTACGAACGCATTAGTGAACTCGTGACAGAGCTCGCCGACGGAGGAGACTACCGCGTGGTGATGGATATAGGTCAGCCGCAGTTAAACCAGCGTTTGGCGGAGTCAGCACAGCAACAGCGTTCACCAGGCAAGATGAATATGCTCGCACCAATGTCGGACGGAAATCTGGAGCAGTCGCAGACTGCTCATCGTGATGCAGCGCAGAGAGCGGATTCATCACTTTCGCCCGCGGTGACTAGCGCTCGGCTAAGCGGCGCGCAGGCTGGGGTTCCTGCTGTGGGAAGACAGATAGATATTAGCCGCGGGCAGCGTCAGGTCGAAGTCGAAGGCGCTATCCGGCACCAGAACTACTTGGTCGATCACTACACGTTTGATAATTTCGTCGAAGGTAAGTCCAATCAGCTGGCATTAGCGGCATCAGGGCAGGTCGCGTCAAACCCTGGGGACTCTTACAATCCCTTGTTTTTATACGGTGGCGTTGGTCTTGGTAAGACCCATTTGATGCATGCGGTTGGCAATGCGCTACTGCGCCGTAATCCCGATGCCAAGGTTGTCTATCTGCATTCGGAGCGTTTCGTTGCAGACATGGTCAAAGCGCTGCAACTAAACGCGATTAACGATTTCAAACGTTATTACCGCTCTGTCGATGCCTTGCTTATCGATGATATTCAGTTTTTTGCTGGCAAAGAGCGCTCTCAAGAGGAGTTCTTTCACACCTTCAACGCGCTTTTGGAAGGGGGCCAACAGATGATCCTGACCTGTGACCGTTACCCCAAGGAGATCGAAGGGCTGGAAGAGCGTTTGAAATCTCGTTTCGGCTGGGGCTTGACGGTGGCGGTGGAGCCTCCTGAGTTGGAGACACGAGTGGCTATTCTTATGAAAAAGGCAGAGCAGGCGCGAATTGACCTGCCTCCCGATGCAGCATTCTTTATTGCGCAACGAATCCGCTCGAACGTACGCGAATTAGAGGGTGCGCTCAAGCGCGTGATAGCAAGCGCCCACTTCACTTCTAAACCCATCGATGTTGGGCTAATCAAGGAAAGCCTTAAAGATCTATTGGCGTTGCAAGACAAGCAGGTGTCACTTGATAATATTCAACGAACCGTCGCTGAGTATTACAAGATCAAGTTATCCGACCTTATGTCAAAGCGCCGCAGTCGGTCGGTAGCCAGGCCTCGACAGGTCGCGATGGCGCTCTCCAAAGAGTTGACGAATCATAGCTTGCCCGAGATTGGCGAAAACTTTGGTGGCAGGGATCACACGACAGTACTGCACGCTTGCAGGAAAATTCGCGATCTGCGCGAGTCGGATTCAGATATACATGAAGACTATAAAAACCTGCTGCGCTCACTAACGACCTGAGCGCGCAGTAGAGAGTGACAGGAATCTAGAATTTATGAAGTTTTCCATCGCGCGGGATGCCCTGCTAAAACCCCTTAATCTGGTAGCGGGTGTGGTCGAGCGCCGTCAAACTCTGCCCATATTGGCAAACGTGCTGCTGGTGCTGGACGGAGATCGTTTATCCCTGACTGGTACGGACCTCGAAGTCGAGCTGGTCGGCCGAGTAACACTGGCGGGCGGTAGCGGCGACGGTGGCGAAATTACCGTACCGGCCAGGAAGTTGGTGGACATCTGCAAGTCGTTGCCTGAAGGCTGTGACATTGATTTCACGGTGGAAGAGAGCAAGGTATTGGTTCGGTCGGGTCGCAGCCGCTTTACCCTATCCAGTTTACCAGCACGTGATTTCCCAAATATCGAAGACAGTATGGGCACGCATAAAGTCACCCTGCTACAGGGGCAATTGCGTCGACTTATTGATAAAACGGCATTTGCTATGGCGCAACAGGACGTTCGCTATTATCTCAACGGTATGTTGTGGGAGTTAAAGCCGGATGTGCTGCGCGTTGTGGCGACGGATGGGCACCGGCTTGCAATGTGTGCATTGGAAAGTGCATTTCCGGACCAGCCTGACAAGCAAGTCATCTTGCCCAGAAAAGGTGTCCTTGAGTTGTCTCGTTTGCTGTCGGACGAGGGCAGTGAGATCAATATTGTCATTGGTGATAACCACATCCGCGCTAACACCGAGAATTTCACATTCACATCGAAACTGGTGGACGGAAAATTTCCCGATTATGAGCGCGTGCTTCCCAGAAACTCTGACAAAGAAGTTATTGGTGATCGCGAAACACTTCGGCAAGCCTTTACACGCACAGCGATTCTCTCTAACGAAAAGTATCGCGGGGTCCGACTGTCTTTAGAATCGGGTGCCATGCAGATCGTTGCCAACAACCCCGAGCAAGAAGAAGCTGAAGAGACGGTATCTGTTGATTACCAGGGAGACAACCTGGAGATAGGCTTCAACGTGAGCTATTTGCTGGACGTTTTAAGCGTATTGGATAGTGAGCAAGTCAAGCTGTCCCTGGCAGATCCCAACAGCAGTGCCCTGCTGCAGGAGCCCGACCACAGCGATGCGCTATATGTGGTCATGCCAATGAGGCTATAAACTGCTGGCTAAGGCGCCTGGGTAGCCAGCATGTCCCTAACCCGCCTCGATATTTCAGGTTTGCGTAACCTGCATGACACCAGCCTGCGCCAACTAGGCCAGGTCAACGTGTTTTTCGGTGAAAACGGTAGCGGCAAGACAAGCTTGCTGGAAGCCATACACCTGCTCGGTATGGCGCGGTCCTTTCGTACTGCCAGTATCAAACCGGTGATCACGCATGGTCACGAGGCTTTAACGGTATTCGGTGAGCTCCAGTGCCAACCCAATGCCGTAAAGACGACCCTGGGCGTGCGTCGCAACCGCGCCGGAGAGCTCGATGCCCGTGTCGCAGGACAGCCTATATCCGGGCGTGCAGCACTCGCTGAGGCGCTACCGCTCCAGGTTATTCATGCAGATAGCTTTGCCGTTTTGACGGGGGCGCCGGCAGTGCGGCGCCAGTTTATTGACTGGGGAGTGTTCCACGTGGAACCTCGCTTTTTCGAGACCTGGCAGCGCTTCCAGCGCGCGATAAAGCAGCGCAATAATCTGCTGCGCCGTGGTAAAATTTCACCTGCTGAGCTGGCGCCCTGGGATACAGAATTGGTCGTGTCCGGAGAGGCGATTGACGCGGCGCGAGAGCGCTATGTTGATGCTTTGCAGCCAGTGTTTAATGCGTTGGCAAGGAGACTGAGTATAGCGCTTCCTGCGCTGGAGTTGCGGTACCGAAGAGGCTGGCAACAAGATCTGACATTGGCAGAAGCATTGGTACAGGGACGTCCGGCAGATATGCAGCAAGGCTTTACGCATAGCGGGCCTCAGCGTGCGGACCTTCGAGTTCTCGCTGACGACCGTCCTGCTGCAGAGACCTTGTCCAGGGGGCAGTTGAAGCTGTTGATCTGTGCATTAAAGCTGGCCCAAGGCCATTTATTGATGCGGTCCTCAAAGCGTTGTGTGTACCTGGTTGACGATTTAACGGCCGAGTTTGATCAAGGGCATGCGGCGGCGGTGGCGAGAGTGCTGAATGAGTTGCAGGCGCAGGTGTTTGTTACCTGTATTGCAGAAGGTGACGCAACGGCGATCTGGCCGGACCCTGACGGCAGGACCGCTGAGAAGGCCGGACTGGCCATGTTCCACGTGGAACATGGCGCCATTCGCGGCGAGTGAGTAGGTGACGCGGTTACAGGCAAGGCAATAGGCATCTGACTTTGCCTCAGGCGCAAGGTCAGCACATGCCAGCAGGGCATTCGTTGCACCGATGACGGTGCACGGTTACGGCAAAATGAGACAACTATGAGTGACGATCAGCAATACGATTCTTCCAGTATCAAGGTATTAAAAGGCCTGGACGCTGTGCGTAAGCGCCCTGGCATGTACATTGGGGATACTGACGACGGCACAGGCTTGCACCATATGGTGTTCGAGCTGGTGGATAACTCTATCGACGAGGCGCTGGCGGGTCATTGCTCCAAGATCACCGTCATTATTCACCCCGATGAATCTGTCTCTGTCTCGGATAACGGACGCGGCATTCCGACGGAAACCCATGAAGAGGGCGTATCTGCCGCGGAAGTTATCATGACCGTGCTACACGCTGGCGGGAAGTTTGACGACAACTCTTACAAGGTGTCTGGAGGGTTGCACGGTGTGGGTGTGTCTGTCGTTAATGCGTTGTCTGAAGAGCTACTGCTTACGGTGCGTCGGGAAGGCAAAATGTATGAGCAAACATACGCACATGGTGTTCCCGAGGCTCCGCTAACGATCGTCGGTGACACCGACGCCACGGGCACAGAAGTACGCTTCAAGCCCAGTGCAGAGACATTTAGCAATATTAAGTTCCACTTTGATTACCTGGCCAAGCGTCTCCGGGAGCTGGCGTTCCTGAATTCTGGTGTGTTTATCCAGCTTATCGATGAGCGCAGCGGTGAAAAGGAGGACTACTGCTACGACGGAGGTTTGAGAGCCTTTGTTGACTACCTCAACCAAAATAAGGCGCCGATCAATAAAGCATTTCACTTCAACATTACGCAGGAAGATGGCATTGGTGTTGAAGTCGCGCTGCAATGGAATGATTCATTTCAGGAAAATATCTTCTGCTACACCAACAACATTCCGCAGCGCGATGGGGGCACTCACCTCGCGGGCTTTCGAGCGGCGCTGACACGCAATCTGAATACCTATATAGAAAAAGAGGGCATGGGGAAGACGGCCAAGGTCAGCACCACGGGGGACGATGCCCGGGAAGGGTTGACGGCGATTATCAGCGTAAAAGTGCCTGATCCAAAGTTCTCCTCCCAGACCAAAGACAAACTGGTCTCCTCAGAGATTAAGCCTGCCGTAGAGCAGGCTATGAACCAGCATTTTGGGGACTACTTAATTGAGAACCCGCAGGAAGCCAAGGCGGTGGTGACCAAGATGCTAGACGCCGCCAGGGCGCGGGAGGCGGCGCGCAAAGCTCGCGAGATGACACGCCGTAAAGGAGCCCTTGACATAGCAGGGCTCCCCGGCAAGTTGGCAGATTGTCAGGAGAAAGACCCTGCGCTGTCAGAGCTTTACCTGGTAGAAGGTGATTCCGCCGGCGGTTCGGCCAAACAAGGACGTGACCGTCGTACGCAGGCGATTCTGCCCCTTAAGGGTAAAATTTTGAATGTCGAAAAAGCGCGTTTCGACAAGATGCTGGGCTCAGCAGAAGTAGGCACTATCGTCACCGCTCTGGGTTGCGGTATCGGCAAGGATGAGTTCGATCCAGATAAGCTGCGGTATCACAGCATTATCATCATGACAGACGCCGACGTTGATGGATCCCATATTAGGACCCTGCTGCTCACTTTTTTCTTTCGGCAAATGCCACAACTGTTGGAGCGGGGCCATATTTTTATCGCGCAACCGCCCCTGTACAAGGTCTCAAAAGGCAAGCAGCACCAATATCTAAAAGACGATCAGGCATTAAATGAATATCTGACACAGTCAGCGCTGGAAGGCGCTGCGCTGTATGTAAGCGCCGACTCACCGCCGGTGACAGGAGAAGGGCTTGAGAAATTGGTGCGCGAATATCGCGAGGTCTCTGCAACCATCGAGCGGCTTAGCCGTTTGTATGCGGCTGACGTACTGTGGGCCATGCTGGAGGTCCCGCCACTGAGCCAGGAAAGCTTGAGCGACGAAGCGGTTGTAACGGCCTGGTCCGCAGGCCTGCAAAACGTGCTTGATACAAACGTCGCAGAGGGCAAGATTTATACCTGTCTGGTTCGCAAGGATACCGAGCGCAACTTGTATTACCCCGTTGTTAAGCTGCTGTCTCATGGCGTTGAAAGTCACACTGAATACAGTCGCGACTTTTTTGGTTCTGGCGAGTATCGGAGCCTCTGCGCACTGGCGGAGCAACTCCAGGGTCTGATTGAAGAGGACGGGTACGTACAACGTGGCGACAAGCGCTACGAACCTCAGAACTTTGCCGGGGTCATTGAGTGGCTTATGAACGAGGCTGCGCGCGGTTACAACATTCAGCGCTACAAGGGACTGGGGGAGATGAACCCAGATCAACTCTGGGAAACAACTATGGATCCCGAAACACGCCGGATGCTGCAGGTCACAATTGAAGACGCTATCGCAGCAGATCAGATCTTCACTACGCTTATGGGAGATCAGGTCGAGCCGCGCCGCGACTTTATTGAAGATAATGCACTGTCGGTTGCCAACCTGGACATTTAGCAGCAAGGCGGGTTGACTGGTATTGCAGGCTGGCTATTTCGCGGGCACCAGATACGAGATATCCGCCACTTGCAAAAATAAAGCGCGCAATCGTGCCAGCAACGCCAGGCGGTTATTGCGCAGGGCGTCATCGTCAACCATCACCATGACGTCGTCGAAGAAGCGATCAACCGGCTTCTGCAAGGCGGCTAACCCGCGCAAAGCATTGCCGTATTCACCCTGCCGCATCTCTGCATCAAATTGCGGTTCTTGGGCCGCCAGCGCTTGCGCCAGCGCGCGCTCTGCCTCTTCGGTCAGTAAGCTTTCACTTACCTCAGAAGACGATTCATTAAAGCCTTCTTTTTCCAGCAGGTTGGAAACTCGCTTATTTGCCGCGGCCAGTGAAGCAGCTTCATTGAGGCCAGAAAACGATTGCACGGCTTTGATCCGCTGATCGATATTCAGGGGAATAGACAGACCTTTTGCGCTGACTGCCATGAATACTTCAGCAGAGATTCCCGCATCCTCATATATAGCGCGCAAGCGTTCCAGGATGTACTTCACCACGCTGTCTGCGGAATTCTCAGCCAACACGCCTTCAGGGAAACCACTGGCGGCCATGGCCACGCTGTCCGCGAGATCCAGCGGCAGCGATTTTTCGATCAAAATCCGCAAGACGCCCAACGCGGCGCGTCGCAGCGCAAATGGGTCTTTTGAGCCGGTGGGTGTCTGACCGATCCCAAATATACCGGTGAGGGTGTCCAGCCGGTCAGCCAGGGCCAGGGTCGTAGCGACCGGCTTTTCCGGTAACCGGTCGCCAGCAAAGGCCGGCCAATACTGTTGTTGCAGCGCATCAGCGACTTCGGCGTCTTCTTCTGCATGCAATGCATAGTAGCGGCCGGCGATGCCCTGCAAATCGGAAAACTCACCCACTAATAGTGTGTTCAGGTCAGCCTTGCTCAGCCAGGCGGCTCGGCGCGCAAGGTCTGCATCAGCACCTATTTGCGTTGCAAGTGACGCCGCCAATGCCTGTACCCGCTGTGTTTTCTCTAACAGGTTGCCAAGTTTTTGTTGAAACACAATTCTGGCGAGATCCTGGACGCGGTCGTCCAAAGCAATCTGTTTGTCGCTGTCGAAGAAGAACGCGGCGTCGGCAAGGCGGGGTCGGATTACCCGTTCATTCCCGTCTACCACTTGAGCGGGATCCCGGCTTTCTATGTTGCTGATAAAAATAAAGTGGGGCAGCAGCGCGCCGTCGCTGCTGACGACGTGAAAATATTTCTGATGCTCAGCCATAGAAGAGATCAATGCTTCCTGCGGCACTTCAAGAAAGCGCTTCTCGAAGCTGCCCGTTAAAGCAACCGGCCATTCCACCAGCGCACATACTTCTTCGAGCAGGTCGGGCTCGATCACCGCTGTTGCATCCAGCCTGGCAGCTTCCGCTGTCACCTGCTGGTGGATATGTTGTCGGCGTGTTGTGGGGTCTGCCATTACCTTGGCTTCCAGCAATGCGCTTTCATAGTCCCTTGCGTGAGCGAGCGTGATTGGCTCTGGCGCATGGAACCGGTGGCCGCGGGTGATTCGGTCGGCCTGCAGCCCAAGCGCCTGACAGGGGATGACTGCATCGCCAATCATGGCGACTAACCAGTGCGCGGGGCGCAAAAACTCCTCACGAGAGGCACCCCAGCGCATGCGCTTGGGCATGGGAAGATCTCGTAGCGCAGATGGCAGAATGGAGGCAATAACGTTTGCTATGGTCTGACCTTCGGCTTCCTGCCTATGCACTAAGCGAGGCCCTTTATCGGTCTCGGCAATGTCGAGCTGTTCCGGATCAACGCCGTGCTTTCGTGCAAAACCAGCAGCGGCCGCCGTCCAGTTGCCGTCTTCATCTTTGGCTCGCTCCGCCGGCGGGCCAAAAGTCTCTACCGTTTGCTGGTCCGCTTTGACGGAGACATCATGAATCATCACCGCCAGCCGCCTGGGCGTGGCGTAGAAGGCAACACTGCCATGGTTCAAGCGATGCTCTGAAAGCCCTTGCGCTATGTTGCGCGCCAGGCTTTCACTCAGCGTATTGACGCTGCCCGGGGGAAGCTCTTCAGTACCCAACTCAAGCAGAAGCAGCTCAGTATTCATAAGGCAGCCCGGTCCAGCGCGTCCTGTCGCAGGGTCTCGGGCGCCAGCGGGAAACCCAGCGCCATGCGTGCATCAAAGTAGGCTTGTGCAACACCACGGGCCAGCGCGCGAACGCGCAGAATGAAGCGCTGACGTTCTGTGACGGATATGGCATTGCGCGCGTCCAGAAGGTTAAAAGCGTGTGATGCTTTCATAACCATTTCATAAGCCGGCAATGGCAAGGCCTTGTCGATCAGCGCCTGGCTTTGCGTCTCGTAAAAATCAAACTGTCGCTGGAGCTCGGCAACGTCCGCTTCCTCAAAATTGAATCGAGACATCTCTACTTCGTTCTGGTGGAAAACATCACCATAGCTGACAGGCCCTTCCGGCCCTTGTGTCCAGATCAAGTCGTATGCGCTGTCGACGCCTTGCAGATACATAGCGATGCGCTCTAAGCCATAGGTAATTTCCCCGGAGACGGGGTAGCACTCCAGGCCGCCGACCTGCTGGAAGTAGGTAAACTGCGTAACTTCCATACCGTTTAGCCACACCTCCCACCCCAGGCCCCAGGCGCCGAGGGTAGGCGATTCCCAGTTGTCTTCCACCAGTCGCACGTCGTGGATGCTCGTGTCCACGCCGAGATGACGTAAAGACGCAAGATACTGATCGACGATGTCTGGCGGTGAGGGCTTCAGCAGAACCTGAAACTGGTAGTAATGCTGCAGGCGATTGGGATTCTCCCCGTAGCGGCCGTCGCCGGGGCGGCGGCAAGGCTGAACATATGCGGTATTCCAGGTCTCCGGCCCGATGGCTCGCAAAAACGTGGCAGGGTGGAAGGTGCCCGCGCCAACCTCTAGATCGAGAGGTTGTAACACCACGCAACCGCGCTCTGCCCAGAATTGCTGAAGCGCCAGGATAAGATCCTGGAAGGTATCTGGCGGCGTGTTAAGGCTACTCACCGGGGGGGCATGTCCGTAAAAAAGCGCTGTATTATACATGCAGTTCCAGCGGCATAATATGCGACCCCATGTAATCCTCTGCGGCCCGGTAACGCCCTTATCAAGGACAGATGTAATGTTTGGCAAACTTATAGGCGGCGTGTTTGGCTTCTTGCTTGCGGGTTTTGTCGGGATGGCCGTTGGCGTATTGGTGGGACACTTCTTCGACCGCGGCTTATCGCATACGCTGAGCTTTGCCACACCATCACGACTGGCGCGCGCTCGTGAAACCTTCTTCGAGGTGAGCTTTGAGCTGCTGGGCTATCTGGCCAAGTCCGATGGCCGTGTCAGCGAGGCGGAGGTCGCTCAGACTGAAGCACTGATGCAGAGGCTAGGCATTGCGGGGCAGCGGCGTGAGGCGGCGATCATGCGCTTCAAAACCGGGGCTTCCGGTAGCTTTGATGTTGCGCTGTCGGTAGCGCGTTTCCAGCAGGATTGCGCCGGTCCGCGCCAAGTTTCCGAGACACTGCTAGCGCTATTGATAGGAATGGCCTATGCCGACGGTGCAGTCCATGCCAATGAGCGCTCAGCTCTATTCGAGATAGCACGAATGCTGGGGCTTGCCGAGGCGGATTTTCAGCGCCTGCTAGATATGGCCAAGGCCCAGGCTCAGTTCCACGCGCACTCGGGAGAAGGCCAGGTCGTCACTCCCTCCAACCGCTTGGCTGAAGCCTACGCTGCCCTTGGGGTTTCTCCCGAGTGCAGCGATAGCGACGTAAAGCGCGCTTATCGTAAGTTGATGAGTCAGCATCACCCTGACAAGCTCACCGCGCAAGGCGTGCCAGAGGACATGATGAAAGCGGCAACAGAAAAAGCCCAGGACATTCAGGCTGCCTATGAACTGATCAAACAGCAGCGCGCTAATCGATAGAAAAACGCAGCGCGACCGAGGCGCTAATTCTGCGTTTGCCAAACTCAATCTGGGGCGCGGTGTCTGCGTTTGTCGCTTCTGCCATCATCATGCGCGGCATTGGTGAGCGTGCGCTGCCCAGCTCCTCTACACGAATGACACCTCCCAGGTCGACGTCCAGTTCTTCGGCGATGTGTTCGGCTTTCTTGAGCCCCAGGGACAGGGCTTTTTCCATGGCGGCGAGCTGCAGCGACTCAAGCTCACTGTGCCCGGGGCGGGGCTCGCCAATTTGATCAACATTTAATGAAGACAGATTAGTTAGCAGCGCTCCGTAGCTTCCAGGATCGCGCAGCACCAGCGTAATGCTGCGTCTCACCACCTGACCTCGATACACACGCTTACCGTCTATCCAAGTGTAGTCAGGCTGTACGGAAATTCGTGAGCTGTCGATATCGTCCTTATCCACACCCTGGCTGCGCGCGGCCTTTACAACTTGCCGAGTATCTTTATCTACTTGCTTTTGTAGTGTGCTCACGTCTTTACCGCTGGCCGACAACCCGATATCAAGGGAGAGGATGTCGGGCACCGCTTCGATATAGGCACTCGAATTTACGGCTATATAGGGGGTATCTCTGTCAGCTATTGCCGGCAGCGCCAGCGTAGCCAGGACCCCGAGTACAACAAAACGCATGCAATGTCTCCTGTCTTTCATGGCGTCCACGGCCGCTGTTACGGTCGCCAGAAGGCCGGCGTGAACAGCACCAACACGGTGAAAACCTCCAGCCGTCCCAATAGCATAGCGCAACAGAGCAGCCACTTTGCGGCATCGTTGATGCCCCCATAGTGGTAGGTGACGGCACCGAGACCGGGTCCAAGGTTGTTGAGCGAGGCCGCCACTGCCGAGAAGGCTGTCTCAAAATCGAGGCCGGTCGCGACCAGCATGATCATTAGCATGACAAAGCACACCAGGTACACCGCTAGAAAACTCCAGACAGCGCTAACAACCTGAGCTTCAACCCGGCGTTTGCCGACCTTCAGCGGAATTACGGCCTGTGGGTGCACCAGTTGCTTGAGCTCGCGCACGCCCTGCTTGCTAATCAGCATCAGCCGCATGGCTTTGATACCCCCACCGGTAGAGCCACCGCAGCCTCCCATCACGGCAAATACAAGCAGCATGAGGGGGAGAAAGCTGGGCCAGTGCGCAAAGTCTGAGGTGACAAACCCCGTCGTGGTGGTAATTGAAATCGCCTGAAACAAGCCATGTACAACACCTTCACCAGGCGAAAACGTTTTTGAAACAAGGAGAACGCTACAGGTAATCACTATGCAAACCAGCAACACAGCGCTGAAAAACACCGTTTCGGAATCTGCGAGGTAGGGTCTGTGACTGCGCCGTCGCCAGGCGGTAAAGTGAAGGCCGAAATTGATGGCTGCGATATACATGAACAGGCAGCTCACCAGCATGATCGGCGCACTTTCAAAGTAACCAATACTGGCATCGTGCGTGGAGAATCCACCGATGGCCACCGTGCTAAACGCGTGACAGATGGCATCGAAAGTGGACATACCGGTGAGCCAATAGGCCACTCCGCAGCTTGCCGTTAGGGACAGGTAGACAAAAAACAGCGCCTTGGCTGTTTCGGTAATACGCGGCGTGAGCTTGGCGTCTTTGGACGGCCCGGGTGTTTCCGCCTGGTAAAGCTGCATCCCACCTACGCCCAGCATCGGCAGAATAGCGACCGCAACGACGATGATGCCAATACCACCTAGCCACTGTAGTTGCTGCCGATAAAACAGTAGCGACCTGGGCACGTCGTCCAGCCCCGTAATAACGGTTGCGCCCGTCGTCGTCAGACCGGATATGGATTCAAAAATTGCGTCTGTGGCATCGAGGTCCATGCCATCATGCAATGCAAAGGGCAGCGAACCGTACAGCCCCAAAACGGTCCAGAACAAGGTTGTAATCAGAAAGCCATCGCGGGTGCGCAGCTCCTGACGCGCATTTCTGGTGGGTAGCCACAAGACAAGGCCGCTGAGAAAAGTGATACCCAGCGCACTCAAGAACCCCGCGGTTGCGCCATCCTGAAACGCTAGCGCTAATGCCAGCGGAGCCAGCAGTGTCAGGCTGAAGAGCATCAGCAGGATGCCCAGTATGCGCAGCGAAATCGGGAAGTGCATGGCCTTTTATTCTGGCTTAAAAGAAGTGCAAACCGACCTGGAACAGTCGCTCGACTGCACTGACCTGGCTTTTGTCTACAAGGAACAGGATGACGTGATCGTCGGTTTCCACCTCGATATGACGATGGGCAATCAACACATCATCGTCGCGTACAATCGCGCCGATGGTGACGCCGTCGGGGAGGTCAATTTCATCCAGGCGCTTTCCTACCACCCGGGATGATTTGGCATCGCCATGTGCAATCATCTCGATGGCTTCTGCCGCGCCCCGCCGCAGAGAATGCACGTTGTAGATATCGCCGCGCCGAACGTGAGTAAGAAGACTGCCAATGGTGATTTGCTGCGGTGACAGTGCAATGTCGATCTCGTCTCCCTGCAAAAGATCGATGTACGCGGGATTGGTAATCAGCGTGATGACCTTGCGTGCGCCCATGCGCTTGGCCAGCATCGCCGTCATGATATTTACTTCATCGTTATTGGTAAGCGCACAGAACACATCCGTACCCTCGATGTTTTCCGCCGTCAGTAACTCGGTACTGGACGCGTTGCCATGCAACACGATGGTGTTCTTTAGCTTTTCCGATAACTCGCGGCAGCGTTTGTAAGACGTTTCTATCAACTTGACCTGGTACTCGCTCTCGATAGCCTCAGCGAGTCGGGATCCGATGTTACCGCCGCCCGCGATCATGATGCGCTTGTAGGGGTTGTCCAGTCGGCGTAGCTCTGACATGACCGGACGAATATTCTCTCGGGCCGCGATAAAGAACACTTCATCATCTGCCTCCACTACCGTATCGCCCTCGGGAATGATGGATTGATCGCGCCTGAAGATTGCCGCTACCCGCGTGTCTACCTTGGGCATGTGTTTGCGAATTTCCCTGAGTTGTTGACCCACCAGTGGGCCGCCATAGAAGGCGCGCACGGCCACCAGTTGCACGCGGCCGTCAGCAAAGTTCAATACCTGCAGCGCCCCGGGGTTAGCGATCAGCTCCCGCATGCTGTCTGTCACCAACTGCTCTGGTCCGATCAGCACGTCTACGGGAACGTGACCCTCGCCAAAAAGATCGGCGTGGGCGAGGTAATTGGGTGAGCGCACCCGGGAGATTTTCGTTGGCGTGCGGTACAGGCTATGGGCGACCTGGCAGGCCATCATATTAATTTCATCGCTGTTGGTAACAGCGATAAGCATGTCGGCATCTTCTGCGCCGGCGCGATACAGAGTCTGGGGATGAGATGCGTGGCCGGTGACTGTGCGCAGGTCGAGTCGGTCCTGCAGTGCGCGCAGTTTATCCGTGCTGGTATCCACTACGGTCACATCGTTTTGCTCAATGGCGAGATGCTCCGCCAGCGTGCCACCGACCTGGCCCGCCCCGAGGATAATGATCTTCATAGTGTGCGGCGCTCACCCCCGCTGCTTTGGGTCACCATAAATAAAAGCTGCAGCTTTTGTAAGGGCCGCCGGCGCGTAAATTTTTTGCGCCTCATCGGGTTTTCTCGACCGCTGCATAGAACAGTCCGTCTGCGCCATGGGTACCGCTTAAGAGCTGTCGTCCCAGTCCGGCCTGGACGCCCCAGGACGATTCGATTGCCACGGTACTGGCATCCGCAGTTTCGCTGAGGAAGCGCTCGATAACATCTGTATTTTCCTGCCGGAGTACGGAACAGGTGACGTACAGCAGGCGACCTCCAGGTTTTAGCCTCGGCCACAGGCCAGACAGTATCGCCTGCTGCTGCTTGGCAAAGCCTGCGATGTCTTCGCTGCGTCGGAGCACTTTGATATCCGGGTGACGACGGATAACACCCGTCCCGGAGCAGGGAGCATCTACCAGGATCCGATCGAACTCGCCAAGACTGGGTTCCGGCACGCAGGCATCGGCGCACAGCAGTGTGGCCTCCAGCGACAAGCGTTCCAGGTTCTGCGCGACGCGAGACAGGCGTTGTGGATCGCTGTCCATCGCCACCAACTCAGCGATGTCCCGATGCGTTTCCAGTATGTGGCAGGCTTTCCCGCCCGGTGCTGCGCAAGCATCGAGAACACGCTGTCCCTGGACTGGTGCCAGCAAGTGCGCAGCGAGCTGCGCTGCTTCATCCTGCACGCTGACTTCACCCTGAAAAAAGCCAGGCAACTCGTTAACGTCCAGCGGCCGATCCAGACAAATGCTCTGCTTAGCCAATGCTCCGGGCTGCGCGCCGATCCCCAGGCTGGCAAGCTGGTCGAGGTAAGCATCACGGTCTGTCCGGGCTTTGTTCACGCGCAAGCTCATGGGGGGTGGTGCATTGTTGGTGGCAATCAACTCGGCGCAGTGATCGGGCCAATCAGACCGAAGCGCCTTAACTAACCAGGCCGGGTGGTCCATGCCCTCATGCTCTCTGAGTTGTGCCCGGAGCGTGTCAGATTCTCTCAGGCAGCGCCTTAAAACGCCGTTGACTAATCGTGTTGCCCAGGGTTTTCCCAGCGCTCGGCAGGCTTCGACACTGGAGGAAATGGCGGCATGGTCGGGCGTGCGCATCTCAAAGAGTTGCAGTAAGCCGATCAACATCAACGCTTGTACATCCGCGTCTCGCTGTTTCAGCGGGGATGTCAGGCACTGCCGCAAGAACCCGCTGTACTGGTGATAGTGACGCAGGCTCCCGTAGCAAAGTTGTTTAAACAGCGCGTGGTCGCGAACGCTGACACCGTCAGCGGCGTCCTGCAGCGGCACATCTAATGCTTCTCCACCTGCAAAAACGCGCGCCACCGCCCGTGCGGCGGCTGCCCGTGGATTTATCAAAGTGCTGTTAATGTCCCAGCACCCTGCCCGGCAGCAGCATCTGGCTGCGGGCGCGCAGCAGTTCAGATGTTGCCATCGCTTTACCGCCTGGAAGCTGTAGTCGTGTCAGTCGCAGTGCACCGCTGCCACAAGCCACTACCAACCCCCGGTTATCCGCTGCTAGGATTTCGCCGGGTTCGCCGCCCAGTGGCGGCTCCGGTTCTGCTGACCAGACCTTTAGACGCTCACTCCCAACGGGCGTCCAGCACACTGGGAAAGGGTTGAAAGCCCTAATGCGCCGATCCAGTGTCGGAGCATCCAGTGCCCAGTCGATAGCAGCTTCGCCCTTATCAATTTTTGCGGCGTAGGTTGCAAGGCTATCGTCCTGCGGCTCTGCGCCCTGTAGCTTGTCAGGCAGCGCGCGCAATACATCGATTAACGCGGGCGGGCCCACTTCTGCCAGATGGTCATGCAGCATGCCGCTGTGCATATGCGGCGTAATTTCTACGGCTGCGCTTTTCAGCATTGGACCGGTATCCAGGCCCGCCTCCATTTTCATTATCGTGACGCCGCTTTGGCTATCACCTGCTTCGATCGCCCGTTGTATGGGCGCCGCGCCACGCCAGCGCGGTAATAGCGATGCGTGCACGTTGATGCAGCCGTAGCGTGGCGTGTCAAGAATCTTCTGCGGCAGTATCAGGCCATAGGCGACCACTACCATAACGTCAGCGTTGAGATCAGCTAACGTCCCTGCGGC
>JBCDKJ010000075.1:0-15014 GCA_038746745.1 Pseudomonadota bacterium
CAGGTTGTCGTTCGCAGAGACCTCGGCCGGACTGTGGCAGCGCACTAAACAAATGTCTACGTAGAAAGACAACGGGGGAAACGCGCTATGTTGCGTACGGCGAGAGAGCTTTACTGGCTCGCTCTGTTTCCTGTGATGCTGTTGCTTAGCGGAATTCTGACGCCTGCTTGGGCCGATGAGAAAGCCAATCGCAGATTCCAGGTAAACATGGAACCGGGGGTGACCGAGGTCGGCGCCGAAATTTTTAGCCTGCATATGCTGATTTTTGGCATCTGCGTGGTCATCGGTATCGGCGTGTTCGGTGTGATGTTTTATTCCATCTATGCGCACCGCAAGTCTCGCGGTGTGACGCCTGCCACCTTTCATGAAAGTACCAAGGTCGAGATAGCGTGGACGGTTGTCCCCTGCTTGATTTTGCTCGGCATGGCAGTTCCGGCCACTTCTACATTGATAGAGGTATATGACACCTCGGATGCCGAGATCGATATTCTGGTGACCGGTTATCAGCGGAAGTGGAAGTATGAGTACCTGGATGAAAACGGCGAGAACGTCGCCTTTTTCAGCAACCTCGCGACCTCTCAGGAAGAGATCTACAACGAGGAGCAAAAGGACGATACCTATCTGCTCGCTGTGGATGAGCCGCTGGTGATTCCAGTGGACACCAAGGTTCGCTTCCTCGTAACGGCCTACGACGTGATTCACGCCGTCTGGGTGCCGGAGCTGGCACTCAAACGCGATGCTATCCCCGGCTTTGTTAATGAAACCTGGACGCGGGCTACGGAGATTGGCACTTACCGCGGCCAATGCGCAGAGCTCTGTGGCAAAGATCATGGCTTTATGCCGGTCGTCATTGATGTGGTCTCGCGGGAGGACTACGACGCGTGGCTGAGTGAAAAGAAAGTGGCGGCTGCCGAGATCGCGGCGCTTATGGAGCAGACTTTCGACCTTGATCAGCTGATGGCGCGTGGTAAAGACGTATACGATCGCGCCTGTCTGGCTTGCCATGGCGCAGCCGGAGAAGGTGGCGTAGGCAAGGCGATCGCCGGTAGCGCGATAGCGATGGGGCCGGTGGGCGGCCATCTTGATATCGTGGTCAACGGTTCTCGCAATAACGCGGCCATGCAGGCTTTTGGGGGCCAGTTGAACGATGTAGATCTGGCCGCTGTGCTGACCTTTCAGCGTAATGCGTTCGGCAACAATATGGGCGACATGATCCAGCCCATAGACGTTTACAACTACAAGCAAGGCCAATAAGGGGGGTTTGATAATGGGAGATCATCACCACGGCCCAGCCAAGGGCCTCAAGCGGTGGCTGTTCGCCACCAATCACAAAGATATCGGCACCATGTACCTATGGTTCAGCTTTTCTATGTTCCTGGTGGGTGGCGCTTTTGCGATGATTATTCGCGCGGAGCTGTTTCAGCCAGGCATGCAGCTGATTCGCCCGGAGTTTTTCAATCAGATGACCACCATGCATGGCCTCATCATGGTGTTTGGCGCAATCATGCCTTCCTTTGTTGGGTTGGCTAACTGGATGATTCCAATGATGATCGGCGCACCCGATATGGCGCTGCCGCGTATGAATAACTGGAGCTTCTGGATTTTGCCGCCGGCCTTTTTGCTGCTGCTTTCTACGATGTTCATGGAGGGCGGTGGTCCGGCATTTGGGTGGACTTTCTACGCGCCGCTATCTACGACCTATGCGCCACCCTCGGTGACGTTTTTTATCTTCGGTGTGCACATTCTTGGCCTGTCCTCGATTATGGGCTCCATCAATGTGGTCGCGACGGTCATGAACTTGCGCGCACCCGGTATGACCTACATGAAAATGCCGCTGTTCGTCTGGACCTGGCTCATTACCGCGTTTCTGTTGATCGCTGTTATGCCAGTGCTGGCGGGCGCTGTGACCATGATGCTGATGGACATTCACTTCGGCACCAGCTTCTTTTCCGCAGCGGGCGGGGGTGATCCGGTGCTGTTCCAGCATATTTTCTGGTTCTTTGGGCACCCTGAGGTTTACATCATCATCCTGCCGGCTTTCGGTGTGGTTTCCCAGATCATTCCGGCGTTCTCGCGCAAGCCGCTTTTTGGCTATGACTCCATGGTCTACGCCACAGCAGCTATCGCCATCCTGTCGTTTATTGTCTGGGCACATCACATGTACACCGTAGGTTTGCCTTTGCGCGGCGAGCTTTTCTTTATGTATGCCACGATGCTGATTGCAGTACCCACGGGTGTGAAGGTATTTAATTGGATCACCACAATGTGGCGTGGTGCGATGACGTTTGAAACACCCATGCTGTTCTGCATCGGTTTTGTCGTTTTGTTTACGATCGGCGGCTTTACGGGCTTGATGCTGTCTATCGCGCCTAGCGACTTCCAATATCACGACAGTTATTTTGTAGTCGCGCACTTCCATTACGTGATGGTAGCGGGTGCGGTGTTTTCAATGACGGCTGCGGTGTACTACTGGCTGCCCAAGTGGTGCGGCAAGATGTACAACGAGACGATGGGGAAAACCCACTTCTGGATTTCCTTCATCGGCTTCAACGTCACCTTTTTCCCACAGCATTTTGTGGGTCTGGCGGGCATGCCGCGACGCATTCCAGACTATGCGCTGCAGTTTGCTGACTTCAATATGGTGTCCAGCATCGGTGCCTTCATCTATGGCGCGTCACAGCTTTTGTTCCTGTACAACGTGATTGCGACGATTGTCAGCGGCAAGCCCGTCAGTGAAGACAAGGTCTGGGACGGAGCTGAAGGATTAGAATGGTCGGTGCCCACGCCGGCGCCCTTCCATACCTTTGCCGTGCCGCCCAAGTTGACGTAAGCATAGCTGCGCGCCAGCGGACGTGATGCAAAGCGCCAACGATACTGCCGTACTTACCACCGTGGCCAAGTTGGTTGCGGTGGCGGTCACCATGTTCGCATTCGTATTTGTGGTGATGGTGCCTCTGTATAACGTGCTTTGTGATGCGCTGGGCATTAATGGCAAGACCGCGGGACAGGCGTACGAAGCGGCGACGATACAGGTCGATGCCAGCCGTGAGGTAATGGTGCAATTCATTGCTACCAATAGTGACGGGATGCCCTGGGAGTTTCGCCCGACGCGCACCATGATGCGCGTCAACCCCGGCGCGGTGAACGAAACTGTCTTCTTTGCTCGTAATCCGTTAACCAACGATATGGTTGCGCAGGCGATACCGTCAGTATCTCCGTCACGGGCGGCAGAGTATTTTCACAAAACTGAGTGCTTCTGCTTCAACCAGCAGCCGCTGGCTGGCAGGGAAAGCACCCATATGCCGCTGCAGTTTATTGTTGATCAGGATCTGCCGCGAGACATCAGGACAATCACCTTGTCCTATACCATGTTTGACATAACAGAATCAGCGTCGAGTGCCGCCAAAGCAGCGGTCGCATCACGCTAACGGGGGAAAAATACATGGCTACGCAGAACACAGCCACGCACGAAGATTATTACGTACCAGAGAGCAGCAGCATGGCGATAAGCGCCACCATCGGGCTGGTGCTGAGCGTGTTCGGTGCAGCCAACGTGCTCAACGACATGACCTTTGGTGAGCCCGGCGTTTCCAGCGGTGGCTGGAACATTATGACTGTGGGCTTGCTCTGGTTCGTGGCGACGCTGTTTGTCTGGTTCCGTTCCACGATTCGGGAGAACCTGGCTGGTATGAATTCCAGTCAGCTCAAGAAGTCCTATGTGCTGGGAATGTTCTGGTTCATCTTTTCAGAAGTCATGTTCTTCTTCGCCTTTTTTGGCGCACTGTTTTATGTGCGGGTGCTGGTAGGGCCGTGGTTGGCAGGTGAAGGAGAAGGCGGCGCCATGAATCATCTGCTGTGGGAGGGTTTTGAGTTCAATTGGCCCATGAAACAGACGCCGCAAGAGGCGGTCGGTGGTTCTGGAGCGCAGCTGATTGCTAACAATGGTGAGTTCGCGTCCCCCGGCACCAGCATGGCGTTCTCCGAGGTGGGTGCCTGGTACAAATGGTTACCACTTTGGAACACGGTCATTCTGCTGACTTCAAGTCTGACAGTGCACATCGCGCACCTGGGAATACTCAAGGGCAGTCGCGCGCAATTTAACCTGTGGCTGGGCATCACTGTCGCGCTGGCGACGATTTTCCTCTACGTACAGTACGTCGAGTACCACGAAGCTTACGTGCACTTTGGCTTGACTCTGGACTCGGGCATCTACGGCTCAACATTCTTTATGTTGACCGGGTTTCATGGCTTCCATGTGGCCATGGGAATGACCATGTTATTGATACAGTGGATTCGGTCGATGCGCATGGGGCACTTTACGGCGGAGGACCATTTCGGCTTTGAAGCATCCAGCTGGTACTGGCACTTCGTCGACGTGGTGTGGGTGATGTTATTCATGTTTGTGTACATCCTCTAGCCTGACGAGAGAAGCCCACGAGCTAGGACTGACTATGTACCTCTGGATAGATGCGATAGATGCGAGAAGAATGACCTTCAGCGCCGATATGTCCAAAGCCATAAGGTAAGTCATAACGGATTGACTCCGCTGCGGCTCCAGGCAGTTAACGGGAAGGAGGGCTGGAAGGGCTGGAAGGAACCGAAGGAGAAGAAGCAGCGGAAGACGATGCGGCAGAAGGCGGAGAAGACGGAGATGGCGGTGAATGTTGCTCCCAAGGCGCTTGCGATCGCAGTTGACCAGAACTCACGCCGTAAACGATTACGCCCATCAAAGCTACTGCCAGCGTCAATCGTAGACCCAGGGAATTGACGAGGCGACGCTTGCTGCTATCACCCTGGTCGACCATCAGGAAAAAGAAACCTGCACCCAGACTACCAAGTAGTGCTACCAACAGTACGACAATGAGAAATTTGATAAACATGCAGCCCTCGACGCGGGTTGGTTCAGTATAGCGGACGTTTTTGGTGAGCACACCGGAACAATTGCTGCGCTTGCGCTGGGACATTGAGTGGCGCAGTGCAGTCTTCGTTGCGCTGTTGGTCCCTGTATTTATTTCGCTGGGGCTCTGGCAACTGTCCCGTGCCGACGAAAAACGCGCTATCGCCGCGCAATACGAGGCGAGGCGCCAGCTAGCCCCCGTGCCCTTGTCAGCGCTGCCCCTTCAGCCAGCTGATCTTGCTCACCGCAGAGTCACTCTGCGCGGCGCGTTTATTTCTGAGCGCACTTTTTTGCTGGATAACCGAATACGCGATGGCCGTTATGGCGTCGAGGTTGTAACGCCTTTCGATACCGGCCAGCATGTTGTGTTGGTTAATCTGGGCTGGATGGAAGGTGATCAGTTCCGGCGCAGTCTGCCCGCTCCACCACCCCTTGCCCCCGTCAATGAAATAACGGGCTCGGTTTACGTGCAACCTGGGGAGAGTTACACCCTGGGTGCCATTGATAGCGATAATCGATGGCCGCGACTGGTGCAGGCGCTGGATGTCGAAGCGATGGGAGAGCTGCTGGGTCAGCCGGTGTGGCCGTACAGTGTGCGCGTGGACCTCGAGAGCCCTGTGGCGCTGGTAGCAGAGTGGGCATTGGTCAACATGCGGCCTGAAAAGCACGGTGCCTATGCACTTCAGTGGTTTGCTATGGCGTTCACGTTGTTGGTGATTGGGCTTTGGCGTAATACCACCTTGCCGGCGCTATGGCGCCAGCGTCGTTCGGACTTGCGGCATGCCGAGGCCACTGCGGCCACTGTAGAGGAGAAGACCGGGCCGTGACGACAGGAATCAATCGAAATCAGATGGCACTGCTGATGATTGCTGGCATACCGGTCATGATCATCCTCGCCTCGACCTGGCTGTGGTACTACGTCGCCAGTGGGCGGCTCGATCTGGTGGGCGTGCTGGGAACCGCGAACCGAGGCACCTTGGTGTCGCCGCCGCTGGCCATTGCTGACTTTGCCCCAGTGGACGCCCTCGGCCGGGCCTTCGAGCCGCGCGACGATCGTCCACTATGGCGCATCGTAATCCCTGGCGGAGCGCATTGTGACGCTGGCTGCGAAGAGCTGCTCTATTACACGCGGCAGATTCATACCGCCATGGGGAAATACGCTAATCGCATCCAGCGTGTTTATCTGGCGCAGGATGCGGCGCCTGGAGATTCTGGGCTTGAAAATCTCAAGCAGGGCTACCCCGGCATTAATCTCTTGTATACTTCTGCGCCCGCGATCACAGCCGCTCGTTCAGCTGATATCGCCGGGCAGACTGGACAAGGCTCAAAACCCGGCTACTACGTAATGGACCCTTCTGGCTGGCTGATTCTGTCTTACGCGGCAGACGCAGACGGTAAAGACGTCATGGCCGATCTCAAATTCCTGCTGAAAAACAGTAATGGCTGACGACATCAGCTAGACTCGAACCGGACTTATGCAACGTTTTTTCAACACCCCGCATGCTCGCCAGCCCAGCTTTCGCCTTGCGCTATTTGGCGTTTGCTTTGCGATGAGTGTGATCATTCTGGGCGCGTTTACCCGGTTGGTAGATGCGGGTCTGGGCTGCCCGGATTGGCCTGGCTGTTATGGGCATGTGTTATGGCCTAATGAGACCGGGGAGATTGCGGCTGCCAATCAGGCTTACCCAGATGCGCCCGTGGAGCTGGACAAGACCTGGCCAGAAATGATCCATCGGTATCTCGCCACGACCCTTGGCGCGATCGTGTTAGCGCTGGCAGTCATGGCGATCCGCAACCGTCGTTCTGGCCAACCCCTCAAATTGCCCGTGTTCCTGTTGGCCTTTGTGATTTTGCAGGGCATGTTTGGAATGTGGACGGTAACCTTGAAGCTGTGGCCGCAGGTGGTGACGGCGCACCTGCTGGGCGGCTTTACGACCATTAGTTTGCTGTGGTTACTGGTGCTGCGACTCAATCGACAGCACTGGCAGCTACCGGCTGTGGATGCGGCGGGGTTGGTGTCGCTCAAGCCCTTGGCGCTGTTTGCGTTGCTGGTAGTGATTGGACAAATTGCCCTGGGCGGCTGGACCACATCCAACTATGCCGCTGTCGCCTGTCCCGACTTACCAACCTGTCAGGCGCAGTGGTTACCCAACGCGGATTTTGCCGCAGGATTCGATTTGCTGCAGCAGGTAGGACCCAACTATCTGGGTGGAACGATGACCAATGAGGCGAGGGTGGCGATTCACTTGAGCCACCGCATCGGCGCGCTTGTGACGCTGCTGGTGGTTGGGTTTTTAGCACTGCGCCTGTGGCGACAGCAGGCGCTGCCAGCACGACGGTTGGGAGCAGTACTGGCGTCTGTGCTAGCGCTTCAGTTTCTGCTCGGTCTCAGCAATATTGTATTCCACTTCCCGGTCGCTGTTGCTACGGCGCACAACGCTGTTGGTGCAGTGCTGCTGCTCGTCATGGTAACGGTGAACTACTATCTGGTGACACTAAATCAGCCGCTGGAGAAGCCGATCTCGCGACCAGTGTCGCCGGATGCTCGCCCCGCTCTGCTAAATCAGACCCCGTTAGGAAGCCGCTGATGGAGCAGGTTTTGCACGCCGCCGTCTGGCGGGATTATCTGGAGCTTACAAAGCCTAAGGTAGTGGCACTCATGCTGCTGACCGCCGTGATCGGTATGTTCATGGCTGTTCCTTCCATGGTGCCCTGGCAGGCGCTGCTGTTTGGCAATCTGGGTATCGCGTTATGCGCGGGGTCTGCGGCAGCTATTAACCATCTGGTAGATCAGCGCATCGATCAGGTAATGGCCCGCACCCGCAACCGGCCGATGGCCAAGGGCAGAGTTGGCACGGCTCAGGCGGCCTTGTTTGCAGGCATGCTGGGAATACTGGGGATGTACATCCTGTTGGTGTTTGTGAATGCGCTCACCGCCTGGCTGACTTTTGCATCGCTGCTTGGGTACGCTGTGGTGTACACGGTCTTCTTAAAGCGAGCCACACCGCAGAATATCGTCATTGGCGGCCTGGCGGGTGCCGCGCCGCCGTTGCTGGGTTGGACGGCTGTGACAGGGGAGATACATGGCCACGCTCTGTTGCTGGTGTTGATCATTTTCGCCTGGACTCCGCCACACTTTTGGGCGCTGGCTATTTACCGGAAGGAAGAGTACGCGGCGGTCGATATTCCGATGTTGCCCGTCACCCACGGTGAGGCTTTCACCAAGCTACACATCATGCTTTACACGCTGATCATGTTCGCAATCACGCTGCTGCCCTACGTCACGCGCTTGAGTGGCAACCTGTATCTGGTCGGGGCGTTGGTGCTGGGTGTGCGCTTTCTCTGGCATGCGGGTCGTCTGTTATGGGGCGATGATCGGCGTGCCGCGATTGATACCTTCAAGTATTCCATCACCTATCTGATGCTGCTGTTCGTGGTGATGCTGCTGGACCACTATCTGTTTCCTATGACGGCTTTGTCATGAGCGCGTCGTCGCCAGCCAGCAGTCCGGCGATAACGACAGCGAGGCAGCAGCGCAATATCCGCTTCACGGTGATAGGCCTGCTGAGCGTTATCGCGGTGATTGTGGGTGGCTTCGTATATCAGATAAAAAAGCCCCGGGTACTAAGTCAGGCAGAGATGCGCAATAACGGCGCCATCATGTTTGAGACGCCAAGAGCGCTGCCTGAATTTTCCCTGCAGAACCATCGTGGCCAGCCGGTCAGCGCTGCGACTTTTCAAGGGCAATGGACACTGGTGTTTTTCGGCTTTACTCACTGTCCGGATATTTGTCCAACGACTATGGCTTTCCTCTCCCGCTTGTTGGACGAGCTGGAGGATTTGCCAGAGGCCAGTAATACGCAGGTTGTTATGGTGAGCGTAGATCCTGCGCGGGATACACCGGACGTGCTGGCAGAGTATGTCCCGTTCTTTAATCCGGGCTTCGTCGGTGTCACGGGTGAATTTCTGGAGACCCATCGACTGGCCACCGCGCTGAATATGCCCTTTGTAAAAGTGGTGGGCGACGACGGCGACTACCAGGTAGAGCACGGTGCCAATGTCGCACTAATCAACCCGCGGGGGGATTATCACGGCTTCTTTAAAGCGCCGCTGGATCTCGCCAAAATGAAACTGACCTATCGCTCTGTGCGCGTAGTTTGGGAGCTTTGATGGCGGCACCAGTCGTACTCGTAGACGGCTCATCTTATCTGTACCGGGCTTTCCACGCCCTGCCGCCTCTGACTACCAGTGACAATCGCCCGACTGGTGCTGTAAAGGGCGTTATCAGCATGTTAAAGCGCTTGCAGAAGGATTACCCGGAGTCACCTATAGCGGTAGTGTTTGATGCCAAGGGCAAAACGTTCCGCGATGACATCTACAGTGACTACAAGGCAAACCGGCCTCCCATGCCGGATGACCTGCGCGCGCAGGTGGAACCTATCCACACCATCGTCAAGGCGATGGGCCTGCCACTACTGGTGGTAGACGGCGTTGAGGCGGACGATGTGATTGGCACCCTGGCAGCACAGGCGGAAGCCAGTGCCCGCGATGTGATCGTGTCTACCGGCGACAAGGACATGGCGCAGCTGGTCAACGCCAGGGTCACTCTGGTCAACACGATGACCGATACGCATATGGACGTAGCGGTCGTGGAGGAAAAGTTTGGTATTCCCCCAGCGCTGATCATCGATTTTCTGGCGCTGATGGGTGACAAGGTTGACAACATTCCGGGCGTTGCCGGCGTGGGTGGAAAGACGGCGCTGGCGCTGCTGCAGGGTCTGGGAGGTCTGGATGAGATTTATGCCCGCCTGGATGCCGTGGCAGATCTGGGTTTTCGTGGCGCTAAAGGCATGGCAGCCAAGTTGGAGACGGAGCGCGATAGCGCATTTTTGTCCCGAGAGCTGGCGACCATCAAGACCAATGTCACACTGCCGATTCAGGTGGATGATCTTGCCAACGCAGACCCCGATACGGAGACGCTGCTGGCGACTTATAAATCCATGGAATTTAAAAGCTGGGTGGATGAACTGCAGGATGGGGGCGAGGCCGCGCAAGCCGCAGACGCCGGTGATTACGAGACAATACTCAGCCAGGAACGCTTCGAGTACTGGTTAGGCTTGCTGGAGTCTGCTCCGCTGTTCGCCTTTGATACCGAAACCACCAGCCTTGACTATATGCAGGCTGAAATCGTGGGCGTGTCCTTTGCCGTAGAGCCCGGCCAGGCGGCTTACCTGCCGCTGGCTCATGATTATCCTGGTGCACCAGATCAATTGGAGCGAGCTGCCTGTTTTGCACGGCTCAAGCCTCTGCTTGAGGATGCGTCCCGGAAAAAGCTGGGCCAGAACCTCAAGTACGATGCCAGCGTATTGGCAAATCATGATATTACTCTGCGTGGGATTGCCTACGACACCATGCTGGAGTCTTACGTTTTAGACTCTACGGCGACGCGTCACGACATGGACAGTCTCGCGCTGAAATATCTGGGACGCAGCACGATTCACTTTGAAGATATTGCTGGCAAGGGCGCCAAGCAGCTGACCTTTAACCAGGTGAGCCTGGAGCAGGCTGGCCCTTATGCGGCGGAGGATGCAGATATCACCCTGCGTTTACACGAGGTGTTATGGCCCCGGCTGGAGGCTGAGCCAGGCCTGCAACGTGTGGTGGAAGAGATTGAGCTGCCTCTGGTGCCGGTGCTGTCTAAAGTGGAGCGCAACGGCGCACTGCTGGACGTGGAACAATTGCAACGCCAGAGCGCAGAGCTCGGCACACGCATGCTGGAGCTGGAGAAGGAAGCGTATGAGCTGGCCGGAGGTGAATTCAATCTGGGTTCACCTAAGCAGCTCGGCGAGATACTGTTTGATCGACTGGGTCTGCCGGTGCTGCGTAAAACACCCAAGGGCGCGCCCTCTACCGCAGAAGAGGTACTGCAGGAGTTGGCACTGGACTACCCGTTGCCAAAATTGCTGATCGAGCACCGCGGTCTCAGCAAACTGAAGTCGACATACACGGACAAGCTGCCTGATATGGTCAACCCGCACTCCGGGCGCATCCATACGTCTTACCATCAGGCCGTGACAGCCACCGGTCGGCTGTCGTCCTCAGATCCGAATTTGCAGAATATTCCTATCCGCACCGCGGAAGGCCGCCGTATCCGCAAAGCCTTTGTAGCGCCACCCGGTTATCGCATCGTGGCGGCTGACTACTCGCAGATCGAACTTCGCATTATGGCTCACCTGTCTGGCGACGAGGGCCTGCTGTCGGCCTTTCGAGAGGGACTGGACGTACATCGTGCTACCGCCTCAGAGGTGTTTGCAACGGCCCTGGATGAGGTCTCCGATGAGCAGCGCCGCAAGGCCAAGGCGATTAATTTTGGTTTGATCTACGGTATGTCCGCTTTTGGACTCTCTCGTCAGCTACACCTCGGCCGCAATGAGGCCCAGGACTATATCGACCTGTATTTTGATCGCTATCCAGGCGTCCAGAACTATATGGCCGACACCCGAACCCTGGCGCACGATAAAGGATACGTCGAAACGCTATTTGGTCGACGTCTTTATCTGCCTGAAATCAACGCCAGTAATAAGATGCGCGTTCAAGCTGCAGAGCGCACGGCGATTAACGCACCTATGCAGGGTACGGCCGCCGACATTATCAAGCGGGCTATGCTGCGAGTGGATGACTGGCTGACCAGCACAAACGCCGCTGCGCGAGTAATTATGCAGGTCCACGATGAGTTAGTCCTGGAAGTGGCCAAGGATGCCGTTGACGACGTCTGTGAGACGCTGTGTGCGGAAATGGCTGCCGCGGCTTCACTGGATGTGCCGCTGTTGGTTGAAGCCGGGGTAGGCAGCAACTGGGATGAAGCTCATTGAGTCACGTTTAGTGACGGATTAATCAGCCTGCCCTTTCTGTTCTGGAGAGTTTGCTTCATTGTGGTCGTCTGCCGGCTCTTCTAATACAGACGGATCGCTTAACCAGCGGTCCAGCACTGCGCTCAGAGGCGCCAGCCCTTGTCTTTTCAGGGCTGAGAAGAGTTGCACGCTGACCAGGTCGGCACGATCTGCGAGTTGCCCCTGCAAAGACAGGAGTGTGTTTTGGGCGGGTCCTTTTTTCAACTTGTCCGCTTTGGTAAGCAAAATATGTACGGGCATCGCGGCGGCAACGGCCCAGTCCAGCATCATGCGATCAAATTCCTGCAGGGGGTGACGTACATCCATCAGCAGGATTAGCCCGCGCAGCGATTCTCGGTGCTGCAGATAGTATTCAATCTGGCGAACCCAGGCGCGCTTTACAGATTCGGGCACCCTGGCAAAACCGTACCCGGGCAGGTCTACCAGGCGCTTGTCATCGCCGAGGCTGAAAAAGTTGAGTAGTTGTGTTCTGCCCGGGGTTTTTGAGGTCCTCGCCAGCTTGCGATTGCCAGTGAGGGTATTGATGGCACTGGATTTGCCAGCGTTGGAGCGCCCCGCAAAAGCCACTTCCCAGCCATGATCTTGCGGGCATTGGCTAAGCTTGGATGCGCTGGTGAGGAACTGCGCTGCGCGGTAGTTCACGCGCGTGGGAGGGCAGGTTTGCGACCCGGACATTGACTTTTTTTGCCGTTAGCTTGTCGTATATAATGCCACACCTTTTTTTGGCCCCGATAGCGCTAGTGCGCATTTGCGTGCTTGTGAGGCCTGTTTGTGCTGCGAATAGCGCGAGCTCTGCTGTCACTGGCCAGGTGATGTGGGTATGGATCACAGCGCAGACTGTGGCGCCCGCATATCCACTAAGCGAGTTTGCACGGCAATGCGGCTTGCTCAAACCGGTGATACCGCTGTCTGTCTGCCTGCCCGCACAGCTGTTACGGAGGGCCTATACAGGCCACGGGCAGGGGTTTGCTCATCAGGGCTACCGCTGAAAATTGTTGCAGCGGCTGAGAAATCGACAGACCGATACACTTCGTATCAATGTCGGTGTCGGATAAAGGCCGACATCAAATTCACCGATCAACTGGATATGGAAAACCATGAAAACGATATACCTTGCAATGGCACTGACGCTGGGACTGAGTACAGCCGCCCAGGCCGGTGACCCTGAGGCAGGCAAGGCGTTGACCGTAGTATGCGCGGGCTGTCACGGGCAGGATGGCAATAGCCTGGTGCCTAACTTTCCGAAGCTGGCGGGTCTGAACGAAAAGTACCTGATCAAACAGATTAACGACATCAAACATAAACGTCGCCCTATCGCCGCAATGGTAGGACAGGTCGACTATATGACTGATGAGCAAATTGCCGACATAGCGGCGTACTACGCCAGTCTGCCTATGAGCAGTGGCAAGGCTGCTGATGAGAATCTGGCGCTGGGCGCTGAGATTTATCGAACCGGCATCGCTGAAACCGGCGTTGCTGCCTGTGCCTCCTGTCACGGTGCCACTGGCGCGGGCAACGGGCCCGCTGGATGGCCGCGCCTGGCGGGTCAACACAAAGACTACATTGCCTTGCAGCTGCGACGCTGGCGCACCGGCGCGGAGAATTCCCTAGAAGAAGATCCCGAGGGCCGCACCAACGATGGAGACTCTCGCTTTATGCGCGATGTCGCGCGTCGCTTGTCGGACAACGAGATTGAGGCCGTTTCTAACTTCATAGCCGGCTTGTATTAATCGGCGAACTTTCTCAGCGATGAGGTGGTCGGATATGAACGCTGCATCGCGTGGGCTCGGGTCAAGGAGTTTGTAATGAAGCGATTTTTCTCCACCTGCATTCTGGTGCTGGTCGGCACTTTGGCCAGTACCCACGCGCCAGCACAGGATTATGTCGAAGGCACACACTACACGCTGATTACGCCGGCACTGCGCACCAGCAGCGCAGAAAAAATCGAAGTAGTGGAGTTCTTCGCATATAGCTGCGGCCACTGTTATACCTTCGAGCCGCTACTGCGCAAGTGGGCCAGTCAGCAGCCCGAGGACGTAGTGGTAGCGCCCTCACCGGTGATCTGGAATGACGCGTTCAGGCCCCACGCCAGGGCTTTCTATGCCGCACAGGCGTTGGGCGTTCTAGACGCCGTGCACGGCGCTATCTTCGCGGCGATTCATGTTGATCGACAGAGGCTCTCCAGCGACAGTCAGATCAAAAAGGTGTTCGTGGACAACGGTGTCAGCCCTGCCGACTTCGACAAGGCCTTTACTTCTTTTGGCGTCGGCAGCCAGGTCCAGCAGGCAGAGTCGCGTGCACGCAGTGCTCGCGTGGCAGGCACACCAGGGCTGATGGTGGCTGGAAAATACCGCATTAACGCACGTGACGCGGGTGGTCACGCCAACATGCTCAAGATTGCCGAGTATCTGGTAGAGAAAGAGCGGGCCGCTGCAGCTGGCTAGCTGGTTTTACGCTCCTGCGCGCGATCTACATACCGCTACTGTAAGTCTCCAATGACGCCGCGCCACTGGCGCGTACCCCTCTGAACGCGGCCGCGTACTCCTTCAATAAGCGCAGGCAGTACGTTAAGCGCTGCTCGAAGTACTCTTGAGCGCTCGCCTTATTTTCTTCGGGCTTTTCGTTAAACACGGTGTCCACGTAGCGAACGATCAGGTGCTCCGGCAAAAAGCAAATACGATTATTTTTGTAGCTGCTCATACGAAGTTCCGCCACCGGATATGAGCCGCCATCCGCCACAGATACGGTAACAATCAAGGCAGGCTTGTGTGCCAGCTCGCCGCCGCCGGTGAACACCAGGAAAAAGTTCTTTAAGCCTGCGGGGGCCATGCCATGCCACTCCGGAGATACCACGACAAAGCCGTCGCAGCTGTGCAGCTCGTCACGCAGGGGCGCCAGCCTTGCATCCCATGCTGCGTCCCCATTCCAGATACCCTCATCCCATAGGGGCAGAGGATTGTCTGTCAGGCAGAAAAGCCAGGTCTCGTCGCAGTGGCCCTCGGCGATCAGTGCGCGCTCAATCCAGCGCGCAACTTTTTCACTCTGAGAGTCCTGTCGATGACTGCCGCTGATAATACCGATTTTCATAGAGTGTTCTTCCAGGATGTCATGCTAGTTAGTTGTGGGCGACTGCTACCCTGACCACTACCGCTGTCTCAGTAATCCAGCCAGTCCGGGACGGGGAGCTTGCGCTTGCGCAGAAAGGC
>JBCDKJ010000076.1:0-14934 GCA_038746745.1 Pseudomonadota bacterium
GTGCGGAGCACGTCCAGCATATTGTCGAGACTGGACGAGTCTGACCCGGTGCGGTTGACCAGCGGCGAAATGGCTTCAATATTCGGCAGGCGCTCGGTCTTGAACAGGGCTGAACGCGCTTCAGACCAGTTCCGGTTGCCCTCGATGGTGTTGATCTCACCATTGTGCGCCAACAGTCGGAAGGGTTGAGCCAGCGACCATTGCGGCAGCGTGTTAGTCGAGAATCGCTGGTGGAATACGCAGATGGCGGTTTCCAGACGACTGTCACCCAGGTCTGGATAAAACTGCTGCAGATCCGCGGGCATCATGAGTCCTTTATAGGACAGCACCTTGCCACTGAGCGTGCAGATGTAGAATTCATCATGGCCTTCAAGGCTGATTTCGGCCCTGCGGCGCGCTACGAAGAGTTTAGTGGCAAGACTGTCGTCATCCAGACCCGGAGCGTCGATAACCACTTGCTCAATACAGGGCATGTTGCCCAGTGCAATCTCGCCCAATACGCTGGGATCTGTCGGCACGACTCGCCAGCCGATCACGGCAAGCCCCTCATCTTCCAGAATCGATTGCAGCGACTGGCGCTCCTTGGCGGCGTCGTCAGAATCCCGGCTAAGGAAGATCATGCCTACGGCATATCGGTCACTGAGTTCGTGTTGAAAATGCGCCTGGCACAGTGCCCGCATATACCCATCAGGCATCTGTAATAGCAGTCCACAGCCATCACCAGTTTTTCCATCCGCAGCGATACCACCGCGGTGGGTCATGCAGGTGAGGGACTCAATAGCCGTCTGCAGCAGACGATGGCTCGCCTCGCCCTGGGTATGGGCGATCAGGCCGAAGCCGCAGTTATCGCGAAACTCATCCGGGCGATAAAGGCCTTGAGTCATAAAGGGTCCTAAAAGTCGTTTATAAACAACCGGTTACACAGGAATTGCGCACCGGAGGCCGGGCCAATGCCGAAAAGGGCGGTAATTTTACACAGATTGCTCAGGGACGAACAACGTGAACGCCGTCGCGACAGACTGGCCTCGTTTTAGTCTATTGATACGTGTGATTGGAGTGGCAAGCTCACCCTACACGCTCGCCTCGCTATTTGCCGCAGTAACCCTGCAACAGCTCAGTGAGTGCGTCGCTGGATACGTGGTCCACCACCCGCGCTGTGCCGATGGCATCCAGCAGGATGAGTCGCAGCCGCCCGTCTATCACCTTTTTATCGCGCTGCATCAGCTCAAGAAAGCTGGCGGGAGTCATATCCGCTGGCGGTGCAATGGGCAGACCGGCTTCGGTCAGTAGCTGCTCTAGTGGCGCTACTTCGGCCGCAGGCAGCAAACCTTGTTGCACTGACAGCCGCGTGGCGATTGCCATACCAGCCGCTACGGCCTCACCATGCAGCCATTCGCCGTAGCCCTGGGCGGTTTCAATAGCGTGGCCAAAGGTATGGCCATAGTTGAGCAACGCGCGCTGGCCCGCCTCGCGCTCGTCAGCGGCAACCACAGCCGCCTTGTTACTGCAGGAGCGTTCAATCGCTTCAGCCAGAGGCCCTTCCTGAAGGGCACGCAGGTCGCTCATGTGAGTCTGCAGCCAGCGATAAAAGGGCTCGTCGCCAATCAGACCGTACTTGATAACCTCTGCCAGACCTGCAGAAAGTTCCCGCGCAGGCAGCGTATGCAAGGTATCAAGATCGACAAGTACCGCAGCGGGTTGATAGAACGCGCCAATCATATTTTTGCCGAGCGGATGATTAACGGCAGTCTTGCCTCCAACCGAGCTATCGACCTGTGACAACAGCGTCGTGGGAATCTGGATAAAGTTGACACCGCGTTGATAGGTGGCAGCGGCAAAACCCGCCGTATCACCCACCACGCCACCCCCAAGCGCGATAATAGTGGTGCTGCGGTTATGCCCTGCATCCAGCAAGCGATCGTAAATTTGATTGAGCGTTGCAAGCGTTTTGTGCTGTTCGCCATCCGGCAACACGATCTCAGTGACCGTCTCAACGCCGTGCAGGGATGACAGCAGCCGCTCGCTGTAGAGCGGCGCAACGGTTTCGTTGCTAACGATCGCCACCTGCTTGCCGCCTATGTGGGGAGAGACCAATGCAGGGTCGCCCAACAGGCCGCGGCCAATGTAAATCGGGTAGCTGCGCTCATCCAGTGAAACTTGCAGCGTGTGCATCAGCACCGTCATATCACATTCACTCGCTTCTCATCGGGCGTTTATCGTTCGACATGCGTTTATCATTCGACATGCTTTAGCAGGCGAACCAGGCGCTGCGCCACATTACGGGGCGGTTCTCCATCGGTCTCCATAACGTGGTCAGCGACCGCTCTGTAAAGCGGGTCACGCTCTTCCATCAGCGCCTTGAGTTTTGCTGCGGGATCCTCAACTTGCAGCAGGGGCCGATTGCGATCGCGGGCGGTGCGCTCAATCTGGCGCTCAAGGGAGGCGTAAAGGTAAACCACCACGCCGCGGCTCGCCAGCAACTCGCGATTGCGCAACTGCAGAATAGCGCCGCCACCGGTGGCCAGCACAATTCCGGTCCGTGCACTCAGCTCAGCAATAGCGCGCGCTTCGCGCTCGCGGAAACCGGCCTCACCCTCCACGTCAAAAATCCAGGGGATATCAGCACCAGCCCTGGCCTCGATCTCCAGATCGGAGTCTATGAAGTCAAGCTTGAGGGCCTGGGCCAGCAGTCGACCTATGGTGGTCTTCCCAGCGCCCATGGGGCCCACCAGGAAGACACTATCAGGCGAGGCCATAGGTCAGTCGATAAGCGTCTCAGCAAGTATCCGCGGCGTGATGAAAATCAGCGTCTCGGTCTTGGTGTTTTCATTGCTGACGTTACGGAAGAACGTGCCGAGGTAGGGGATATCGCCGAAGAAAGGCACCTTGCTGACGGTGCGGATGTCTTCGGTCTGGAACACGCCGCCCAGCACAACCGTCTCGCCATTACCCACCAGCACCTGCGTCGTAAGCTGAGTGGTATCAATGGAGGGGATTACGTCGCCAAAGCCGCTGGGCACCAGTTCACCGACGGAGTCCTGGTTAATCACAAGATCCAGTAGTATCTGGTCGTCCGGTGTGATGTTCGGGGTCACATCCAGCGCGAGCACGGCCTCCTTGAAGGCAACGGTGGTCTGACCATTCGGCGCTGTTTGCTGGAAGGGGACCTCAGTACCGGATTTGATAGTGGCTTGCTGCTTGTCACCGGTGATCACCTTTGGTTGCGATACCACTTCACCATTGCCCTGGGATTCCAGCGCCGACAGCTCGGCAGTGAGGAACAGATCATTCGAGGTGTAGCCCACCGCAAAAGAGCCCGGCGCCTGGGTGACGCCAAGGTCCACCAGCAGTGCACCCGGGAACGTGAGCTGCGGGTTATTGCCGTCGATCACCGCCTGATTCAGGCCCACAACGTTATCGAGATCGCCCGCAATAGACGTTACATCGTCATTCCCCACGTCAAGGAAGCCACCGCCCCAGCGCACGCCGAGCTGATCCGCCACGTCGGTTGAGGCAATGACTATGCGTGCTTCGATCATGACCTGGCGAATCGGTATATCAACGCGATCAATCAGGCGACGTACTTCAGCAAGCTTCGCCACCGTCTCCGTAATAATGATGGAATTGGTGCGGTCGTCCACGATCAGTGAGCCTCGGCCCGATACCATGGAGCCGCCCTCCTCACTGCCTGCGGACAGCAGTGAGACGATATCGGCAGCGTTGGCGTAGCGAATGCGGATAAACTCCGTTTGCAGCGGCGCAAGCTCAGCGATCTGACGATTCGCCTCGATCTCCTGACGCTCACGCTCGGCGATCTCAGCCGCAGGCGCCACCATCAATACGTTGCCCATCTGACGCTTATCCAGGCCTTTGGTTTTAAGCACCAGGTCCAGCGCCTGGTCCCAGGGCACGTTCTGCAGGCGCAGCGTAATCCGGCCTGTCACGGTATCGCTGGCGACGAGGTTTAGTTCAGTGAAGTCTGCAATTAGCTGCAGTACGGCGCGAACTTCAATGTCCTGGAAGTTAAGCGAGAGCCGATCGCCCACATAGTTAAATTCGCTTTTGCGCGCTTCGACTTCTTCATCTGTCAGCGGCTTCACCGCCACGACATATTGTGCGTCGGTCTGATACGCCAGATAGTCATAATTGCCGCTCGCGTCCAGCGCCAGAATGACGCCGGTTTCAGTCGGCGTCACTTCGATGTTACTGACTGGCGTTGCGAAATCGGTAACGTCATAGCGGCGCAGCAGTTCTTCAACCGCGGTGGCATCGAGGAATTCCACCTTGATCAGGCTGCCCTCGCTGTAGACATTGACGTCGACACTGGGGTCGCTGAGGGTCAGCATCAGGCGCCCTTCGCCGTCTTCACTGCGTTGGAACTCAAGCTCTTCAATCTGCACTCGCGGATCCAGCGCAGCCACTTCCGTGCTAGGAACGCGGAAGGGATCAGCAACTGGCTTCAGATATTCGTTTGCGCCCTCATTACCCACTTCGACAATCAGGGCGTTGCCATCAACGCGGGTCACGTAGGGGACGAGTTTTACCAGGTTAACGATCATGCGCGTTCGATCACCCGACTCCAGAACCACAACCCCGGTCGCGTTTCCGTAGGGCAGCGCGTACTTCTTGTTATCCAGTGCGCTGGTGGTGTTGGGAAGATCCATGGCGATGCGCGCCGGACGCTCGATGGTGTAAGCCTCTGGCTTTGGCGGCGGACCATCGAACTCCAGTCGGATTTCAAACTTACTGCCCGGGCGAGAGTTAAAGCTGATGTCCTGCACGGCGACTTCGGCGCCCGCCACGGCACTCGCCAATAGCAGGCCCAGCGCCAGTAGCGCTCCCCACAGCCCATTGTGCGATGCCCGCACAGCCATTTGCGTTTTCGTTGTTCTGTCCATGACAGTCACCATGCCTTAGTTGAGCCCCGTCAGCTTGATCGTGCGCGGACGCTCGACCCAACCATCAGTGCCATCAGATACGATTTCAATGACGGCCACGTAGGTATCCGTCATTTCTACAATCTTGCCGTGGTTACGGCCCAGGAAATTGCCAACCCGTACACGGTGAACACCACCTTCCGGGTCGCGAATAAGGCACCAGTCAGTACCTGCGCGCGAGAGCGTACCCACCATGCCCAAAGAGTCGAAGGTAAACTGCTCCAGAAACTCTTTGGGGCGGTTATCGTCGGGCTCTACCGTCGACGTCGATTGCAGCTGTGATATCTCACGAATCTCAATCGGCCGGTCAAAAGGGCTGCGCAGACTGGTAGCGCTGTAGGAAAACGCCTTGTACGCCTTGAACGCTGGAATGGGTGGGATCACACCGCCGGGACGGGAGCGTTTTTCCTCCATGAAGGCATCGAGGTCTGCGTACTCATCGCTAGCGCAGGCAGAGACCAATAAGGCCAGCACTGCAAGCAGACTGTGTTTACGCGCGGACATGGTTATGCTCCGTCGTCCTTGTAGCGATAGGTTTTGGCGGTGATGTTCATAGATAGCATGCTGCTATTTGCCGCCTCCTGCCGTATAACAAAGTCGTGCAGGGTCACAATCCTGGGCAGTCCCGCCATGCCACTGACGAAGGCGCCGAGATCGTGATAAGAGCCTCGGGCGACAATCTTGATGGGCAGCTCGATATAGAACTCGCGCGTAATCTCAGTCTGCAGTTCAATGCTGTTGAACTCCAGACCGTTGAGCATGCCCTTGTTGGTGATGTCTTCCAGCAGACCCGGCACTTCCGTGTCGCTGGGGAGCTGCGCGACCAGTGCGCCGAAGGACTCTCTCATCTCTTCCATCTGTAGCCGGTAGGCTTCCAGATTTGCCGCCTGGAACGCCTTCTGCTCAAACTCCTTGCGCAGGGCGGTTTCCTTATCCACCGCTTTCTGCAGGGAGCCCTGAAGATTTTTCACGTGATAGACGTAACCCAGAGTGAGAACGCCGACCAGGGCAAGTGCCCAGACGATGATTTTGACCGCCAGCGGCCAGGATCCGATGTTCTCCAGATCCAGATCGTTGACATCAAACTCCTGTACCGAACGGAGCAGGTCTTCTGCCGACATAGCCATGCTCAGCTCTCCTCGTCGCCAGCACTGGGCAGCTGCAACTCAACTTTCATATTGAAAGTGGTTGCCTGCTCACCAAAGTTGGGTTCAGCGCGAACGCCCTCGAGATTGGGGTCTGCAAACCAGTCGGATGCATCGAGCCGACGCATCAGGCTGGAGACCCGGTTGTTAGACTCGGCAATGCCCGTAATGTCGATGCTCTGGTTGCCGGATGTCAGCTCGGTGTAGAACACGCCGTCCGGCACGGTGCGTACCAGCTGATCCATAATGCGGACAATAATAGGACGGTTGCCCTGCAACTCCTGAATCACCTTCATGCGATCGAGCAGCTGAGTGCGCTGCTTTTGCAACTCGCGAATCTCAGCCACCTTGGTATCCAGCTCTGCAATATTTTTCTTCAAGTAGGCGTTGCGATCATTCTGGGTCGCTATCTCGCCGGTGAAGAACAAGTGCACCAGTACCACGATGAAGCCGCCAAAGGCGGCCACCGCGCCCAACACAATCAGAAACTCTTGCTTGAGCTCCGCGCGACGTTCGTCACGCCAGGGGAGAAGGTTAATTTGTGCCATTAGTCAAAGCTCCGCATCGCGAGCCCGCAGGCGATCATCAGGGCTGGCGCATCACTGGACAGCGCAACCGCGTTGACCTTGTTGGAGATCGCCATATCCGCAAAAGGATTGGCCACCGTGGCTGGCGTACCGAGTTTGTCCTGCACCATGGCGTCCAACCCCTCCATAGAGGAGACGCCGCCAGCCAGTACAATATAGTCGACGTCGTTGTATTGGCTGGATGAAAAGAAGAACTGCAGAGAGCGTGCCACCTGCTGCACCACCGCATCTTTAAACGGCTCCAGCACCTCAGGCTCATAGTCATCAGGCAAGCCGCCCTGCTTTTTGGCGAGACCGGCTTCCTCAACTGGAAGGCCATAGCGACGCATGATTTCGTCGGTGAGCTGTTTGCCACCGAACAGCTGCTCGCGAGTATAGATAGTAGTGCCATTGGTGAGCACGCTGAGAGTGGTCATCGTGGCGCCGATATCGATCACGGCGACTGTGTTCTCTTCTTCTATATCCAACTGGTCACGGACCAGGCCGAAGGCGCGCTCCATAGCGTACGCTTCAACGTCCATGATCTTGGCCGTCAGCTCCGCGCTCTCGATAGCCTCGACCCGGGTATCTATCGTTTCCCGACGGCAGGCCGCCAGCAAAACCTCGACCCGCGTCTCATTATCTGGCATGGGTCCCTGGACTTCGAAATCGATAGATACTTCCTCCAGCGGATAGGGAATATACTGATCTGCCTCGAGGGTGAGTTGGGTTTCCATGTCGTCTTCGCTCAGGCCTGCAGGCATATCGATGACTTTGGTAATCACCGAGGAGCCTGCTACCGCAGCAGCGACAGCCTTGATCTTGGTCTTGGACTGGTTGACAACATTGCGGATGGCATTAGCCACGCCGTCTACGTCATTGACGTTTTTCTCAATCACGGCATCGGCGGGCAGTGAACTCACGGCATAGCTCTCCACCCGGTAGCGTTCACCGGTATGGCTGAGCTCTAACAACTTCACCGTCGTCGAGCTGATGTCGAGTCCCAGCACCGGAGTCGACTTACGCTTGCCAAAAAGTCCCATGACCATGTTTTTTGTTTTTCCTAGTTTTATCCGCTACTTACGTTGTTTTTATACACTGATACATTAAATAACAGGTATAACATAGGCGCAAATATATAAAAAGGGTAAAAAAGCATATAATGGGCCACGTCAAAATTTTCGTGACGCGCATCTCAGTCCCGCAAGTAGTTGATTTCCATACACTTAAATGAAGCTTCTGAAAATCCTGCCATTTCTGCTTCCCCTTGGCGCCTGCGGTGCTGTGATGGTCGTTGCAGGCGTCTATTTGCATTTGAGTCCCAGCCTTCCCTCGGTAGAGGTTTTGAAAGATGTGCGTCTGCAAACGCCTATGCGGGTCTACACTCGCGAGGGTGACCTGATCGGACAGTTCGGCGAAAAGAAACGCAACCCACTGCCCTATCAACAGATTCCACCAACGTTTATACAGGCACTGTTGGCTGCCGAAGACGATGGCTTCTTTGATCATGTCGGTATCGATGTCATGGGCCTGGCCCGAGCGGTATCGGAATTGGTGCTGACCGGCGAGAAGGTATCTGGCGGTAGTACCCTTACCATGCAGGTCGCACGCAACTACTTCCTCACCCTGGATCGCACCTTCATTCGCAAGTTCAATGAGATTCTGCTCTCGCTGGAGATCGAGCGAGTTTTAAGCAAGGAAGACATTTTCGAGCTGTACTTTAACCAGATGTTCCTTGGGCACCGCGCTTACGGCTTTGAGGCTGCGGCGCAGGTCTATTACGGTAGCCACATCGCCGATCTAGACCTGGCCCAGCTAGCAATGCTGGCAGGGCTACCTAAAAAACCATCTCGCTATAACCCTTTAGCTAATCCAGAACGCGCGCAAATTCGACGGGACTGGATATTGGGTCGTATGCAGAGCCTCGGTTACATCACCGACGATGAGTACGCCTCCGCGGTAGCGCAACCGGTGACTGCAACCCACCACGGCGCCAAACTGGCGTTTGATGCGCCCTATGCGGCCGAGATGGCGCGCGCAACCATGGTGCGTCGCTATGGCTTACCCGCTTACAGCGATGGCTATCATGTTTTCACCACGATCTCTACACCGCTGCAGCAAGCGGCCAATCGCGCTGTGGCGATGGGGCTGGCGACGTATGATGAACGCCATGGATATCGCGGCCCGGAGGCCTCGCTGCCTGCCGTCGAGGGCGAAGACCCGACGGTTGGATGGCTGGAGCAGCTGCGACAAACAGCGATTATCGGTGAGCGAGAGCCCGCCATTGTGACGGGTATTGACGAGGACAACTCCGTTAGTCTGCTGCTGATTGATGGCAGCGAAGCTACGCTGCTTTGGGAAAACGGACCCGCTACCGCTCGACCCTATATCTCTGAGAACCGGCGCGGTCCTGCACCGAAAAGCTCATCTGAATTGTTTCAAGCCGGGGACTTGATCCGTGTCCTTCGCAGCGAAGACAGCTGGCAGCTTACCCAGGTGCCCGAGGCGCAGGCTGCACTGGTGGGCATGGCACCCGATGACGGCGCTCTGCTGAGTATCGTCGGCGGCCTGGGCTTTGGAAAGAGCAAGTTCAATCGCGCTACCCAGGCCATCCGTCAGCCTGGTTCTAACTTTAAACCTTTCATTTACGCAGCGGCACTGGAGCAGGGCTGGACCGCAGCCAGTCTGATCAATGATGCACCTGTGGTATTCGAAGACGCGGCGCTTGAGGATACCTGGCGCCCCGAAAACGACGGCGGAAAATTCTACGGCCCTACGCGCCTGCGCTGGGCGCTCACCAAATCGCGCAACCTGGTATCTATTCGGCTGTTGGATCAGATAGGCATCGACAACGCCATCGCTTATGCAGGACGTTTTGGCTTTCAGACCGATGCCATGGCCAGGGACCTGTCTCTGGCACTTGGTACACACGCGGTCACGCCGCTGGATATCGCTACCGCCTATGCCAGCCTTGCCAATGGCGGCTACAAGGTCAGTCCCTACCTAATCGGACATATCGAAAACTTCGAGCGCGAACGCGTCTGGGAAGCTAATCCAGCGACAGTCTGTCGGCAGTGTGAAAACGGTTACGAGAACGCAGAGGTTGCTATCTCTGAAGAGCTGTCCATGGAAGAGATATTGCGTCAGGCGGAGCGCCAACGTCCCCAACCCGACCGCATCATGGATCCCTGCGTCAACTATATCGTCGATAGTATGTTGCAGGATGTCATCCGCAAAGGCACGGGCTGGCGAGCCCGGGTATTGGAGCGCAGTGACATTGCCGGCAAAACAGGCACCACTAACGGGCCGACAGATGCCTGGTTCTCAGGCTACAACCGAGATGTTGTGGCTACCGCCTGGCTGGGCTTTGATCAGAACCTGGAGCTTGGCAAGAACGAGTTCGGGGGCAAAGCATCTCTGCCGATGTGGATAGACTATATGCGCGTTGCGCTGGCAGACAGTCCCGATGTACCCCGTGACAGACCTGCCTGTATTGTCAACGCATTGATCGACAAGGAGACGGGCTTGCTGGCCAAGCCTGGTCAGGATGGCGCGATCTTCGAATACTTCCGCGAGGGGAATCTGCCGACGGCAACCGCCGGGCAGTAAGGCGATGCCTAGAGCTGATACTGCTCAGGTAGCGGCAGTCTCGCCACCCCTGATTCTACAGCTGCACGTGCTACCGCCGCAGGCACGCGGCTTGCCAGACGTTCATCCATGGGCTTGGGGATGATGTAATCAGGGCCAAAGCTTAATGCATCAACGCCGAAGGCCTTTAAGACCTCCTCAGGAACCGGCTCACGAGCGAGATCGCGAATGGCGTGCACCGCGGCGATTTTCATGTCCTCGTTTATAGCGCTGGCGCGCACATCGAGAGCACCGCGGAAAATGAAGGGAAAGCCCAGCACGTTGTTCACCTGGTTGGGATAGTCAGAGCGCCCGGTTGCAACGATCACGTCATCCCGCGTTTCCATGGCCAACTCCGGGCGAATTTCCGGATCCGGGTTGGAGCAGGCAAACACAACCGGGCGGGGCGCCATAGACTTGAGCATCTCTGGAGTGAGCAGATCGGCACCGGAGAGTCCGATAAAAACATCGGCGCCCTCGCACGCATCCGCCAGGCTGCGCAAACTGGTGTCGTTGGCAAATTCAGCCTTGTATTGGTTGACACCATCGCGGCCGACGCTGATCACGCCGCGGCGATCCAGCATAAAAATGTTCTCGCGCAAAGCGCCCATACTGACCAGGAGGCGCATACAGGCAATAGCAGCGGCACCTGCACCCAGACAAACAATTCGCGCCTGTGCCAGCGGCTTTTCCTGAATGTCCAGCGCATTCATCAGACCTGCTGCAGTTACAATGGCGGTGCCGTGCTGGTCATCGTGGAATACCGGCACATCACAGCGGCCAACGAGTTGACGTTCGATCTCAAAACACTCGGGTGCCTTGATGTCCTCAAGATTGATGCCGCCGAAGGTTTCCGCGATGCGCGCGACCGTGTCTACGAACTCGTCAACGTCCGCTGTGTCCACCTCTATATCAATAGCATTGATGTTGGCAAACCGTTTGAACAACAGTGCCTTGCCTTCCATCACCGGCTTGCTGGCCATCGAGCCTATGTCCCCAAGACCCAGCACCGCAGTGCCGTTGCTTATGACCGCGACCAGGTTGCCTTTGCCGGTGTAGCGGTAGGCCGAGAGTGGCTCTCGATTGATCGCCAGGCAGGGCTCTGCAACGCCGGGACTATAGGCCAGAGCCAGATCCCGTTGCGTCTCAGCAGAGGTGGTAAGTTCCACGCTGATCTTCCCTGGGATGGGATGTGCGTGGTAATCCAGTGCGGCTTGCTTGAACTCTTCAGACATATCCAGAAATAGCCAGTTGCCTTGCGGCGGTTTGCGACCGGCGAGCCGGTACGGAGGAAAATAAGCGTCGAATCCATCGGAAACCACGCTTCTGCTTGTCAGCCAGTTGGCAGCGGTTGTCGCTTCCCGCCCGGCGGTAAAATTTCAGCGCGCTTCGCCGTGTTGCTCCTACGCTCCAAGTGCCGCCAGCCGATCACTCGCCTGACACCACGCTTCTGCTCGCGCAAACAAAGGGCGCGCATTACTCAGCAGGAGAGGCCCAGAAAAAGACGCGAAATGGTAACAGACCGCAACACAGACGCAAGCCAACAAAGTCGCGTTTTACGCAGGCTGCAAGCGCTTTTGTGCAGGGTGCTGCTACACTGCCGCGATGCTTGTACTGCGTCTTGCTATCGCAACCCCTCTGCGCCGTCTTTTCGATTATCTGCCGCCCGAAAGCGTCGAAACTGCTGAGGCTGAGACACTGCTCCCAGGCTGCCGACTGCGTGTGCCTTTTGGTCGACGCGAAGTGATTGCAGTTCTGTTGGAAGTTGCCAGGGAAAGTGCGTTACCCACTGAAAAACTGCGACCTGCACTGGAAGTACTCGACAAGACACCACTGATCAGCGGTACCGTCCTGGCCTTATGCCGATGGGCGGCTGATTACTATCACCATCCGGAGGGGGAGGTACTGGCCGCAGCGCTGCCAACCACGCTACGTCAAAGAGCGTCCTCCGATCGTCGCAGTGGAGTCTGGGGCCTGACGAGGGAAGGCCAGGGCTTACCCGACGGCGCTCTTAAACGAGCGCCCAAGCAGGCTGCGCTTTTAGCGACATTGCAGCAGACCGGTCAGCAATCCTGGGAATCCCTGGCGGCCCAGGGACACAGCAGTGATGCGCGGCGTGCGCTGTTCAAAAAAGGCCTGATAGAGGAGCGGCCTGACGCCGCGCCACATGCACCACCGAGCTGGGAGGACGGGCCGTCGCTGTCCACTGAACAGGCCGCAGCCCTCGACGCTTTGTCCGGAGATGCAAGACACTTTGGCGTACATTTGTTGCATGGCGTCACCGGCAGCGGCAAAACCGAGGTCTACTTGCGGCTCATCGCCGATACTCTAGCGCGAGGCCAGCAAGCTCTGCTCTTAGTTCCTGAGATAGGCCTGACCCCGCAGTTAGCTGACCGCTTGGGTGAGCGGTTTGAGGCACACATTGCGCTTCTCCACTCAGGCCTTGGTGACGCCGCCAGAGTCAGCGCCTGGGAGGCTGCACGCAGCGGTCGCGCAGACATCGTGGTAGGAACCCGCTCAGCGGTCTTCTCCAGCCTCGCCAGACCCGGCCTGATCATTGTCGATGAAGAGCACGATGGCTCGTTTAAGCAACAAGAAGGTTTTCGCTACTCGGCGCGCGACCTGGCGGTAAAGCGTGGCCAGTTGGAAGACATACCCGTAGTGCTGGGCAGTGCGACGCCCAGCCTGGAAAGCCTGCATAATGCACATGCTGGCCGCTACCGGCATTTGCGCCTGACTCAACGAATTGGCAAGGCACGACTGCCCCACGTTGACGTGCTAGATGTGCGCAGCAAGGCATTGCAAGGTGGCATGTCAGAAGCTTTGCTGCACGCTTGCAGAGACGCGCTTGACGCGGGCAACCAGGTACTCTTGTTCCTGAACCGGCGCGGCTACGCACCGACGCTGCAGTGTCACGATTGTGGCTTTATCGCCCAGTGCAGGCACTGCGATGCGCGGCTGACTCTGCATCGCGCCCGGGCAGAGCTACGCTGTCACCACTGCGAGTGGCGTGTGCCCTTACCACAGCGCTGCCCGCAATGTGGCAGCAGCCAACTCAACCCCCGGGGGATCGGCACGGAACAAGCGGAATCGGTGCTCGCGCAACACTTTCCCGCCTTCCCGGTCTATCGGGTGGACCGGGATTCAATGCAGCGCAAGGATGCGATGGCTGAGCTCTCAAAGCGCGTCAACCGTGGCAATCCCTGCATACTGCTTGGGACACAGATGCTGACCAAAGGCCACCATTTCCCTGGGATTACGCTGGTCGGGCTGTTGGATACTGACAGCGCCCTGTTCAGTGCGGATTTTCGCGGACCCGAGCGCATGGGACAGCTGCTCACCCAGGTCGCCGGCCGCGCCGGTCGCGAGGACCGCACCGGCCGCGTAATCCTGCAAACCCACTACCCGGATCATCCGCTGCTGCAAACTCTGCTTCATGCAGGCTACGATGCTTATGCAGACGCACTGCTAGAGCAACGCCAGCAACAAGGGCTACCTCCGTTTGGCCAGTTACTGGTAGCACGGGCAGAGGCGGACGATATGCAAACGGCGGAGCGATTTCTGGCAGACCTGCGGCAGCATGCTGAGCACCCCCAGGTACGGCTGATCGGTCCGCTACCTGCTCCGATGCAACGCAAGAGCGGAAAGTTCCGCGCCCAGCTGCTGGCTGTAGCGCAGCGTCGAGCTGATCTCCAGGTTTTGGCAGGCCAGCTGGTCGATCGAGGCGAGGTCGCACCGGAAAGCCGCCGGCTGCGCTGGTCTATTGATGTGGATGCGCTGGATACCGGTTGAGCAAATACTGCCCTGTTATAGCCAGCATTGGGCTGAACGGGGATAATGCGCGCCGTTATCTAGCCAACCCTGCCGCGCATGCAAGCGCGTGCGACGCATCGAACGTGCCGAATATCACATGAAAGACCAGCTCAACGCGCTCATTAGCCAGGCACTAGACACGCTTGTACAAACCGGTGACCTGCCGGCGGATATTGCCCCAAATATCCAGCTGGAGCGCACCCGCGACCCAGCTCACGGCGATCTGGCCAGCAATATCGCGCTGACGCTCGCCAAGGCCGCGGCGATGCCGCCCCGTGAGTTGGCGTCTCGCCTGTGCGACGCCTTGCCCAGCTCTACCCTGGTGGCTAGAACCGAAATCGCCGGCCCAGGCTTTATCAACTTTTTCCTGACGGACGCCAGTAGCGCTGCGATTGTCAGCAAGATCATCGAACAGGGTGATCAGTTTGGTCGCAGTGACGCCCATCGTGGCAAACGGGTTCAGGTCGAGTTTGTCTCCGCGAACCCCACGGGGCCACTACACATTGGTCACGGCCGTCAGGCTGCGTTGGGAGACTGCGCGGCTCGCTTATTGGAGGCTACCGGCTGGGAGGTATGTCGCGAGTTCTACTACAACGACGCCGGCGAGCAGATCAACAACCTCGCCCGCTCAGTACAGGCGAGAGCTCGGGGCCTGTCACCCGAGGATGCCGACTGGCCAGAGGACGGCTACCGCGGCAAGTATATTGCCGATGTGGCGCGCGACTATCTGACGGGCGCAACCGTTGAGGCTGCGGACAAGCAGGTAACCGCAGCAGGAGATGCAGATGACCTTGAAGCAATTCGCGAGTTTGCGGTGGCCTACTTGCGCCACGAGCAGGATCTGGA
>JBCDKJ010000077.1:0-13903 GCA_038746745.1 Pseudomonadota bacterium
AGACTCTCGCGGTTCTGGGCAGTGAGTTCAAAGGGCTGGTTCCCCACCGTACTGCTGGTGTTGCGGGGCTGTTTCACCACGGTTTTACTGGTGTCCAGGTCATTCAGCATGATTTTGGTGTACCTACTGAAGTCGACGTCGGGATTGGCATAGGCAAGCCCCACCGAGGCGTTGGTCACCCGGTACAGGTTGCCGTCAATCGCATCGTCTTCATCAAATTCGAACTGCCCTGTGCTGCAGGCGGATAAAAGAAATCCGATTAACAGACAGGTAAGGGTGAGGGTGTGGCTGCGGGTGCAGGTGTGTGTGTTAGTCAGGCGCATGGTGAGTGAGCTCCTTTCTTTATTCAGGTTTGTTGCTTTTATTGTGCTTGTATCGCCGTGGCTCGGGGCAGTGATTTCCTCGCTCGACCAAAAGTGTATGCCAGCCCACAGGGGCCTTCAAATGGGCGCTGTACATAGCTTCAGGAGCACCAGGGCCTTGGCTTGGATGCGGCTTCTACCTATAGCACAGCGCAGGTGTCATGGTTTTGTAACATTAGAATCATAAATCCTTCACTGCCCCTGCCTACCATTCGGGTCTGCTGCAATTGGCGCATGATCTGCTGTGCCCGCACAACATACTAATCCTTGGTCAGGGGTAAAAAATGAAACTCGATGCTCTCATGAAACAGATGCTGCTGGCGTTGTTCGCAACGATTCTCGTGGCATGTGGTGGTTCGTCTAACAATGTCTCTCCCGGTTCCATTGTGGTGGAGGTTCCTGTCGAGGGTGATGGTGATGGAGACGGCGATGGTGACGGCGATGGAGACGGTGATGGTGATGGAGACGGCGATGGTGACGGCGACGGTGGCACCGTTGTAGTGCCCACAGAGATCCCCGCGGGCCTCACGGGTACCATCACTGACTCTGGCGAAACCATTAGTGGGCGCACAGTATTCGACGTTAATGTCAGCACGCTGAATAACGGCAACCTCGACCCCGAGGGCCTCGTTATCGGTAACGACGCGGTATTCAATATCACGGGCGGCGGCCCTCTGCGGGTGCGCCGCGATACCACAAGCCCCACAGCATCAGCAATTACCAGCGACTGTGTGCTGGATATTGCACCGGGCGCCATCATAGCCGCTGAAACCAACACGGAATTCCTGGTGATTGAGCAAGGCTGCCAGATCAATGCGAACGGTACTGCTGAGCAGCCGATTATCTTTACGGCCTTACAAGACCTGCAGAGCGATCTTCCTGATGAGACGCGCGGTCTGTGGGGCGGCTTGGTTCTGAACGGCTTTGCGCCTATCAACGACTGCCCCGAAGGCACCACTGGCGGCAGCGCCGAGTGTATCAAAGAGGGTGAGGCGAACTCCGGTCTGTTTGGAGGTGACCAGCCTACCGATAGCTCCGGTATCCTGCGGTACGTGCAGGTTCGCTATGCTGGCTCCAACGTCGACCCGGAAAACCAGCTTAACGGTATTGCCTTCCAGGGTACGGGCTCGGGTACTACGGTTGAGTATGTGCAGGTGCACAACAACCTGGACGACGGCATTGAATTCTTCGGCGGCAGCACTTCGGCCAAGTACGTCGTTCTTACGGGTAACGCCGACGATTCCCTGGACTGGACCGACGGCTGGACCGGCAACATCCAATATCTCTACATCGAGCAGACCGAGTCTGCTGACAATGCCATTGAAGCGGACAACCGTGAGGGTGATGAAGAGGCGATGCCGCGCTCTAACCCGGCGATCAGCAACATGTCTGTTTACGGTAACCCGGCCGAACGCGCTTTCCGTTTTCGTCGCGGTACAGGCATCACGCTGACAAACACCTTTGTGGTGGATTCCAACAGCTGTATGCGCGTAGACGGCACGTCTCGCGACTTGCTTGGTTCTCTGCTTACTGTTGCTGGCACCAGCTTTGGTTGCACCCAAGTGGAGGACAATGATGACGATGGTGCGCTGCTGACCTACTTGCAGGGCGCTGAAGAAGTGTCATTGAACGGCGGTCAGGTAACGGCCGTGGCAAACAGCGATCCGTTCTTTGACGACGTGAGTTTTGTCGGTGCTATTGGTCCTGAAGACTGGACGGCTGGATGGACGCTGGCGGGCTCTGTGAGCAATACAACGCCACCTGACTTCGGCTGCCCCATCGGTACGTCCGAAGACAGCCAGATGGTCAACGGCCAGCGGGTTTGTAACCTGACAGGCACGATTACGCAGGACCTGTTCCTGGATTCAAACAGCCTTTATCAGCTAAACGGTAAAGTCACGATTGGTGGCGAAAACACAGACTCAGCTACGCTGACGATTGCCCCCGGCGTAACGGTGTTCGGTGGTTCGCAGTTTGACTTCCTGGTGATTTCTCGCGGCTCTCAGATCATCGCTGAGGGTACTCGTATGTCACCAATTACCTTCACCTCTGTACAAGATGAGACGCTGGGTGGTAACGCAAACATCGCGGTCAGCCGCGGTTTATGGGGCGGCCTGGTAATCAACGGCAATGCGCCTATCAACGACTGTCCTGAAGGGGCCAGCGGCGGTTCTGCTGAGTGCATCAAGGAAGGTGAGGCTGACTCCGGCCTGTTTGGTGGCGCAGATGCCGCTGACGATTCCGGCTCACTGCGCTACGTCGTGGTCAAGTACGCGGGCTCTAACGTCGACCCGGAAAACCAGCTCAACGGTATTGCCTTCCAGGGCACGGGTACCGGCACTGATGTGAACTTCATTCAGGTGCACAATAACCTGGACGACGGTGTTGAGTTCTTCGGTGGATCGACCAGTGGCAAGTGGGTTGTGCTCACTGGCAATGCGGACGACTCTCTGGACTGGACCGATGGCTGGAGCGGCGACCTGCAGTATGTGTTGATCGACCAGGCCGACGACTCCGGTGACAACGGGATTGAGGCTGACAATCGCGAAGGCGATGAGACCGCTCAGCCGCGTGCCCTGCCGCGTATTGCCAACATGACAATTCAAGGTCTGGCGGGCGAGCGTGCCATTCGCCTGCGCCGTGGTACCGGTCTTGAAACCTTTAATACGGTGGTTCGCGGCAGTGCAAACTGCCTGCGTATCCAGGGCGACTCACTGACACTTCTCGGAACTGGTATTACGTTTGACGGCGTGAGCTTCGAATGTGACACGGTCAATGAAGGCGATGACGTGGCCGCTATTCAGGCGCTGCTGGATGCCAGCAACGTGTCTGAAGATGGCTCTGCAGTACCTCCAGCCGACCTGTCCGGGGACGCGTTCTTCGACGATGTGAACTTTATCGGCGCGGTGCAAGACTCCGACAATGACTGGACCACCGGCTGGACCGTAGGCATGCCGAGCTCCGACGTTGATTTCAACTGTCCTGCAGGTACCGAAGAAATCACGCCGTTGGATGGCTCTACGCGCACCTGCCGCCTATCGGGCACCTACACCAGTGACATCAGCCTGCCGCAGGGCAACCTCTATACCTTGACTGGCAAGGTGACAATTGGCGGTGACAACACTGACTCCGCCACGCTGACTATTGCTCCCGGGGTAACCCTCGTGGGTGACTCTACGGACGACTTCCTGGTGATCTCACGCGGTTCGCAGATCGATGCCCAGGGCACAGCCATGATGCCTATTACCATGACCGCTGGTCTGGATATTACGGGTACGCCGGCTGCCAACGCTCGCGGTCTCTGGGGTGGTCTGGTAATCAACGGTAATGCGCAGATTAACGACTGCCCTGAAGGAGCAACTGGCGGTAGCGTCGACTGCATCAAAGAAGGCGAGGCCGACTCTGGTCTGTTCGGCGGCGCGGATGACACCGATAGCTCCGGCACGCTTCGCTATGTCGTGGTCAAGTTTGCGGGCTCTAACGTTGACCCGGAGAACCAGCTCAACGGCATCGCCTTCCAGGGCACGGGTTCCGGCACCGTGGTTGAGTATGTGCAGGTGCACAACAACCTGGATGATGGGATTGAGTTCTTCGGTGGCACCACCGATGCCAAGTACGTAGCGCTCACAGGCATCGCCGATGATTCGCTGGACTGGACTGATGGCTGGAGAGGACGTATGCAGTTTGTGCACATCGTTCAGGCCAGTGACGCCGGTGACAACGGCATTGAGGCGGACAATCGGGAAGGTGATGAACTGGCTACGCCTGTTTCCGCCCCGAACATCGCCAACATGACGATCATCGGTAGCAGCACGGAACGTGCCATCCGACTGCGCCGTGGTACGGGCCTTGGCCTCTGGAATAGCGTGATCAGTGGTTCTGATAGCTGCCTTCGCATTCAGGGGGAATCGCTCAATCTGCTAGGTGATCTGATCACCAATCAGGGCGTGTCGTATGGTTGCGCTACGGTCAACGAAGGCGACGACGTGGATGCGGTTCAGGCCTTCCTGGACGGCTCGCCCAACACGACGCAGGACGGAAGCATCCCGAATGCCGTCATGCTGCCTAACGACGGTTTCTTCGAGAATACGGGCACCGTGGGCTCGGATATCGAAAGCTGGGGTGGTAGCTGGGTCTTCGGACTGTAGAAAGCATGGATAGGAAGCCGCCTCAAGGCGGCTTCCACTCTTAAACCATTGACTTTTCTACAGGTAGCCAAGAGATGAAACAGAGAAAGATTGCACTCGCTGTATCCGCCGCCCTGTTGGGTGAGGCTGGCGTGGCGCTCGCGCAGGACGAAGACGCGGGCCTGGGCGCACCGCCACAAATAGAAGAGGTCTTTGTACTCGGCGAGTTTATTCCCGACGAGAAGCGGGAGACGTCAGAGATATCCAACGTACTGACCGCAGAAGATATGGCGGTTCTGGGCGATAGCAATGTGGCCGCGTCACTGACGCGAGTTACGGGCCTTAGCCTGGTGGGTGGCAAATATATCTATGTGCGTGGCCTCGGTGAACGCTATTCATCGACGCTGCTGAATGGATCGCCTATCTCCAGCCCCGTACCGTTCCAGAAAACGGTGCCATTGGATATTGTGCCGAACAATCTGGTGCGCAGCCTGCTGGTACAAAAAACCTATTCGTCAGACTACCCCGGGGATTTCTCCGGCGGCCTGGTGCAGATTCGCACCAAAAACATTCCTGACGAAAATTACTTTCTGCTGGGTGTTCAGACTGGCGGTAACTCCAAGTCGACCGATGGCGATGGCCTGACATACAGTGGCGGTGGCATTGACAACTCCGGCTGGGACGACGGTACGCGAGATCTGCCCAAGAATATTCGCGGTCTGTCCAGTGAGGACTTCGAAGCGACCGAGTTCCCGGAGCGCGCCGCGCTGGGCGCCAGCTTCTTTAACAAGTGGGGAATTAAAGAACGCAACCTGGTTCCCGACGGGCAGGGCGAACTAGAGCTGGGTTACCGCTACGATTTTGATAACGGCATGGCGCTGGGCGTCACTGCAGCCGGCAAATACACCAACGAGTGGCGCAATATTGACGTGGACATGCGCCGCTACGAATTTACCGGTGTTGATGGCGGCTCGCGTCAGACAGTCGATTTCCAGGAACTGACCACGTATCAAACTATCAACGCGAGCGGCTTTCTCAATCTGGGTTGGGAAATTAACCAGGACAACACGATTTCAATGACCAACATCATTCTGCGTCAGTCGCAGGATCTGGTCGAACAGCGTGTGGGTTTATCGTCTGAAGATGATGTGACCGATGGCACACCCATTGAGAGCTACTTTATTCAGTGGGTAGAAAACGAGATTCGTTCTTTCCAGCTATCGGGTGAGCACTACCTATCGTTTGTTAACCCTGATGCGACGTTCAACTGGCGTGCGCTTACGGGCTCTGCTCAGCGAGATGCGCCGGACACCCGGCAGTACACCTATGCCGATAATCGCGACGGCGTCCAGGAAATCGTCACGCCAGCCAGACAGGCGGCCGGTGACTTGCGAGATGTTAACCAGGCGCCAGATCGCATTTACAGCAAACAGGATGACGATATCGAGCAGTGGGGTTTTGACATCAACTATCCCTTCTTCATTGGAGATGTCGACGTCACGCTAAAAGGTGGGTATTCCATCTACGAGCGTACCCGGGATGTGGAGGAGCGCACCTTTCGATTCGACCTGACGCCGTTCACGGAAGACTTCGTGCCGCTGCAGACTCCAGATCAGTTCTTTGATCTGCAGAACTTTCAGGACGAAAATGTCACCGTGCGTGACTTTACGGCGGGCGCGGCAAACGCTTCGGGCATCTTCCCGTTTGCAACCTCTCGTGAGGAAATCGAGGGCTACTACCTTGGCGTAGATGCTCAGCTTACGCAGCGCCTGCGGGTACAATTTGGTTTGCGGCAGGAGGATGCCGATCTGGAAGCTGACGCCTGGGGCGGCAACATTGACCCCGGCACGGTAAATGCGGTGACACAGGGCTTCAGTGACACGCTGCCCGGTGGCTCTGTCACGTTTGAGATCGTCCCGGATATGCAGATTCGCTTTGCCTATTCCGAGACGCGTAACCGTCCCAGTCTGCTGGAGATTACCGGCACCACGATCCGGAACCCTGACAACGGTTTCTTCTATCGCGGTAACGTTTTTCTGGAGCAGGCTGAACTCGAAAACTATGACGCGCGCTGGGAATGGTACTTCGGTACGGCTGACAGCATGTCGCTGGGCGTGTTTTACAAGGATTTCACCAATCCGATTGAAGTGGGCAAGATTCAGGCTCAGCAGGATCTGTTTACCTGGTTCAACGCAGAAGAGGCGGAGCTGGCCGGCATTGAGTATGAGATTCGCAAAGATCTCTACTTCGGTGAATGGTTTGGTCTGAGCCCGGAGTGGGATTACTTCACCCTGGGCTTCAATATCTCCCACATCGACTCAGAAGTGGCCATGTTAGGCGATGACGAAACGGCAGCCGATGTTCCGCTGACCGGCGGTCGCCGTCTTGGCCCCTTGTTCCGCAACGAGCGGGAGATGACCGGCCAGGCGGACTGGCTGGGTAACCTGGTCCTGTCCTACGAGAACTTTGATCTCGGTTTGCGTGGTTCCCTGGCCTACAACTACACGGGCGAAAGTATCGTGCTGGTTGGCGACCGAAACGACCCAGAGGTGTTTCTGCAGCCCAGAGGCCAGCTCGACTTCAACCTGAAGTACGAGTTCACCCGCTGGGGCCAGAATATGGAGCTGGAGTTCAAGGTCCGTAATATCTTCGATGAGGCGTTCCGGCTAGAGCAGGGCGGCCAACTGTTTGAAGAGTATGAAGTGGGTCAGGAGTGGAAGCTGGGACTCACAGCGAGGTTCTAGCGGCTTCCAAGCCAGTGTTTTACTCATCATGAAAGCCCGCGTTCGCGGGCTTTTTTGTGTCTCGCAGAGACAATGCCATTTCGTGCCAACGCAGGCCTCCGTGATTGGAACTCGAAGGTCCCAGGTCAGCAAACCCAAACTTCGCATACATGCCGATTAAGGCTTTCTGGCAGATCAGGTGAATGTCGGATTTCCCACGGTCCTTCATTCTGACGATAAAGGCTTTCATCAGCTTGCTGGCAAAGCCTCGTCCCTGAAAGTCCGGATGCACAGCAACGGAAAGAATAACGGCATGCTCACCATCAGGGTCGTGGCCCAGGAGTTCTTTAAACGCCTCGTCCGCCAGCGCCACCTTATTGGTGGCACCAGAGTTAATGAAACCGACAATGCTTTCGTCATGTTCTAAAACAAGAAAGCCTTCTGGATAGCCCAGAATTCTCTTGTGTATCTTGTCTCGACTAGCGGCTTCGTCCCCCGAGAAAGCGGCAGATTCAATCTCGAAGCAGCGATCCAGATCCTTTTCTGTCACCACGCGGATCGTCACGTATGACACCCACGAAGCCGGTCGGGCATACTTGCTCTTGATTGGGTAACGCCGTGACGCCTGGGCGTTTGCGCCGCTGCGCACTGCAAGTACATTAGCGAAGTCGTTTCTTTACACTGCATGTAGACAAAGTACACGGTGACGTATGAAAAGTCTTAAGGTTCTGATCCTGTCGCTGCTGATGGGCTTCTCCCAGTTGCTTGTCGCGGCAGCTGAGGCCGACACGCCAGGGGATATACGCGATGGCATGGTTAAGCCCGGGTTCGAGCAGTCACGCTTTGACGCCTATGTCGATGGCGCGGTTGAGCGCAGCATGCTTGACACCAAAATGCCTGGCCTGATCTTCAGCGCCGCCAACAGTGACAGAACGCTTTATCTGCAAGCTTACGGCTGGTCTCATCCTGGCAAAGGTCTGCGGGCCGACCCCGATAAGCACCCGTTCTTTATTGGCTCCATCACTAAAGTGTTTACCGCCGTTGCGATTCTGCAACTGTCGGAGCAGGGTCTTCTCAGCCTTGATGACGACGTTGCACAGCATATCGATAGCAGCCTGTACGACAGCCGCCGTGGCACGGTGACTATTCGTCATCTGCTCACGCACACGGCCGGGTTTGAAGAGCGCATGACAAACTACTATGGCGCTATCCCAGGCATAGACGGCCTCACTGATGCGGAGGTTTTAAGAAAAATAAAACCCGAGCAAATTCGCCAACCCGGTGCGCTGATTGGCTACTCCAACTATGGATGGATTGTCCTTGGACAGGTCATCGAGGCCGTGTCTGGGGCTGGCTACAGCGACTATGTCGAGGCGAATGTCTTAAGACCCCTCGGCATGCATAAGAGCAGCATGAGCATGGCGCCCGAAACCCCTGAGGAGGCAGACCTGTTCAAGGCGGTGCGCAGCCATTCCTGGCGAGGGGGCGCTTATCGCGAGATCGATATTACGCCCCAACACCCCGTTGCTGCTCCTTCGGGGCTGCTGCGGTCGACGGCGTCTGATATGGCCAGGTTCGCAAGAATGATGCTGAATGGCGGCGTCCTCGAGGGAGTGCGCATCCTCGGCCCTGACGCTCACGCTCAACTGTTCGAAATACTGGAGGAGAACGCGCCTGAAACGGCGGGCAGGACGGCCGGGTTTTGGACCTACACCATCGGCGAGCACCGCATCTTCGCGCACACCGGCCAGCACGCAGACTTTCGCTCGCATTTGGTGATTATCCCCACGCTCGACCTTGCGCTGTTTGTCAGTAACAACTCGCCCGAGGGCAGTGCCTTGCGATTGCCTCGGCAGATCGTAGAGCATTTTTTCGGCATGACGCCTCTGGCGACCCCGGTAGAGGAGGTGACGCTGATTAATCCCGACCGCTACACCGGCAGATATCTTGGAACCCGCACCATCGAAAGCCGTTTTGAACGGCTCTTCTGGTCGCTGGGATCGGAGGTCGGTGTCTCTGCCACTTCTGAGGCAGTGGTGATCGGTGACATGCGGTATACGCCGGTTTCACGGGATGTATTTCAATCGCCGTATACCGGTGAGTACGTTCGCTTCTTCGGTCCGGAAGGAGGGGCGGCAACCTATTATTCAAAAGGGTTTGCTACCTATCAGGTGTATCAGCGTGTAGATTACCTGCGGTCCCGGGCTTCGTTGGCTCAGCCTGCGACGATAACGCTCATGCTCTCTCTTATCACTCTACTTGCCCTACCGTTACAGGTGTGGAATGGGATGCAAGCGAATAATAAAGCGTCGTTTGGATTACGCACCGATTGGCTGTTACGAGGTGCAGCGCTTGCCGCTATCGTGACAGCTCTGGCCTTTGGGGTCGCCATCCAGAACTATAGCGTGGACGCCAGTGGTGCCACGAAAACGTTCCCGAACCCGACGTTTGCTCTATCGATTTGGGCGGCCGTCGTCTTCACAGTCATGACCTTGTTCTCGGTTATATCGGGGCTGCTGGACTTCAAAGAAGGGCGAGGCACTCTGCCAGGGCGGTTGATCAGAATGGCAACGACTTTTGTCTTTGCGATAACGGTGGCGGCCTTGTTTTACTGGAACTATATTCCGGATCCGCTGTTTTTGTAGGGCACGTGCCGTTACGTAATCGACGGATTGCTGGTAATGCCATGACGATAAAAGGAAGTGCGTGATGAGATACTTGATCAGCCAGCTCACAATCATTTTGATGCTCTGTGGCTGCTCGACAACCGAAAGCCAGAAGCAGCTCGCCGCTGGCAGCGGCTTTATCGAGGTGCCCGGCGGGCCAGTCTGGTACGACGTGATGGCTGGCGGAGAAGGGGTGCCGCTTCTCACCATACACGGTGGTCCGGGCAGCACGTCCTGCGGTATGCAGGCTCTCGCCGCGCTTGATGACGACAGGCCTGTGATTCGCTATGACCAACTGGGCACTGGCCGCTCAGGTCGACCGACGGATCAATCTCTGTGGGATCGCGATCGATTTGTTGAAGAACTGTCTGCCATCAGGCAAGAGCTTGGCCTGGAAAAAGTGCATCTTCTGGGCCATAGCTGGGGCGCGTCTCTGGCGGCCTACTACGTATTGGAAACCGGCGGGCAGGGGGTTCAATCCTTGATCCTATCCTCACCCCTGATCAGTACAGAAGTCTGGATAGCGGATGCGATTCTGTTACGCAAAACCCTGCCGCCAGAGGTGCAGCAGGTGTTAGACGAGAACGAAGCCGCGGGGACATTTGATTCGCCTGAATACAAAGAAGCGACAGCGGTTTTCTACGATCTTTTCGTTACCCGAGGCGACCCCGTGGAGCGTTTCGATTGTAGCGACGCCCCGGGTAATAGCCTTATCTACAACCAGATGTGGGGTCCAACAGAGTTTCTTTCCACTGGGAGCCTGGTTGATTTTGACCTGAGGCCCCGCCTTGGTCAGATTTCAGTGCCGACGTTGTTCCTGACTGGCGAACACGACGAGGCCCGGCCAGAGACGATTTCTCAGTTTGTTTCTCAAGTGCCGGATGCGAAGTTTGAGGTTGTTCCGGGTGTGGCGCACGCATCACTGACCCGTGCACCCGATGTTTATCGACGACATGTTCGCAATTTTCTGCGCGGTGTGGAGCGAACCGACGCTCCGTAAGGTCACGAAGCGACCAAATAAATGGCTCGCTGCAGGTTACTCATTCTCCCAGGGCGAGCAAACGTCGATGAGGCAGCCGTCGGGGTCTTGTGTAAGAAATCGACGTTGGCCATAAAACTCATTGCGAGGTTCTTGAAGTATGGGAGCGCCTATTCTCAGGGCATTTTCATAGGCTACATCGACATCTTGTACAACGAAGGTCACGTACATGCCCGTGGGCTTCTGCTGGAACGCGCTTGGCACGAGTTCGTGATCTCGCTTGATCAGGCCATATTCAATTTCCGGATTGCCCGGCACGCATAGCTGGACGTACCAGTCACTGTCGTATTTAACCTCCAGGCCGAGCAAGCTCACATAAAACTCTTTGCTCACCGTCAAATCATCGGAGCAGATATTCGGGAGTATTCGCATGGGTGATTCTCTTTACAATCAACATCTCAAAAACCGGCGCGGCTTTGCCGCGCCTGAGTTTTTTGGTGTGTTAGGCGATGGACCGGGTACAGTAGGCGGCAAATTAGCCTCATCCTATTCTGGCCAACTAAGCTGAATACCAGAGTCATTTGTTTTACCGCACGATTCGCAAACGTAATAAAGCTTCTCAAAATCTGTGTTGCTTCTTGGAGCTGCCTGCATGGGTAGCTGACACTCTATACACCACCTGGCACGTATCTGTTTGTGGATGATTAAAATGACAATACCTGCAAAAGCAAAACCGATGAACGCGATAAATACATAACCTTTACCGGCAGCAGTAACTGATACACCAAATAGTAAAAGAGTGAGAAGCAATAGCGCCCAGTCTTCCCGGATTCGAATTGTGTATTTCATGTGATGAGTCGCCTAACGCCGACCTAAGGGGCGCGCGCCGTTCGCGTGTCCCGCCTGGCCATTGCTGTTTGCGGCCAGATTCATGTCCTTGTTAAGCATACGTCCTCTCTACGTAGCTCTTCTAGCGCAGCCCTGCCTTCTAAAAAAAACGAAAAGGGTTCCACGAAAAAGGGTTACGACCCCTTAAATCCATATGGCACCGTAACGCCTGCATCAACGGCGGCGCTTTTCAGCCGACCGTTGCAAGTTCTTGTTATGTTTCCGGGAAGGCTGGGGGACAAAGTCTATCTGCACCGCATATCCCATCGCTTCAGCGTAATCTGAGATGGTGGAAAGCTTCGGTGAAATTGTTGAGTTCACACTTTCCAAGCGGGAAATGTTGCTTTTCTTCGTATTAAGACGCTCCGCTACCTGCTCCTGAGTGAGTCCGGCCGCTTGCCTCAACGCTACAAGTTTCCGACGGAGTTCATAGGCAGGAGCAAGGTGGTCATACTCCTCCGCGACATCAGGACGCTCAAGAGCCTTCTCTTTAAATTCACTGAAACCTGGCCGTGCCACTAGTTTAACTCCTTCAGTCTACGACGAGCCTTTTCGAGCTCCTTTTTAGGCGTGCGTTGCGTCTTCTTGACGAAGGCGTGAAGAATCACGACCTCCTTGCCTTTGAGAATACAAAACAACGCCCTTCCAATTCCCTCCTTGCCCTTGGCGCGAATCTCAAACAAACCGTCTCCCATTGGAGCGGTATGTGGCTTACCGAGAGCCGGCCCAAACTCTTCAATCATTTCCAAGATGTGCAGGAAATTCGCAAGGATTGACGCAGGAAATTCTAGGGCCTCAGCTTCCACCTTTTGATTGAAGAACGTGATCTTCCATGACATGGACAAATGTTATCATAAATGATAACTCTGTCAATCGGTGATTCGAACCAAGGGAACACAACGCCCCGAGCAGGGGCGTGCGCCAGCACGTCCCTGCTGCCTTGGCTTGTATGGTTGAAATATCATTTTTCTAGATATTTCCCGTAGCGATTAGAGTGAGGCCCGAACCTGTAGCAGCAGGTTCTCGGTTGGGTAGCTCGATGCCTGACAGGCGCCGATCGCTCGAGCCCGTTAACAAGCCGGAGCACCCAACCGATTCCAATTCAAACTCGAACAGTCGAAAGGGCCTCGAGCCCGAATGTAGCAAGGGTGAGTCATGCAAACAAACAACTCTCGATACATCAGAACAAAACCATTGAATATCGGCGTCGACGTCGGTAAGTCGCTACTCGATATCACCTTCCTCGAACACGAGGAACATCTTCAAATCGAAAACGCTCCAGACGCAATTCAAAGCTTTGTCCGTCGCTGCCGTCGGCTTAAGCCACAACGCATCGCTATGGAAGCCACCGGTGGCTACGAACGGCAACTGGCCAGCGCCTGCGCCGCCGCTAAGCTCCCCATCGTCATCATTCAACCTATGAAGGTTCGGCAGTTTGCCAAGGCCGAAGGCCAACTGGCTAAAACCGATCGAATCGACAGTGCGCTAATCGCCCGATGCGCCAAGGCTCTGCAGATCGAACCCCGACCCCTACCCGATGAAAACGTCCAGAAAGTCAGAGACTTACTCGCGCGCAAGCGGCAACTCACAGAGCAGCGCACGCAAGAGCTCAATCGTGCCCATAAAGCATCAACACCACTGCAGCGCTCCCATCAGCGATCCATACGATTCCTAGAGCAGGAGATCGCCTGGGCTGATAAGCAGCTTGCCAAAGCGGTCGGCGCCGTCGACGAGTGGCAATCCACCTATGCGATCCTAAAGTCCGTTCCCGGCATCGGTGACGGTGTCGCTTACACGCTTTTGGGCGAACTGCCCGAATTGGGTCACCTCAATCATCGGCAGATTGCTGCACTCACCGGGTTGGCTCCCTTTAATCGAGACAGTGGTGCGTTCAGAGGTAAGCGGAGAATCCGCGGAGGCAGAGCGCCCATTCGAACCATGCTCTACATGGCCATGCTCAGTGCGATTCAGCACAACCCCATCATGAAAGCCTTCTACGAAAAGCTAGTGGCCCAAGGAAAGCACAAGAAAGTCGCCATAACGGCGTGCATGCGAAAAATGATGGTCATACTCAATGCGATGATCAGGGATCAGAAGGAGTGGCAGATGGGCTAAAAAATTCGCTACAGGCTTGATTTGGGATCACAGTCGCTTGTTA
>JBCDKJ010000078.1:0-13338 GCA_038746745.1 Pseudomonadota bacterium
ATCGACCACTGAGTTAACCACCGATGAACTGACATGGACGAGGTATGGCACGCCGTGTTGTTGCATAGCTTCCAGCACACAGGCCGTGGCATCGATGTTGTTTTCCTGAAATCCCGCATAGTGCTTGCCGCCAATCTGGGCATGCAACATAACAATCGCATCAGCGCCGTCGAACTGTAAGGCCCAGTCACCGCGGCGTGATAAATCCGCGTGTAACAGCGTCACGTCGGGGTGCATTTCGCGCAGCACGGAAAGCCCGCCCTCATGCTTGTCGATCACCAGCAGGTTGCTATACCCCTGCCTTTTGAGGTGTGCGACGAGATTCTGCCCCACCAGGCCGGCACCGCCGGTGAGAATTACCCGCTGGGACACTGCTGCTTCACGCTCCACCGGCAGCCCTTCGCATCAAAACTTCAGACGCTTGAAGACGGGCTCCGGGATGCCCTTGATCACCAGCATGATGACGCGCCAGAACCAGGGCGTGTAAAGCGTGTTCCTGCTCTTTTTGAGCGCGCGCGTGATGTCCGACGCAACGGTTTCTGGCGTCGCCACCAGCAGAGCGGGTAGCGACAGCCCCTGAGTCATGGGTGTTGCCACAAAGCCGGGTTTAATGAGCAACAGGTGTACGCCACTGCGACGGAGCCTGGCACGCAAACCACTGCAAAATGTCGACACGGCAGCTTTGGCAGCGCCGTAGACATAGTTGGAGGCGCGACCGCGATCGCCCGCAACGGAGGAGATGACAGCAATAGTCCCCGATGCCTGCGGCGCCATACGACGGGCGAGACTGCTTAACAGCGCCACAACGGCGAGCCCATTACTGTGGAACGCTTCTGCCGCAAGCGTGCTGTCCCCCTCGCAGGCTTCCTGATCCGGCAGTGAGCCCCAGGCCAGCAAGGCGAGGTCAATGCGACCCAGTGCCGCCATACATGCATCCAGCGTGTTCTCATGCTCATCCAGATTGCTGAAGTCGCAAACAGCGCAGTGCACGCTGGCACCGAGGGTCGATAAATCTTCTGCTACTTGCGTGAGTCTGTCCTGGCGACGCCCCACCAGGAAAAAGTGCACGTCCTCTCCTGCCCATCGTCGGGCACAGGCCATGGCGATAGCGGAGCTCGCGCCAAAAATCACAATGTTCTTCGCGGCGGAAGCCTGGATCAGAGTCATGCCGCCTCCCCCGACACACGGCGCCAGAAGCTCGAGGACAGCCTGCTGTCCTTGTAGGCGTTCATCTCGTCCCAATTCGGATAGCTCTGTTGAAACGCCGCAGCCGACATACGACCGTCTTTGGAGGGATTGACGCGACCACCGGCGTCCAGGGTAACGCGGTCCAGAGCGTCCAGGAGTCGCAGCGTTTTGTCTCCCTGGTTGGGAAAGTCCAGCGCCAGCGTCGCGCCGGGCATTGGGAAAGAGAGCAGCCCCGGTGAGGGACGGTTGCCGAACAGCTTCAGGGTAGCCAGAAATGAGCCCGCGCCAGCACTGGCGATACGCTCCAGCATTTGTCGTGTAGCGCCTTCCATGGTGGCCTCCGGCAGTACGCACTGATACTGGTAAAAGCCTCTGGGTCCGTACATCCGGTTCCAGTGTGCGATCGCGTCCAGGGGATAAAAGAAGCGCTGATAGTGCACGCGACTGTGTACCTGCGCTGACCGTTGCCGGCGGTAGTACAGCGCGTTAAACAGCTTCAAGCCGGGTCCATTCACCAGCGCAAATGGCGGCGTGAAAGGCAGCGCAAGGCGTCGCCTGGGTGGTAACTGACGTGGTGATTTCTGCGGCGACTGGTGTGGCGGGTTTTCACCGCTACTGTGATTGCCGCGCATAAACAGACCGCGTCCGAGTTGAGCGCCAGTGGCCAGGCAATCAATCCAGGCCACAGTGTGCTCGAAATGCTGATCGGACTCCCGCGCCAGTGCAAAGAACTCATTGAGATCGCTGTAACGGATGCTCTCCTGGTCAATAAATACGTTGTCGATGGCTCGCAGGCTGAACTCGGCCCAGGTGATGACGCCGGTCAACCCCAGGCCGCCGATGGTGGCACGAAAAAAGTCGCTGTTGTCAGTCGCGGAACAGAGCAGTCGCTGGCCGTCGGAGCGCAGCAGTTCAAAGCAGCGCAGATGCTGGCCGAAAGTGCCAGCGCGGTGGTGGTTTTTACCGTGCACGTCGTTGGCGATAGCACCGCCTACCGTGACATATTGCGTGCCGGGTGAGACCGGCACGAACCATCCTCGCTCGGTGACAAAGCGCAAAATGTCCGCCAGCAGGACACCTGCTTCGCAGCGCAGAGTGCCCTGCTCAGCATCAAAATGAATCAATCGATTGAGATGACGGCAGTCCAGCAGCGTTCCGCCGTCATTCAGGCACACGTCGCCGTAACTGCGCCCATTGCCGAAGGGCAGGTAGCTGGCTCCGTCGGCCGCATCGATAGGCAAAGGCTCATCACGCCAGTACAAGGCCCTGGCGGCTTGCGTCGGCGGCTCAACCCGTCCCCAGGATTGGTAGCGCTGGCTGCTCACCCTAAGCAGCCAGCCACAGCAACAGGCCGCTGGCAAGCGCGATACCCTGACTGATGCGGTCACGAATCAGGAACACCACAGGATCTTCATGCAGCTCGCCCCGTCGTGTCAGCAGCCAAATACGCGTGAGCATATAGAGCAGCAGCGGACACAGCAGCCAGATAAGTTCCGGGTATTGGTAGAGCTGGGTCACGGCGTCGCTGTTGATATACAGCGCCAGTACCAGCACTGCCATCAATGCGCTGGCGCTGCCGAACTGTGACAGTGTCTCCATATCCCTGGTTTGGTAGCCGCGTCCTGGGGATGTGCTCAGACCCTGCTGTTGCATGATCTGCAGCTCGGTCACACGTTTTGCCAGCGCCATGCTGAGGAACAGGAACATGGAGAACACCAGCAGCCAGAAAGACGGCAGAATCGCGATGGCCATCGCGCCCGCAATAATGCGCAGCGTATACAGGGCACAAAGCGTTAGCACGTCGACCAGAGCAAACTGCTTAAGACGCAGTGAATACGTCAGCGTCACTACGTAGTACAGCGCGAGCACCGCGAGGAAGTTCCCAGGCAGCGTTAGCGTAAGTGCAAACGCCGCCGCCAGTAGTAGAGGAATCAGCAGGGTGCCACTCAGCGTTGAAAGCGTGCCCGCGGCAAAAGGCCGAAGCCGTTTGCTAGGGTGGCGACGATCATCCTCCAAATCCAGCAGGTCGTTGAGCAGGTACACGCTGGAGGCTGTGAGTGAAAACGCCAGAAAGGCTACCATTGCCTGCCCTACCAGCTGCAGGTCACTGACTTTGTGCGCCAGCACCATGGGCACAAACAGCAATAGATTTTTCAGCCACTGGTGGGCACGCAGTGCTCTCAGATACAGCTTCCATTTTGAAGCTGACCGATCATCAAATATGCGCGTGACCCTGCCCTGTGCTTCCGCTGCCTGCTGCACGCCCGGCTCAGGGTTAACCAGCAGCGCTGACTCAGCGGCCGCCCATATCGAAAGGTCGACCTGCGCATTGGCGGCGTAGTCAAAACCCTCTGCGCCGAAGGCCTGTTCCAGCGCGAGCCGTTTGTGCTGCCCGCTGAGGTTCAGCGAGCCGTCGCTGGCGAGGACCTGCTTAAACAGACCCAGAAACTCTGCCACGGCCGTGGCTATTTTCGCATCGCTGGCCGTGGCCAGCACCAGTGTGCGCCCGGCCTGGGACTCGGCCCTGAGAAATTGGAGAAACTCTTCGTGAAACGGCAGCAGTGCGCAGTCCAGTTCCACGCGACGTGCGATTTCCTGCTTTAGAAAAGCTCGGCCTTTTAGCGTCCACAACAGCATTGCGAACAGGGCCAGGGGCTTGCGTTTGAGCAGCGAAAAGGCTGATTCCACCAGCAGATCGGAACGCACCAGCGTACCGTCGAGATCCACCACCAGAGGCCGTTGCTCGGGCGGGGCCTGGGGTATCGCTGGCTGCGGCTGAATCGATTCCATTGCTGCTGTCTCAGTGCACGTCCGCAGATGCACCCCGCCAAACGGCTTGCCGATGGCTGGCCGTCATCCACGGCTACGGAAGTGAGGCCCGATGATAGCAATCAGAGCGAGCGCGAATCGACCCTCGACGTCAGCCGCGCAGGCGTCGGGAGGCCGCCTCGTGTCGCTGCCGCAGCGCGACTATATCAATGTCCAGCAGTACTCCGTCCCGCACTCGCCAGCGGCCATTGACCAGAACGTGCTTTGCTCGAGACGCGCCACAGGTGAGCAACGCGGCGACCGGGTCGCCGGCACCGCTGAAGCGCAGCTCCTCCAGATCGAAAAGCGCAATATCTGCGAGCGCGCCCTCCTTAAGCACGCCCAGCCCGGTGCGCCCCAGGACCCGCGCACCGCCAGCGGTTGCCCAGCGCAGTGCATCGTCTGCGGTAACTCTGGCGCTGCCATAGCGAAGCCGCTGCAGCAAAAAGGCCTGCCGCACCTCCTGCATCATGTTGGAGTGGTCGTTGGAGGCAGAGCCGTCTACGCCCAGCGCAATGGCGGCACCGGCACTCTCCAATTCCAGGCTGCGACACAGGCCCGATGCCAGCAACATATTCGAGGAGGGGCAGTGACAGATGCCCATGCCGACACTGCCTATACGCTGCACCTCGTCGTCATCGAAGTGGATACCATGGGCTAGCCATACGTCTTCGCCGACCCAGTCCAGCGATTCCAGATAGGGCAGGGGACGCATGCCAAAGGTCGACAGGCAGAAGGCATTTTCGTCTTCGGTCTCCGCCAGATGCGTATGCAGACGCACGCCGCTGGCTCTGGCCATCTCTGCAGAGCTTCGCATTAATTCCGGTGACACGGAGAACGGCGAGCAGGGCGCCAGCGCAATCTGTACCATCGCCGACTCGCTGCTGTCGTGATAGCGGCTGATAAGGCGCTCACTGTCGGTGAGAATCTCATCGGTGGTTTGCGTTACGTAGTCAGGCGGCAGGCCACCGCTGGACTGTCCCAGGCTCATGGACCCGCGCGTCAGCGTAACTCGCATCCCCATGCGCTGGGCGGCCTCGACCTGAATATCAATGGCGTCGGTAAAACCTTCAGCAAACAGGTAATGATGATCTGCCGCCGTTGTGCAACCACTGAGCAGCAGCTCTGCCAGCGCCAGTTCGGTAGACGCCGCTATGCAGTCTGCATCCAGTCGTGACCACACCGGATAGAGCGCATCGAGCCAGTCAAACAGCTCTTTATTCAGGGCGGCGGGCAGTGCGCGGGTCAATGTCTGATAGAAGTGGTGGTGCGTGTTGATCAGGCCCGGCAGCAGCACCTGGTTCGAGGTATCCAGGGTGTTGGCAACGGGTGTCGTTGGCGTTTGCCCGGCCGTCACCAGCTCAACAATGCGCTCACCGGCAACGACGATGCCGCCGGCGGCATCCGCACTGTCTGTGCCGGTCCAGCAGGCTGCAGGGTTTGCCAGCCAGAGGGTGTCTGTGTTCAAGCCCTGGGATTCGCCGGGGGTGTGAGTCCGCAGCCGCGCAGTATCATGCCTGACAGAAAATCGGCGACCTGATCAATCAGCTCCCGCTCGTACTCGGCGTGGTTCATGATAGTGAGCACCTGCGCGTCAAAGTCCGCATAGTGCTGGGTGGTCGACCAGATCATGAAAATCAGATGTACGGGATCAACAGGTTCCATCCGGCCCTGCGCCACCCAGGTATCGATAATGGCGGTTTTTTCCCGCACCCAGCGGCGCATATCCGTGCGGATATAGTTTTTAATATGCGGCGCACCCTGGATGATTTCCATGGCGAACACCTTGGATGCCTGCGGGTGCGTGTAGGCCAGTTCGACTTTCTTGCGAATGAACTCATCTAGCACTCGCGCCGGGTCGTCGTCGGCGCTGACGTCTTCAAAGAAGTCATTCCAAAGCGCGATGATGTTGTCCAGCACCGCCAGATACAATTTGTCCTTGCCGCTGAAGTAATAGTGAATATTGGCTTTGGCGATGCCCGCGCGATCAGCGATTTTTTGCGTACTGGTGCCGCCGTATCCGTGCAGCGCAAACTCCTGTTCTGCAGCTTCCAGAATGATCTGGAAATTGTGGTCTCGTATACGTCCGGGCTTGTACCGACGCTTGCCTGCGTCGCTGTCATTGCTGACATCCCGGACCAGCTTTCTTACGTTGCTATAGGGCATAGGCTTCCGAACCTTTTTATCTGCCGCTTTATGTTATCTGCCGCTTTAAATATCGCTCTGATTCAAACTGACTTTTAATCCAGACAGAAGCGATGCATAAATCGCGCCGTAATCTGCAAACAGGGTCAATCAGGATAGCACCGGGCCAAGCGCAGGGTCCATGAGAGCAGGCTTATAGGCGCAGTGGCCTGATATTTGCGTTATGTTGAGGCGCTGCTTCAGAAGTGCGGCGCCCACTGTTTTATGCACTGCTGCGGTGCACCTGCGCAGCTGCCGGACACGAATAACACCAATGAGAGCCAAGTCATGAGTGTGTATGTAATTGTAGACAACGATGTGAAAGACCCCGAGCCGTACGCCGAATACCTGCGGCTGGTAACCCCCACGGTTGAGAAGTACGGCGGCCGTTATGTGGTCCGCGCTGGCCATATTCACTTCGCCGACAGCGACTGGCATCCAGGGCGGTTGGTCGTGATCGAATTTGATGACGTTGCCGCTGCCCGGCGTTGGGTCGAGGCGGAGGATACTCAGGACATTCATGCCATGCGTCGCCGCCACGCCACCTCAAGACTCATCATCATAGATGGCGTCGACGAATCACCGCCCGTGGCCTTGTGAGGTGAAGCGATGACTGATAGGGACTTCGCTGCATGGGTGTCTGCAATGCCCAAGGCCGAACTGCACCTGCATATTGACGGCAGCCTGACCCCACAGCGGCTGCTGCGCACGGCGAAAAAAAATGGCATCGACCTGCCCTACAGCGATGAGGTCAGTGTACTCGCGGCGTATGACTTCGCTGATTTGCAGAGCTTCCTGGATCTTTACTATATGGGTGCCTCGGTGATGCGCGATGAAGAGGACTTCTATCATCTCACTCTGGATTACCTGCAGGTATGCCGCGAGCAGAACATCGTACATACCGAGTTGATGATTGAACCCCAGACCTACACCGCGATTGGTGTGGCATTTGAGACGGTTATGCAGGGAACGCTGCGGGCCGTTGCACAGGCGCGCTCGGAGTGGGGTCAGTCGACACTGCTGATACTGAGTTTGTTGCGTCATCTGACCGAAGCGGAGTGTATCGCCACGCTGGAAGCGGCAGACCCCTGGCGGGAGCATTTCTCCGGTTTGGGTCTCGCCAGCAGCGAAAATGGCCATCCCCCGGAAAAATTTGTGCGCCTGTACGCGGCAGCGCGGGAGCGCGGCTACTACCTCAGTGCCCACGCTGGCGAGGAGGGGCCCGCGATAAATATCGAAACGTCGCTGGACCAGCTACAGGTGCAGCGCATCGATCACGGCATCCGCTGCACCGAGGACGCGAACCTGATGTCGCGTCTTAAAGACGCGCAAGTCCCGCTCACCGTCTGCCCGTTTTCCAATGTCCGTCTTAAAAGCTTCGCCACGCTTGCGCAACACAATATTCTGGAGATGTTTCGCGCCGGGTTGTTGGTAACAGTGAATTCCGATGACCCCGCCTACTTCGGGGGCTATCTGAATGAAAACCTCATCGGCATGCATACCGAGCTGGGGATGACCGCGGAGGAGTGCCTGCAACTTGTGCGCAATGGCTTCAGCGCCAGCATGTTGGATGTGGCCACCAAAGCCGCGATGCTGTCTAACCTGGATGAGTGGAGTGCAGCGCATCCTGCGCCCTGATTCAGCGCGGCACGTCTCCGCCAATGCCGTCTAAAAGCCACTCCATTTTCAGCAGGGCTTCATCGCTGAGCACCTCGCCGGCAGCCAGTTGCTGTGTGCCGTCGGTGTCCACCAGCGGGCCGGCGTACACTTGTAGCTCGCCGGAAAGCAAACGCTGTCGCTGTTCCATCACTTGTGCTTTGACCGTCTCAGGCACCTTGCTTCCCCAGCCTACAAGCTGGGTAGCGTCCTGTTCCAGCCCCACCCAATTGGCCTCGGGCTTCCACTGACCGTCCAGCATGGACTGAATCTTGTTGCGGTAGATCGGAAACCAATTGTGCGCGACGCTCACCAGATGCTGTTCGGGAGCAAACGCACTGCGGTCAGTCTGATAGCCTACTGACCACACTCCGCGCTGGTCCGCGGCCTGGACTGCAGCCGAAGTTTCCGTGTGATGGGTAATCACATCGGCCTGCAGTGATACCAGCAACTCCGCCGCTTCCCTGGAGCGACTGGCATCACTCCAGGTTGAAATCCAAATAACCTCGACCCGCGCCGCCGGGTTGGCTGCCCTGGCGCCGAGTGCATAGGCATTGATGCCGCGCATGACTTCGGGAATCGGGAAGGCACCCACGTAGCCGAGCTTGTTGGTTCTGGTCACCAACCCTGCGGCATAGCCTGCCAGATAGCGGCCCTGGTAGGCGCGAATTTGATAGGTGCCAAGATTGCGGCCCAGGGTATAGCCGGCGGCGTGTTCAAAAGTCACCCTTGGAAAGCGTCGCGATACCCGCGCAGCCGAACTCATATGCCCGAAAGAGGTAGCGAAGATCATCTGCTGACCGCTGCGGGCGAGCTTGGTGAGTACTCTCTCCGTGTCGCCTCCGGGCACAACGCCATCCAGTGCAGTGGTGACAATAGCGTCGCCAAAGTGCGCTTCTACTTTCTGCCGGGCCTTTTCGTGGGACAGGGTCCAGCCACCCTGACCGACTGGGTTTTCATGCACAAAGGCAACCTTGAGTGGCTGTGCGACTGCAGGCAGGCACAGGAGCAGGGCGATCACCGTCGCACAACGGAAAGCGAGACGCTGGATTATCTTGCAGAACACGTAATCAGGACTCCGGATGAAAGCTCTGGCCCAGGGCCGAGGGTGCACGGCGAGCGGAGAAGCGCCCCTGGCCCGAGAGAATTATTAGTGCAAGCAGGCAGAAAACATAGGGTGTCATGGCGAGGAAGTTGGGAGAGACCGACCATCCCATGTCCTGCATCAACAGGTTGAGGATGCTGAAGAAGCCAAACAGATAGGAGGCCAGAATTACCGAGCCCGTGCGCCAGCCCGCCAGTACGACCATGGCCAGCGCAATCCAGCCGCGCCCGGCAGTCATATCTGCCGTCCATAACGGCGTGTAAACCAGTGACAGGTAGGCGCCGCCCAGGCCGGTAAGTGCAGCGCCTGCACAGGCCGTGGCGGCGCGGGTCGGCAGTACGCGAATACCCAGGCGGTGCGCAACGTCCGGGTCTTCACCCACGGCGGTGATCAAAAGACCCCGCCGGCTGCGGTGCAGCACTAGCCCCACAGCGAGAGCGAGTGCCCAGGCGAGGTAGAGTAGCGGGTCCTGAGCAAACAACGCTTTGCCAATCAGTGGAATCTCGGCCAGTCCCGGTATTGCAATGGACTGAATGCCCGCCAGCGAACTGCCTACATAATCGCTGCCAATAAATGTGCTGAGACCGCTGCCAAATACCGCCAGAGCAAGCCCACTGGCCACCGGGTTGGCGTAGAGCTTCAGGGTGAGGCCGACGAACAACAGCCCCATCGCCGCCCCCGTCGCGCTGGCTGCGAGCACGGCAGCGACATAATTCTCGGTTTTCACACCAACGACAAAGCCAACCACGGCACCCATCAGCATGATGCCTTCCTGTCCGAGATTGAGCACACCGGAGCGCTCCGCCAGCAGGACACCCAGAGCGCACAGGGCCAGCGGCGTGCCCGCTCGCAGGGCGGTGTAGAGCAGATCAGATAGCAGGGCCAGGTCCATCAGGCCGGCGCCAGATTGCGTGAACCCGACACGGGCCGGTATTGAATGAGAACATCGGCTGCCAGGAGATAAAAAAGCAGGAGGCCCTGAAACATAAAGGCCGTTGATTTGGGCAGCCCAAATTCAATCTGCAGATTTTCTCCACCAATGAAAGTCAGCGCCTGCAGCAGCGCCGCAAAGAGAATCCCCAGGGGATGGCTGCGTCCCAGGAATACGATGATGATGGCGGCAAAGCCGTAGCCTGAAGAGAGATGTGGCGTCACTTGCCCTACCGGCCCCAGTACCTCAAAAGCGCCGGCAAGCCCTGCTAGCGCACCGCAGGCCAGCAGCACCAGCCATAGCAGGCCGCCGTCACTGAAGCCCGCATAGCGCGCAGCGGGTGCACTCTCACCCAGTACGCGCAATTGATATCCCAGCAGGGTGCGGCTGCCGATCAGCCCCAGCACTACCAGTAACAGTAGCGCCACGATAAAGCCAACGTGGGTTCGATAGCCTTCAACCAGAGCGGGCAGAAGCAGTGCGTCCGCCAGCAGTGCGGATTCCGGAAAATTGAAACCGTTGGGGTCTTTCAGCGGGCCGTGCACCGCCCACAGCAATAGATGCAGCGCAATGTAATTCAGCATGATACTGGTGAGGATTTCGCTGCAGTTAAAGCGCTGTCTCAGCAGTGCCACCAGGGCCGCCCACAACATACCGCCGATCACACCTGCTGCGATGGCGGCGAGCACTGCCAGCGCGCGAGACGCGCCGGCAAGATTGTCATCGTTGAACCACAGGGCAACTGCGCCACCACACAGGCTGCCGAGCAGGAACTGTCCCTCTGCGCCGATGTTCCAGACCCGGGCACGAAAACACAGGCTCAGACCGGTAGCGCACAGCAGTAGAGGTGTCGTCTTCAACAACAGCTCACTCACGCCATAGCCGTCTCGCACGGGATCGATAAAAAAGGCCTTCAGCACAAGTAGCGGTGTCTGTCCCAGGGCGGCAAACAGGGCGGTCCCCGTGAGCAGCGTGAGCAGGATCGCAAGTACTGGTGCCAACCAGAGCATGACCCGCGAGGGTTTTTCTCGCCGCTCGAATCGCATCAGCAGGCGTCGGCTTGTTCCGTGATCCAGCGACCCATTAATTCGGGCGTCGCGTCGGCCTTGTTGAGCAGCGGTGAAAGATGCCCATTACAGAGGGCCCCCAGTAGATCGCACAGCTGGAACAACTCATCAATGTCTTCTGACAGCAGCAGAACCGCAGCCCCAGCATCGCGCGCGCTAAGCAAGGCCTGATGAATGCGGGCCGCCGCCGCCGGGTCTACGCCCCAGGTCGGGTTATAGCAAACCAGCAGCCGCGGCTTACCGAGCAGTTCCCTGGCAACCAGGAAGCGCTGAAGATTTCCACCGGACAGGTCGCGGGCGGGTGCGCTCTCGGACGGCGTCTTGATATCAAACTCGGTCACTGCGGCGGCCGTGGCGCGGCCCAGCCGCTGCCAGTCTACCCAGGCGCCCTGCTGCAGCGGTGCATGGTGGGAGTGCGTCAACAGCATGTTCTCTTTCAAACTCAAGCCCGCTGCTGCAGCGCGTCCCAGGCGGTCTACCGGAAGCGTGCGCAGCCCGAGCTGGCGGCGCTTCGCTACGGAGGCATGGCGAATATCGTTTCCCAGGTAGGTCAACTCGCCACAGCTGACGCTTTGCTCGCCACTGATCAGGTCTACCAGCGCCTCCTGCCCGCTACCTGCGACACCGCCAATACCCGCAATCTGCCCGGCAGCCAATTTCAGTTCGGCGGCCTGTAAGCGTCCACAGCGCTCAAAGCGCGCGTCGAGAACGGTGTCGCCGACAACAGACAGCGTGGGCGCGGGTTTCTCAGGTGGCGTCTGTCCCATCATCATGGCCACCAGTTGGGCGCGATCCGTCTCCGCGATGACGACGCTGCCCGTTACCTGGCCAGCGCGCAGAATTGTGGCGCGGTCGCAGAGCTGTTCCACTTCCGCCAGCTTGTGAGAAATGAAGAGGATGCTACAGCCCTCTGCTGCCAGCAGCTTCAGGGTTTTAATCAGGGTGCCCACTTCCAGAGGGGTGAGTACCGAGGTGGGCTCGTCCAGAATTAATAGCTGCACATCGGCCATGAGGCAGCGCAGAATCTCTACCCGCTGGCGTTCGCCAGCGGACAGCGTGGACACGGATGCATCCAGATCTACTGCCAGCTGCAGACGGTCACGGAGCTCGCTGAAACGCCGCTCTATGCTTGCCAACTCGAGTTCGGGCAGAGCGAGCTGCAGATTCTCGCGAACACTCAGTCGATCAATCAGGCAGAAGTGTTGGAAGACCATGCCAATGCCAAGTTGACGTGCGGCATTCGGGTCAGCGATGTCCACTTCCCGGTTGTTCCACAGAATGCTGCCACTGTCCGGGCTGTGCACACCGTAGAGCACCTTCATCAGAGTACTTTTGCCGGCCCCGTTTTCGCCAAGCAGGGCGTGAATTTCGCCAGGCTCCACCTGCAGAGACACAGCGTCATTGGCCAGCATATCGCCAAAGCGCTTGCTGACGTCGATCAGTTCAAGGCGCAGCGCTGCCGTCATTGCCTGCGGACGAGAGCTCTACTGTGGTGGTCTGAGCGTGTCGCACAAAAAGCTGACCTTTTGGTCAGGTTTTTATTACACTGCGGGACAGTCTTCCTATGCGAGGGTGAAGCAGCGCCATAGAACGGGTGCTGCAAGTTGCGCCAGCGGGCCAGGACGCCTGTATATGAATACGATCTGCTCATGGTGAGGACAAGGGCTGCAAGTAGTGTGCCATGGCGGGGTTGAAGTTTCGTTCAGGCTGACCCAAAGCGCTCGTTATAATCCTGTCCGAATGGCCTACTTTTTGCACTACCAATTACAGAAGGCACGATAGCAGGCACAAAGAAGGCGTTCATAAGGCGCAAACAAGATGTTACCGCCAGCAGTGTGGGCGCGTGATCAATAGCAATACAGTAACACTGATAAAGAGATTAACGAGGCTTCACAGCAGTGGACTTTCTGCTAAACGGTAAAACTTTCAGCGTCGGTGAGTGTGGTGCGGAAACCACTCTGCTGAGGTTTCTGCGCACCCAGGCGGGGTTGCCGGGTACTAAGGAAGGCTGCGGCTCGGGTGACTGTGGTGCATGTACCGTGCTGGTGGCGGGGGAAGATGGCAATACTCGCTCTATCAACGCGTGTATTACGCCATTGGGCAGCGTCGCTGGCCTCAGCGTGGTGACGGTCGAAGGGCTGACGGAGGCGGGCCAACTGCATCCGGCCCAGCAGGCCATGGTCGATGAGCACGGTTCTCAGTGTGGCTTCTGTACCCCAGGGTTTGTGATGTCGCTGGCGGGTCTTTACCAGCGCAGCCAGGCAGACGGAGAAGCTCCCAGTGCAGCGCGTCGCCCACGATGTTCTTCATAAAAGTCGTGGAGCCCGCGCCGATAAAGGCGATTTTCGTCATTTCACGGCACCCAGGGTGAGGCCTGCAATAAAGTGCCTCTGCATCAG
>JBCDKJ010000079.1:0-13331 GCA_038746745.1 Pseudomonadota bacterium
CGGCTGGAATATCGCCCATACCGCGATTGACGTGCAGGACACAGAGCAGCACAGCACCCGCTCTGGCTTTCTGGCAGAAGAGCGTCAGTGGATGGATGAGACACTGGACCTGGGCTATGTTGACGCGTTTCGAGAGATCAATTCAGATCAGGATGAATTCAGCTGGTGGCCAAGCGACACCGACCGTCTTCAAAACGGACTGCGCACAGATATGCAAATCGTATCCGCTGGCATGAAGTACGCCGTCGAGTATGGCGCCATCTATAAAGGGCAAACGTTTTCCAGTCACGCACCCCTGATCATGGACTACGACCTGGAACCTGCCGCTTGAGATCTGGGGCTTAATCAGCCTCCGCCAGCGCGTCGCGTTGAGCTGCTACGATATCGGCAATGCCTGCCGATGCCAAATCAAGGAGACTGTCCAATTCTTCTCTCCGGAAGGTGGCACCCTCGGCCGTGCCCTGCACTTCGATAAACTCGCCCTGCTCCGACATGATGACGTTCATATCGGTATCGGCGGCGGAGTCTTCGGCATAGTCGAGGTCCAGCACTGGTACGCCGCCCGCAATTCCAACAGACACAGCCGCGACCAGATGCTGAAGCGGGTCTGTTTCAATACGCTTGTCACGCTGAAGCGTGCGCAGGGCGTCAACCAACGCGACACATGCGCCGGAAATCGCCGCCGTGCGCGTGCCACCATCCGCCTGAATCACATCGCAATCGAGGTTGATTGTGTACTCGCCCAACTTGCTCAAGTCTACGGCGGCCCTCAGCGACCGCCCGATCAGGCGCTGAATTTCAACGGTGCGACCGCCCTGTTTACCCCGTGCTGCTTCCCGACCCATGCGTTCATTCGTCGAGCGCGGCAACATCCCATATTCCGCCGTTAACCAGCCGCTGTTCTGACCACGCAGGAAGCGAGGCACGCCCTCCGCCACGCTGGCAGTACAGATGACTTTGGTATCGCCGAAGCTCACCAGCACGGAGCCTTCAGCATGACGGGTAAAATGTCGTACAAAGCTGATGTCGCGCAGCTGATCTGCACTGCGGCCACTGGGTCTGGGCATGCATGAACTCCGAGGGTGATTAAAGCGGTGCGGCATTATAGCGCCGGCCCTCGATATAGAAAGGAACTCCAGAGGCAGGAACGCGGACCTGTCTTCAAACACATACTCCTGAAGGCTTCCTGGCCGCCAAAGCATGCGGGCTGATACACTCTGTCGCTTTTCGGGGACCCTCATGAGCATTCACAGCATGACCGCCTTTGCCAGGGAAACCGATGAGGGTGACGCCGTCAGCCTGGCTGTGGAAATTCGTTCCGTTAATCACCGCTACCTGGATACCATCTTCAAACTGCCCGAAGGGCTGCGCAGCCTGGAAGCTTCTCTGCGCGACGCTCTGCAACGTCAACTTTCCCGCGGCAAGGTGGAGGTGCAGTTTCGCTGGCAGGACATCCAGAGCGGAGACCAACCGCTGGTTATCGACCGGGCGCGCCTGGCTCAATTGCGCGACGCACTGGACACCATTGCGGAGGCCGCCCCCACCAGCACGCCGCCATCTGCTCTCGAGGTGCTAGCCTGGCCCGGCGTTATCGATGCCGCCAAGGAAGATGCAGACACGATAAAAGCTCGCGCTCTCAGCCTATTTGAACGCGCATTGGCATCGCTGCTTGAGACGAGGGCACGGGAGGGCGAGAAGCTACAGGGCTTTATCGAAGAGCGGCTTACCGGGATAGAAAATGTAGTAAGGGACTCGCGCGCACGGATGCCAGAGCTGCTGAATCAGCAGCAGGAACGCCTGCGTACGCGTTTAGCTGAGTTTGCCGCAGACGTGGACGAAGCTCGGCTGGAGCAGGAAATGGTCATGCTGGCGCAAAAAGCTGACGTGGAGGAAGAGTTAGACCGGCTTGCTGCGCATGTTGAAGAGGTCACCCGTGTGCTGCACAAAGGCGGGCCCTGTGGGCGGCGATTGGATTTTCTAATGCAGGAGCTCAATCGCGAAGCGAATACACTGTCCTCCAAGTCTTTTGCCACCAGTACCACCCGCAATGCCGTTGAACTAAAGGTACTGATCGAACAAATGCGCGAACAAATTCAGAATCTGGAGTAGGCAATGCGAGAGATCAATACAGCATGAGCCATCCTGGCACACTGTTTACGGTATCCGCACCATCTGGCGCAGGAAAGACCAGTCTGGTGCGAGCACTGGTAGACCGGTGCCCGCAGCTGCGGGTATCGGTCTCCCATACCACTCGAGAGGTGCGTCCCGGGGAGCAGGATGGCGTGAGCTATCACTTTGTCACCGAGACTGTGTTTGAGTCGATGCTATCTCGAGCAGAGTTTCTGGAGCACGCAAAGGTCTTTAATCACTACTATGGCACCTCCCAGACCTGGGTTGAGGAGCAGCTCGCCAGCGGCAGTGACGTGGTACTGGAAATCGACTGGCAGGGCGCCGCTCAAGTGAAGAGACAGATACCACAGGCGGTGGCCATATTTATCCTACCGCCATCCCGCGAAGCCTTGCTGCAGCGACTACGACAGCGCGGACGAGACGGCGAGGCGGTAATTGAGCAGCGTATGAGCCAGGCTGTCCATGAACTCTCACATTACGGCGAGGCCGATTACATCGTCGTCAACGATGTGTTTGATACCGCGCTGGAAGAGCTCGTCGCCGTGGTTCACTCGCAGCGTCTGGTAACCACCGCACAGATTCTGCGTCTGCGCGATCTACTGACAGATTTACTGTCGTAAGCCGATGTTTTTGTTATACTTTACGGCTTAGTTTTAAACGGCCAGCCAATTAGCGACACCGGCTGGCGCGATCATTGAACCCACGACAGGATATTGCACGAGCATGGACCTAGAACCATGCGCCGTTGTCGACCGTCCTGTCTAATTTAGGAAAAAAAGATGGCACGGGTCACAGTTGAAGATTGCCTGGAAAACGTAGACAACCGCTTTGAGCTGGTGATGGTGGCAGCCAAGCGCGCGCGCCAAATCGCTACCGGCGGCAAGGATCCCCTGGTTGATGAGGAATCCGACAAGCCAACCGTTATCGCCCTGCGCGAAATCGCCGAGAACCTTGTCACACCCGATATCCTGATTCGCGAAGAAGAAGTCGATGCTGAGGAAGAGCTGCTGGAAGCTATGGAGTCTTCTGACGTTCTGTAAGCACGAGCGTCAGCACCCCTCGCATGGTATTCCGGCGGGGGCGACCCTCACAGGCAGAAAACACTGCCAGCCAAGCGCGGGCAACGACCCGTGAACAGCATTTCTGCTCTGGACGGCATTCTCTCGTCCTACCTCACACCCGAGGAAAACAATCAGGTCCGCCGCGCCTACTTTTTTGCGGAGCAGGCCCACCATGGGCAGTTTCGTCGCAGCGGTGAGGCCTACGTGTCCCACCCCCTCGCCGTTGCAGGCATCCTCGCTGACATGCACATGGACCATCAAAGCCTGATGGCAGCGATGCTGCATGACGTGATCGAAGACACCGGCATTAACAAAGACGCCATCGGTGCCCAGTTTGGACAGACAGTGGCAGAGCTTGTCGACGGCGTCAGTAAACTCACTCAAATCGAATTCAGCTCCCAAGCCGAAAAGCAGGCAGAAAACTTCCAGAAAATGACCCTGGCGATGGCCAAGGATATTCGTGTGATTCTGGTCAAGCTGGCCGACCGTTTACATAACATGCGCACACTGGGCGTGCTACAAGTGGATAAGCGTCGGCGCATCGCGCGAGAAACTCTAGAAATCTATGCACCCATCGCCCTGCGATTGGGCATGAATAATGTCCGCATGGAGTTTGAGAATCTCGGTTTTCAAGCAATGCATCCCATGCGCGCAGAGCGCATATCCGCCGCCGTACGACGTGCCCGTGGCAATCGCAAGGAACTGGTGGAGAAAATCGGGCATCAGCTGGAGACCGGTCTGGCCGAGGAGGGCCACCAGGCGGAAGTCCTTGGTCGTGAAAAGCATCTCTACAGCATCTACCTGAAGATGAAAAACAAGGGCAAGAGCTTTTCAGAGATCATGGATATCTTTGCCTTTCGCATCATTGTCGACTCCGTAGACGCCTGCTACCGGGTGTTGGGCTGCGTCCATAATCTTTACGCACCCGTGCCAGGCGAATTTAAGGATTACATCGCCATACCCAAGGCCAATGGTTATCAATCCCTGCACACCGTGCTCATGGGGATGCATGGCATACCTATTGAAATTCAGATACGTACCCGGGACATGGAGGATATGGCCAACAATGGTATTGCGGCGCATTGGCTCTATAAGTCCAGCGACGGCGCGACCAGCGGCAGCCATGCCCGTGCCCGGCAGTGGGTGCAGGGCCTGCTGGAAATGCAGCAGCGCGCCGGCAATTCCCTGGAATTCATCGAGAGCGTCAAAATCGACCTTTTCCCCGATGAGGTCTACGTGTTCACGCCCAAAGGCGACATCATGGAAATGCCCCGCGGCGCCACTGCAGTAGACTTTGCCTATGCGGTGCACACGGATGTCGGCAATAGCTGTGTTGCCTGTCGTATTAACCGCCGACTGGCACCTCTGTCTGAGCCTCTGCAAAGCGGGCAGACGGTGGAGATCTTGACGACGCCAGGGGCGCGGCCCAACCCAGCCTGGTTCAACTACGCAGTGACGGCAAAGGCGCGCACTAATATCCGCCACTTCCTCAAGCAGCAAAAGCGTGAGGACTCCATCGAGCTGGGGCGGCGCCTTTTAGACAAGGCCTTGCTAACACACGATACGCACTTTGACGCCCTGGAAGTGGCCAATACGGACAACTACCTCAAGCAAGCAGGCTATAAACATATTAACCAGTTGCTGGAGGATATTGCCCAGGGTAATCGGGTTGCCTCCATCACCGCGCAGCAGCTAATGGGCGATGCAATCAGTGCAGCGCAGGAGGGTGAGGAGCAACCCGCACCGCCGGTGGCGATACGTGGTACCGAGGGCTTCATGGTCAGCTATGCCAAATGCTGCCACCCCATTCCTGGCGACGCTATCGCCGGCTACATCAGCTCTGAACGCGGCATCGTTGTACATCGAGATCGCTGCCACAACTTATCAGAACTGCGTGAAAACGCAGACCGGCTTGTCGCGCTGCGCTGGGACGACAATGTCGAAGGCGAGTTTGTTGCTGCGCTGCGCATTGAGGTAGAAAACCGCCGCGGCATGCTGGCGGTACTGGCAACGCGCATCAACAGCATGGATGCCAATATCGAGAAAATCAGCACGGAAGACCGCGACCACCAGTTCAGCCACGTCAATCTCGAGATGTCGATCAAGAACCGGGTACACCTCGCCTCGATCCTGAAACGAATTCGCAGTCTCAAAGAAGTCCATAAAGTGACCCGCATACGACACTGAGCTACCGCCCGCACCCCCTTGGAGTCCCAATGAGTAATCGCGCCATAATTTCCAGCCCTGATGCCCCTGCGGCGATCGGACCTTACTCGCAGGCCATAAAGGTCGGTAATACCGTCTGGCTTTCCGGCCAGATCCCGCTCGTTCCCGAAACCATGGAAATGGTGGAAGGCGGCGTACGCGAGCAGGCGAATCAGGTGTTCCGCAACCTCAGCGCCGTAGCGGGCGCAGCGGGCGGCACGCTGAATGACGCAGTAAAAATTAACATCAGCCTGACGGACTTAGCCGACTTTGCCGAGGTCAACGACGTCATGGCAGAATTTTTCGTGGAACCCTATCCAGCGCGTGCCTGTGTTCAGGTGGCAGCCTTACCCCGCGGCGCGGCGATTGAGGTCGAAGCGATCATGGCACTGTAGCCAGCGCGGAAATCAGGATACAGAAGCGAGTACCCTGAACGCTTCAGGCTGCTGTTGCGGCAGCGCCTGGACGCTGTCGGCGGCGCGATAATCGGCTTTGGCCGTGTGACGCCCATCTGCTCGGCCAGCCACTGTTCAACCTCGTAAAGCGGCGTCGGCGCATCATCGCTGGCAAGGTAAATCGGTTCGCGCTGCTGACTATCGATAAGGTGCAGTAAAAAACCCACACAGTCATCGCGATGGATGCGGTTGCTGTAGTGCACAGGCTCGGGGCGAACGATCTCACCGCTTTGTATACGCGTGAGAATGTGGCTGGGCAGGCGACCGTAAATGCCCGAAAAGCGCACTATCGAGACATCGTGAGCACTCTCCAGCAGGCGTTGCTCTGCTTCCACCAGCACTTCCCCGGGCCCATCCGATGCAGCCACCGGCGTTGCCTCATCAACCCAATCGCCCCGTCGATCCCCATAAACTCGAGTGCTGCTAACGTAAAGCAGCGACCGCGGTGGGCCACTTGCCCACGCCGCCAATAAATTCTCAACCGGTTTCAGGTACCCTTGGCGGTATGCCTCGACGTCTCTTCCCGCAGGCGTAGGCGTGAGCACAGTTATGTCTGCGGGGATATACGCAAGGGCGGCCACGGCGTCAGCGTCGGTGTAGTCCAGCGCCTTTGCCGGAAGCTTAGAAGGGGCGGCGCTGGGCGTGCGGCGCAAAGCCAATGGTTCATCCCGGCGCTGTAGCAGTTTCAGGCCTAGCGCGGAGCCAAGGTCACCACATCCGAGCAGATGCACCTGCATGGGCTTTTTCTCCTGGGGTCTATTGAGTGACACTATACGCTTGAATACCGACATCTCACCTGCAACGATTTCTCCAGCTGTCAGCGTTTTCCAAGCGGATGCGTGTACGTGGTTACCGGAGGGCTGCTCCTGTGCCTGACATCGCTGAAGAGTCGATAACTCATCTTCACGGCGTTGGTCCGCGCATGGAGGAAAAACTGAGCGGCGCCGGCATAGAGCGGGTTGAGGACCTGCTCTTTCATCTGCCTTTGCGCTATCAGGATCGCACCCGAATCACTCCGATCGGTGCGCTCCAGCCCGGTGCGGATGTCGTTGTTGAAGGTGAGATACGCGTGTCCGATATCGCCTTTGGGCGCCGCCGCAGCCTGCTGTGCCGCATTCAGGACGCCAGCGGCACATTAAGCCTACGGTTTTTCCACTTCACCGCGGCACAGAAGCGCAATCTGAAAGCGGGGAGACGTATTCGGTGTTTTGGCGAAGTGCGCCGCGGGGCCAGCGGCTTCGAACTTTATCACCCTGAATATCAGTTGCTCGCAGAGGAAAGCCACACACCGGTCGAGGAGTCCTTGACGCCGATTTATCCCACCACTGCGGGTATCAGCCAAAGTAGCTGGCGCAAGCTTTGCCAGCAGGCGGTAAACACACTGGATCGGAGGCCGCCTGCAGACCTGCTGCCGGCGGAGCAGGCCTTCGATATGAGTCTGAACGACGCGCTAGCGTATCTGCATGCGCCGCCGCCCGATGCGCCCCAGGACTTGATTCGGGATGGGCGACATCCAGCGCAACTACGGCTTGCGTTAGAAGAGTTGGTGGCGCATCACCTTTCATTGGATCGGCTGCGGCGACAACAGCAAGCCCAGGGGGCAGCCAGTTTGCAAGGCGGCGAAGGGGCGCTAAAAAAATTTATTGCAGCGCTGCCGTTTCCGCTAACCGCAGCCCAGCAACGCGTGATTGCCGAAGTTACCGCCGACCTGGTGCAGCCTGTTCCCATGCTGAGACTGATACAGGGTGATGTGGGATCCGGCAAAACCGTGGTCGCCGCCTGTGCCGTACAGCTGGCGCTAGCCTGTAATTTTCAGGTGGCATTTATGGCACCCACGGAGATTCTCGCTGAACAGCATCGGCAGAACTTTGAGGCCTGGTTTGGTCCGCTGGGCCTCTCACCCGTGCTGTTAACCGGTCGCAGCAAAGGCAAGGCCAGGGCGAGCGTACTCGACGCCATCCGCGGCGGAGAGGCCAGGTTGGTTATTGGCACCCACGCCCTGTTTCAGGACGAGGTGAACTTCCGGCGATTGGGGCTGGTGGTGGTGGATGAACAGCACCGTTTTGGCGTGCACCAGCGCTTACGACTAACCGACAAAGGCACGCAACCACACCAGCTGGTAATGACAGCCACTCCAATACCGCGAACCCTTTCGATGGTGGCGTACGCCGATCTGGACTGCTCAGTGATCGACGAGCTACCTCCCGGGCGGCAGCCGGTGCAGACTGCCCTGATCAGCGACGCCCGTCGAGATGCCGTTCTGGAGCGAGTCCGCGCAGCCTGCACCTCGGGTCGCCAGGCGTACTGGGTATGCACGCTGATTGAAGAGTCCGACAAGTTAGAAGCACAGGCTGCCGAAGCGACCGCTGCGGAACTGTCCGAGCGGCTGGCACCATTACGAGTGGGACTGATCCATGGGCGCCTGAAGCCGTTCGACAAAGAGGCGATCATGTCGCGCTTTAAGGCGGGTGAAATTGATCTGCTGGTAGCAACCACCGTTATTGAAGTCGGGGTGGATGTTCCCAATGCCAGCTTGATGATTATCGAGAATCCTGAGCGCCTGGGGCTGGCACAGTTACATCAATTGCGGGGGCGGGTTGGACGCGGCAGTGAAAACAGCCACTGTGTACTCTTGTTCAAGCCCCCCCTGGGGCAGCAAAGTCAAGCGAGGCTCACGACCATGCGTGAGAGCAATGATGGCTTTTACATTGCCGAACAGGATCTGGCACTGCGAGGTCCTGGTGAGGTGCTGGGCACTCGGCAAACCGGTATCATGGATTTTCGGGTTGCCGACTTACGCTGCCACGAAGACTTGCTGGAGCGCGTGAAGGAGCTGGCGCAAAGCACTATCAACACCAGCCCCGAGCTGGTAGACCCTCTGATCAGGCGCTGGCTGGGCAGCGCCGCACGGTTTGCCAGCGTTTAAGCGAGTATTGGCGGTAGCAGTTTCTGCAGCGCCATTTTTTCTCGCGTTGCATCACCCGTCAGGGCAAAGCCAAGCAAGTCACCGGCCGCGTTCCTGAACTCGGCCTTCACGCTATTGCCATCCTCGGCGATATCCCAGCTGCCCTCTGCATCGCGAGCAACAGGGCTAACTACCACCGGGCAAGCGGGCGTTTTAATAGTCACCGGCATTGCCGGATAACTGACCGCCGTGGGTTCGCCTGCCAGGGTCTTACCAAGCGCCCGGGCGGCCGCCATCAGCGGCGCCACGTAAACCAGCACGTGTCCCTCAACTTCGGCGCAGTCGCCAAAGGCGTAGACATTCGGCGCTGTAGTTTCCAGATTGCGATTAACGCGAATGCCGCGACCCACGTCCAAACCAGCCTCGCTGGCCAGGCCAGTACTGGGGCGAACACCCACCGCCGATAGGACGATATCTGCGTGAATAGTAGCGCCATTGTTCAGGCTCACCGCCAGGCCAGTCTCTGCGCGATTGACTTCCGTGACCAGCGGTCCGAAATGAAATATAGCGCCTTTTTCTTCCAGTCCGCGCTGCACAGCTTTCCCGGCGGGCTCTGGTAACAGCGTAGGCAGGCAGTAACCCAGAGGATCCACCGTCTCCACTTCGAAGCCACCATTAATCAGATCGTTGGTGAACTCGCAGCCAATCAGACCACCGCCGATAATGCAGACTTTCTTGACGCCGTTATTGCTGATCGCTTCGCGGAAATCGTTGTAGTCGAGCAGGTCATTAACGGAATACACGTAGTCGAGCGCATCACCCGCCAGCGGCGGCTTGATCACTTCAGCACCCAGCGCCAGTACGAGCTTGCTGTAGTGCAAGGCCGTTTCCGAATCGGCCACGTGCACCAACTGGTTAGCCGTATCGACTCCTGTCACCCGTGTTCGTGTCCAGACGCTGGCATTCAGCGTTTGCCCCATAGTGCCAGCGTCGGCTGTGGCTAGATCGTCTGCCGTAGTGTTTTTGGTATAGCCCGTGCTGAGCATGGGTTTGGAGTAGGCGCGGCCGTCGTCAGAGGTAATGAGAATCAGCGGCATATCCTGATCGTGCTTGCGAAACTCCTTCGCAAGCCCGTAACCGGCAAGTCCTGTACCGATAATGACCACCGGCGCCTGCTCGGTGTCGGCCTGGGCCTCCTCATGATGAGGGGTTTCATCCACTGGCGACTCTTCGATAAGCTCAAAGTCTTCCTTGCCTACGCCACAGTCCGGGCAAAGCCAGTCTTCCGGGACGTCTTCCCACTTGGTACCCGGAGCGATACCGTCATCCGGCCACCCCTTGGCTTCATCGTAAACCAAGCCACAGACAATGCATTCCCACTTGCTCATAGACCGGTGATTCTCCTGACCGTTTTTGCGGATGCGACACTATAGTGGGGTACGAAAAATGTGCAAGTTAGGCTCACTGTGGCACACTGCCGCGGTGTTGCCCCCCACCCCCCACAACGCCTCATTACCCATGCAGGAGCCGCTCTGGCAGAGCACGGCTCAGCATAGACTGCTCAGCCATGGAAGTGCCGCGGCGCCCGACTGGCTGCTGGACGAGGGCTCCCTGACCGAGTATTTGTTAAAGAAAAGCGGTGGTGACTTTCGGGTGGAGCGGCTCCGCCAGACCTGGCGGCGTCCGCTGCTCTCGGAAAGCGCGCTGCTTGGACTTCCGCCGGACCAGTGGGCCCTGGTGCGAGAGGTCGCATTGCACTGCTTCGGTGAACCCTGGGTATATGCTCGCAGCGTGATGCCGGCGGCCGCCCTGTCGGGCAAGCTGCGACGCCTGCGACGGCTACAGAATCAGTCTCTGGGCGCCCTCTTGTTCAAGCAGCCAAAGCTGGTACGCGAGGCATTTGAAATCGCCTTGTTGCCCGGTGCGAACCGCTACATTCATGATGCCGTTCGCCAGTCTGGGGATGCCTGGGCGCGCCGCTCTTGCTTCCGCCTGCTGGGAAAGCGGTTGCTCGTGAGCGAGGTCTTCCTGGAGCGGTTTCAAGGCTAATCCAGACCCGTCATACTTGCAGTATTTATCCCTATAACCGCCGTTCGACGACCTCGCAATGACCGCCGTTCCCTCACGCATGCACGCCTACCTGCAGTTGATCCGCTTCGATCGGCCTATCGGTACGCTGCTTCTGCTTTGGCCTACCCTTTGGGCACTGTGGTTGGCTGCTGACGGGGTTCCGCCACTCAAGCTACTGCTCATTTTTTCGCTGGGCACGCTGCTTATGCGCAGCGCAGGCTGTGCCGTGAATGATCTGGCCGACCGCAATCTGGATGGAGCCGTGGCCCGCACCCGAGAGCGCCCCTTGGTCACGGGCGCGGTATCACCCCAGGAAGCCATAAGCGTCTGCGCAGCGCTTGGTCTGATGGCGTTTGTTCTTGTTCTGTTTACCAATACGCTCACTATTGTGCTGTCTTTTGCCGGTGCAGCGCTGGCAGCTTGCTACCCTTTCATGAAACGGCACACCCACCTACCACAGCTGGTATTGGGCGCGGCATTTTCCTGGAGTATCCCCATGGCCTTTGCCGCCGTCAGCGACGCCCTGCCCCCGACCTTGTGGCTGGTTTTTATCGCTAACCTGATGTGGACCGTTGCCTATGACACGGAGTACGCAATGGTAGATCGCGAAGACGATCTTAAAGTTGGCATCAAGTCGACCGCCATCCTGTTTGGTGAGTTGGACCGCCACATCATCGCTGCAATACAGGCACTCACAGTGACCGCCTTGGTTCTCGTGGGTCAGCGCTTTGACCTGGGCGTCGCCTACTTTGCTTCACTTCTGGTCTGTGCGGCGCTGTTTGTGCATCAGCAGAAGCTGATTCGCAATCGCGAGCCAGCCGCCTGTTTTCAGGCCTTTCTCAACAATAATTGGGTAGGCGCAGCGGTCTTTGTGGGTCTCGCGGTAGATACATGGAGCCGCAGTGGCGGTTGATGGAGCCCAGGCCGAGGTCCGCTTTCTGCCCAGCCTGACCGAGGTTGATGCCGAGGCCTGGAACAGGATTGCCGGCACAGACTATCCATTTTTACGCCACGAGTTTCTGCTGGCGCTGGAGCAAACTGGCTGTACCGATGCAGACAGCGGTTGGCAGCCCTATCACGCTACCCTGCAGCGGGATGGTCGACTGATCGCTCTGATGCCGCTGTATCTCAAGTCACACTCCTACGGCGAATACGTATTTGACTGGAGCTGGGCTGATGCTTATCACCGCAATGGTCGCGAGTACTATCCCAAGCTTCTCACCGCGGTGCCGTTTACACCGGCGACGGGCCCACGCCTGTGTTGGGCGGCGGATGAGTCGGCGGAAAACTGTATCGCGACACTGAGCGCCGCAGTGAAGGAACTGGCTCAAAAACAGGGACTGTCCTCCTGGCACGTACTGTTCCCTGCACCAGAGACAGCAAAACATCTGGTCGCGGCTGGCGCCACCCAAAGACAGGGCAGCCAGTTCCACTGGTTTAATGAGGGCTATGCGAGCTTCGACGACTTTCTGGCGACGTTTAATAGTCGCAAGCGGAAGTCGCTCAAACGCGAGCGCCGCCGAGTCGAGGAGCAGGGTATTGTGCTCGAAACCCTGGAAGGCGAAGCCATCAGCGCCGATCATTGGGCGGAGTTCTATCGCTTCTATCAGATGACCTACGCCAAACGCAGTGGCCATGGTGGCTATCTAACCCGCGAATTCTTTCAACGCCTGAGCGATGGACTTGCAGACCAATGCGTACTGGTGCGGGCCAGCGTCGACGGTGAAGCCGTGGCTGGTTCACTGTGCTTTCGCTCCAGCGATACGCTCTATGGACGCTACTGGGGCTGTGTAAAAGAGCTGGATTGCCTGCACTTTGAAGCCTGCTATTACCAGGGCATCGAGTACTGTATTCGCCATGGCCTCAAGCGCTTTGACCCGGGCGCCCAGGGTGAACATAAAATTCAGCGCGGCTTTACGCCCATCCCAACAGTATCGACCCACTGGATAGCCGACCCCATTTTTGCCCAGGCAATCGCGGACTTCACTGAGCGGGAGCGCGAGCATATTGATGCCTATATCGATGAGGCCGCTACGCTGCTGCCTTTTAAGGCAGAGGGAAGCTGAGAGCAGCGGCCGGCCTAGTGCCAGTCGAAGTCGATTTTGAGGTCGCGGCCATTGCCATCCCGGCGCACCGCGCGCATGTGCAGCATCTGGAGTTGTTCCGGGTCCAGCGGTGACAGAGTGAAGTAGCCTGTTACACGCGCCGTCTCGCAGTTCCAATCGAAAGCAGCGGACAGACGACCGTCATTCTGCAATGACGCACTGGCATCACAAGCTCCCGCTTCCCGTTTCAATGCAGCCAGCTGTTTATTCCAGCGATCGACCGACCGATCCTGAAAAAAATTGTCTTCGAACTCCAGGTCGGTGTTGTCCATTGCTCCTGCGGCATAAGCTTCGCCCAAGCCCTTATAGGCGGCAAGTAAACGCGAGTCGGGTGCTGGCACATCCCGTCTTTTCCCGATGCCAGATCTGACCAGCGTTACGGCGGCGTCGAAAACGGGAC
>JBCDKJ010000080.1:0-13219 GCA_038746745.1 Pseudomonadota bacterium
GATGGGCGGCCTGGGTTTTGCCACAGTGCTGACACTGATTGTGGTGCCGACGCTTTACGCAGTGTTCTTCGGCATTGGTAATGATGAGGTTGCAGGACAGGCATCGGCTGCCCCGCCGGCAATGGATGAGAAAGCCCTGCCCAGTACCTGAATAAGTAGACGACAACGCGAGGCCACCCTATGACACTACTGACAGTCGGTGTTCTGCTCTGGTGTCTGTTACACGTGATTCCCGCAGGTATGTCGGGTCCACGGCAATCCCTGATCGATACCCTGGGTGAGGCCGCCTATAAAACGGGGTTTAGTGTGTTGATGCTGTCCGCCGTCGGCATGATGATCTGGGGCTGGCGCGGCGCCACCCCCAGCATGATCTACGCCGCACCGGTAGCACTGCGGCCGGTGGCTGTGGGCCTCACAGTACTGGGTTTTGTGCTGATGGCTGCCGCCAACCACCCCACACGCATCGGGCGCTTTGTCAGACATCCACAGTTGACCGGCGTACTGCTGTGGGGACTCGCGCATCTACTGGCCAACGGCGATAGCCGCTCAATAGTGCTGTTCGGTGGCTTGTCTGCCTGGTGCTTGCTAATGATCGTGTTAATCAACCGTCGCGACGGACCTTGGGAGAAGCCGGAACCACCCTCGTGGCTGGCAGAAATGATAGGCGTTGCCATCGGACTTCTGGTCGCAGCTTTGATGATGTGGGCACACCCCTGGCTGGCCGGAGTGCCGGTGATCTACTAAATCACCGGCAGCCGGCTATATCAGTCAGCTCTGGGAGCCCCGCTGCTCCAGCAGCGCCAGTGACGCTTTCTGATTCAGCAGCCTGATCTCACGCTCTTCAAGCTGTTGAGCGTCGCTGCCTTCCAGAATCAAGTCACGCAGCTCGGTCATACTGAGCGTCGGCTCAAGTGCCAGTAGCTTCCCTGCGAGGTTCAGCACCTGCGGCGAGGCCATAGAGGTGCCACTGAGCTTCTGACGGTTGCCGCCCGGCACGTAGCTATCCACTTCAAAGCCGTTGGCGTAAATATCCACCTTTCCAAGGCTGGTAAAGCTGGTTTCCTGTCCGGCCTGGTCCACCGCACCCACGCTGAGCATGTTGGGCAACTCATAGCTGGAGGGATAAAACTCATCAAACTTCACGTCGTTGTCAGAGTTACCCGCCGAAGTGATAAACAAGATCTCCGGGCTGTCGGCGATAGCGCCGCGCAGGGCGTCGTTCACAATGTCGTAGTAGCGGCGCGCAAGTGCCTTCCTGTCCTCTGGCGTATCGCCGACATCATGTGCCTCCAGAGCAGCTTCAATCCCGGCGAGACTTCCGCCCCAGCTCATATTCACCGCACGCACACCCTGCGCTTTCAGGTAGGCGACAACGGCGGAATATGCCTCCGCGTCTTTTAAGGTTTGCTCCAGCGTAGGCTTCTCCGGAATGACAGTGTGACCAAAGGTCACGCGAACCGTGAGCAGGCGCGCAAAGGGATTGCCTGCCATGGCGATACCCGACACGTGCGTACCGTGGGCGTAGTTCCCGTAAAGCTGCAGGGACTCCAGGAACTCCTCGACTTTGTCCTGCTCAAGACCAGAGAGTTTCTTGCGCAGTTCTGTGGCCTCCGGACTGTCGACCGCAGCGACAATATCCGACAGGCCTTTGGACTGACGCTCCAGCTCCGCGCTGTCTTCTGTCATCTCACCAATGGGGTATAGCAGCTCAGTAACCGGGTCGGAATGGAGCGACCAGCCGATGCCATTCACATCATCGATGTAGCCGTTTTTATCATCGTCGCGATTGTTGTCTGGCATCTCACCTGGGTTGCGCCAGAGTTGTTCGGGTGGGAACAAGCTGACGTCAGCACCAGAGTCCCAGACGGCGATCAGGGCAGGCTGTGCGTCTGCGTCTGCCTCCAGCACGACGTCCCGGTCAGCCCAGATATCGGGTTTCTCCACCTGGTTTGCAGCGATAATGTCGGTGAGCACGGCATTGACCGTATCTACGATTGGCAGGTATTCATCGATGGTGAAGCTGCTTCCCACCAGGCGCGAGGCAATGTCATAACTCATCTCGCCGCCGGTTTTTTCCAGCACGGGCTCCACGCCCGACTGAATGCTACCCAACACCAGGGCGCGGGATATGTACTCGCTGCGACCTTTTGACTGCTTCAGGCTGTCCTGCACCAGGGCGTAGGGCATGGCCGCATAGCGCTGAGCCAGATAGTTACCGATGAATGCAGCTCGATCTTCCGGCTGTTCCAGACCAGCGCGTGCAACCGCCTCGCCCAGCACCCCCATGGTCAGTCGGTTTGCCTCCTTCGCCTCCAGGTCCCGTCGCTTTATCAACAGGTCGAGATAGTCCTGATAACGGCCCTCCAATAGCGCCACCGAGCCCAGATCAGCATAAAAGCCCTGCAGCGTATTGTTGTCCTGGATGTCATAGGCAGCCAGATCTGCCTCAACGTCTTTTCGCAGTGCCGCCGCCAGGGCCAGCAAAGCCTCACGATTCTCGGGCTCATAAATCTCACTAGCAGGAATATCCAGTTGGTAGGTATGCCGGGGCAGGTCATCGCGGCGGGTAATCACCTGTTTCTGCGCACTAGCGGCTGACTGCATCTCGCCGGCCGCTTGATTTGTCCGCTTTTCCGCACAGCCTATGGCCAGTGGCAGCAGACTTAGCGCCAGCACGACGTGGGTAGCCCGAAGGCGCAACCAGACTGGCAAACCGGAAAGGGTTGGGCTATATCGTTTAGCGTTTTTCATATAGCTATTTTCTCTATAAAAGAATCAATAATTAGGCATATATTGCGCTATTACTGCAATATTGTGGCGAATAAGCGATTGATCGCTCTGACTGCCTCTCTATAATGCGCAGCATACTTAAGACATAGCCCGGTGCACAGCTATGAGCAACTTTACCCATCACAAATATCCTGCGTACCAGCCAGTGCGCATGACAGCGCGCCGCTGGCCCGACGTCGTGATCGAGCAGGCGCCCCAATGGTGCAGTGTCGACTTGCGCGACGGGAATCAGGCGCTGATAGAGCCCATGACCACCGCGCAGAAGTCTCGCTTGTATGACCAACTGGTGCGGGTGGGGTTCAAAGAGATTGAGGTGGGCTTCCCATCTGCGTCCAGTCACGACTATGCCTTTGTCCGCGAACTGATTGAAAACGATCGCGTGCCAGAAGATGTCACCCTGCAGGTACTGACTCAGGCACGTCCTGAACTCATTGAGAAGACCTTTGAATCCTTAAAGGGCGCGCGCCGCGCCATTCTTCACGTGTATAACTCCACCTCTACGGTACAGCGCGAGAGAGTTTTCAAACTGGACAAACAGGGGATTATTGATATCGCCGTCAACGGTGCACGCATGGTGCTGCAGCAAGCCATGCGCTACCCGGAAACCGAGTGGATATTCCAGTACTCACCGGAAAGCTTTACCGGCACTGAGATCGACTACGCCATCGAGGTCTGCAACGCAGTCATCGATGTATGGCAGCCCACGCCAGAGCGCAAGTGCATTATCAACCTGCCGGCTACCGTGGAGATGAGCACGCCCAACGTATACGCGGACCGTATCGAGTACTTCTGTGATCGTATTGATCGGCGCGATTCCATCATCGTATCCCTGCATACCCACAACGACCGCGGCTGTGGCGTGGCAGCCTCCGAGCTTGGTGTTATGGCGGGCGCTGATCGCGTCGAGGGCACGCTGTTCGGCAATGGCGAGCGCACCGGCAATATGGACGTGCTGACCATGGCGATGAACCTGTATAGCCAGGGCGTCGACCCGGAGCTCAACTTTGAGCACATGGACGAGATTATTCAGACCTATAAGGACTGTACCCAGATGCCAGTCCATCCGCGGCATCCCTACGCGGGTGAACTGGTGTTCACGGCATTTTCCGGCAGCCATCAGGACGCTATTAAAAAATGCCTGGACACACGCAGCGATGACGAGCTGTGGGAAGTGGCTTACCTGCCTATCGACCCAGCCGACATCGGCCGCTCCTACCAGGAAGTGGTGCGTATCAACAGCCAATCCGGCAAGGGCGGAATAGCCTACGTACTGGATAGGGATTACGGCCTGCAACTGCCACGTTGGCTGCAGATCGATTTCTCCGGCGCCGTACAACGGCATGCTGAAAAAGTCGAATCTGAAGTGGCCCCAGAGGATATCTGGGAGCTGTTCCAGGCCACTTATTTCGATGCCGGCCCCTGGGAGCTCGGCAATTATCAGGTCAACCGAGAGGACGGCGCCGACAAGCTGCAGGCCGATCTGGTGAAAGATGGCGTCAGCCACGCACTGACAGGCAGTGGAGGTGGCGTGGTGGAAAGCTTCATTAACGGCATGCAGAACTTTATCGGCAAGTCGATCGTATTGGTGGAGTACTCTGAGCATGCGCTCAGCCACTCCGCCGATGCGGAGGCCATCTGCTACATCCAGCTAAACGTCGGCGGCGAACGCGTTTGCGGCGTGGGCCGCTCTGGGGACATCATTCAGGCCTCACTGGATGGCATTCTCGGCGCCATCAATCGCGCCGTCACAGCCGCAGCAGCCGCCGCCTGACGTGGCGGCGGGCCTGCGTTCTGCGGGCCACCTCACTCACCTGCGCTTCCGTTGAGCAGGGGGCTTCGCTCGGTAACACCAGCACAGCACCAAATCATAAGTTCATCCTGCAGGAAGGCTTACCTAGCGACGTCGGCGCCGCAATAGTCCTTTTATTTTGTCGGCAAAGGTTTCGTACTTCAGGTCGCTGAACTCTCCAGCGTCGAGAAATACCCGGTCACAGGCTGCGCAGAACTCCAGCCAGATATGCGTTTGCTTCTCGTCAGTGACCTTTTCCATGCGCGCGTCACAAGCGGGACAATCGATATCACCCATTTCGTCATACTGCTTACCGACACTGGGATGGCCAATATCCAAAAAATTCTCAACCATCCACTCAGAGCGCATCTCCTTCAAAACGCTGGTTTCTACGAGCAAGCCGTAACATGCCGTGCAGCGTTCCAGGGTTATCTTCGGCCCATAGCGCTTGGTCTCCATCTGGGCGCCACACTTGGGGCATTGCATCGACGAGGTCTCTTTCTGGTGTAACAGCCACTAGCGTAGCTCACCCGACAGCCTGCGTCAGCCGCCCCCTGTGCTACCATCGCAGGATATCCCGGGCCTATCGCCACAGGCCAACGATTCCGACAGCGTATTCAGGCCGACATTTCCAGCCAAAAACGCCGATGCCATATTACCCATGAGCCGCACCGACGATATCTACGCCAGCCCCATTGGCAATCTGCCTGAGTTCAGCTTCGACGAAGCGGTGGCGAATGTCTTTCCCGACATGATTCAACGCTCGGTGCCTGGCTATAGCACCATCATTGCCATGACCGGACTGCTGGCAGGTCGTTTTGCAGTGCCGGGCACCAGTATTTACGACCTGGGATGTTCACTGGGGGCTTCAACCCTGGCCATGCGACAGCAGGTTACCGCAGAGAAGTGTCAGATCGTTGGCGTTGATAATTCTCAGGCCATGATCCAGCGCTGCCAAAGTCTGATCGACGCCGATACCAGCACACTGCCAGTAACCCTGCTGTGCGATGACATCGAAAACATCTGCGTACAGACGGCATCAGTGGTTGTACTCAATTTTACCCTTCAGTTTATTGCGCCTGAGCGCCGGGACGCGTTGCTCACGGGAATTTACGACGGGCTGCAACCGGGCGGCATTCTGGTGCTGTCAGAAAAAGTGCTATTTGCTGACCACTACCTCAACGAACTCAACATCGCCCTTCATCACCAGTTCAAGCGCGCCAATGGCTATTCAGACCTGGAGATCGCTCAAAAGCGGCAGGCGCTGGAAAACGTGCTGGTGCCGGAGACTATCGACACCCACAAAGCGAGGCTGGCGGCCGTAGGCTTCAGCAGTGCCGACGTGTGGTTCCAGTGTTTCAACTTCGCATCACTGGTGGCGCTAAAGTGATGGACGTCACAGCGCTGGTACAGCGCTGGCAAGGCACCGAGCTGGAACCTTGGGCTGATCGTCTGAAAAAAGACGTCGCCAGACGCTTCAACGTCGAACGCTACGGCGATCTGCCCCGCTGGCAGGCCGCCCTGAACGCGCTGCCTGCGCTCACGCCCTCAGAGATCAGCCTGGATACCGCTTGTGTCACCGCAGGGGCGGCCGAGGATGCCAGCGAAGCTGATCGCGGCACTCTGGAGCAGTCCCTGCGGGAATTGCATCCCTGGCGCAAAGGCCCTTTCCAACTGTTTGGTGTGCACATCGATACGGAGTGGCGCTCGGACTGGAAATGGAATCGGGTGCTACCAGCGCTGGACTCTCTGACCGGGCGGCGCGTTCTGGATGTGGGTTGCGGCAGTGGCTACCACTGTTGGCGCATGTTGGGCGAGGGTGCCAGCGAAGTTGTCGGGATCGATCCGACGCCGCTATTTGTGCTGCAGTTCCAAGCGCTGCAGCGGTACATTTCGAGGCATGAGGCCTGTGTACTGCCGCTGGGGATAGAAGACTTGCCGCCGGATCTTGCGGCCTTCGACACTGTGTTCTCCATGGGGGTGCTATATCACCGTCGCTCTCCAATTGAACACCTTATGGAGCTGCGCGGTGCTCTCCGCGACGGCGGCCAGCTTGTGCTGGAAACCCTGGTAGTCGATGGCGACGAGACGACCTGTCTAGTGCCGTCTGGTCGCTACGCCAGGATGGGCAATGTCTGGTTTTTACCCAGCACGGCCATGCTGCTGCGCTGGCTCGACAAGCTGGGCTTCCGCGGCAGTCGCCTGGTCGACGTAACCCAGACCAAGATTGGGGAACAGCGCTCTACAGATTGGATGCGCTTCCACTCATTGGCAAATTTTCTCGACCCGGAGGACGCCAATAAAACCATCGAGGGTTATCCAGCGCCACTGCGGGCAATCGTGACAGCGACGCGCTGAGTGGCAGCCGTTAAACGCTATTCGTCAGACTGCGGTGATGGCATTACGCCAGGCATGGGAAACGGCGCAACCTTGCCACCCGCTGCATCGCTGATTTTTCCTGTGCCCTGCTTTTCCACCTCGTCGATGCGGATGACCGCATGCATAGGAATATAGCTGCGCTTCACGCCAGCAAATTCATTTTTGAGACGCTCTTCCGCAGGGTCCACAAGAAGCTGGCTGCGCTCTCCGAAGACGTACTCTTCGATTTCGATGAAGCCCCAGACTTCGCTGCTGTAGAACTGGCGGGCATACACTTCATACACCTGGCCCTGGTTCTGGAAAATCACTTTGTAGATTGGCTGTGCCATGACTCCGGGATTCTCATAAACAGGTCAAAAAAACGGCTGCGAAGTCTACCATCATGGCAAATCTGCAGGGTAGTCCTGTTCACTGCCTGCGGCTATAATCGCGCGCCTCCATATTGATCAGTATTTACGCAAGCAGTGGCGAAAAAGCTCTATATTCAGACACACGGCTGTCAAATGAACGAATACGACTCCGATCGTATGCGCGATCTGCTGGGTGAAAGCCACGCAATGGAGCCTGCGGCGACCCCGGAAGAAGCCGATGTATTGCTTCTAAATACCTGTTCTATAAGGGAAAAAGCTCAAGAGAAGGTCTTTCACCAACTAGGCCGCTGGAAGCACCTTAAGCAGCAAAACCCCGATCTGATTATTGGCGTGGGTGGCTGCGTTGCGAGCCAGGAAGGGGAAGCAATTGGCCAGCGTGCACCTTACGTCGATCTGGTATTCGGCCCGCAGACGCTGCACCGGCTGCCGGAAATGATCGAGAGCCGCCACAGCGACGGCACCATTGTTGTTGATGTCAGCTTCCCCGAGATCGAGAAATTCGACAAGCTGCCAGAGCCGAGCGTGGATGGGCCCACCGCCTTTGTGTCCGTCATGGAAGGCTGCAGTAAGTACTGCACTTTTTGCGTAGTGCCCTACACTCGCGGCGAAGAAGTCAGTCGTCCGCTGGACGATGTGATCGTAGAAGTCGTCGGCCTGGCGGAAAAAGGCGTGCGCGAAGTGAATCTGCTCGGTCAGAACGTCAACGCCTATCGCGGCGAGAACCACCTGGGAGAGACGGTAGATTTTGCAGAGCTACTGTATCTGGTCGCCAAAGTCCCCGGCATCGACAGGATTCGCTATACCACCTCGCACCCAGTGGAATTCAGTGATGCCTTGATTGACGCCTACGCCGAGATACCGGAGCTGGTCAATCATCTGCACCTGCCGGTGCAGGCGGGCAGTGACCGGATTCTCTCTGCCATGAAGCGCGGTCATACCGCACTGGAATACAAGTCCAAGATTCGCCGTTTGCGCCGGCATCGCCCGGACATCAGTCTTTCCTCCGACTTCATTATCGGCTTCCCGGGAGAGACAGAGGCTGATTTTGCCGCCACCATGAAACTGATCGAGGATGTGGGCTTCGACCACTCTTTCAGCTTCATCTACAGCGCGCGCCCCGGGACACCGGCGTCAGACCTCCCGGACAACACACCGGATGAGGTGAAGAAGCAGCGCCTGCAAATCCTGCAAACTCGCATTACACAGATGGCGATGGAAATCAGTCGCCGTATGGTAGGCACCACGGAAACCGTGCTGGTTACCGGTATATCTAAAAAGGATCCGGGTCAGCTCCAGGGACGCACCGAGAATAACCGTGTGGTTAACTTCCGCACTCACGATCACAGCCTGATCGGAGAGTTTGTCGATCTTCACATCGATGAGGCTCTGCCGAACTCACTGCGCGGTACCCTGCTGGCTTCCAACATTACAGCGGACGCCGTTTAGTACCTGGCCGACCTGACAGACGCCATCAAAATCTCCTGCTTTTTCGATATTGACTGCCCGTGAAACCCGGCTATCCTTTGCACTTCCTGACCCGCCGATTTCGGCAACACGACTGTATTGAATAGCGACGAACCTCCTAGTCAGCTGACTCTTACGCTGGAACCCAGCGACGCCCGCCACCTCGCTACACTCTGTGGCCAGTTCGACCAACATCTAGAACAGATTGAAGAACGTCTGGATGTGTCTGTGCGCGCTCGCGGCAACGTGTTTGTTATTAGCGGACGCACCGCCGAGGCAGTAGACACCAGCGCCGCTCTGTTGAAGGAACTGTACAGCGAGATCTGCTCGGGAATCGTGCTGAGTCCGGAGTCTCTGCATCTGCACCTGCAACAGTCTGGCCTGGAAGCCCATACAGCCGCCTCCAACGACGAGCACCGCGGCGATTTTGCAGACGGTGTTGCAGGCGAGCGCGCCGACGATCAGGCAGAGGATCATCCAGAGGACCATTCAGAAAAAGTTGTCACCATTCGCACCAAGCGCAGTCCGGTCAAACCTCGCGGGAAGAACCAGCAAAACTACGTCAGGCAGATCAGTCGCTGCGACCTGAACTTTGGCATCGGCCCGGCCGGCACGGGCAAGACCTATCTGGCCGTCGCCTGTGCCGTGGAAGCATTGCTCAGCGAGCGCGTGCGTCGCATCCTGCTGGTGCGCCCGGCAGTAGAAGCGGGAGAAAAGCTCGGCTTTTTGCCAGGCGACCTGTCGCAGAAGATCGATCCCTACCTGCGGCCGCTGTACGACGCGCTCTATGAAATGCTGGGCTTCGAAACGGTCAATAAATACATTGAGCGCAACGTTATCGAAGTGGCGCCGCTGGCCTTTATGCGCGGCCGCACGCTCAATAACGCGTTTATCATCCTGGACGAAGCCCAGAACACCACCCGCGAGCAGATGAAGATGTTTCTGACACGCATTGGCTTTGGTTCGACGGCGGTCGTCACCGGGGATGCTACCCAGATTGACCTGCCCCGCGGGACCCACTCCGGCCTGACTCATGCCATGAACGTGCTGGACGGACTGGAAGGTTGTGGCTTCACCTACTTCCAGTCTCGCGACGTGGTGCGCCATCCTCTGGTGCAGCGCATCGTAGAGGCCTATGACAGCTACGATGCCAGCCACACTACCAGCAGCATCGACAAAACCCGGTCCTGATTCCCGTGAAGCTGCAGGTTGACATTCAAAGCGCCAGCGCTGAACCCGCCCCTGACGAGGACGACATACGCGCGTGGATTGCCGCGGCTCTGACTGGCCGCAAAGTGGAAGCCGAGGTGTCGGTGCGGCTCGTGGATGAGGCGGAAATGGCACGCCTCAATCAAACCTACCGGGACAAGCCCGGCAGCACCAATGTGCTGTCTTTCCCGGCAGCACTGCCCGAGGATATAGACCACCCGCTCCTGGGCGACATTGTGTTGTGCCCCGCCGTGGTCAATAGAGAGGCGGCAGAGCAGGGGAAAACTTCCGCTCAGCACTGGACACACATGCTGGTGCACGGCAGCTTGCATTTGCTGGGTTATGACCATCTGGAGCCCGGTGAAGCGGAGACCATGGAAAGCCTGGAAACCGCCATACTGGCGCAACTTGGCCTGCCCTGCCCGTATCATACTGACCTTGCCGGAGCGAGCGCATGAACGAAGAGCGCTCCGCAAACGAGGCGCAGGAAAAGGGCTGGCTGGAGCGACTGGCACTTGCCTTCAGCTCTGAACCCCGCACCCGTCAGGACATCAGCGCCATGCTCGAACTGGCGCGAGATAACGAAGTTATCGACGATGACGCCCAGAGCATTATTGAAGGCGCCATGCAGGTGGCCGAATTGCAGGCTCGGGACATCATGATTCCGCGCTCGCAAATGGAAGTTCTGAAAGCTGAATCGGCGCTGGAAGAATTGCTGCCACAGATCATCAAGTCAGGACACTCCCGCTATCCGGTCATCGGTGACAGCCCTGACGATGTGCTGGGCATTCTGCTGGCCAAGGATTTGTTGCCACAAATACTCAACCCCGAGGGTGAAGACTTCGACCTGTCGGCGCTACTGCGGCCCTGTAATGTCGTTCCAGAGAGCAAACGCCTGAATGTCCTGTTGCGGGAGTTCCGCCAGAACCGTAACCATATGGCTATCGTGATCGACGAGTACGGCGGCGTTGCGGGACTGGTGACCATTGAGGACGTGTTAGAAGAAATCGTCGGCGAAATCGAGGATGAGACAGACCTGGAGACTGATGCCTTCATCCGCCCGATGGGCAATGGTGACTACATAGTGCGGGCGCTGACTCCCATCGACGATTTCAATGACGCCTTTGATGTGGACTTTAGCGACGACGAGTTCGACACCATTGGCGGACTTGTCATGCAACAGTTTGGCTACTTACCGTCCCACAACGAGACCACAGAAATCGACGGCATGATTTTCAAAGTGGTGAACGCAGACCAGCGCAAGATCCACAGCCTGCGCGTGCGTGTCGAAAGCGACTGAGCAGTTGGCCTGGCTGACACGCCTGGGCCCGTCGCTGCTGTCGCTGTTTGCCGGCAGCCTGATTACGCTCTCACTGGCCCCCTACAATGTGTGGCCTGCGTCCATCCTCAGCTTGTGTCTGTATCTGGCAGTGCTTCGGGACTGCCGCCCTCGCCTGGCCCTCTGGCGCGGCTGGCTGTTTGGCCTCGGCCAGTTCGGCTCCGGTTGCTCCTGGGTTTATGTCAGCATTCACGACCACGGTGGTGCGGGCCTGCCTCTGGCACTGTTCCTCACCAGCCTGTGGTGTGCCGGCCTGGCGCTGCTGCAGGCGCTGTTTGCCTATGTTTATACGCGCCTGATTCGCGATTTGATGGCGGGCATGCTGGTGGGCTTCCCTACCCTTTGGGTGTTATTTGAATGGATTCGTAGCTGGCTGTTAACGGGCTTTCCCTGGTTGTACATCGGCTATGCCAGCCTGGACACCTGGGCGGAAGGCTGGGTGCCCGTCATTGGCGTGTTCGGGGCATCACTACTGATGGCCTTCAGTGCAAGCTGTCTCTATCTGGCGTACATGCGGCGCAACGCCCAGTCGCTGCTGGTATACAGCACCATGGTCGCCAGCCTGTGGTTGATTGGCTGGCAGCTGGGCACCGCCCAATGGGTGGCACCTGCGAATGCGAAGCCACTCAGTGTTGGCATCGTACAGCCCAATATTCCCCAGGAAAAAAAGTGGGACAGGGCGTACTACCAGCCGCAGCTTACGATCTATCGCGAGATGACCGAACCCCTGCTCGGCAAGGATATTGTGCTGTGGCCCGAGGGCGCAATTCCTAACTTCTATCAGCGGGCTCAGGGGTTTTTGCTGCCGCTGGCGCGGCGCGCCTATGACGCTGGCAGCGCGCTGATTACCGGCATCCCCTGGCTACCCGAGGGCGAACGCCAGTATCACAACAGCATCGTGGCTCTGGCGCAGGGGTCCGGGGTTTATCACAAGCAGCGCCTGGTGCCCTTCGGTGAGTACGTCCCGCTGGAAAGCGGACTGCGCGGCGTAATCAAGTTCTTCGATTTGCCCATGTCGGCCTACGTTAGCGGTGAGTCCGCGCAAGCGCCGCTGCGGGTGCGCGACTTCCGCGCATCGCCCTTTATCTGCTACGAAATTGTCTACCCGGAGCTGGTGCGCGAATACGCGAGGCGAGCCGACCTGATGTTGACCATCAGCAACGACAGCTGGTTTGGAGAGTCGATTGGGCCATTGCAGCATCTGCAAATGGCGCGCATGCGTGCGCTGGAAAACGGCCGCTACCTGATACGGGGCACCAATAATGGTGTGTCTGCCATTATCAACGAGCGCGGCAAGGTGCTGCAGCAAACAGCGCAGTTTCAGCGTCTTACGCTGGAGGGCAACGCCGAAGTGATGCTGGGGCAGACTCCCTTCAGCAGGGTCGGCTCACTGCCTGTGCTCGTGCTATGTGAAATACTGATAGTACTGGTGATTGGTGCGGGTGGCATGGGTCTGCGCCTGCAGCACGATTAGTGTAAGCCTGTCCCGTGGGGCAACACCCCGTAAAGGGCCGTCAGGGCGGCCATTACCGTGCCGCGCTATGAAGAATACTGCTAAACTTCGCGGTCATTTTGCAGCGCATCCTCAAACCTTCCAAGGCCCGACAGCAACATGGAACAGCACTATCAGCCCGGCGCGGTAGAAGCCGCAGCGCAGGAATACTGGGAGCAAAACGCCAGTTTCCAGGTGACACAGGACGATAACCGGGAAAAGTTCTACTGCCTCAGCATGCTGCCCTACCCCAGCGGCAAGCTGCATATGGGACACGTGCGCAATTACACGATTGGCGACGTGATCGCTCGCTACCAGCGCATGCAGGGTAAAAACGTTTTGCATCCGATGGGCTGGGACGCCTTTGGCATGCCGGCGGAAAATGC
>JBCDKJ010000081.1:0-13003 GCA_038746745.1 Pseudomonadota bacterium
CGGGGCATTTGATACCGGCCCAATCAAACATCGCGTTTCTTTCGGAGGTGACTATCGGGACTCTGATCAATCGCGACAGTTTGCGCGCGGTGAGAACACAAATGGCTTAACCGTGCCGCTTTTCAATATCCGGATGCCGTCTTACACGCTGTCCGATGAATTTTCTCTGGAGGGTGTCGCTGTAGACTCCTTTACAGAGGAGGATCTAGGGGCATTCTTGAACGTTTACTCAGAATTAACAGACCGGCTCGGGCTCCTGCTGGGTATTCGCTACAGCGAGACGGAGAGCAGGAACTTCTTTCCTGATTTCAATGTGGAAAATCTGCTGGAGTCTGAGGGTTGGTCTCCGATGGTCGGTGTATCTTTTCGAATCACTGATAACACGGCGCTGTACGGCTCATACTCCGAGTCATTCACCCCGAATGATGTCGTTCCAGACTTTGAAGGCACTGTAGAACTCATCGATCCTGAAATCGGAGAACAGTTTGAGCTGGGCATCAAGGCGGAGTTTTTCGATGGGCGCGCGCAGGCGTCTTTAGCGGTGTACCAGATTGAAAAAACCAATGTGGTGATTGGTTCTGATGAACTAGGGCGTCCAATATTGGCTGAAGGGTCGACATCGGATGGCATTGAGTTTGGCATTGCGGGCCAGCCCTTGCCCGGAATGAACCTGACTGCCTCCTATGCCTATATTGATGCAAAAACCAGCGCCGGGGTAGCCGCGCCTGGCGTCGCAGACCAACTTTTCAATGTTTACGCCTCCTATGAATGGCAGGGCGGTACCCTGGAAGGGCTCGGAGTTGGCGGTGGTATTTATTATGAAGCGGAGCGATTTGTCGATGTTGCCGGACTGGTAGAACTGGATGACTATATGCTGGTTGATCTTTCCACGTGGTACACCATAGAGACACCGCGTATTTTCGGGGACGCGGGGACCATTCGCTTTCAGGTTGCCCTGAAAAACATCTTTGATGAGACCTACTACGGTGGTGGGAGTGGTGTGGCCTTGCGTATCCCCTTAGGTGTGCCACGCTCGGTCTTTGGCTCGGTGTCTTTCGATATCTAGTTCGTAAGCTCCTGATCACTACAAAGAGGAAATAACTCTATCGTTCGGATGGCGTTGGCTGTGGCTTATAGACCACGTATTTCCCGGCAGCGGCACTTCCGGCATACTGATTTCATGTATACGGGTGTTTCCAAGAGGGTCGCCAGGCGCGTCGTTGCAGCGCTTGTGCTGGCGTTTAACTCCGTATTGTCCACCGCAATGCCTGCTACAGCTTCTCTGAGTGTCGACAACTTTACCTTGCTGGATCACCGGGGCGTCGCGCAGGAACTCTATTACGAGCGCGACGCAAAGGCGGTGGTCATCATGGTACACGGCAACGGCTGTCAGATCGTGCGCTCCTTGCTCACGGATTTTAAAGCCCTCCGTGATGATTATGCCGAGCAGGGTGTCCGCGTTCTCATGCTCAATTCCAACCTGCAGGACACGCGGGCGTCCATTGCCAAAGAGGCAGCGGAATGGGGTATCGATATTCCTATTCTGCACGATAGAGCACAGTTGGTAGGCCGTTCATTGGGCTTGACCCGCACCGCGGAAGTACTGGTGATCGACCCGCGCAGTTGGCAGCTCGTCTACCGTGGCGCGCTGAATAATCGAGTCGACTACGAAAGACAAAAAAACAACGCCTCTGAGTCCTACGTTCGGAACGTGTTGGACCAACTGATAGCCGGTGAGGGGGTTGATTATCGAGAGGTGCGCTCATCGGGATGTCTTATTAACTTCCCGGCACTCGTTGAGGATCAGCAGATCAGCTACGTCGATGACATCGCGCCTATCCTCCAGGACAACTGCGTCATGTGCCACCGCGAGGGCGGGATCGCCCCCTGGGCCATGTCTGAGTATCGTATGGTTCAGGGCTTCGCGCCGATGATGCGTGAAGTGATCCGAACCCGCCGTATGCCACCCTGGCACGTTGATCCTGAGGTCGGGCAGTGGAAGCACGACGCCGGTCTGACCGATGAGGAGGCCAGCACGCTGGTGCGCTGGATAGAGGCGGGAGCGCGCCGTGGCGATGGCGAAGACCCACTTCCTCATGTAAAGCACTCCGGTGCGGAGTGGCCACTGGGCGAGCCGGATCTCGTGCTGGAGGTGCCGACCTTTGCGGTGCCAGCCACCGGCGAGGTGGACTATCAGTTCCCCTGGGTGGAAAACCCGCTCGACGAGCCTGTCTGGGTGGTTGCAGCTACTGTAATCCCCGGTGATACCCAGGCGGTACATCACGTCTTGTTCGGCTCAGCAGACTCCGCGCCCAGCGAAGATGACTATGAAGGGGTCTTCCAGAATTTCATCATGGGTTACGCGCCCGGAAATGAGTCGGGCTTTATGCCGGAGGGCACTGGGGTATATGTGCCTGTCGGAGGCGTTTATCTGTTCCAGATGCACTACACGCCCTATGGTCGTGCAACGACGGATACCACCCGTGTAGGGCTTTATTTTGCGGACAAGAGTAACCCACCCGAGAAATTTCTACGTCAGCATGTTGTATTGAATCTACGCCTTTCCATACCGCCGGGGGCTGAAAATCACGTGGAATCGGCGTACTTTGAGTTCTGGGATGACGCGGTGCTGTACTCTCTGGTGCCTCACTCGCACTACCGCGGCAAGAGCTCACGCTTTGATTTGGTGTTTCCGGATGGCGAGCGAGAGTTAATTCTGTCTGTGCCCAATTACGATTTTAACTGGCAGCGAACCTATACCCTGGCGGAGCCAAAGCCGGTCCCGGCGGGAACGCGCATTGTTCACACCACGGTCTACGACAACTCCCCCAACAATGTGGGTAACCCAGATCCTGGCAAAGAAGTGAAGTGGGGCTTCCAGTCGGCAGACGAGATGCTCTATGGGTCCGTCGCCTTCACCTGGCTAAACGAGTCAAGCAGCAACCCCACCCACTCCAACGCGAAAGCTGAGGTAGCGCAGTGGCTTGGCTTCACTGACAAAGACATGAACGGCCGTATGGACCGAAGTGAGCTACACCAACGTCTGCTGGATGGCATTGGCTGGCGCTGGGTGCTGCTCGACAGCAATTTCGATGGCGGTCTTGATCTGGCGGAGGCGCAGCTAATGCTGCAGGGCATGAGATCTTCCAGGCAAGGCGGTAGCGCGCGTCGTTTACTGGCGCAGGAAAGGACATGGCGGTGCTTGCTGTCAGTAACGACTCTGCTCTGGAGTGCGGATTGCGTCGCCCCTCTGGCCGCGTCCTGGCTGTCCTACTTGCGCTCGGAGTAGGCGCCTGTCAGCGGTCTGGGCCAGAAGGGAATGCTCCAGGCACTCCTGTTGCTATGCCAGAAATCGTGCCTGGTGTATCTCTGGAGCTCGCACAGCAGCGCGCAGATCTCCTGCGTAAGGTCCACTATCGCCTGCATCTGAATATACCCGAGACTGTGTCGGCACCGGTTCAGGGCCGCAACGCCGTCAGCTTCGATTTACTGCAGGTACCCCAGGCGCTGCAGCTGGATTTTCAGGGCTCTAGCGAGCAGATCACCGCCTTGCGCATTAATGGACAGGACGCTGATATCCGCTACGAGGCTGAGCACCTGGTAGTGCCGGGATCTCGTCTGCGCGCTGGCCGCAATGAGATGGTGATTGACTTTATCGCGGGCCGCAGTGCACTCAACCGTAAGCCGGAGTTTCTCTATACGCTGTTTGTGCCAGACCGTGCGCGCACCGTGTTCCCTCTGTTCGATCAGCCCGACATTAAAGCGCGATGGCAGCTCAGCCTGGAGGTACCCGCACACTGGACAGCGCTGTCGATTTCTCCACGTGCGGGCTCACAGGTCGAGGGTGCCCGTAAGTCGGTGTCCTTCGAAGCGTCTGATCGCGTCAGCTCCTACCTGTTCTCCTTTGTCGCAGGAGAGTTTGAGGTGGTCTCAAAGGAGGTTAACGGTCGCGAGATAAGGCTGCTTCATCGCGAACCTGACGCTGCAAAAGTGACTCGAAATCTCAACGATATATTTCGTTTGCACGGCGATGCCATTGCCTGGCTGGAGGAATACACGGGTATTCCTCTCCCGTTCAAAAAGTTTGATATCGCGTTGATACCCGCGCACCCCTATGGCGGCATGGAGCATGTAGGTGCGATCCAGTATCGCGCTGAGAGTTTGTGGCTGGAGGAAGCTCCTTCCGATACTGAGCTCTTAAATCGAGCGTCGCTGATCGCTCATGAGACGGCGCATATGTGGTTTGGCAATCTGGTCACCATGCGGTGGTTTAACGACGTCTGGACCAAGGAAGTGTTTGCCAACTTCATGGCGGCAAAGATCGTTAATCCCGAATTTCCGGATATCGACCACGACCTCAAGTTCCTGGCGCGGCATTACCCAAGAGCGTACGCCATAGATCGTACCTCCGGTGCGAACGCCATACGGCAGCCGCTGGCCAATTTGAATCAGGCGGGTCAGCTCTATGGAAGCATTATCTACAACAAGGCGCCCATCATGCTGCGCCAGTTAGAGGCCAGGCTGGGCGAAGCAGGTTTTCGACAGGGTGTGCGGACCTACCTGAGCAGGTTCGCCCACGGTAATGCCACTTGGCCGGAGCTTCTCGAGATTTTTGACCCCGACGCAAGCAAGGGTCTGAAGCCGTGGAGTAAGGTCTGGGTTAATGGTACCGGTCGGCCGGTATTTACCCTGCGATCCACTGCGAAGGGTCTGGTTGTATCGCAGACAGATCCCGCACAGCGAGCGCGCGTTTGGCCACAACAGTTTTCTTACCTGAGTGTGGACGGGGAAGAAGCTTCTGCGTCCAATATAGGCATTGGGGGTTCCGATTTAACCTTGTCACTATCAAACGTGTCGACAAGCGCTGTCCTCCTGAACGCCAACGGCTATGGCTACGGCGTGTTTCCTGCTGCCGAAACTTTGCTGTCTGCGTGGGACGTGCTGAGCGATGTGAATCGTGGTTCGCTGCTTATCCAGCTCTATGAGTCAATGCTGGAAAATGGAAGGCCATACCCCGCCCACTACCTTTCAGCGCTGCTGTCTGTCATTGAGCGTGAGCGCAATCAGGTGTTACTGGAGCTTGCCACCGCGCAGTTACGCCACATCTTTTGGAACCTACTGGCAGAACCAATCCGAGAATCAGTAGCGCCGCCAGTGGAGGCAACGCTATGGGCAGTAATAGCCGGCATTGATGCGCCTGCGCTGCGTCGGCTGTTGTTCTTTGTTGTCGCAGATATCTCACTAACCGAACAGTCCCTGCAGCGGATTGAAGATATCTGGAATCAGGATGAGCGGAGTGAGGACGTACCTCTATCCGAAAGAGATCTCAGTGCGATTGCTATGACGCTGTCGATAAAACGACCAGAGACGTCAGGTCGTTATCTGGAGTCGCACATGCGGCGCATCCAGAATCCAGATGAGCGGCGACGGCTCGAATTTCTTGCGCCCTCAGTATCAGAGGACAGATTGGTTCGCGACGCGTTTTTTGCATCCCTGGCGTCAGTGGAAAACAGGAGCACGGAATCCTGGGTCCTGGACGCGCTGCATAACCTTCACCACCCTCTGCGGGTCAGCAGCTCTGAGAAATATGTATTGCCGGCGCTGGAGCTGCTCGAAGACATTCAGGCAACCGGCGATATCTTCTTTCCGGCGGGCTGGACCCAGGCGACGCTGCGGAACCATTACAGCGCCAGTGTTATTGCGATCGTTCAGGACTTTCTCGCACAACGCCCCGCGTTTAATCCGCAATTACGACTTAAGATTTTGCAAGCTCTGGACCCAGCGCTGCGTGCTCATCGCCTGCGGCAACTGAGTGAGCCGTAGGGCCTTGAGTGGCAGGTGAGTTACTTGCATAAGCCGCCACCAGCCCACTTGTAGGGCTCGCAGTTGTAAATCAACCGGCCCGCTTCGCCATACTGCCAATCTAAGGGCTTGAGTGCGCGAGCTGGCGGTATACCTCGAGAGGGTCCATCCTGCAGTTGCTCCATCGGCCTCGGATATTCTGCCCAGTCTTTGGGTGCATGCCAGCCTGGTGGAGGAACCAGCTCCGAACGCGTACCCGAGACTGGATAGAGCGAGCGCCAGTGATGAATCTCCTTCGACAGTTCGGCAACAACCTTGGGGTACTGTTCTGCGAGATTGTTGTACTCGTAGGGGTCTTCATCTATTCGAAACAGATAGTTGGTGATTTCCACGCTGGATAGACCCGCTTTCATTTCCTGTACCAGCTTCCAATCGTCATTGAACGCGGTGATCTTGTGCTGGTTGCGAATCGGCGTTTCGCTGATAAAGAACAGGTAGTCCTCGCGCGGCATGTCGACACCCTCCGCGATAGCGGGCAGCATATTCTTGCCATCCAGCGGGAAGGTGGTTTCGGCGTCAATGCCCGCCGCCGCTGTAAGCGTTGGCAGCACATCCATCACCGACATGATGGACTGCATTTTGCCGCCGGCGGCGATGCGCTCAGGCCACCGGATACTTGCCACCACGCGAATGCCCCCTTCGAAGGTCTCGCCTTTGCCGCCGCGCAGGGGTGCATTGTCTGCGCCACCATAGGCGTATGCGGCGCCGCCGTTGTCGGAGAAAAATAGCACAATGGTGTTATCTGCCACGCCCTCCGATTCCAGGGTGTCCAGCACCTGGCCGATTGCGCGATCCATGCCTTCCACCACGGCTGCATACATGGGGCGAGCGCTGGGCTGCATCATCATCTTGTTCATCAGGCGCGTGCGATCTGTCATTTCGCTGCGTGCGGGTTCGCGCTCATCTTTCAGGTCAGCGTACTTTTCCTTCAGATCGTCCGGGGCGTCGTGAGGGGTGTGAGGCGCGATAAATGGCATGTAGACGAAGAAGGGCTTCTCCTGATCGCGCTCTTTTATGTAGCGGCTCACTTCGTCCGCCAGCAGATAGGTTTCATAGCCCTGGTCGTCAATAGACACACCGTTGCGCTGAAAGTCTTTACCGTCGAGGTTGCCGAAGGGCGGAAAGAATCCGACCTCGGTATGGAGATGACCATAGAAGTGCTCAAAACCACGGGCATTAGGATGGAAGACCTGCTGCGAATGGCCAAGGTGCCACTTGCCTACCATCGCTGTCTGGTAGCCCGCATCCTGGAACAGCTCGGGCAGGAAGGTTTCTTCTGTATGCACACCGTTGTTTTGCCAGGGCATGATGGTCGCGTAGGCGACGCCCAGGCGAATCGGGTCACGTCCTGTCATGAGTGCCGCGCGCGTGGGCGAGCAGATCGGTGTAGTGTAGAACCTGTCCAGCTGTACACCCTCTCGCGCCAATCGATCTAAAGACGGTGTATCGATTTGCGTGTTGCCGTGATAACCAACATCGGCCCAGCCAAGATCATCCGCCACCAGGATGACCACGTTAGGACGATCTGCCGCCAGTGAAGGCATTGCCAAGACCGTGAAAGTCAGCGCAGCCAGGACATAGGTTTTTGCTCTCAGAGCCAGGCGCATGCGGGCGTCTCCGTCAATCGTTCGAATTATTGTCGCGAAGATTATAAACATAGCCGGAGCCTGCTCAGGTCTCAGGTTTGCTGCGCCATGTGCCTGCCTGATGGGTTTCAGAAGATGGTTTCAAAAGCTGCACCGCAAGCGTCTGCATAGCGTTGCCATGCGCGCGGCCAACCGCGACTATTAGATCCTGCAAAATCGCTGTAAAGTATTGAAACGCCAGCATAATCATAATCACGATGGCGACGATAAGAACGATGTATTCGGGTCAGTTCAGCCCGTGCCAACGGGGCTGGATCAGAAAATTGACACTCCCTGCCCTCGCAATCGCGGGCGCAGCAATGCTTTATCTTTTGTTTTCTCCTGACGCTGCAGATGAACTGAAGCGCGAGGCGAAAATAGCCGCCTTGGCACGCGTGGGAGATGTCGCCGTCGAGCGCATGGCCGAGGTATCACCTGACAATCACGGCAGCGCGGTGGACTTTATTCGCCAGCCTATCACCGTGCGTAAGGTCGCTGACGACGTTTATTACGCAACCGGCGTAGGCAATACCGTGATGGTTCGCACCGATGCCGGTGTGGTGATCTTCGATACCGGGCTTATCATCCAATCAGCCAAGCAGTTGCAGGCACTCCGTGAGCAGGTGTCAGACCAGGCTGCGCGCTATGTGATATTGAGCCATTCCCATGCCGACCATGTCGGTGGTGCCCGGCTATGGATGAGTGAAGGCACACAGCTGGTTGCGCATGAGGAGTTTGTCGAAGAGCAGCGCTATCTGACGGAGTTGGATCCTTATTTCCACAGCAGGAATCGTACGCTGTTTCCATGGATGCCGGCAGAGCCCTCCAAGTTGGGCTTGCTCAATTTCCGTGGTCTGGTACCCGATATCGAGGTGGACAACGATGAGCCTTTTGTTTTCACGGTGGGTGGAACGCGGTTTGAGGCCATTGCTGCTCCTGGAGCAGAGGGGGCCGATAACCTGGTTCTCTGGTTACCTGAACAGCGAATCTTACTGAGCGGTGATTTCTTTGGGCCGCAGTTTCCCCAGTTCCCCAATATTTTCACTATGCGCGGGGAAAAGGTGCGTAAGCCCATGGAGTACATTGAATCGCTGGATCGCCTGATAGCACTGCAGCCTGACATTGTCGTTCCCAGCCACCTGGCACCAGCCGTTGGCGCTGAGCAGATTCGCCGGGACATGCAGCGCATTCGAGACGCTCTGCAGTATGTTCATGACGAGACTGTCGCCGGCATGAACGCCGGCAAATCAGTACATCAACTCATGCAGGATATCGTCCTGCCCGAACAGCTATCGCTAGTACAAAGCCATGGCAAAGTGAGCTGGGCTGTGCGCAGCATATGGGAGTACTACGCCACCTGGTTCCACTTTCGGCACAGCACAGAGCTGTACGCGGTGCCGATTGACGACGTTTTTGAGGACGTTTCGAAGCTCGCTGGTAAAGACGCCTTGCTGCAGCTCGCTGAGCGCTACCTCTCCGAGAATCAGCTCGAGAAATCACTGCATGCGCTGGATATTGCCGCAGCGGGTCAGGACTCTGCCGCGGTCGCTGCCATGAGAGCCAGCGTGCTGCAGCGGCTGCTTGAGAGAGCGGAACGCACCACGAAAAACGATTACGAAATCTACTGGCTCAAAGCGCAGCTTGATAAAGCGTTGAGCCGCTCTTCACTCGCTGTCGTGAGTCAAGCAGGCAACGAATCCATTAATGATGTAAACCAACCGCAATGACTAACACCACTACCAACAATAAACACCGAGGTTATCAAATATGAAAAAACCACTATCAATCGCCGTTGGCGCTGCCTGCCTGGCAACCAGCCCGGCTTTTTCGCAGTCTTCGCTGGTACTGGAGGAGGTCATTGTCACCGCACAAAAACGTGAATCTACGGTGAAAGACATTGCCTCGACGGTCAATGTGGTCTCTGGCGACGCCATCGACCAGTTCAACGCGTTTACCTTTACGGAAATTGAGGAGCAAACCGCGGGCCTTTCTCTCACTACGCCCAATGCCCGAAACCAGAACATCGGTCTGCGTGGCATCAGCGTTGATCCGGAGTCCGGCGTTTCCACGGCGGTAGACGTCTACTGGAACGACGTCATTGTGCGCGCCGAACTGGCATTCAGCCAGATGTATGACATGGAGCGGGTCGAGGTGTTGCGTGGCCCCCAGGGCACTCTGCAGGGTCGAACCTCTCCCGCGGGAGCCATCAATATCATTACCGCCACGCCTAATCTCGATGCTGTAGAGGGTAATGTGCAGGCCAGCTTTGCCGACAACGACGGCATCAACGGACAGGCCGCGGTAAATATACCGCTGGTGGAAGGTGTACTGGGTCTGCGCGTTGCCGGGGTGTACGACGAGAACTTCGCCAACAACGTGGAGAATATTGTCAGCGGTCTGGATGATCCGCAGGAGGATACGGAGTCCGCACGCGTCAGCCTGGGCTGGGCACCGACCGACAATATCCTGGCAAATCTCACCTGGCAGACCTTTGATCGCAGCACTGATGACACCAAAGGGCTGGATGGCGTAGATGGTTTGGGCGCACGTCCCTCGCTGAGCGCAGATGACCGAACAGCGCTGGCGCGGACCAATGACTTTACCGATTTCGACTACGACATTTTCTCCCTCAACGTTAACTGGGAGGTGGGCAATCACCTGATTACCTCGGTCACAGGCTATGTAGACTCGAGCAAGTCCTCCCGCCAGGAAAATGACCGCGCTGGGTACATTGAGATTGAAGGGCCGCTGACGTTCCAGACCTCGGTGACGGACACAGAAAACTTCACTCAGGAAATCCGTATTGCCTCACAAGACCGTGATTTCTGGAATTATATGGTGGGTGTGTTTTATCAGGACCAGGAGACGCGCACTGAGTTCGCAGCAAACACCACCCTGGCGCCCCCCAGCCCGGCAATCTCGTTCAGGACTGTGGGCGATATTCCTGTGGATGCGGAGAACCTTGCGGTCTTTACCTTCAATACTTTTGATCTCTCGGACACCCTCACGCTGGAGTTAGGTTTGCGCTACACGCGGTTTGAGAACTTCCGGGGTGCGGTAGTGGAATTTGATGAGCTCAACTACCTGCCACCCAACCTGCAGCCCATTGAAGACAACTCGGGCGCTATCTCGGCTAATTTCGCAAGCTCGTTTCCCATCAACGCAATCAGTCCGCGTAACCAGGAAGAGGATGAAGACGCCTTCACTGGCTCACTCGCATTGCGCTATGACCTGAGCGGAGATGTCTCTTTGTATGCCAGCTACAGCCGCGGCTTCCGCCCTGCCGGTATCACCATCGTGCCTGACCCGGATGTGGTGTTTCTACCCAACGGTGAGGACCAGTTGCTGTTTGACTCCGAGGAGAGCGATGCTATCGAACTGGGCTTCAAGGGCCGCTTCCTGGACGGTCGCGCGAGCCTGAATGGGGCCATCTATTACCAGCAGTTTGATGGCTACCTGGGCTTCGTCCGCGGTGTGCAGGTGCTGAACGACATGGCTGAGCCAGTAGACATCTCTGGCGGCCTGGTCTTCAACGGTGACGCTATCGCTTACGGCCTGGAACTGGATGGGCGTATCCTGCTGACAGAGAACTGGAGTGCAGGGGGCATGTTGAGCCTGGCGCAGGCCAAGTGGGACGGCGCCGAAGGTCCTTGCAATGAGCGCGAGCCCGGCGAGGTGCTGGGGTCCTGTGATCTGGACGGGGAGAACATCAGTGGCGAACCTGAATTCTCGCTGTCTCTTAACTCCGAGTTCACTTTGCCAGTAGCCGGCAATGAGTTTTATCTGCGCGGTCTGTATAAATACGTGGGCGAGCGGGAAAACCAGGATGCGTCTGCAGGCATTGGCGCGGTCACCGACGAGTTTGAAGAGTTTCACGTCCTCAACCTGTATACAGGACTTCGCAGCACCGATGGAAAATGGGACGTCGGTCTGTGGGTGAAAAACGCACTGGACTCGGATGAAGTGGTCTTTCAACAGGGCCCCGATCAGTATGACCTTGCGGTAACCGGTGGCTCTTACACGCAGGCGAATGTGCAGCAGGAGCGCATCATTGGCGCGACAGCGCGCTACAACTGGTAGTTGCAAGCGTCGAGTGGATACACTTCCAACACTGCCCGCCTTTGCGGGCAGTGTCGTTTTTGTATGAGGGGTTGTTCAGGTGACGCAGAGCGGTAGCGGATTAACCGTTGTGAAAGACACTATGGCTCCACAGTTGGATGCTCTGGTGGAGCATCTCACTGTGGTGCAGGAATATCGCGCTGCAAGCTTCTTCAGTGAAATAGCCTCGGCACTGGAGCGGGTTGCTGAAGAAGCTGATCTAATCGAGGTGTTTTTGGCCCTCTCTACCACCGCGTTTCAGGGTTTTATATTTGACCCGCAGGCTGCTGTCGCCGTTGATGAGGTGCTGGCTTATGCAGAGCAGGTCTCACAGACTTACATGGCGGACGATTCCCGTCCGCATTGAGAGGTAGTGTCCCGGACCTGTCAGACGAGAATCTTTGGCGGACGTTTATTGTCACCGCCTGATTTAGGCACCGGCTCGTTGTTAACCTTGGGTGCCTCTGTGGGAACGGCAGGCTCTTTCAATTCAAAGCCCTGATCATCCGTAGCATTGGCCCAGGGGTCTTCCGGGGCTTCCTCTTCCGGTGGCTTATCGAGCCTGATTGGCGCTTGCGCACTCTGCTCCAGTTCTCCGGATTCCAGCAGCTGCATGCACTGTCCGTCACTGTGCTTGAGTAATACCTCAACCGGCGCAAATTTGGGTCGACGGATTACGTGTAGCGCCCACCCGAAGCCTTCGAGCTTGCGCAGGCCCTCGAGTTGGTCTGGCGTTAGCAGTGATTCCCAGTTACTCGGGATGGCGGGTTCACCGCGTCGTTTGTTTGTAGACATAGCCGCCCTCGGCGTATTGTGTCTTGTTGATTTTTGTCACTATATCAGGAAGTTACGCGAGTTTCTCCCACCCGATTCTGGCCCGTGCTCAGGGCCACCAGCTGGCTTAGCTCGGTAAGGCTGCGGCCAGACTGTTCCCGCAGCGTATTGAAGTACTCCTGGCTGGAACGCAGGGCGCGTTGTGTCCACAGGCCGCTGTCAATGATTTCCTGTTGTCGCAGATAGTGTTCAACGTCGCGAGTAAACAGGAACGTATCGACGCCCAGGGCCCGCAGAGCAAACGGGCCGGTGTTACCACCCAGTCGCGTGCCTTTGGTTTTCAGATAGCGCCACAGACCGGTGATGTCGTCGCTGGGCCAGTTGGCGACGAAGTGCGAAAACGCTTTGCCGGTTTTGCGTTGCACATCACTGATCATCATCGCGTTGTCACGAATGGACTGCACCTTTCTGAAGTTGCGAATAATCGATGGATCTCGCGCCTTTCGCTCCAGCATGTCATCGGGCATCAGCAATAGCTTGTCGATATTAAAGCCCCAGAATAAAGATTCGAAGCCTTCCCACTTCTGTTCAACGACGCGCCAGACAAAGCCAGACTGGAACACTTTTTTGCTGAACTCGGCCAG
>JBCDKJ010000082.1:0-12993 GCA_038746745.1 Pseudomonadota bacterium
CACGCTGGTTCTGAATGGAGACGGCAGTTACACGTATACGCCGGATGCTGGGTTCACGGGTACGGACAGCTTCACGTATGTGGTGACGGATGCGGCGAGTGGAGAGAGCTCGACGGAGACGGTGAGTATCACGGTGACGGTGGCCGGTGTAAACAATCCTCCAACAGACATAACGCTAAGTAACAGCACGGTCTCCGAGAATCAGCCCGGGGCTATTATCGGCACGCTGACCACCATCGACCCTGATGGGTCTGACACTCATATTTACACGGTTAGCGACGCGCGATTTGAAGTGAATGCACTGGGTGAGCTTAAACTTCGTGCTGGGGCTTCACTAGATTTTGAGACAGAGCCAAGCGTCAGTATCCAAATAACGACACAAGATGTTGGCGGATTGACCTATAGCGAGATCTTCACCATTACCGTCATTGATGTCGCAGAAGGTCCAGCACCCACTGCGCCGACGGTTAATGTGCTGATTACCAACGACTCGACGCCTGTTGTGACTGGCACGGCAACAGTAGCTGTAGGACAGTCGCTGTCGGTAACAGTCAATGGGGTTGTTTATGTAGAGACAGACCCACAGCTCACTCTTGTGAGTAATAGCTGGACGCTGTTCATAGATACCCCACTGTCAGATGGTATCTATAACGTTGTCGCTAGCGTCAGTGATGGTGCGGGCGGCATAGCGACAGACGGGACCACCGGCGAGTTGGTAATTGACACACAGGCACCAACCGCGCCAACTGTGTCCACGTTGCTGACCAATGATGCAACACCTGTCATCAGTGGTACGGCCACGGTCTCTGCTAGCGATACGTTCACAGTGAGCGTTGACGGAGAGATATATACAGAAGGTGACGGCGCTCTGAGCCTGGTCGGTAACGCGTGGACGCTTTCTATTCCCGATGGTAACGACCTTAATGACGGTACGTATAACGTTATTGCGACAGTCACCGATAGTGTTGGCAACCCGAGTTCTGATGCAACTACCGCAGAGTTAATCGTTGATCTCACACCGCCTTCAGCGCCTACCGTTGTTGCACAGCTTACGCCAGATACTACGCCAGCTATTACTGGCACCGTTGATGCCGATCCGGGCGATGAATTCAGCGTCTCTATAAATGGCGCAGTTTATGTTGAGGGTGATGGCAACCTCACGGTAAGCGGCAGCACATGGACGCTCGTCATTCCGGAGGCAGAACTGCTTACAGTGGGCACCTATGAGGTGGTTGCTTCTCTGACGGACCTCGCAGGTAATGTCAGCATTGATGTAACAAGCAACGAGTTAACCGTGGCGTCCCTGGCTGCGCCCCCCACCGTTGTGAGTCAGGCTACCAATGACAACACGCCCATCATCCGAGGCACCTTCGACAGTACAAACGCGGAAGGAGGTTTTTCAGTCACGGTCAACGGCCAGAGCTATGTGCTGGGGGAAAGCGCTGCGCTGACCGCAGTTGGCGACAACTGGGTGTTGAATCTCTCCAGTGCAGCACCTTTGGACGACGGGGTCTATGAGGTGCGAGCTACCTCTATAGACCGGTTTGGCCTACCTGCCAGTGACATCAGCTCCGCGGAATTGGTAGTTGATTCAACGCCACCGGAAACACCGACGGTCGATGCTCTTACAACACGAGATACCACACCTACTGTGCAGGGGTCCGCAACGGTGGGCGCGGGCGAAACGCTCACCGTTACACTGAATGGCGTTACTTATGTGGAGGGTGACGGAAACTTGGCGCTCACTGGCAGCCGCTGGACTTTGACCGTTCCGGAAGCGCTGGATGACGGGCGCTATGAGGTCTTGGCTACGGTGACTGATGCCGTAGCAAACGTCAGCACTGACATCAGCGAGCTTGAGCTGACGGTTGATAGTACAGCGCCGCTGCTGCTTGATCAGGAGCTTAGCTATCAGGAAAACTCTATTGCCGGTGTAAATCTGGTTCGCATCCAGTCTTCGGATGTGTCTGGGGTAATAAGCACCGGATTCCTTTGGCAGGACGGATCAGTGCGGGCGCAGACTGAGGATGGTTACTTCTCGGTAGACAGTCTTGGCAACATCAGCCTTACGGCCAGCGGTGCGGGCGGAGACGCTAACGACTTTGAAGTTGGTGAGAATGCCTACGAATATACCGTTGTCGCGACGGACGCCCTTGATCAGTCCAGCAGCGCTCGCGTAACGCTGTCGTTGTTAAATATCGATGATGTCATTCCCGTTCCCGATCCGGGTACGCCTCCACCAGGTGGAGATGGTGGCAGCGGTTCAAATGGTGCGGGTGGCGACGGAGACGGTAACGGCAGCACGGATGCCGGCCAGCCAGGACAGGCTGGTTCAGGAGCCGGCGGTGATAGTGATGGGAGCACTGGCGCAGATGGCTATACGCCAGTTGATTTCAATTACAGTGATCCTGTTGATCCGGGTGGCACGCTCAACCAGTTGGACGACCGCGTTCGGCTGCAGATCAACCCTGAAGATCGACCCGTACAGGCAGAAGGCATCACGCAGCTGACGCTGCCATCGGGCACATTTACTCACGATGATCCGTTCGCAGATATCTCGGTAATCGCGCTGATGTCTGATGGATCTTCACTGCCCGATTACATCAGCTTCGACCCCAACACGCAGAGCTTCTCTGTTGACGGTGAGGCTGCATCAGACGCAGGTGTTAGTCAGGTCGAAGTGCAGTTGATCGCAACTGACGACCAGGGACAGACGGCAACGGGCACTTTCCGTATTGATATCCTGGACGAACCCGCCTCTGACACTGTTGTCGAGCAGAGCGATGACGCTGATGCAAGCAGCGACAGCAGAGAGGTAGCTGCAGCCCAATCCGGCAATACTCAGACTGAGCAGGGTATTGACGATCCTGCAGAGAGCGCGCAGTCGGTTCAGAGCGAGACGCAGGAAAGTAGCGTCGCGCAAACGGCTGACCAGCTTGTTCGCCTTACAGTCAACTTGGAAAACCAGCGCGTCCTGGCAGAGGGCGGTGCCACGATTGCGCTGCCTGCAAACACCTTCGAGCATTCGAACCCTGGCGAAGAACTGTTTGTTGAAGCAACCCTGATAGACGGCAGCGCTTTACCGGCTTATGTGATCTTTGATGCGGAAGCGATGACGTTTGTTGTTGATGGCGCAGCAGCGTCTGCAGCAGGCGAAACCGAAATCACGGTAGTTGTGGTGGGACGTGATGCGGCGGGTAACAGTGCATCCGGTGTATTTGTTATTGAAGTTGAATCGCTGGAAGAGCTCATTGCGGAGTCGGAGGACGATGCGCCGTCAGTGTCAGATAGCGACGAAACACTACCGTCTTCGAACCCGCTGGATCTGGAGGCAGGCGAGACGCAAGAGCCGGTGCTGGATGAGAGTCAGGCGGAGGCTCAGGAGGCCGCTAGTGAAGACCAAAGGCAGGCAAAAATAAGAGAAAACTTAGATTCACAATTGGAGAAAGCTTCACGCTATACTTTCGTCGACAAAATAGAGCAGCTTCTGGACGATATTAAGAACCTGTTCACATAAGTGAATAGTCACTAGGGAAGCTGTTCACATAACTACTATAAAAACAGTTGCTTAAACGCCGGTTTGGGTATGATGTAGGGGATTATACGTACCCAAAGCCGTTAGGAGCGCAGTTCGACATGTTGTTGAAGCTCGGACGGCTGGCCAGCATCTGCCTGTTGGCCGGCTGTGCAATGAATCCTCAGCCACTGTCAGAGACAGAGGTCTCTGGCGTCTTGGCTGAAGACAAGGAGCTGATTCAACAGTTTCGTGCGCCCTTGAATGGCCCTGTCAGCCTCCACGAGGTGATGTCTCGCGCCGTTCTCAACAATCTGGAGCACCGGGTCGCCCGCATGGAGCAGGCGGTAGCGCTGGGCAGCTTTGAGCTGGCGCGCTACGAAATGTTGCCGCAACTGGACGCTCGCTACGGGCGCTTCTCTCGGAACAACTTAAACGCCTCAACCTCAATCTCCGTTGCTACCGGTGAAGAATCACTGGAAGCCTCGACCTCGCAAGAAAAAGACCACGATACGGGTAACTTCTCTGCGTCATGGAACTTATTGGACTTTGGCGTTAGCTATTACCAGGCACAACAGGAAGCGGACCGCTATCTGATTTCCAGAGAATCTCGTAAGCGCGTGCTCGCGAATCTGTTACAGCAAGCGCGGATGTTGTACTGGCGTGCCTGGGCTGCCCAGCATACAGCAGACGATGTAGAACGCGTTCTGTCTGAAGCCAAACAGGCATATGCGGAAGTCTCTCAGGTCATTGAGAACCGCCAGTACACCAGCATCCTGCCTAACCTGCGAATGAAGCGACAGCTGTTCGATTTAATTCGTGAGCTTGAGACCTTATCAGAAGAGCTGACCGAGGCGCGTATTGAGCTGGCGCAGGTCATCAATGTGCCGACGCGGTCCGATATCTATCTCGAGGGTATGCAACCCGCTGGTGAGCTCGCAAACATAGATAGTCTCCCAGGCTTGCCGGTTATCGACGAGGATCCGGTACAAATGGAGATGACCGCTCTCTACAACAGCACCGAATTGGCGGAGCAGATTTATAACGTACGTATTGATCAGGCAGAAACTCGCAAGGCTCTGCTACGCCTGCTGCCAGGGGTCGAAATCTCTTACAACAATAGCTATGACTCCAACAGCCTGCTGGTGTTTAACAACTGGACCGAGATGGGCGCGGAAGTGAGTTGGAATCTGTTCAACCTCGCAACCACAAAGCAAGTGTTGGAAAGCTCTGACCTGCGTGAGGAACTTGCGTTGCAGCGCCGAATTGCCGTCAATATGGCCGTGGTGACAAAGCTTAACCTGGCGGTCTATCAGTACAACATCTCACTCAGGAAACTGCAGCAGGCTCGCGAGGTGAAGGCTATCGATAGCGAGATCGCCAAGCACACGCGCAATGCCGCAATCTCCACTGCCGCAGCGAAGGTTGAGAGCGTCTTGACGGCCGCAGCCGCGCTGCGCACGGATTTGAGTCTGTTGCAGGCCTATGCTGATGCCCAGTCTGCATATGGCGCGGTATTGGTGGCACTGGGTCTTAATCCTGTTCCCGAGACGTACATGGACCTGGAAATCCATGAGCTGACGAATCTGATTGCCGCATACGACAGTACCTGGCAGGACGGCAACATACCCATCATGGGATACTAGGCGGTACAATCTCGCAAGACAGCTCCGTAGCTAACAGTCCCCCGGTGCACTGAATGATAAAACGCTGTTTTCTCATATCCACCCGTCTAGCAACTCTCATTTTATTGTGCAGCGCTGATAAAGGTATCGCGCAGTCGCTGGATGATTTTGAAACCGATCTTCTTCCAGGCCTTGAAACCAACATAGTCCGAGCACAGCTGGTGCCATTGCAAAAAGGTGTATTTTCTTCCGGTATCGGCGCGATCATCGCGCACATGGCGGTGCAGGAAGGTGACGTTGTGAGCGAGGGAGACTTGCTGCTCAGTTTCGATTGCGATCACATTGAAGCAGCGCAGGCCACAGCAGCAGCGCAGGTTAAAAGCGCGGAAGCCACACTGGAAGTCAATCGAGAATTGGTTAAGCTGAACAGCGTTGGACCACTTGAGGTCCGACTCAACGAGGCTGAGCTGGAAGCTGCTAAAGGTGAGCTCGCTTCGGTCAACGCCCAGCTGAAACACTGCGAGATACGAGCGCCCTTCGATGGTGCCGTTACAAGTCGTGCGGCAGAAGCGTTTCAATTCGTTGAAGAGGGAGGCGCTTTGCTGGAACTGGTGTCCAAGAACTCCCTTGAGGTGCGCATGCTCATGCCGTCCACGGCACTCTCGTGGTTGCAAGAGGGCTCAGGTTTCACAATGTATGTGGAAGAGCTATCGCTGGCGATGCCAGGGAGCATCGTTCGGATCGGTGGCGCCGTGGACCCCGTCAGCCTGACTATCCCGATATTTGGCGTGTTATCAGAAAGCGCACCCTCACTGCTCCCAGGCATGAGTGGTCGGGTGGAGTTTAGCCCGCCGGAGCTCGACTGATGACGCCGGCCGGTGCTGAACAGCAACTAAAAGCTCTGGCCAACCTGCTGTTACTGCAGCAGCGCCTCCGCGAAGCCAGTACCGAGGCTGAGCTGGGCTTCTTACTAAGTAACGATACTCGCACACTGATCGACTATAAGAGTGCGGTACTCTGGCTGGCGAGCTCAACAAGACCTGGTGGCGGGTTTATAGGCAGCGTGTCAGGTGCGGTCGAGCATGACGATCACTCGCCCTACATACAGTGGATGCGTTCGCTGTGTAAGAGCCTTAACAGTTACCGTGAGCCCGAGCCCAAGGTCGTCACTCGCAGCGATGTACCCGACGCATTACAGGCGGCCTGGTCTGAACATGGCGATAGCGTGCTCTATTGGTGCCCTATCTACTCAGGCTCGGGATACTATATTGGTGCGCTAGCGTTTTGGCGCGACAAGCCCATTCTCGAAGCGCAGCAACGTATATTGAAATTCTGGCTGGGCGCAGCCGGGTACAGTATCTCTGCGCTGAGAGGTAAGGCCTTCGCTCGACCGAAGTTTATCTGGAACCGTCGCCGCAAGCGTATCGCGGCGGTGGTCGGCATTGTGCTGGCACTGTTTATGTTTCTGCCGGTACGTTTGTCAGTGTTAGCGCAAGCCGAAATTGTGGCACGGGATCCCCTGGTGGTGCGCTCTCCTCTAGACGGAATTGTGAGTACTATCGTGGTAGCGCCTAATGCTCTGGTGGCAGAGGGCGACCCGCTCTTGACACTCGATGACACCGAGCTCCTGACCAGACTGAAAGTCGCTCAGCAAGCCTTATCTATTAGTCGCGCGCAGTATCAACAGGCCGGGCAGTCCGCTAATTTTGATAGAGACGCAAAGGCGTCGTTGCGTGTGCTGGCGCTGGAAATTGAAAAGCGGGAAGCCGAAGTCAGCTATATGAACTCTCTGATAGAGCGCAGTGCTGTGCAAGCGCAGCAGCCGGGTGTGGTCATCATGCCCAGCCCTGACGAGTTGATCGGCAAGCCTGTGGTGACGGGTGAACGACTGATGACCATTGCAAATCCGGATCGCACACAGCTAGAAGCATGGTTACAAGTGGGTGATGATATTCCTTTGGTCAACGGCGCAGAGATACAGTTTTTCCCCAATGTGGCCCCAGATAAGAAGTTCATAGCAACGCTGGAGCGCATGGACTACCGCGCTTCAACGACGGATGCGGGCGAGTTGGCTTTCCGGATTCGGGGAAGGTTTGAGGAAGTCGAAACCTTGCCTCGTATCGGCATGCGGGGCACAGCCAAACTCTACGGAGACCATGTAACGCTTGGCTACTATCTTTTCCGCAAGCCGTTGGCGGTTCTGAGGCGCTGGATCGGGGTTTAAGTTGTGAGCCTCCCCAGAAACCTAAGACAGGAATTGGAACTGATTGAGGTGGCGCCGTTTGAGGACGGTTCACCACGCTGGCGGCTGTATGACCGTGCCGCGAATAAGTTTTATGACCTGGGTTGGCTGGAAGTAGAAATCCTCCAGGAGTTACGCAGCAATGAAGACCCCCACTTGACCAGTGCGGGGCTAGCTAAAATTATAGCTGACCGAGCTCGGGTCATGTGTAGCTCGCAGCAGATTGAGGAGTTTATTGAATTTCTAGAAGAACATGACCTGTACTGGCTTGAGGGTGAACGTGCTCAGGAACGGCGCAAACGTCTGCGGACGCCGCGCTGGAAAGAACTAGCGCAGAAATTGAGCCGCCAGTACCTGTTCTTCAGAGTACCTATACTGCATCCAGACGGTTTACTAGATCGCCTCCTGCCGCACGTCGGCTGGGTATTCCGTGCGTCAACCTGGTGGGCGCTTGCGGGAATCGCTGTGTTTGCCATCTATCTCACGTCGCGGCAAGCGGATTACTTTTTCAATACGTTCGTCGGCTACTTTACACCGAGTGGTCTGGTCTATTTCAGCATCGCTGTCGTGCTTGCAAAAGTCTTGCATGAGTTTGGCCACGCGCTGGTTGCTCGGCGTTATGGCTGCTCGGTGCGCGCTATGGGCGTAGCGATCCTCGTGTTCTGGCCGATCCTCTATACCGATACCACTGACGCCTGGCGTCTGCGCTCGAGACGAAAGCGAGCAATGATTGGTGTTGCCGGGATGCTGGTAGAAATAGGTTTGGCCGCGGTGTGCTTGCTGCTATGGAACCTGGTGCCAGATAGTTTTCTCCGCAACATTCTCTTCATGATGTCTACGACAACATGGATCATGACGTTGGCGATCAACCTGAATCCGCTTATGCGCTTTGACGGGTATTACATCTTGTCGGATCTGACCGGTGTAGAGAATTTGCAGGAGCGCGCAAACGCCATGGGCCGCTGGCGTCTACGCGAATGGCTGTTTGCTTACGGCAGGAAGGCACCGGAATACAAACATCGCTGGCTGATCCCATTTGCTTACGCTGTATGGGCGTACCGGCTGTTTGTCTTTTTTGGTATTGCTTATCTCGTTTACACCTATTTTTTTAAGGCACTGGGGGTTCTATTGGCAGCAGTGCAGGTGTTTCGACTGCTGTTGGTGCCCATTTCAAAAGAACTTTATAGCTGGTGGCTTTGGCGCGATGAGGCCGCTCCAGCATCCCTGCATCGCACTGGTATGCTTGCTGGTATCGCTTTGCTGCTGGTGTTCCTCCCTGTGGATCGAAAACTGGAGCTTCCCGCGTACTGGCAGGCACGCTCTGTGGTGACCTTGTACGCACCGCTGCCGGGACGTCTCTCGCGGCTACCTGGTCCCGATGTGGAGCTGCTTGAGGCAGGGGAAACGGTGGTTGCAATAGAATCCCCGGATCTGCAGTTCCAGTATGACCAGGCCGGGCACGATCTTCGCAGCAGCCGGTACCAATTGGAGCGCACCAGTTTTGGCGCTGGTCTCGCGCAAGAGCGCTTGTCTCTTCAGGCCAAGTTGCAGGGGGCGCTGGAAACCCGCACTAACCTTAAGGCGCAACTGGACGATGCCAGCCTGACTGCACCGTTTCGTAGCCGCATCGCGGATCGCCAGCCAGATCTGCGGGTAGGTGACTGGGTAGAGAAAGGTGATAAGTTGATTACGCTGGTGGACGACGGCGCAGGTGAGATCGTTGCCTATGTGGGTGAGTCTGAACTGATCTCAATTCCTGAGGGCGCCACTGGGCTGTTTTTTCCAGACGGCGGAACGCGAGGGCCGCAGCGAGTTTCGCTAACGGACGTCGATGACTTTGCGATGGAGACCCTTGAGCATCCCTATGTGGCATCTACGTTTGGTGGAGCCCTGGATGTACGCGACGGCCAGGGCGATGAACTGATTCCTCAGCGTGCCACCTACCGTATTCAGCTAGCCACTGACACGCCTGCAAAAGATCGCGTACTGCGGGGCCAGGTAGTCCTGGATGCAGAAGCACGGTCACTGGCAGCAAGGTTGTGGCGACAACTGGTGGGTATTTGGAGAAGAGAGAGCGGAATATGAACACGCAGCGTCGGTGCAACTCTGCACATTGGGTGCTCTCCCTGGTTTTACTCGCGGGGTGCAGCGTTCCACAGGAGCAAGCGGGCCGACCCGGTGTTAATGGTGAGGCCAGTGCCGTACTGCAAAAGCACGCTCAGAAGATAATGCAGATGCGGCCGGTGCGGGCTACCCAGCTGGGGTTCTATGACGAAGACGTAAAGTTGCGCATTTCTGATGCAATGGATGACTACAGCGTCGGTCAAATGCGTGAGTGGCGTAGCGCGGTACGCGGCATGCGCGAAGAGTTGGCAGCGCTCCCTGCGGACGCTATCGACCCAGTGACTCGCAGCGCGGTAGGGGAAATCTACACCGTGTACCGGGGCGCCGAGGAAATCCCCTTTGGCTTCATTGATCAAGCCGGCCGTCATCGTCCCTATGTCATTAACCAGATACAGCACCCCTTGCAACAGGTGCCCTATGTGATGACCAGGTTCCAGCGTGTGGAGAGCGCAGAGGATGCGGCTGATTACCTGCGTCGTCTCTGGGCGCTCTCATCGCTCGTTGACAGTGTACTGGGAAAATTCAATTTTGATGCCGATGCGGGCTGGCTGCCGCCTCGACCCGTCCTTGCGGGAGGTCTGCAAACAATTGAGTCGTTTCTGCAGCCGCCTGCAGAGGAACATCCACTGGTCACCAGTTTCCTTGCAAAAGTCGACAAGGTTGAGTCCATAGACTCCCTGCAGCGCGAGCAGATTCGCAATGAAGCAATTGCGGTCATGGTTCGCATCGTATACCCCGCCTACCGAAACGCAGTACAAGCGGTCAAATTACGGTTACCGGAAAGCAGGGAGGAGGCCGGTCTGTGGGCGAGGCCACTGGGTGCGCAATTCTATGCAACAGCGATTAAAAATGAGGCGCTGAGTGATCGATCGGCAGAGGACATTCATGCCATCGGCCTGGCGGAGGTTGCGAGGATTCAAAAGGCAATGGATGTTGGCCTTCGGAATCTGGGCCTACGGGATGGCAGCGTAGCCGAGCGAATGCTGCAGCTCGGCAAGGATCCACAGTATCTGTTTGCAGATACCGAGGCAGGGCGTGCTGCGCTCCTGGAAAAAATGGAACAGACGCTTGATGCTATGCAACAGCAGTTGCCGGAGTACTTTGGCCGCCTTCCCTCGCAGCCCGTGGTCATTCGGCGTATGCCGCAAGAAATGGAGCAGGGCAGTGCGCTGGGAATGTATTACGGACCGCCCATTAACGAAGACGGCGAGGGTATGTTTATTCTAAACATGCGATCTATGGGAGAACTGCCCTGGTTCGCCATGCCTACGCTAATTTATCACGAGACCGTTCCGGGCCATCATCTGCAGATCGCTTTGGCGCGCAGTAACACCAACTTGCCCCTGGTGTGGCGACAGGCGAGCAATAATGGGTTTAGCGAGGGTTGGGCGCTGTACGCCGAACAACTCGCCGCGGAAATGGGGGCGTATAGGGACGACCCAGCCGCAGATCTCGGTAGGTTACAGGACGAACTGCAACGGGCCGTGCGACTGGTTGTTGATACCGGTTTGCATCATCAGCGCTGGACGCTGGATGAAACTATCCGCTATGTCACTGATACCCTGGGCGGAGCGCCGCAGGAAACTCGTGCGGAGGTATTGCGCTACATGGCCTGGCCCGGTCAGGCTCTGGCATACAAGCTGGGCATGATCGGTCTATTAGACATTCGTGAAGAGGCACGCCAGGCGATGGGCGAGACTTTCGACTTGCGTGAATTTCACGACCGCGTTTTGGGAACCGGCCCTGTTTCCATGCCGCTGCTCAAGCAGTCTCTACAGGATTGGTACGCCGCCAGCCGGTAGCGCTTCTGATCTGTTACGTCGGCCTACCATACACCTGTATTGGCCATGGAGTGCCAGGGTTCCTGAGGTGGAAGCGCATCTCCCTTCTGCAGCAACTCAATGGAAATGCCGTCAGGCGACCTTACAAATGCCATATGGCCATCTCGCGGTGGACGGTTAATGGTGACACCGCCGTCCAATAGGCGCTGACAGGTGTTGTAAATGTTATCCACGCGATATGCGAGGTGGCCAAAGTTGCGACCACCCTCGTAGGTCTCGGAGTCCCAGTTGTAGGTGATTTCCAGCAGTGGGCGATTTTTATCCGCTGCGGCATCAGCGTCGCCCTGGGCCGCCAGAAAAACAAGGGTAAAGCGTCCTGCCTCGCTGTCGTAGCGATTCATCTCCTTTAAACCGAGCTTGGTACAGAAGAAGTCTAGCGTGGCGTCCAGATCGCTGGCGCGCACCATTGTGTGCAGGTATTCCATGTTGTCTTGTGATCAGGCCTCGACACCTGAAAGTGTAGCCGTTTCCTCCGCCTGCTGACTAATCTGCTCGTTGCTATCGCCGACGGCTTGCGCGCGTAGCGCTGCGGCTCGCCCGGCCAGACGGCCAGAAAAGGTGGCATCTCCTACTGACATGCCACTGGAATAGCCTTCCCCCCGACGCACAACGCCGCAGGCGGTGCGGCCTGCAGCATAGAGCCCAGGTATAGGGTCTCGCAGCGGGTCGACAACCTCGCCATTGGGTAAAGTATCCAACCCACCCAGAGTGAAGTAGGGCCAGAAGGCGCCGCGCCCTGGAGCCACGTCCAGCGCCACCAGTGGTGGCTGCAGCGGCTCCAGCCACTCTTTTGCTTTATGGAAGAATGGATCCTCGCCCTGCGCCGCAAACTGGTTATAGAGTTCAAGCGTTGATTCCAGTGCTCCTGCGGGCAGGCCCAATTCTCCAGCTAGCTCCTGCACAGTTTCCCCGGTGGCGACGACCTCCGCTGCCATGAAGTTAAGCTTCTCGTAGTCACCATACTGGTCAACCGTCACGATGAAATAGTGCCGCTCGCTACTATCGTTGAGAATAGCCTCACCCAAACGTGAGTGGTAGACGTCCTCGTTGATAACACGCTGACCTTTGTCGTTCACCAGCACACCGTAGGTAATTGTTGCCGGGGGATAGTAAGGAAGGCTGATAAATCCCTCGTGCATGTTGATGGCCGCTGCGCCAACACCCATGCCCATAAGGATGCCGCTGCCGGTATCACCGGGGTTGCCGATCGGCTGCGTGCCAGCCACGAGTTTAGGCGCATACTTCTTCAGCATCTCCTCATTCATGACAAATCCGCCAGCGCATAGCACCACGCCGCCACGCGCTTTGACGGCCATTTCCTGCTGGTCCTTGCGGATGATAATCCCTACCACGTGGTTGTTATCGTCCACCACTAACGTCAATGCGCGGGCGTCATACTCCACGGTTATCCCTGCACGCTGCTCAACGTTCTCGGTCACGATTTTCATGAACAAAGGGCCACCATTGTCCCCTTCGATAAACAGGTTATGACCGCGAGGCGCCGGTGCGGCATGCTCCTTGAAAGGCCAGGCTTTTTCACTGCCAGTGTATAAAAGGCAGTCGTCGGTGAGACACATAATCGCGCGGGTCTCATGAAAGCTATCCTTAAAGGGCACGCCCAGTTCTACCAGCCAATCGAAGTGCGCG
>JBCDKJ010000083.1:0-12613 GCA_038746745.1 Pseudomonadota bacterium
AGTGGCTCGCCTAACAGGGAGCCAGGCGTCCAGATACCACCTGTACCCAGCTCAGGGTGCATCAGTAGCACCACAGCGCTTTCGGCAATCATTTTACTGGTAGAGCCATAGCCAGGATCCATATCGCCCTTGACCGCGACCCGTAGGGTTCCACCGGCTGCGGCTTGCCCAACAAACAGGACGTCATAGAAGCCATTTTCGCGCTCCTTCTTGGAGGGGCCCTCACCTGGTTTGATAGGGTTTTCCGCCATGGACTTATCCTCGGCAACCGCCTTTGCCACCGCTTCGCCCTGTTCCCCCGGGCCTGTCAGCATCATCTCGTCATAAACAAAATCCTCGCCATAGGCGTGGCCAAGCAATGCGTTGCTGCGGTGAATATTTTTGGTGTTGATGGTGGCCATGATGAAAGGTGCCGACCAGCTATTGAGGTCATCTTCAAAGATGGGTTTCATTCCGTGGGGTTGCTCGGGCCCCTTAAACCCCCCAGAGAGGGCGAAGGGGTCCATCAGTACGGACACCAGCTCGGGTTTTTCCGCTGCCGCGGCCATCGTGGCCTTGAAGCTTGCCAGCGTGCCGCCGGAGAAGGTGCCCTGCATAGCGCGAACACGCCCCTTTACACGGGAGGCGGCTGCGCCGGTTGTGGCTTTGGCAGTCTGCTGTAAAAAGTAGACGCCGAGGTCGAAGGGAACCGAGTCGAATCCACAGGAGAAAACGATACGCGCTCCGCTGGCGCTTGCGGTCTCGCCGTGGGCGGCAATCATGTCGTGCATCCAGCCGGGTTCACCGCACAGGTCCACATAATCCGTGCCCGCTTCGGCGCAGGCACGCACCAGGTCGGAACCGTAGAGCTGGTAGGGGCCAACCGTGGTGAGTATCACTTGCGCGCGGGCCACCATGGCGTCCACAGATGCCGGGTCGGCGGCATCTGCCACGACCAGTGGAACCGCATTAGGGATACCCATCTCGTCGCGGACTTGCTCAAGTTTTTCCTGACTGCGTCCAGCCATGGCCCAGCTTACGTCACCGTTAATGCCGTACTGCTGATTCAGATATTCACACACCAGTCGACCGGTGTAGCCGGTGGCGCCGTAAACGACGATGCCAAATTCTCTTTGTGTAGACACGAACGTGTTCTCCATTGTTTGCGGGATGATGTTGGTATTGTTCAGCCGCCAAACGGCAAGTCAGGCACTACATCCTGAGTCAAAAGGGGGCTTTGTTCAGCGTTCTCAAAGGCAGCGTCCACCGCTTTCCAGCGCGCTTTAACGCTGTCGCGATAATTTGGGTGTGTGAAGATGTATTGCTCGTCGGCCCGCAAGGCCTCGACGACTCGCTCCCCAACGACATTTACCTCCATGCCGCTGGTGACCACAGATTCGATAAACGCCGCGCGCTCATCCCTGGAGGGTGAGTCGCTACCAGCGCTGTTAGCTCGCTGGTGCGGCTTGTTGCGACCCGACGCGTAAATGCGCGTATTGACAAAGCCGGGGCACAGCACGGAAACCTTGATATTGTTGGGCGCCAATTCCATACGCCAGCCCTCGGACATTGCGACCACGGCGGCCTTGGTGGCCGAGTAAGGCGCGGCGCCTGGCAGCGGCCCAAAGCCGGCCATGGAGGCAACATTTACGATCCAACCACCTTCACCATGGGCTTTTATCAAAGGCACGACGGTTTGTGTGCCAAAGGCAACGCCCAGCAGGTTGACGTCCACCGCCCAGCGCCACTCCGCCTCGTCGGTGTTGTCGAACCCGCCCGCGGTGCCGGCCACACCGGCGTTATTGACCAGCATATGCAGCTGGCCGAAGTGGCTGACAGCCTGTTCTGCGACCTGCTGCCACTGCTCAAGTTTGGCCACGTCCAGCGTCAGTGCCAGCACCGGAATACCTGCGGATGTCAGGTCCTGTCGCGCCATCTCGAGTTGAGCGGCGTCAATATCGGCCAGCACCACGTTCATTCCGCGCGCGCCCATGGCACGGGCTACGCTCAGCCCAATGCCCTCAGCGCCGCCGCTGACAAGGACGGTTTTGCCATCAAACTCTTCCATGACCTGCCTCCCTGAGGCGTCGATTGCGTGCAGATGTTCAAGGGTGCGCCAGTATCCGCAGATTGCATCAGAGGCTCAATCCTTTTGTTGACAGAATGATACGGCCTATACTCTTTGCCAGAGCGCTGGTGAATACGACCAGACGCCATGGTCCCTGGGCACACGCTCTGACCGGGTAGCGCCAATGCCGGCACACCCTGCGGTCGAAGCAAATACGGAGCATTGATACCAAGTGAGCACATTCGAAGAGCAGCGCGCCAAAGTCGGTAGCGCAAAGGGTTTTATTGCTGCCCTGGATCAAAGCGGTGGCAGTACGCCCAAGGCGCTTAAACTGTATGGTATTGAGGACGATGCCTGGTCAGACGACGAGGGCATGTTCGACCTGATCCACGAAATGCGCGTTCGCATCATGCGATCCCCGGCTTTCTCCGGCGACCGCATATTGGGCGCTATTTTGTTTGAGAACACCATGGACCGCAGCGTCGACGGACAGTCGACGGCCAGCTATCTCTGGCGAGAGAAACGGGTGGTGCCATTTCTTAAGGTTGATAAGGGCCTTGCGGACGCGGTCGATGGCGCACAGGTGATGAAGCCGATGCCCGGCTTGTCTGAGTTGTTGGAAAAGGCCAAAGCGGCGGGCATTTTTGGCACCAAGATGCGCTCGGTTATCAAAGAAGCTGACCCGGTTGGTATTGCCGCCGTGGTGGACCAGCAACTTGAGGTAGCGGGGCAGATCCTGGCCGCGGGGCTGGTGCCGATTATCGAACCCGAAGTGGATATTCACTGTGCCGATAAAGCAGCGGCTGAAGCGCTATTGCTGGAGCTGCTGATGACGGCACTGGATGGTTTGGGCGACGCGCAGGTGATGTTGAAGCTGACACTGCCGGAGAAAGACGGTTTCTATAGCCCTTGTATCGCGCACGATAGCGTGCTCCGTGTAGTGGCATTGTCTGGCGGTTACAGTCGTGAAGAGGCGAATACGCGCCTCGCCGCCAATGGCGGTATGGTGGCGAGTTTCTCTCGAGCGCTGACCGAGGGACTCAGTGCGCAGCAGTCTGATCAGGACTTTGATGCGGCCCTGGATACGGCTGTTAGCAGCATTTTCGCGGCGTCGATTACCTGAGCTTTCACTCGCTGCAAATATAAGCCCCATAAACCCCATCAACTTGATCGCACCCGTGAATTGATCCGCCCAGCGCCGCCGTATGCGGTGCGCGCAGAAGAGAGCGCTTGGCTTGCTGTTCATATCCCACATTTACTTTTGCCTGTTTCTCCCGGTTGTGCTGCTGGTTTACCACCTGCTGGTAACGCGCCATCGCGTGACCGAGTGCATCGTCTGGTTGGTGGTGGCCTCTCTGTTTTTCTACGGCTGGTGGAATCCGCAGTACCTGGTGCTGATTGTGGGTTCGATACTCTTCAACTACGCGCTTGGCTCACTGATGAGCCGCAGCCCGGCAGGCACGCGCAAGGGCCTGTTGCTGCTGGCGCTGGCGGGAAATCTTGGCCTTCTGGGTTACTTCAAATACGCGAACTTTGTCGTGGAGGCCAGCAATCAGCTGGCGGGTAGCCGCTTTCATCTGGAACAGATCGTTTTGCCGCTGGCGATTTCCTTTTTCACCCTGCAGCAGGTGGCCTATGTGGTGGACGCTTATCGGGGCGACGCCCGGCCCTATCCTTTTCTGCGCTACAGCCTGTTTGTTTGTTTCTTTCCGCAGCTTATCGCTGGCCCCATCGTTCACCATCGCAAACTGATTCCGCAGTTTGCGCCGGATCGGCTCGCGGGTATTGATGCTAACCAGCTGGCGCTGGGTATCAGCATATTTGTGGCAGGAATGTTTAAAAAAGTGGTCATTGCGGATCAGCTTGTTCCCTGGGTGAGCCTGGTATTTGACGCGACAGATACAGACTACGTCACCGGGCTTAACGCCTGGATAGCCACCTACGCTTATACGTTTCAGCTCTATTTTGATTTCAGCGGGTACTCGGACATGGCCATTGGCGCGGCGATGATGTTTGGTATCAAGCTGCCGATCAACTTTAACAGCCCTTACAAGGCGGCCAACATTCGCGACATCTGGCGGCGGTGGCACATCACCCTCAGTGACTTTGTGATGCGCTATGTGTATGCACCGCTGGGCGCGGGCAAGCGTGGCCATGCACGGATGTATGTGCATTTGTTTATTGCTTTTCTGGTCACTGGCATCTGGCACGGCGCCGGGTGGAATTTCGTCGTGTTTGGCTGCCTGCACGGCACCGCCGTGTTGCTACACCAGGCCTGGAAAGATCTGGGCCTGCGGATGCCCCAGTGGCTTGGGGTGTTGCTGACGTTCAACTTCTGGGCGCTGGCACTGGTGATTTTTCGTTCGCCGACACTGGCGCACGCGCAACTTGTCTACCAGCGCATGCTCGGTGGTGTGGAGGTCAGTATCTATACCCACGATGAGTACCTGGTGGTAGCGGGATTGTTGGTGCTATTGGCGTTGGTCTGGCGCGCGCCCAATACCGCGCAGATTTTCAGGGAGCGGCCGGCGCAGGACATTCCGGTGCGCTGGCGTTGGCAGGCCACAGCCGGCTGGGGCCTGGCGCTGGGACTGATTGCGGCGGTACTGGTATTTCAGCCTCTGGCGGGGGCACGCCCCGATCAGGCATTCATTTATTTCCAGTTTTGATCATGCTGCCGCGACATCCCTTTCTGCGTTCTTTCGGTCTGGTGCTACTGGCAGTGCTGGCAGTGCACGTTGCGGTGGCTGCGGTTTATCTGGCGCACCCTGAGTCTTTTTACTATCGCGCCTGGGAATATTTTTTCGCCTGGGCTAACAAGACCGAACGGATGGACTCACGCTGGCAGGGTGTCGAGACATCCGATCTTGGGCGTCGTTATATGTTCCTGTATCAGGAACCCCGCAGCACGGTCGTCACCACGGACGCTGACGGTTTCCGCAGCGTCCCTGATCATCTGGGGCCGCCCCGCATTCTGGTGCAGGGACGGTCGAATGTGTTTGGTTCAGGCGTGTCCGATCACGAAACCTACCCCTGGCAGCTTGCAGAGCTGTCGGGCGTCGCCACGTTCAACGGGGCACACGGGGAGTTGCTGTCTACCCTGTCGCGACCGGGTCTTGAGAACATTGAGCTGGTGATTGATGTGGTTCACGAGCGTCACCTGGCTGACCTCCCAACCATGAAGCGTCTGTACACGCTGCGCCAGAGCAGCTTGCAGCCTTATACGCCCATCGCAGCCAACGATGAAAACGCACTGACGGTCATGACGCGCCCGCTGCTGCGACCGGTCTGGTGGTTGCCTGACATCATGCTGCGCCAGTGGCGGCGGCTGCTCACGGATCTTAAAGAGGTCCGGGTGCACGGCAGGCGGTCTCAACTGGCGCTGCCCTTTAACAGCGACGGTTCACCTCCCCAGGCAACCACCGCCCTTTTGGCACAGCGTTGTAAGAGGGTAGAGGCGCTGGGCTACCGCTATCTTGGGCTGGTCATCCCGGCCCGCCACGTGGTGTATGGCCTGCCAGATAAAGATGCCGACGTTATGCAACGAGGTCGTGAGATCGCCGCGCAGGTCGAAGCGGCAGGGTGTCCAATGGTGAACCTGTTTAACGCCTTCACCCTGCCCGCGGCCGCGGGCTATTACTTTAATTATGATACCCACTGGAGTCCGGGTGGACAGACCATGGCTGCGAAGCTGACAGTAGAAGAACTCGCCCTCCGCTGGCCGACGCTGCTCAGTGAGGGCTCAGTGCAGACCCAGACGCTGCCGTAGACGAGCCCAGAAATTCCGCTTGGGCGCTGTGACCGCCGGGGGTTTTTCATGCGGGTTTTCATTGCGTCGTTCTAGGTGACTGACCCGGTTGGTCAGTATCAGAATCTGGCGCTGCTGATAGGCGATGATGCCCAGCAGGGCTCGCAGTTCGCGCTCGGGCTCGGGCACTTCACGAGCAGCGGTCACAGCCTCATCCTTCACTTCCGGGAAACGCATGCCATCACAGGGGTGCCGGGCGAAGAGCCGTTCGTTACTGTCAGTGAACTGCGCCATTACCTGGCGACGCTGCTGGTTGCTGATCAGTCCTTTGGGGTCGAGCCCATCTTCTATGCCCACATGCTCTGACACCTTGGTCAGAATGCCGGAGAGCTGCCGCCGGGTCAGATCCCCCACCGGGAAGCCGTGCATCGTCTCCAGCATGCGCAGCAAGTCCAGTGCCGGGCTTGCGTTGCTGCGCGTGTCAAAAAAGCGGAAGTGTTTGTGTGAGGTGATCCCCAGCACCTGGAGAAAGTCACGCTCTATCCCTTCCTGCATGGCCTCGTGCAGCCGTACGCTGACGTTCTCCAGTCCGAAGGCCTGTTCCCAGCCAGTGAGAATGGCGTCGTAATCCAGCAGTTGCAGGCGCCCATCATCTTCCAGGTAGCTGTCCATGGTGGTATCGAGAGACAGCGAGCCGCCGCGTATTTCCTGCACAAAACTCGATACCAGTACTTCGTCCTGCCGCCGCAGGTAGGCAACAATCCTGACGTCAAAATGCTCACGCAGTAGCGGCTTGAGCCGGGCCGGTTTGACCAGCCAGAAATTTTCCGAGGAAATCACCGCGCGGGACATGCCGCTGGCAGCAACTTCGTCCGCCAGCGCCTGGTACAGGTCCTCGGGCCGGACATCTTTTACCGTGGCGTGGTCTGGCAGGCTTGACAGAAACACCAGCGAAAAATGGTGAGACGCTCCCTGGTAGAGGCCGGTTTTTGGATAACAGATGCCGTGCTTTTCCAGGGCCGGGCGATTCATATTCAGGAAGCCCTGCAGCGCGGTGGAGCCTACCTTGGGCCGGCCAATGTGAATGGTCAGTTCGGGCTTCACGACGTTGCCAACTCGCGCAGCCATTCATCTAATTCGCGAGCCTGATCCGGGAACAGGCGGATTGCCTGGCGGTGGGGATTGCGATGGGCGCGCATGCGCGCCGGATCCGCCAGGCAGCGGGCCATAGCGGCACGCAATGGTTCGGGATTGGATGTCATTGGGATCAGTTCGCCATTTTCGCCATCGCTGACAGCCTCGCCCACGCCGCCTTCACGACAGGCGATCACCCATACGTCGCGCGCCAGTGCCTCGCGCACCGTCAGGCCAAAGCTCTCCTTCCACTGGGAGGGAAACAGTAACACGTCGATACCGGCGTAGAAGTCGTCGATGCCGCTTTGGTCATAGGCCGGGGTGAACTCGACTTTGCCAGGGACTTGCCAGAAACCTGGGTCTTTCCAACTTACGCCGACATTCTGTGCGGCGTCCACGACTTTGAGCACATAGTCCTGGTACTCCGGCATCTGGTTCAGCGCCTCAATGATGACAGGCGCACCTTTTAGCGGCCCTGGCCCACCAATAAACCCGAAACGCAGCCTGTTATCGTTTGACCTCGCAGGGGAGGCAGGAGCGGACGGCGGCGCTATGCCATTGCCGTTAACTCGACAGTTGGCGACGCCATTGGCAGTGTAGAGCTGCGCCTGGAATGCGCTGGGCGCCAACACCAGGTCGGCCATTGCCAGCGCGGCCTGAGTGAACTGGGCTTTGTCCTCGTACTCGTCTGGTCGGTCTACACAGTACAGGCAGCGCTTGGGCGAAATCTCCTCCTGAAAGCAGTAGCGCCCGTTAAGGTCGACCATAAACTGGCGGTCGCACAGCCACCAGGCATCGTGCACCGTCACCACCAGTGGAATCTGAAGCGCCTTTATCGCAGCGAAATACCCGCAGCCCAGTCGCTGTATCGAATGTGCGTGCACCACATCCGGGGCTAATCTCGGCAGCAACCCCTCGATTATCGTGTCGATGTAGCTGTTCTGATACTCGTCACGGTAGCGCTTCTCGGTGGGCAAGTTAATAGAAATCACTTCCGCAGACTTCGCGCGGTAGCGCCGCAGGCTGTAGGGCGGGATGCCGGGGTCTACATGGGTGGTGATCACTGTGACCTGCCAGCCCAGATCTCGCGCCAGACTTTCGTTGATGGCTTCTGCTACTACAGTAGCGCCGCCGAAGCTTTGCGGTGCATAGAACACATTCAGCACCAGCAGGCGTTTGCTCACGAGGCACACTCCACGCCGATCTCTGCAAGTGCCGGCAGCACGCGGGGCGTAATCGCTGCTATCGTGTGGTGTTCAACGACAGACGTTCGAGCCGCGCTGCCAATGCGGTGACGCAGGTCCGGGTCGACCAGCAGAGCGTTCAGCGCATCGCACCACTCGGCGGCGTCGGATGCGAGAAACCCGGTTTGACCGGGCTCTATGACCTCCTGGAACTGACCTACGCGGCTGGCCACCACAGGTATGTTGAGCAGGCTTGCTTCAAAAAAACGAATAGCGCTTTTGCACTCGTTGAAGTTATCGATAAGCAGCGGGATGACGGCGATATGCGCGCTGGCGAGAGCAGTAAAGTATTCGTGGTAGTTGCCGAAGGGTACGCGGCGCAGGCGGTCATCAAAGGCCTTCAGGCACGACGGTACATCCACATAGCCTACCAGCAGCAACACGGCGTTAGCGTGTTCTTCAAGTATCTCAGCCAGAACGGGCGCCACCGATTCGAAATCCCGATCGTGAGCTCTGGAGCCTGACATGTAGGCCACGACGGTTTCTTCCTGTTTTGCGGCCGGACGTGTCTGCAGCGGCGCTGCTATTTGCAGGGTCTCGGCATCGATGCCGTTTGGCCAGATGGATGCCTTGCTGTTCAGCACCGCCTCGACCCGCGTGGCCATGCCTGTAGTGCTGACAAAATGGTATTGGCACTCTCGCATCACATTAAGATGCAGGGCGGCGGAGGCGAGTAACAGCTCGCGCTCGTCTGTAGAAAGCGTCTCGAGATTGCGGTTGGCGCGGTAGGTCTCGGCATCGAAAATCGGATCGTCGATGTCGTAGGCGAGCGCTACGCCCAGCCGTTGTGCCTCGGCCAGATAACCATCAACCACTGGCGAACTGGCAGCTCTGTAAAACAGCAGGTGGGTCGCTGTTTGCAGAAGGTCGTATACCCTGACCTGGTCATCGACATGGCTCATGTGGCAGTCGACGCCCCGGTCCTGCAGTAACTCGAGCTTTTGCACCACTCGGTACTTTCGGCATTGGGGTAAGTCCAGTGGTCCGACAATCAGCACCGACGGTTTCGCAAACACAACGGAAGCGGGCGCCGTTTGCGCGTCCATGCCGCTGCGTGCAAACCAGCGCCGAAAGCTGCCACCGTAGCCGTGGCCGAAGCCCCAGATCATGTACTGATAGGCCATTACGATAGCCGCCGTGAGGCCGTTGCGCCTGGCATGGTTGATAAAGCTAAACAGGTAGACCGGTAGCTGCGCTATTCGCCTGAGCAGAACTTTCACGTGCTTACCGCCGTTGATTCTACAAAGCCCCAGCACTGGCAGAAGTCGGGATCTGCGACAATGGTGGCGTAGACGCGTTCAGCCAGTCGGCTATTTTTGCGCCGCATATAGTGGTGCAAGCGACGGGTCACCCAGCCGTTAAACGCCGGCAGACGCCGCTGCAACTGCAGGCTACGCTGCACATTTATGACTGCCCGTGACAGTCGGTCAATGCCGTTCACCGCATCCAGTCGACACAGCTTATCCCGGAAGCCTGCACCGTGGTGGTATACCTGGTCACCGTAAACGCCAAACCATAATGGATGCAGGTTGCGCGGGTTGCTACGGTCCAGCGCGAGCCAATCGATGCCGTTCTTTTCAAGGGTCTCCAGTAGACGGCCGCCGACATCAGTTACTGGCTGTCCCTGAAGGTTGTTCCAGTAGCCGCCACCACACCAGTCGCCTGCGATCTGTTTCCAGAAACCCACTGTGGTCACACAAAAACACGGGTGCGGTTGCAGGTCGCCATTGTTCTCAAAGCGGCGCGCCGCGATCAGGGGATAGCGCTCCAGGGAGGAAAAAGACGCGTCGAGATTTGCTATGGGAAACGCATCGCCGTCGATGAATACCAGGATGTCGCTGTCGTTAGCTGTGGCGCAAATTTCCGCAGCCAACAGGTTGAGCTTTTCCGGATGAGGCATGCCCTCCTCGGTGTGCACGCAGTCGAAGCTGGCGTGAAAGGGCTCAGCCACGAAGTTGAGAAACGCGTGCAGCCGAAAAGGCTGCTGACAGTGGCGGCGAATAGCGTCCAACTGCAGCGTTATCCAGTCTTCGGAACGCCAGTGCACCGTGGCAAAGTAAACGGTTCTCTCCATGAAATTCTGATGTGGCAGAGTCTGGCAGTCGATATGGTGCGAAATGCGACATTTTACATGAGCCCCCTGATGCGACCTAATGCTGATGCTTGCACCTCAGGTATGCTGGCCCAGAGCCTGACATGGTTTATACTCGCCGCCGTCCCGGCAGCCAGCACTTCCTATGCACGCTCGCCATCGGTTCTAAGGGCTGAGTCAGTAGATCGCCAGTGTGGTGCGCGCGTACTGGACGATTATGCATGGTAGGCTTTCGTCGCCTCTAGACAGGCGCAACGAGTAGCTTGCCTGGGAAGTGCTCAAGCGATACCGGCGTCAGCCACTCACAGGAGACTTATGCACGCCAGCTCTTTTGAAAAAATGCAGGACTTCCGCAATCGCTTCCTCGCCGGTCGCGAAAACGAGCCGCTGCAGATCTATGACCTTGGCGCGCAGGATGTCAAAGGGTCTTATCGGCCACTGTTCAAGGATACCGCCTGGCGCTATCAGGGCGTTGATATGGAGGCAGGTCCCAACGTCGACATTCTCCTCACCGAACCCTATAAATGGAAAGAAATTCCCTCAGAGTCCTGTGACGTGCTGATCTCGGGACAGACCTTCGAGCATATCGAGTACTTCTGGGTAACCATTCTGGAAATCTGGCGAGTACTAAAGCCCGGCGGGCTGGTGTGTATCATCGCGCCCGCTGCCGGCTTTCCACACCGCTATCCTGTGGATTGCTGGCGCTTTTACCCCGACGGTTTTACCGCGCTGGCCAACTATGTGGGGCTAGTACCCCGACACGTGTACACGCAATGGCAGCCAAAAGGGACCTATCCTGACCATAGCGACGTCTGGAGAGACTCGGTACTGATTGCGGAAAAGCCGCGCCTGCGCCCATGGCTGGATTTCAAGATGAAAATTAAGCTCGCGCTGCTGCGACGTCTGTCTGCGCCGAGCGCGGGCTGAGGCCAGGCAGCGTCATGCGCGAGCCCATGGAGGATAGCCTCGATCTGCCTTTGCGCGACGTACTGGAGCACATGCAGAAACGCATGATGCATCACTCCAGCTACTTTGGCGTTCAGGCCTGGAAGTGCCCGACAGATTTCTGGATGTATCAGGAAATTCTGTTCGAGACCCGCCCCGATGTGATTATCGAAATTGGTTGTAACCGCGGCGGTGGCACACTGGCGCTACATCACCTGTGTCAGAACCTGGGCCATGGTCGGGTGATTGGTATTGATATCAGCCTCGAAAAAATTGCACCGGCGGTGGCCGCTGTGGATGGCATTCACTTTATCGAATCGGATGCCAGCCAGTGCTTTGACGAAGTGCGCGATCTGATTGGTGAGGACGAGCGCGTCATGGTAATCGAAGACAGCGAGCACACGTATGCCACCACATTGTCGCTACTGCGCCAGTACTCAGCGCTGATAAAGCCGGGCGACTACTTTATCGTCGAAGACAGCATTTGCGACCACGGTTTGGTGATTCCCAACGGGCCCAGGCCCGGGCCGTATGAAGCCATTGAGGCCTTCATCGCGGAAAATCCAGATTTTGTGATCGACCGCGAGCGGGAACGTTTCCTGATTACCTGGAATCCCAAGGGCTATCTTCAGCGCGTGCGTTGAGCCTCAGCGGTTTAGCAGAGAGCCTCAGCGGGCTTGTAAAGAGCCTCAGCGGTCTACTCGACGACCAGCGGACTATTGGTCAAAGACTCGCCGCCTCGCACATCCACCTGTACCACATCACCCGCGACCAGCGACTTCGACAGGGAAAATTCAAAGGCGCTGTGTCCCGTTTCGCTGACGCGCATACGCACCAGATCTTCCCGGTATTGATCCGCTGACGTCTCCTCTACCACCTCGTCATTGACGCGCAGCACTACTATCACGGGCTCCGCCGAGCTCAGACTCTGCGCCCAGCCGCGCACTCGGGTGCCAACTGCTTCATCCAGGCGGCCGCGGGTGTCCGGAGCTGGCTCAAAAACCCCAAGATAAGGCGCGTCGTGGCCTAATGCTGCGCGGTGCTCCTGATAGATTTTTTGCACGTCCAGTCGCAACGGACCGCTGGATTGAGTTGGAGTAAAGATATCCAGCACCACAGGTCCCGCTGTGTCTACCGGGTCAAGCTCCAGCAGAACGTCGTAGCCGCAGTGTTCGGAAACCTGAATATTTCGGCGTTGAAAATGCTTGAGCACGTCGGGACGCGAGCGCACCGGGCGCAGCCACTTGCGGGGCCCGCTGGTGTCGGACAAACGTAGCTGAATGTTTTCACTGCGCTGACTTAGGGCCCAGCCGATGCAGCGCAGGGTTAATCGCTGGCCGGCATCGCTATACCAGATGCGCGGTGGTTGCACACAGAATGTCAGACCGTCGCCGGCCCCCTCG
>JBCDKJ010000084.1:0-12440 GCA_038746745.1 Pseudomonadota bacterium
ACCAGCCCTTCGGTATCAGTCCCCTCTGCGCCAGACAATACCTGGCCGTCCGCGCTAGCGGCGATGCCGCCTATGGTGCCAACAGCATCCGCGCCATCAGTGCCGGCCGCGACGCTCAGGCCGAGACTTTCAGTGGTGTTTGCATCCACCCCCGTTATAGCAACGGAGCTCGTATTGCCATAACGGTTTGAACTGATTTGAAGTCGGTTGTCATCGGTAAACTGCACGAGCACCGAGGCGCCAGCGACACTCAGCTCAGTGTTGCTATTGATGCGAGACTGGAGTTCAGCCGCTAGCGCCGCGCCGCTTTCATAGCTTCCCTGAATGAGAGATACGTCGACTGAAACACCGTCGATGTCCAGGAACAAGCGGTCATTACTTGCGTCGATCACCAACGGGGTCAGGGCATCCGGCGCGGTAATCGCAGCTCCCGACAGCGTGCCCTGGGTCGCTAGTTGGCTTATCACAAGGTCATAATCACCTACCGGCGTGATATCGCCATTGATCTCAACGTCAATGGACGCGTCATCGATACTTGCTACCTGAGCGAACAGTGCCACCACGTCATTAAAGTTGTCATCGAATGCAGCGGTCAGACGCGCATCGTCTATGCCCAGCGTGCCGTCGCCGCGGGTGGTAATGCCAATCTCCGATAGAGAGCTGAACGCGCCGCTGACGCTATCGACTTGCGCGGTGACTGCTGTCCTCAACTGGTTCACCAGAGTGCGCGCGGTAAAGTCACCGTTCAGAGCGCCTGCGTTGCCTGTCTCTGGATCAAAGGCCGTCAGTGCATTTGCGGTGCTGATGAAGCCGTTATAGCTATCGACAAAACTGCTGATGGCACTTCTCGCGGCGTTGAGATTCTCGCTGATGGTAATCCGCGTGGGCTCACCATCAGTGTCTCCCAGCAGTTGCAGCGACACACCGGAAATTGCGTCATCGACCGAATTGCTGTCGCTGGTGATGCTGAGACCGTTAATAGAAAGCTGCGCGTCTGTGCCGGCCACAGTCTGCGTTAAGTTGTCGGCGTCGGCATTGAATGCGAGCTGGGATAGACCGATATCGTCGGTGTCGTCACCGTCACCGGTATCGCTGACGCGAATTTCCATTGACTGTGCTGCGCCCGTGTTATCGCTACTCAGCAGCAGCCGGTATCCGCCACCGTCATTGACGATCGTTGCTGACACACCGAATGCAGCTTCGTTGATGGCGTCGCGGAGACCCGACAGCGTGTTGTTACTGCTATCGATCTCAATCGAAGCCGTGGCGAGCTCGGTGTTTAACTCGAAGCCGTTGTAGGCCGATGGTCCAGGGTCCGGGCCTGTGTAGTCAGTGCTGCCAAAGCGGAAGCTCAGGGTGCCTTCACCTACGGTGCTGGTGAGGGCGTCAAAACTACCGGAGGCAAGAGACTGGGCCGTTGCCAGTGTCGTGACTTCCACGTCAAAAGCGCCTGCGGCTGCTGTGTTAGTTGCTGTTGCAAGTACGTTAGCTACATTGCTGGACGCAGTGGTTCGCTGGTTGAATGTTCCAATCGTGTTGAGGCTGGCAATCTGGTTCTGCACCCCGGCCAGCGCACCCTGCAGCGTGCCCAATGCAGATAGCTCGCTGGTGAGCGTTGCCTCACGCTCGAGGATTCTGGTCTCGGCAGGCACGCGCTCGGCGTCAACCAGCCCGGTTACCAGGCTCTCGATATCCAAGCCGGACCCAATCCCTGTAACGGCAACCATTGTCCTGTCCTGTGTCCTTGTTCGCTGTAGGCGTGGTTTATGCAGAGCTCATGCGCTGATTTACGCTTTGCTTTACTCTCTGCATCACTCTCTGCATCACTCTCTGCATCTTCTATGCCAGCTAACGCCTTCCATGGTTTTTTTATCCGTCAGCTCTTTTAGCCCTGCCTGTTGAGCAACATGCCTTTCACGATGGTCGCGGATGCCTCATCGGTGGTGGCGTCACGGCCGCGCAGGAATCTGGCAATTTCCAGAACGTCTTCCGCTGGAATCTGCCGTACCAGCTCTTCTGTCGCCGTATCGATGACGCGTACTACGGTCGCCCCAAGCTCTTCGTCCACGCTGATTTCCAGATCTCTTGAAAACCGTTGCAGGTAGTTTTGTACCTCGTCGATCGCATCACGCAGTCCTTCGACTGCTGCGTCGGCAGTCGTATCGGCGGCAGGCGGCGGCTGAATTTTGCCGTCCTCGGCAAGCTGCTGCCGCGCTGTTGGTCGGGTGCCACCTTCCGAAGCAAGGCCACCGTTTCCGGGATTTCTGACGCGAGAGACCTGCAGGCGTTGCTCGCCAATGGGTGGGGGAGTTCCGTTGATTGGGTCGGTCATTTGAGCCTGCCTCTCAGCCTGGAATTACCCACTGCTGAAATAAAAAAACGAGGAGAGGCCTGCGCCACTCCCCGCAAGTGTGCTCTTGTACACAGGCTTTACTGAAGCAGTGCCAGAGCATTCTGGGGCTGCGCATTGGCCTGGGCCAACACGGCGATGCCCGCCTGCTGCAGGACCTGGGCGCGTGCCAGTGTTGCAGTTTCTCCGGCGAAGTCCGCATCACGAATCCGCGAGCGGGAAGCCGACAGGTTCTCGGCGGTGGTTTGCAGGTTGATGACCACGGAATCAAAGCGATTCTGTACCGCACCCAAATCTGCTCGGGTGCTGTTAATTGTGGTCAGCGCTGCGTCAACCGATTGGATGGCACTGGTTGCGCCGCCCACCGTTGAGATATCGAGGTTGGACACCGCGACGCCGGTCAGTGAGGCGGCCTGCGTGGTGCTGGCGGAGAACCCACTGTTGGTGACGGTGGTACCAATTTCGATCTGGTCTGACGATGTCAGCGTTACCGTAGATGTGGTGGTTGCCGCCACGGCGGTCGCCGTTAGTCCCGTCGTCTCGTTGTCAAAGCCATCTCCACCGCCAGCGGCCGTCTGCGTAAGTGCGATGGTGATGTTGCGACCATCCCCGGCGGTTAGCGTGACCCCGTCAGTGACATCACCGGTCAGCGTGGCTGTGACGCCGGTCGCGGCGGAGATGTCATTAATGGCAGACGCAACGGTCGACAAGCTGGTGGAGATGTCCGAGGACAGTGCAATACTCGCAGTGGTGACTCCGTTGATTGTCACGGTACCGGTAGCGCCGGATCCGTCGTTGTTGGCCGACGCATCCTGTCCTGCCAGCACGGTGGCCGCCGCAGTCGCTGTCACGCCGGTGGCAGACGTATTAATCGCTGCTGCCAGAGAGTTGGCATTATCGGACGAAGTCACCGTGACGCCATTCAGGCTCAGCGAGATATCGCCGGAGCCTGCAGTGACCGCACTGCTGGTGATAGAGGCTTCTGTGCGCTGTCCCAGGTCATCAGCGCGAGATGAGGCGATGCTATCCAGCGAAATGGTTTCGTTGGCGTTGGCACCCACCTGGAAGATTTGCGACTGGAATGTTCCGTCGAGTAGGTTGACGCCGTTAAAGTTGGTTTGCGCGGCAACCCGGTCGATTTCTTCAATCAACTGGGCAACCTCCGCCTGCAGCGCCTCCCTGTCAGTGGTGGAGTTTGTCGCATTGGCCGACTGCACTGACAACTCTCGAATCCGCTGCAGGTTGCTGGTGACCTGTCCCAGTGCGCCTTCAGCAGTCTGTGCCAGTGATATGCCGTCATTGGCGTTTCTTGCTGCCTGGTTGAGGCCGCGAATCTGAGCGCTGAAGCGTTCGGAGATTGCGAGGCCGGCGGCATCGTCTCGTGCTGAGTTGATTCGCAGGCCCGACGACAACCGCTGCAATGACACGGCCACATCGTTCTGCGAAACGTTCAAGTTTCGCTGAGAAGTCAGCGAAGGTATGTTGGTGTTGATAATCTGAGGCATGATCCCATCCTTCCGTTTCTGTGGCCTTTATCCCGACCGCTTGCTGGCGGTGAGACTGTCTGGCACACGATTAAAATCCTCGTGACTTTATGCTCGGCACAACCATCTGGGTAACTAAGATGTATGGCCTACATAGCTCTTAGCGACGCGACAGCGTAGAGCTTTAGGGCCGTTTTCTGTCAGTAGCGAATTATTGATGCGTCGTAAGTGAAGATTTGCGCAGAGCTTCCAGGCGGCGCTGAGACCGTTGGTGTGGGACGCGGGGGAGAGAGGCGCCCGTTACATGCGGTCTCGCTCAGATCGAGTGGTGGGCGTCAGATTCAGATATAGTCAAACAGGCTGAGTCGCTGTGTGGTAACAAAGGTTTGTTGTGCTGCCTGCAACGCCACCAGCTGCAGGTTAAGCCGGCTGATCGCCTCGGCAAAGTCCAAATCCTGTACGTCAGACAGTGCCTGTCTCATAGACAGGTCGAAGTCCGCATTTATCTGTTCCTGGGTATCGATGCGGCCCAGGCGCACGCCTACGTCAGTCTGCACTTCCAGCAGGTTATCCACCGCGCGGTTCAAATTGCTCAGTGCAGAAGAAACTGCATTGGCAACGGCCGCATCGGAGGTGGCTGAGTCGTCGGATGCCTCCAGCACATCGATAAGTTCAGCCACAGTGACGAACATAGACTGTCGGGGATCACTATCAACCTCAATAACGTCGTCGTGTTGGGGTTCACCTTCAACAATGACAGTAGCACCATTGAAGCTAATGCCATTGCCACTGATGTAGGTACCGGATGCCACCAGCGTAGCGGTGCCGTCGTACACCTCGTAAGTGAGCGGGTCCGTGGGGAGAGCCTGAATGAACTGAATACGGTAGTCATCGCGCTGGAAGCTGCTGTCCGCGCTGCTGCCTGTGACAACGGCGGTGCCAGTATTGGCGGCATCAGCGCTAAAGTCGAAGCTACCGTTACCCGCCCTGGGTTGCAGGAACACGCGTGATCCGGAATCGCGAACAGCCACCTGCGAGCCCTGTGCAATCTCGAGGAAACGCTGCCCATCGTCTCCCTGATAGCTCACCGTGTTGCCCTGGCGAGTGAAGGGCTGCGTGCGAGACTGAAACCCTGAGAACAGAAATTCGTCATTACCGTCTTTGCTGTTAGCGATGGCCAGCATTTCATTAAGCCGCTCGTTCAGCTCTACAGCTATCGTGTTTCTGGTCTCCGGTGTCTGCGCGGCGCTATTTGACTGTATGGCCAGCTCTCGAACCCGTTGCAATACGATGTTCAACTGGGACAGTGCGCTTTCCTCCAGCGACAACTGACTTCTTGCCAGCGTGGCATTGCGTCCGTACTGCTCCACCAGAGCCAGATCTTCTTCAATATCCAGGACCTGCACGGCAGCACTGGGATCATCGGCGGGCGAAAGGAGCTTTTGACCGGTAGCGAGCTCTTGCTGAGTACGCTGTAGCTCGGCTTCACGTTCCAGAATGGACGCCAGTCCCAATTGAAAGGTCTGCAGCGTTGAAAGGCGATCAACCATGATGCCTTCTCAGCGCCTTAAGGGCGTTAGCGTCCGGTTGCATTGAGTAAGGTCTCAAATATCTCGTCACCGATCTGAATAACGCGGGCCGCCGCCTGATAGGCCTGCTGCAGGCGAATAAGATTGGCGGCTTCCTCATCGAGGTTCACGCCCTGGACACTGTCCCTGCTGGAGATAGCCTGTTGCAACAGGGCATCCTCTGTGTCGGCGATAGATCGGGCCTGTCGGGTTTGTACGGCAACATCAGCAACCAGCGTTGCATAGGCGTCCTGGAAGCTGGCAGTACCGTTGAATAAAAGCGGCGCTGTCTGCAGTGCGGCGAGCGCTAGTCCGTTGCGATTGTCACCGCCACCATCGGCATTGTTTTCCAGTACAAAGCTGTCCCCCGCCTGAGGTGTGCCATTCAAGCGGAAGCTCATGCCGTTGATGCTGATCTCGATGCCAGCGCCATTATCGGTGGCAGGATCATAGGCGATGGGCCCGGCGGCAAAGCCGCTAACATCATAGCCAGGCACGCCGGCGCCCAGTGCATCGGGATTAAACGTAAGCGTTATGTCTGTAGCGAGGGGAAGGCCAGTGACATCTGTGACCGTCAGATCCGTCAGCACACCCGTGCCACCGTTGCTCAGTGAACTCGCGCTGCGTACCGGTGCAGCGGCAGCGATGCCCCTTGGGTCACTGATCTGCACAGCGAACAGACTGCCCGCCTGCGCTACCGGAGAGATCAGGAACGCGTCCCCCGCTGCTGGAGTGCCAGTAACAGTGATATCCACACCATCGACGCTGAAATTCGGGCCAGCGCCGGTCACGGAAGCACCGGTACCGGTGTTGCTGAGGGTGTAGGTCGTGCCGTCATAGCTGAGCTCATAGCTATCTCCCGTCAGCGCCCCCACATCGGCAAATGAGGCTGCCACAGTGGCAGAGCCGGTGTTGCTGATTCGGGGAATAACGCTGGGGCTGAGCGGTGAAAAAATATCGCCGCCAGCATTGCCGTACAGGTCCAGGCCCAGACGGTTCTGCGCATTCACAAAGGTCGCGACGCCTGTGGCGACAACGCCTAACTGGTTTCGGCCCGCGTCGGTAATTGTGCTGCGAGCGTCTAACAGTGCACCCAACTCGCCACCGCGCAGAAAGCGGCTAATGTCAGACTGCAGGGCGAGGCCGGAGATGCCGACGGCGATGCGGCCCACATCAAAGGGATCAGAGAACGTCTCCAGGCTGGACACCTCACTGCCAATAACCAGCGCCTGACCGCTGCCAAGAAATACATTCACAGCGCCCTGATCAACTGTCACCGAGTTGATGCCAACTTTCTCAGCCAGTGCATTGAGCTGCTGCTCTCGCTGGTCAAGCAGGTCATTGGGCGGTTGGCCGCCCGCGCGAACCGTCTCTGAGACAATCTGCTGATTCAGAGACGCGATATTGGTAGCGAGGCTGTTTATGTCTCGGACTGTATCCTCGACCTGAAGGGTAATTTGCCGATCCAGCTGTCGAAACCGGTCATCGAAGTACTGGAAGCGGTCTGCCAGTACCTCTGCCTCTCGTACCATAACGAGACGTTCAGGCACGGACGCCGGGTTGTTGGAGACGTCCTGCACGGCTGCAAAAAAGGCATCCAGTGCCGGCCCCAGTCCCACGTCCGGGTTGGCCAGTATGCCATCGATACGAGACGCCAGATCAGCGCCGGTGCTGGCGTTGAAGGCGCTTGCCGTTCTCGCCCTTACGTCCTCCGCCAGAAATGCGTCGTAGTTGCGAGAGATACTTGTGATCGTCACGCCCGAGCCAAGGAAACCCGCGCCGGAAATTTGGGCGGGCAGGGTGGCAAAGTCTACTCGCTGGCGGCTGTAGCCCTCGGTATTGGCATTCGCTATGTTGTGACCCGTGGTGGTAATCGCACGTTGTAGCGACGTTAACGCGGAGGTACCAATGTTGAAAATATCGCTCATGTGAACAGGGCTCGGCCGTAAACGAACGCGTGCCCCCCGGAGTTGGGTTGCGTGATTAGTGTGTTAGCGGAAGCGATATCTAGGTCTTTAGTCATCGCCTGATCTGTCTACAGCCATGCCATCAACGACCAGAGCTGAATCATCACTGTCGCCAGTACTTCCAGTTTTCAGCGCATGCGCGCGATAGCCTGCCAGGCAAAGCTCGCCAGGTTCCGCAGCCCGACTGGGCCTGTCACTGGATTCATCTGCAATCTCCTCCGTCGCAGGATTTCCCACCCATGTCTGTAGCTGCTCAACGATTGCGTCAGCGATTCCAACGCCACCCTGCGCCGCCAGCTCCAACGCGAGTTGCTGGTCATACATGCTCTGATAACTGTCGAGTTGGTGGCTGTCGAACAGACCGCCCTTTTGTGTTGCATCGCGCATGGACTGCAGCATCATTTGCAGAAACAGCGATTCGAATTGGCTAGCAGCCTCATTGAGATTGGCTGCTGCATTGGAGCGCGCCGCATGGCGTAAGCTCGCCAGACTGGCAAAATCGCTGTAAACGGCGACGTCCTTCATAGCTAGATCACCACTAACTGTGCGCGTAGCGCGCCTGCCTGCTGCAGTGCTTCAAGAATGGCGATGAGGTCCCCGGGAGCAGCCCCCACTTTGTTGACGGCAGTGACCAGGTCTTGCAGCGTTATGCCGGGTTCCAGCAGGAACATTCTCGCCGTGTCCTCTTCCAGTGAAACGCTGGAATCGGGCGTCACGGCAGTTTCACCTGCCCGCGCGAATGCGCCAGGCTGACTCACCTGAACATTCTCTGAAATAGTCACTGTGAGGTTGCCGTGGGCGACGGCGGCGCGCTCCACGCGAACCTGGCTTCCGATAACAATGGTGCCATTGCGAGAATTGACTACCACCCGGGCCGGCGCAGCGGCGGGGTCGACCTGGAGATTTTCCAGCGTCGAGACAAAGGCCACTCTGGCAGCGGGGTCGGCAGGTGCCTGCACTTGAATAGAAACCGCATCAATCGGCTGTGCTACGCCATCGCCCAGGGCGGCATTGATGCTGGAGGATACTCGTAATGCCGTGGTGAAATCCGGCGCATGCAGGTTCATCACCATAAAAGGATCGCGACTGAAGGGCGAGGGGATGGCGCGCTCAACGATGGCTCCATTGGGGATGCGCCCGGCACTGGGTACGTTTACCGTTACGCTGGAGCCATCTGCCCCCTCGGCGCCAAATCCGCTGACGATCAAAGACCCCTGCGCCAGTGCATAGGTTTGTGCGTCGGGTCCTTTCAGCGGTGTCAGCAATAGTGAGCCACCACGCAGACTCTTCGCGTTGCCCAGCGAAGATACAGTGACGTCAATTGTCTGGCCGGGTTTGGAAAAGGGCGGTAGCTCCGCTGTCACCATGACTGCGGCGATGTTGGTCAACTGAGGATTGACATCGGCTGGCACGTTAACGCCCAGCTGAGCCAGCATGCTTTTCAGACTCTGTACTGTGAAAGGTGCCTGGATAACCTGGTCACCTGAGCCGTCTAAACCGACCACCAGACCATATCCCACCAGTTGATTGGCACGCACGCCAGCGAAACCCGCGATGTCCTTGATGCGTTCGGCATCAGCGGGAGTGGCTGCGAGTGCGGCCAAGAACCACACCACGCAAAGTTGTTTGCATGCGTTCATTAGGGTGTTTCCTATCGGATGACAAAAGGCCACGTCAGAAAGGCATCAGCGGGCTCATGAAGAAGCGCGCAAGCCATCCAGGTGTGTTGCTTTCATTTAAAGGACCGGTGCCGCCGTAAGAAATGCGCGCATCGGCGATCCGCGTGGATGGTATGGTGTTGGTGGTGCTTACGTCCTGGGGGCGTATAACCCCTCGCAGTCGAATATACTCGTCGCCCTGGTTAATCTTGATCCACTTTTCGCCCTGGATCACCAGATTGCCGTTTGGCAGCACCCGGGATACCTGAACGGCAATAGAGCCCGTCAGACTATTGCTCTGATTGCTTGAAGCCTCCCCCTGAAATGTGCCGCTGGCGTTAAGATCTGTTTGCAGGTTGTAGCGGTCGTTGATGCTGATCATGTCACCGAAAATCGTCGGGTCGGTAATTGAAACATCGCTACCCTTGTCTAGATCGGTATCGGCATTCTTGGCTGCGGAGGTCGCCTCGATCAAAACTACGCTGACGATGTCACCAATCTCCATGGCGCGAACGTCAGAGAACAGCGACATGCTGCGTTCTCCGATAAAGAGGCTCCCGCTGACCAGCGCCGTGGACTCGGTGGCAGACGGGTACTCAATGGGTTCTATCGACAAGTAGGCCGGATGGCTCTTGTCCTCAATGCCCGCGCAGCCAACGATGAACAGGGCAAGCATCAACAGAGAAGGCCGAAGCAGCATCAGATCATCCCTCTACAGGTTGTTCGAGACGTACTGCAGCATCTGGTCGGCGGTGGAAATCGCACGCGAGTTCATTTCGTAGGCGCGCTGGGTCTCGATCATATTGACCAGTTCCTCCACGACGTTGACGTTGGAACTCTCCACATACCCCTGGGCGAGAGTGCCTAGCCCATTCAGACCAGGGTTGCCGGGCTGAGGTGCGCCGCTGGCTCCGGACTCGAGGAAGAGATTTCCGCCTCTGGCCTGGAGGCCAGCCGGATTAATGAAGTCGGACAGCTGTATGCTCCCCACCTGCGTGGATTGAGGGCTGCCCGGTTGCTGGACGGAGACGGTGCCGTCGTCTGCTACTGAGACTGACAGGGCATCCTGCGGAATCGTGATAGGTGGCTGCAGCTGGTAGCCCTGTGAGGTCACCACAATGCCCTGGTCATTAATCTGAAAAGACCCGTCGCGGGTGAAGCCCTGAGTGCCGTCGGGTAACAGGATTTCAAAAAATCCGCGTCCCTGAATGGCGATATCCAGCGCATTATCGGTTTGCGTGAGATTGCCCTGAGTAAACAGTCGTTCCGTGGCAACCACACGTGTTCCGGTCCCCACCTGAAGCCCGGAAGGTAGCAGAGTCTGTTGCGATGTTTGTGACCCTACCTGTCTGACATTTTGATAAATCAGGTCTTCAAAAATGGCTCTGCCCCGCTTAAACCCGGTCGTGCCGACGTTGGCGAGATTGTTGGCGATGGTCGACATTTTCGTCTGTTGCGCGTCCAGGCCGGTTTTGGATATCCATAGTGACTGGTTCATGTGATAACTCCTTGAAATACAACTAGGTTTGCATGCGCATCAGGCTGGCGCTGGAGGTGTCCAGCTCCTCGCCGACCTGGACCATTTTCATATGCTGCTCGAACTCGCGCGACAGCTCGATCATGCGAACCATGGCGCTGATAGAGTTCACGTTGCTGGCCTCCAGTGTTCCGGTAACCAGGCGCAGTGTGGCATCCGAGAACAGAGGCTCACCGTCGATGGTTTGTAGCTCGCCTGCGGAATCCTTGCGAATGATGGACTCAGGAGGATTGACAAGTTTCAGGCGGTCGAGCACGGCAACAGCGTTGGGCGCCTCCCCCAGGGGAACGATAGAGACGGTTCCATCACTGCCGATGGTGATATTGCTAAATGGCGGCAGTGCCACTGGCCCCGCCTCGCCCATCATTATTTGACCGGCGCCATTGACCAACTGGCCGAATTCATCGATTCGCAGATCGCCCCTTCGGGTCAGACCTTCGACGCCACCCTCACCCTGAAATACAAACCAGCCCGGACCGTTGATCGCGATGTCTAGATCGCGCCCCGTCTGCTGCAGCGTGCCCTGTCCGAGGTCAGCGGCGGAACCCGTAACCATGTTGTAGGCGCGGGTGCTCTGGCCGCTGCCATTGACATACAGGGTTTCCGCGCTGATGAGGTCCTGCTTAAAGCCGGTGGTGGATGCGTTCGCCAGATTGTGAGCGTTCACAGCCTGAGCAAGCTGCGTTTGCCTGGCGCCGGCCGCGGCAATGTAAACGAATCGGTCCATAGTCAGTCTCGTTCAGCCGCGCTGTTTATCAGCGCAGGTTGATCACGGTCTGGGTAATTGCGTCGTTGGATTGAATCACCTGAGCGTTCGCCTGAAAGTTGCGCTGGGCGATAATCAGGTCTACCAGCGCCTGGGTTATCTGTACGTTGGAGTCCTCCAGCGCGGCCGATTGAATTAAACCAAGGCCAGAGGTTCCTGGTGCCCCGACATTGGGTGATCCTGAGGTAAAGGTCTCTACCCAGTTAGTGTCGCCAATCGGTTGCAGACCGTTTTCGTTGTTGAAGCTGGCCAGCGCGACCTGACCGAGTGACCGCGATACACCGTTGGTGTAGCGCGCAAAAGCCACACCGGTTTCATCGATTTCCAGGCCGCGCAGCTGGCCTGCGCTAAAGCCATCCTGGACAACGCTGGACACCGCAAAATCTGCACCGAACTGTGTAGTTTCCGTCAGATCGATGGTGACAGCCTGTGTCGCGGCACCGTTGGCAACACCGGCTTCATCGACCGGGATCCAGCCAGCGATGGTAACCGTGGTGGCTGAAAGCGGATCAAACTGGCCGTCCTCAGTGAATTCAAGCGTAACTGCGGCTCCGCCATTCTGGCTCTGCCCGTCAATTAAGGAGTAAACCTCCCATTCATTGGAGACAGCGGTTTTGACGTAGTAGAGGCTGAGTACATGGGGGTTGCCCAAACTGTCGAAAATCGTTGTGGAGGTTGTGGAGTTAAAATCCGACGAGGCCGGAGCGCTGCCGGTGAACGCGTCATAAGGGCCGTTAGTGGCGAAGCCGGTACCCGCTGATACATCCCGCGAGTCCAGGTTGCTGGTTAACTCCACCGTGCTGGTCTGGGTGGGATCAATCAGCGAGCGGTCTATCTGCAGATCGTTCAGTTCACCGGTGATAGTGCCCTGGGAATCTACCTGGAAACCCTGCAGACGGGAGCCCTGGTTGGTGACCAGGAAGCCCTCCCGGTTGACCTGGAAAGTACCTGCGCGGGTGTACTCAATTACGCCGTCTGCGCTCACCGGGAAAAATCCTGCACCGTTGATGGCAAGGTCCAGTGAGTTGTTGGTAAAGGTGATGTTGCCCTGTGAAAACTGCTGCGTGACTGCGGCCACGCCAACACCCTGGCCGATGGCGTTTTCGCCCG
>JBCDKJ010000085.1:0-12333 GCA_038746745.1 Pseudomonadota bacterium
ATCAACCTCTGCACTCGCAACCGCGACAAGCTGACCTACTGGTATCCCTACTGCATGCTGACCCGCTCTGATACTTTTATGCTGCAGTTTCTGGCGCTGAACTACTGGCAAAAAGTGGGCGTAACAGGTGGCTCGCCAGGCGCACCGCGTGACCAATCCTTCATCTGCACCATGGGTGACTGCGACGCAGCCCATAAAGAGAGCTGGCAGCTAATCCAGCAAGCGGCAGAAGAGCACTACGATCGCTCCAGTGAGTGCAGCTTCACCACCTTTGTCGGTTACGAGTACACCGATGCACCCAACTACAACAACTTGCACCGCAATGTGATCTTTCGCAACGCCCGAGTTACCGAGACGGCAATCTCCACGTACGACACGGGCACTATGAACTTCCCAGAGCTGTGGCGTCGGCTGCGAGAGGAGTGCATCGAAGGCGGTGAAGGCTGCGACGTGATGGCAATTCCACATAATCCCAATCTCAGCGGCGGGATGATGTTCCCCGACCCGGAAACCCCGGAACAGGCGTCGGACCGTGCATTTTTCGAACCGCTGGTAGAACTGGTGCAGCATAAAGCTGCCAGTGAGTGCCGCTTCGACCGATTGGCGGGACTGGGTGTCGATACCGAAGACGAGCTCTGCGACTTTGAACAGGTGGTCGGCGACAACCTGTCTATGCTCGGCACGGTATTCGGCAAAGTTCGCTCTGAAAATGCTGCGCCGGTTCCGATTGAGGACTACGGCCGCCGTAATATGGTGCGCAACGTGTTAAAGGATGGTCTGATGCTGGAGCAGCGTGACGGCTTCAACCCGTTCAAGCTGGGCTTCATCGGCTCCACCGACACACATTCCGCCACGCCGGGCGGCGCGGACGAGGATAACTACACCGGGCATCTTGGCCGCCGTGATACTGGATACCGCAATATTCAGGATCATTTCTTTGACAACCCGGGCGGTCTCGCGGTGGTCTGGGCAGAAGAGAATTCCCGCGATGCCATTTTTGATGCGATGCGTCGCCGAGAAACCTATGCCACCAGTGGCACACGTCCAATCGTGCGCCTGTTCGCCGGTGCTGATCTGCCGCAGGACCTCTGCGGTGCTCCTGATATTATCGAACGCGCAGACGCCCAGGGGACACCGATGGGCGGCGAGCTAGCATCGCTGGAAGCAGGTCAGTCGATGCGGCTCCTGATCTCAGCCATGAAGGACTCAGGCAGCCCGGGCCTGCCCGGGAATGATCTGCAGCGTATACAAGTGATTAAAGGCTGGGTCGATGCTGACGGTACCACGCACGAAAAAGTGTATGACGTCGCCGGGACGCCCGATAACGGTGCCGGGGTAGACCCGGAAAGCTGCACCCCTACCGGCAGCGGCCACGCGTCTCTCTGCACCGTCTGGGAAGACCCGGATTTTGATAGGCAGCAAAGTGCGTTTTACTACAGCCGCGTTATTGAGAATCCCAGTTGCCGCTGGAGCACCCGTCAGTGCCAGGCTCTGGGGGTAAATCCCTTCGACAAAAACTGCGAGGCACAGGCGCAGATACGCAACGCGGAACTCAAGGACGAAGGCGCCATTGGCAACGTTTTTGATCGCTGTTGTCTGGACCCGGCGCAGGAACCCTTCTATTCTCCTGTGATTCAGGAACGCGCCTGGACCTCACCTATCTGGTACCGGGGCGCACTCACCACACCCTAAAACCTCCCCGGGGGCTGCTCGTACTGACGGCCCATCAGGACAACACTGCAGGACGCAATATGGCCCAGCGCCGCACCGAGTACCGCTTTCACGGCGTGAAAATGCTCACGTCATCACACCCGGAGATTCGCCGCATCAAGCGCAGCGACGCACAGCCTTCCATCCACGGTAACAAACTGTGGCGCTCCAGCGTTCTCATAATCGACTACCTGAAGAAGCACCCGCCTCAGTACTCGCGCAGCGTTATGGATGCCGGCTGCGGCTGGGGCATGGGCGGCGTCTACTGTGCCAAGGCGTTTGGTGCCAGGGTCACTTCGGTTGACGCCGACCGCGATGTCTTCCCCTACCTGCTCGCCAACGCCGCAGCCAACAAGGTTGAGGTGACGACGCTACAGTCGCGCTTTGAAAAAATTACCAGCCGGCAGCTCGCAGATATTGATCTGCTGATTGCCGCGGATATCTGCTTTTGGGATGAGCTGGTTAACCCGGTCTTTAACCTCGTCAAGCGCGCAGTTAATGCCGGGGTGAAAAAGGTCGTGATTGCGGACCCGGAACGTCCCACCTTTTTCGAGATGGCGCAGCGCTGTCAGGACAAATACTGCGCCGACATTATTTCCTGGCGCAGCCATAAGCCGCTGAAAGCGTCTGGGTCTTTGATGGTGCTGGAGAACGCCTGAGGCCCAGCACCATGGCCAGTCCCCGTTCGACGCTGTATGCCGTCATGCTGGTATCCCTGTTGGGAACCGCTGGCATCGCCCTGCCCTATCCAGTGCTGTCGCCTTATTTCCTCGACGGCAACAATGTCAACGAACTCACCGCCTGGCTGGGACTTAACCCCAAACTGTTACTGGGTGGATTGCTGGCCCTGTATCCGCTGGGTCTGATTTTTGGAAGCTCGGTAATCGGAGCGCTCTCAGACACCTACGGGCGCAAGCCTCTGTTGATTATCACGCTGTTAGCCTCCGTGTTCTGCTACGGACTGACCGGCTATGCCGTAACGCTGGAAAGCTATCCTCTGTTTGCTCTGGCCCGGTTTCTCACCGGCCTGTTTGAGGGCAACATTGCAGTGTCCAGGGCCATCGCGCTGGGACTGCATCCTGCCATTAATCGCACCCGCGCGCTGAGCCTGCTCTACGCCACCAACTACCTGGGTTGGTTGCTGGGACCGTTAGCCGGCGGCTATCTGGTTGCGCTGGGCGTTGCCGACGTGTTTTACGTGGCCGGAGCAGTGACACTGCTGGCAACAGTGATGGTGCAGTTGGCCATCGCGAAGCCGCCCGCGACCGAGACAGTCCCACAGCACAGCCTGAGACAGGTGCTGCGCGCCATGCGTGAGCAGAACTCCCTGGGGCTCGTTCGCGAAAAGCCTATGCAGCCCCTGTTGCTCTACCACATTCTCTACACACTGGGACTCAATCTCTTTTATGAGTTCTACCCACTCTGGCTGGTGGAGCGCTTCAACTTTACCAGTCTGGAGATCGGCTGGAGCACGGTGGCCATCACCGGGACTATGATCGCGTCCAGCATCTATGCGGTAACCTGGCTGGAGAATCAATACGGTGCGCTGGACGCACTCCGCCGCAGCAGCCTGGCGTTATCACTGACCCTGCTGGTACTGCCCTTCGCGGGCCCTGTCACGCTGTACGCCCTGTTCATAGCGAGCGGCGGTATCATCGCACTGTGTAATGGCATCTTCCCCGCCTACATGGCTAACCGTTTCGAGAGCTTTGGCCTTGGCCGCGTGCAGGGGCTACTCACCACGAACTTCTGCATCGCTAATGTGATAGCCGCGCTCATCGGCAGTGTGATCGCGCTGGCTGGCGTGGGCTGGGCGTTGGCCACCGGCGGCATGCTCACTCTTGCTGCCTCGCTGTGGCTGTGGTCATGGCGCCCGGACACGAGCGGCGTCGAAACCTGTTCCAGCGCAATAAATGATCACGATTAACAACACCTTACACATTTGCAGCTGATCCTTTGGCGGGCATGCCATACACTGAAACCCATAACAAGAACGTCATATCCAACACAACGATTCAGGGTTTTATCATGCGTTACATGTTTGTGTTCACGCTGGTGGCCGCACTTCTGGTCGGCTGCATCGGCAATCCGCGCGGGGGCGGACTGACCGCCAACCTCTTCACCTGGGAAGACCGCGACAATCCCATCGCCACCGTTACCACGGATGAAAGAACCGCCTTTAGCGGGCTGTTTTTTGGTGCCGCGCTTTTTACTGACTTGCTGAACTGGGTGCCGGACATCGACACCAGCCCCGACAGGCCCTACCTGCTATCGATTTGCGACCAGGGGATCTGCTACTACAGCGTGCTGTTCCCGGATTTTTTTAGCGTCAATGCGCAAAACCAGGTGACGGGCTTTGCCGCCATCAATGCGCTCACCACGACTTTCTTTTACCAGGTGACTGATCTGCCGGCAGCCCAGGTGCGGGCAGCGCTGGACCAGTACGCGCTTCTGGTAGTGGCCAGCGAACTCGATAGCTTTACCAACGGCAGCATAGGCTATGAAGACATCGCACAGAATGACTACGACAAGTTTCCCACCAACCTCGTTGCTTTTATCGACAGCGGTATTACCAGCCTGGCGGAAACGACAGTAGACAGCGGCGCAACTACCAGCATCGGCGCACTGCTCACTGGCGATAGCGACAGCGGTGGCAGTGACGACGGCAGCACCGGCGCGACCGGTAACCTGTTGGTTACATCATGGCGGGTAAATGATACGAACACGCGTTCGGGAACGATTCGCAGCGCGGACGGGAGTCAGGGCGCGCTGGTCAACATCGAGTCGGTGCAGGAGCTCGGAGACTATGTTCGCGTCACTCACTCAGGTATCCCTGACTATACCGTGGAGATCACCCAGTCGATTCTGAGCTGGTTGAATGCGCGGCCACGGGCCAGTTCTGACTTTGGCAACGGTTCCGCGATAGTGCAGGCCGGCGCGCTTGTCGATTTTGGTGAAGACATTGGCTACAACTCCAGCGCGCAGGAATGCAGCCGAGGCGAGGGCTTTGGATACTGGCCACCGGGCCCTGGCTGTCCTACTGATCAGGAGCGCAGCATAGACTTCCCGGTAACGCCGATTCCGACACAAGAGACCTGCGATACCAGCGTCGGCAGCGTTGGCTACTACGTCAATGGAACGTCGGTGTACAACTGGACCGATGCGCAAACCTACAACGATGAAGGTGTTTGGCAAACCCTGGCACCTGTGGCAGAGGTCTACGATGTAGACATTTGTGGGGGCCATGCTGCGAATGGTGACTACCATCACCATTTCTACTCTGAATGCCTGGCTGACCTGGTAGGCGATAGTGGCACTGCCCACTCGCCGGTATACGGCTTCGCCGCCGATGGCTATCCCATTTATGGACCCTGGCAGGCGCAGGGTGAGCTGGCGCGATCTAGCTGGGCCATACGTGACTATGCCAACATAAACTCGGCCACCGGTTGCGGTAGCGCCGGACAGAGAACCTGCCTGCTGGTCGATCAGTTTGACCCAGGTGCCGGCACGACCCCTGCTAGCAGTGATGGTCCCACCACCAGTGGAACCTTTGAATCACTGTCGCGCAATACGTTTACCACCGTCGCGGGTTTCTTCTTTGAGGATTTCTACTGGGATGAAAATCTCGCGGCGCAGGGTGGTAACTATCTGGACCAGTACAACGGCCATAGCCACGACGACCTCGGCTACCACTATCACGTTACCATCGAATTTGAAGACGACTCGGCGGTTCCCGCCTTTCCCTACTCAGTGGGCCCACGCTACGCCGGTGAACTTCAGGACAATGCTGGCGCCTCCTGTTCTGGCAGCCTGCCTCCAGGCGGCGGAAGCGGCGGCGGTATGGGTGGCAATATGGGCGGCGGCATGGGCAGTGGCATGGGCGGCACCTGAATGCGTCGCTTTACCTGCGCACTGGCCGCCCTGCTGTCACTGTGCAATGTAGTTGCAGCGCAGGAACTGATAGAAGACACGCTGGTGCATAACCATCAAGCGCTGGTGCTGCCAGCGCAGTACAGGGTGCCCGCCCTCGAGATTCGACTGTTTCCCGATAACAGCGACGGTTTCAACCTGCAACTGCGGGTAGAAAACTATCAACTTGAATCGCCGGAAAAGGCCGGGAATGCGCCTGAGGACATGGCAGAGGGCCATGCGCACCTGATGATCAACGGCAAGAAGCGTGTGCGTATCTATGGAGAATGGCTCCACGTCGACAGCAGCCGGCTACAGCCGGGTATCAATCAGCTCACCGTCACGCTGAACAGTCACGACCACTACAGCTGGGTCGTTGGCAAGCAACCTGTGCTGGCAACGGTTTTCCTGGATCCAGACAAGCAACCGCCGGTGCAGCACAACTTTGCATCGCACCCGCTAAAAAACCCTTAGCGCACGCGGTAACTGCGCACCACATCCGGTGTTATAACGGCCTCGCCGTCCGCAAGCCGCGGACGAAATCGCATGGACCGCATCTGTCGCAGTAGCACGCTGGCGCGCCCTGACTCTTGCTCCGGGGTGTCAATCAGCGCCAGTTCGCGTACGCGCCCCTGGGGTGTAACGTCAAACTGTATCTGCAGCAGCGCCTGCGCTTCGTACTCGGGTAGCGTGCCGGGACCCGCCCAAAAGACGCCGTTCTCGGGCAACTCCACGGGAGCACCAAACCAGCGCTGCCGCTGCTCCACATCGCCTGTCTCCGTCAACAAGTCCCAACTCTCTCGATAGCGCTCTGCCGCTCGCCCCGGGCTATCGAACCAGATGTGCCAGTCTCCCAGCGCCAGCAATGTGCGTGCCTGAGCTGCTTTGTCACCCCCCTTGCGTTGCCGCGCCAGCAGCCGCTGTAAACGCCCCCTGCCACGGCTGTAACCTGACTCCTGCAGGTTCCTGATCTGGGTCTCTTCCATGGTGAGCTGCTGCGGTCTATCGCCCATCCGCGATCCCATTAACAGGTCGGTCTCGCGATCCAACCCAAAGTCTGTCGCCGATGCCAGCAGCAGAACGGAGAGCTGAGCCTGAACCAGCGCTTCACGCTCGGCCAGCGTCAGTTTTGCCAGCGTCGACTCCTCCGCGTCTCGCTCCTTTACGAGTTCTGTCAGCATGCGCCACTGCTGCAGCAGCAAACGTGGCTGAGTCACGTCGGGATTGCGCAGCCACTGCTGTCGTTGCCAGTTCAGCCAGCGCAGCGTTGCCTGCAACTGTTCGGAATCATCCTCTGCGTAGTTCTTTTGGCTTAAAAAGTGCAGATAGGATTCGGTCTCGTCGGCGCGCTCGTAATCACCCAGCGCCAGATAAGTTTCCAGCAGGCGCTCCAGTAGCGGCAGCTGCCGCTGACTGTAAAGGCCGTCGTTGACGCGGATGAGATGCACCGCCCGACGCCATTGCTGAATCGCCGTGTTGTAATCCCCACGGCTGAGAAAGTAACGACCAGCGTCCTCAACCGTTTCGGCAATGCCAGGACCGTAGGGCCCGGATTCATAGGTCTTGTCACGAATGCGTTGTTGCCAGGCATCTGCTTCCGGCGCACCCTGCCTGGGCGGCAGGGCCTCCGGCACAGGCTGTGCGGCGTCGTAGAAGCGATCACCGTAGGCGGTGGGCACAGACCGATTGTCCAGCGCTCCGTAAGCGCCGGCGCCATGGAGCGCTGACAACAGAGCCAGGACCACAAGCCATCTTGTTGAGCGTGGCGTTGTCATAGGTTCAAATATACCCCGTATCCCCTGATATCCATCCTTCTGGCTTGCAATCGCCGTAGCGGAATGAGTACTGTGGCGGCATATTCAATTCGGATTCAGACGTGAAACAACTGGGCATACTGGACAGCGCTTTCGTCAACCTGGAGCAGCCAAATACACCCCAACACGTGGGTGGCCTGGGCATCTACGATCCCTCCACGGCACCCGGTGGCTTTGTGCGCTTCAAACAGGTGATCGCAAACTTCGAGCAACGTCTGAACCGACAGCCATTGTTCCGTACCCGACTGGTAGAGGTGCCCGGTGGCGTCGATAGACCGTATTGGGTCAAAGACGCGAATTTTGACGTAGAGTTCCATCTGCGACATATCGCGCTGCCTCAGCCCGGGGACTGGCGGCAGCTCTGTATTCAGGTTGCGAGACTGCACGCAAGACCATTGGATATGGCACGCCCCCTCTGGGAGTGCTACGTCATAGAAGGGCTGGACAACATACCCAGCCTCCCTAAAGGCAGTTTTGCCGTGTATACCAAGATGCATCACTCCCTGGTGGACGGTGCGGGCGGGGCATCATTTATGGCGGCACTGCACGACCTGGAGGCAAATCCTTCACCCCAGCCAGACGATGCTGAGCAACCTCTGCTGGTGGACCGCGACCCCTCTGCGGCTGAACTGTTGGGTCGAGCGGGCTTTAACCAGGCCAAACATTCGGTTGCTATGGCGCGTGGCGCGGTAGGCCTCTCAAGAGATATGGGTCGCTTCGCGGTAAAGCTGTTGCACAAGCAAGTCCCTATGCCTGATGTGCAAGCACCCAAAACGCGTTTCAACGGACCCGTGGGGCCCTACCGTGTATTTGAGGCCACAGCCTTCCCAATCGCTGACTTCAAAGCGGTGAAGAATGCCACCGGGGTCAAGCTCAACGATGTGGGCCTGGCCGTTGTCGGCGGTGCTTTAGCCCGCTACCTGGATAGCAAACAGGAAACACCTGAGGGCTCGTTGGCGGCGGGCCTGCCCGTGAACCTGCGCACCCGACGCGCCATGACGGAGGACAACAATCAGGTCGGTTCAATCTTTGCCTCACTGCATACTGACGTTCGCGACCCGGTAGAGCGACTCAAAGCAATCCACATGAGCACGTCCGAGGCCAAGGAATTCGGTGAGAGCAGCCCCATGCTGGATACCATCAAGGCTGCTGGCGTGCTCACACCCGCGTTCACCCGAGCGGTCGCTAGCCTGTGGTCAAAGCGCAACCTGTCAAAGTTCATTCCTCTGAACGTCTCCACTGTCATCACCAATGTGCCAGGACCAAACTTTGATTTGTTCTGTGCTGGCGCGCGCATGGTGCAATATCAGGGGCTTGGTTTGCTGACGCCGGGGGTGGGGTTGTTTCACACCATTTTCAGCCAGGCGGAAACCGTCAACATGTCGGTACTGGGTGACCGCGACATCATGCCGGACCCGCATTTCTACATGCAGTGTCTGAGCGAAAGTTGGGAAGAGCTGCGCGATGCCGTTTTAACACCGGCGCGAAAAACCACCGGACGCAAACGGACAGCACGCACACAACCGACGCCTGTAAAGAACAGAGCGCCCGCGGCTAAGAAAGCGCCAGGAGCTAAGAAGGCGCCCGCGGCTAAAAAAACGTCTTCGACCAACAAATCACCCTCCACTAAAAAAGCGCCCGCGGCCCGGGAAACAGCTCCGGCCCGGAAAGCGCCCGCGGCCCGGAAAACAGCCGCGGCACGGAAAGCAGCTACCAGGAAAAAAGCTGCAGCCAGCAATAATGCCTCTAGAGCTACGAGCGCAGCGGTCGCTACACCCAGCGCCCGCAAACAGGCACAGCGCGCCGCGGCGGTGAAAAGAGCCACTGCAAATACGCGCAGCAAAGCAGCGGTGTCCAAGGCTCCGATGCGGCCTGTGGCAGTCGCCAGCAGCGGGGCGCCCCGCCTGCGTCCCAGGCGCAAGACCTCCGGTGTCGCACCCAAGCTGAAAGTGGTCAGTGGGTAACTGCTAACGCCCGATCTGGCCATCTGCTCAGCAGTTACGCGCAGTGATTCCAAGGCCAGCACCTCCTGGCAACAATCTGCGGGCAAAAAAAAACCCGCCTTGCGGCGGGTTTGAAGTCTACGTTATGGACCTGGACATCGTCTGTCGACGTGCCGGGGATCAGGCGCTACCGCGGTGGCGGAACTCGTCCCAAGCAACCCAGCCGATCAGAGCGAAATACAGGCCAAATGTCACTGTCATAAACATTTGGGTATTTCTCCTATATGCCAGATGGCGCGTAGTATCCGCCCAGGCCTGATATACTTCCAATGTATTAGCATCATGTTAAACATATCTTAAATTCATATCAGTAACAGGGCTGTCATCTGATGGAAACCCGAGAGCTGGAGCGTATTGATCTCAATCTCCTAATCGCGCTGCAGGTGCTGCTTGAGGAGAAAAACGTCTCTCGCGCTGCAGAGCGACTGCACATCACGCAGCCTGCCATGAGTAAAACCCTGACCCGTCTGCGCGACGTGTTCGCTGACCCGCTTTTCACCAGGAGTTCGCATGGGATGCGGCCTACGCCTCGCACGCTGGAGCTGGCAGGCAATTTAGAACAGGTTTTACAGGGCATTCAGTCACTGCTTAACGATCAGGACTTCGACCCCGCCCGCTATCGCGGTGAGGTGACGCTTGCGATTTCCGAGTACATCGGTGTCTGGCTGTTGCCACCCCTGATTCGGCGACTCGCCTTCCTGGCACCTCAACTTACCGTCAAAACCATCACGCGGGTAGAGCATCAGCTCCAGCAGCTTGCGCTGGGCGAGCTGGACTTCGCGGTTCAGATCAAACACGCCCACTACGGCGACGAGTACCTGTGTCATCCCCTTGGCGGCACGCAGCCTGTAATCCTGGCACGCGAAGGCCACCCGCTAAGCGGCCAAACGCCAGACTGGGAGAAAGTACTGGCCTATCCGATTATGCGGCTGTACATGGCGGACCAGGATGAACTGGAGTTCTTTCAGAACAGCGCCAGCATGACGCGGCGTCTGGAGCGTTATCCGCAGGTAGCCGGTGGTTTTGAGACGTCCCACCTGCTCACGGCGATCGAAATCCTGCGCAACACGGACTACCTGCTACCAGCGCCGCCGTTTTTGCTCAACAACGAGACACTGTCTTACCGCATACAGGCGCTGCCCCTGCCGCCCGACATCGACTACAGCATCGACTATATGCTGGTGCGGCACCAACGCACCGAAAACTCGCCGCTACACAACTGGCTGTGGCAACAAATCATTGAAGCGCGGTCTGAACTGGAGCTGGACAACGTATAATTCGGCGCCAACGCAAACGCATCTTCGGCCAATGAGCAAAAAAGCACGACGCGATATTCCCGTCTTCGCGCATCCCATCATAGAGACGCACTGCCACCTGGACTATCTGGACGCAGAGGCACTGGAAAATACGCTGACTCGCAGTCGTGAAGTGAACGTGGCGCGCATCGTCACTATCGCGGTGTCACCTGACAATCTCGACACCGTCGATGGCATCGCGCGCACTTATCCTGATGTGTGGGCGACGCAGGGCGTCCACCCCCACGAGGCTGAAAAGTTTTGCGCCGCGGCGGGCGAGACAATTCGCGAAAGACAGGCACATGACCACATCGTAGCCGTTGGTGAGATTGGCCTAGACTACTATTACGACCATGCAGACCGGGCCGCGCAGCGTGCGGCGTTCGAAGCACAGCTTCAAATCGCTGCAGACACTGACGCGCCCATCGTCGTGCACACGCGAGATGCGGACGAGGATACTCGCGCCATTCTTGAAAACTTTTCAGGCACACTGCATCGTAAAGGCGTCATTCACAGCTTTACCTCCGGCCTGCCCCTGGCAGAGTACTGTCTCCGCGAGGGCTTTTGTCTGGGGTTTAATGGCATCGCCACTTTTAACTCTGCCGATAACGTCCGTAACGTGGTGGCCGCCACGCCAGCGGAGCAACTGCTATTGGAAACGGACGCGCCCTACCTGACGCCGGTCCCCTACCGGGGTCGGCCGAATGCGCCCTACTACATCCCCTTCGTGGCGGAGAAAGTTGCCGAGGTGAAAGGCCTGGAGGTAGAGGAGCTGCTGGCCCAGGCCTGGCACAACAGCCTGCGATGCTTTTTTCCCGATGACACTGGCCTTGCGGCTGCCAGCGCATGAAAACGCTGCTAGAATGCGCCGCCTTTTAAGTCGGGCATACAACTAACGTGGATTACATCGTAGGTCAGCGCTGGGTAAGCCACGCCGACGCGCAGCTCGGACTCGGTATTGTTGCTGATATCGAAGGTCGCAGAGTCACTGTCAGCTTTCCTGCGATCGGCGAGGAGCGGACCTACGCCATCGACAATGCGCCACTCACGCGTCTGCGCTTCAAAGCAGGCGACAACATCACCACACTGGATGACGTTGAACTCAAAGTCACCGAGGTCACCGAGCAGTCCGGCATTCTTTTCTACACCGGTCTGGATCATCACGACAAAGACGTCACCATCAGCGAGTTGGAGCTAGATAGCTTTGTACAGCTCACCACTCCGCAGCAGCGCCTGTTGAACGGGCATTTCGATCGAAATGCAGACTTCGGCATGCGCGTGGCCACATTTTCTCAACTGAACCGGCTGCAGACGTCATCCGCCCGAGGCCTTATAGGCTCGCGCACCAGCCTACTGCCTCATCAGGTCTACATCGCCGCCGAGGTGGGGCAGCGCTATGCGCCTCGGGTACTGCTCGCTGACGAAGTGGGGCTCGGCAAGACTATAGAAGCCGGCATGATCACGCAGCAGCAGCTTTTGTCGGGCCGTGCCTCCCGGGTATTGATCATCGTGCCAGAAACGCTGCAACACCAATGGCTGGTGGAAATGTTGCGGCGTTTTAATCTGCGTTTTTCCCTCTTCGACGAGGCGCGCCTTGATGCA
>JBCDKJ010000086.1:0-12165 GCA_038746745.1 Pseudomonadota bacterium
CCTTAAAGCAATTGATAGACATTGCGGCAACGCTGGGGCTAAGCAGCCGTCCGCTGCGAGCCGATCTCACAGCACTACATGCCCTGCAATGCCCCTGCATTCTGCATTGGGATCTCAATCATTTCGTCGTTCTAAAGTCTGGGAACGCCAGAACAGCGGTGGTCTATGACCCTGCGCAGGGGGCTGCGAAGCTGACTGTAGAGCAGGTTTCGCAGCACTTTACCGGTGTCGCGCTGGAACTCACACCCGTGCAAAGCTTTAGATCGGAGCGGCCGGCACAGCGTATGCGCCTCAGTGATCTCTGGTCAGGCATCACAGGCCTCAAGCGTTCACTGGCGCTGACCCTGGTCCTTTCACTAGTGCTTCAGCTGTTGGCATTGGCAGCTCCTTTCTACCTGCAAACGGTAATCGATGACGTAGCCCTGCGCGGCGATCAGAGCCTCCTGACGATTCTGGCCCTGGGCTTTGGACTGCTGCTGATAATAGAAGTCACAACCACAGCGCTGCGCGCCTCGGTGCTTTTATCTCTCGCAACCAGATTGCACCTGCAACTGGCCGCCAATCTCAAGACGCGCCTGCTGCAGCTACCGTTGCAATGGTTTCAAAGCCGTCATCTGGGCGATGTGCTGTCCCGCTTCTCGTCAATAGACGCCGTTCGCGATGTTTTAAGCAAAGGCCTGGTCGCTGCGGTGGTGGACGGTCTCATGGCCATCCTGATGCTCGTCGTCATGCTGTTTTACAGTATCCCGCTGACTCTGATCGTACTCTGCGCGCTATTGCTTTATGTGGCAGTACGGGTGCTGCTGTTTCAGCCACTGCGCCGGGCGTCTATGGATAGCATTGCCGGGCACGCACAGGCTGATAGCACGCTAATGGAGTCCGCCCGTGGAATTCAAACCATCAAACTACTGCAGGGCGAATCCGATCGTCGTGAGCAATGGCTTAATCGCACGGTGCACGCCATGAACAGCGACATCCGGGCCGCCAAGCTGGACATCTGCTACAACGCCGCGAACGGCATCGTGTTTGGCGTAGAAAATATCGTGGTGGTATTTCTTGCAGCAATACTGGTGATGGAAAACAGCTTGTCGATCGGCATGCTGATCGCTTTCATGAGCTACAAGCAGCGCTTTATCAGCGCTATGAATGGACTTGTTGACCAATGCCTGGAGCTGCGCATGTTGGGGCTGCATCTTGAGAGAATCTCGGACATCGCCCTGGCAGCGCCTGAACCCACTGTCGGAATGGCTGGCCGGTCGAACAGCGGATGCTCCGCCAAGGCCCCTGAGATTGTCGCGCGCGGTCTCGGATTCCGTCACAGCGACGAGAGTCCCTGGCTCTTTCGCGATCTCAGCTTTCAGATCGAACCTGGGAGCTGTATCGCTATTGTGGGTGCTAGTGGCGCGGGGAAAACCACCCTGCTGCACTGCCTGATGGGTCTGTATCAGCTTACAGAAGGCGAGATCCTGATCAACCAGCAACGCTTTTCCGCCAGCCCCGAGTTTCGAGGGTCGCTGTCGGCTGTTACCCAGGACGACCGTCTCCTGAGCGGCTCAATACTCGACAATATCGTGGGCTACGGCCAGTCTCTGGAATGGGAGCGAATCATTGAGTGCGCCCAGAAAGCGTGCATTCATGAAGAGATCGAGCAGCTGCCCATGCGTTATGAAACGCTCGTTGGCGATATGGGCGCGGCATTGAGTGGAGGACAAGTACAGCGTGTCATGCTCGCTCGCGCGCTGTATCGCAGACCGTCTGCTTTGTTTCTGGATGAAGCCACCAGCCACCTTGATCCTGCGACCGAAGATCGAATAAACGTGCATCTCCGCCAGTTGCCGATCACTCGCATTATGGTTGCACACCGTGCCGAAACAGTGGCGCTGGCAGACAGGCTTATCGCCCTCGATTAATGCCATAGCAATCGTGTCAGCGGTACCGCCTGCGCGCAGAGTCATGCGTTCTCACCAGCACCAGCGAGGCAGCGAAAACCTAGTGCCGGGATTGCCGAAGGCGTGGCAAAAACGCCAACCAGTTCACACTTTTTCTCTGTTTTGCCACCAAATGCGGAACCAGTTCTCACTCTGGGGCCACAGTTGCTGACGTCGGCAGCGTTATGGCTAGTATTAGCTACAACTTTGCAAAAACCGGAACAGCTTGTGACGCCAATGCCCTTAAACAACTACCAAACCCACTTGCTTCGCATGTGTATGGCGCTGTTTGCAGCGCTGGCACTGGTTATTGGCTCTACGCTGGCGCTGCAGGGGCTGACTAGCGTTGCACTAGCAAACTTCTGCGGCGGGCTGTTCTTCCTGTTCGCCTACTACAATCCCGACGTGCTCTCAGGCCGCGGCCTGCAGCACTTCGATTTTGCCGATATCGAGCAAAAGAAATTCCTCTGGACGTCACTAGCCGTCGGCCTTGTTGCTGCCTGCTGGGAACTCCGGGTCCATATCCCTCTGGGGTGATACGAGCGAGCGACTTGCCCGGCCACAGTTTCTGGCCGGGCTTTTTTTTACATCACTGAAACCAGCGCAGGGTGACGCCGTAACTGGCCTCCAACGCAACAATCCCTGCGAACCCACCAATCGTGGGAATATCAATGCCCGCCGAATAGTACTCCTCGTCCAACAGGTTGCGGCCCCACAGCACCACTTCCCAATCGCGCTGCATATTGCGCAGGGTCAGGCGCGCATTAAGAAGTTGCACACTATCATTGTGAAGGTTGGGGTCCAGGTCCTGATCCAGGAAGAAGCTGTCAATGAAATTGTGCTCAAGGCGCGCCACAGCGACGACACCGCCCAGCAGCGCACGCTCGTATTGGACGAAGCTGCTAACCGTCCACTGTGGTGCATTGTCCAGAGGTTCACCGGCCAAATCCTGCACACAGGGCGTGCCAATACCGGGCGAGCCACCCTGGGCCCCCTGCAGGATGTAGTAATCGACAAAACTCTGTTCCACTGTGCACTGGCCAAGGTCGAAACTGTCATAACGTGCCTCGTTATAGCCCAGCGCCAGACCCAGCAGCGTGCTGGCGGTGGGCAAGTACGCTGCATCCATTTCCAGTCCATAGCTCTCCAATTGCCCGGCATTGGTCACGCGCAGCGCAGAGCCGTCAAAGGTCTGCGCCTGAAAATCATCATATTCAACGTAAAACACTGTGCCATTGAGCTGTAGCTGCCGGTTCAGCCAGCTCCCCTTCCAGCCCAACTCGACATTGGTGGCCTGCTCTTCGTCGAACTCACCATTAAGATCGGCACGCTCACGACGCTGGTTATAGCCACCGGACTTAAAGCCTCGACTCAACGTCCCGTAGAACATTAAATCCTGGCGCGCGAAATAGCGCAGGCTCAGCTTGGGAGAGAGATCGTCATCGGTCCGGCTATCGTCAAAAAACAAATCTGGACCTACTACAGGAGGAATGTCTATCACCGTTTCAGGCGTTGTGATCTGCGAACCCTCGCGCGCTTTTTCTTCCCGCGTGTAGCGCAGCCCAAGGGTTGCACTCAGCGTATCGCTAAGATTCCACACCACCTGCCCAAAGGCGGCATAGCTGGTTGTCGCAAACCGGTTATCGTCCGTATTGAGCGACCCAGTGGGGAAAAAAATGCCCAGGCCAATATTTTCCAGCAGCGATGCTGAAGAGGCGAATCGGCCCACCGAGTCCAGTTCTGAATAAAATGCATACAGCCCGAGCTGGTAGTCAATGCGATCACCCCCGGGCGATGTGAGACGCAACTCCGAAGAGAACTGGTTCAGCTCGATGTCAGCATCGCCAACCACGGCGTCATAGGCCGTAAAGTCGCCATCGAAAGCCGAATCAGAACGATAGTGACGCCAGCCGTTTATAGCGGTCAGCGTGATTCCACTGGCAAGGTCGCGGTTCCACTCCACGCCGAGCCCTCCAATATCCACCGCGTTGGAGACTGAGGCATCGAACCAATAGTCGTTGCCAAAGGCGTGTGCTGCGGGGGGCGCAAAGCCCTGGGTCTCAATCATGGTCTGGTACTGCAGGATTGGCTGGCCCTGAGCGTTGAGTCCCAGCGCCGCTTGCAGCGCTGCCGAGGGCGTATCGGTAATCGGCGTATTCAGAGGCGACAGGCCATCGTAAGCGGACACTGCCATGGCACAGCAATCGGTGTCTTCGCGGGTGTAGTCAGCGCTGAGCAGCCATTCACTGGTGTCTGTATCAATGCGCAGTCTGGCCCTGCCGCCCCACTTGTACGCATTGTTAACGCCCTCGCCGGTGATCGTGTTTTCAAACAGGTGGTTTCCGTCAACGCGAAAGCCGGACACCCGCAGGGCCCTGCTTTCATCACCAAGCGGCAGATTCACCATGCCCCTGAGTTCAAGTCGCTGGTTGCTGTCGTACAAGGCTTCCAGCATCGACTCAAACTCCGTGTGTGGTGCACTCGTGACAATGCTGATTGCGCCGGCGGCCGTGTTTTTGCCGTATAGCGTGCCCTGCGGCCCGCGCAATACCTCGATACGCTCTACATCCACAAGGTCGCTAATGCTCATGCCTGCGCGCCCCTGATAAATCCCGTCAATAAACAGCCCCACGCTGGGATCGATACCCGTGTTAGTGCCAACAGAGCCAATGCCACGTATGCGAATAGAGGTAGAGCGAGAATCGCTGCCACCGGTAATCTTAAGGTTAGGTGTATAGGCCTCGATGTTCACCAGATCGTTTACCCCTGCGTCCTGGATGAACTCGGTAGTAAACGCCGTTACCGACATGGCCGTTTCCTGCAGGCTTTCTACCCGCCGGTTGGCCGTGACCAACACCTCCTCCAGGGCGACACTTTCGCCTGGCTGCGACGGCACCGACGGTGCCGCCTGCGCCAATGAAAAGCCTGTGAGAACCCCTATCGGGACCCGAATACAGAAGGCGATTGCGAGCAGGCGGCTCCCGCCCGATCCTGAAACCATGCGCTCTGCCCCTTTCGTTATTGTTATGGGTGCAATGACGCGCCGCTAGCGCTGCGGCAGGCCCTGCTTGTCGCGCTCTCGTTGCATGCGCTCGGTGTCGCTCTCAAGGCGCTCACCCAATTCGCTCTCTTCCACCTGCCCTGCTATGTGACGTTCGGCCAGGCCGGCGTTATACATAATTCGCTTTACCGGCGTTATCGAGAGCACCGTACGCAGTGGCGAGTCCAGCAGCGAATAAAAGGCTGCCTCGCCTTCTGGATTGTCTGGATTAAGCTTTTTCGACAGTGCACGATACATCCAGTGTCTGGTGACGTCATCGTCGTGAAACGCACCATGACCTTTATAAGTAATCGCACCCCAGGGCAGACCATCTGGGGCTGTTTTAGGATACCCACCGCTGCTGATATTCACCGAAACACGATTATCACGCTGAATTGCCGCAGCGCGATGTCGCTGGCGTGTAAAGGTCACCCAGATTTTGCCGTCATGCCACACGAAGGCATGCGTGACACCCACCGGCCAGCCGTCTTTAGTGGCCCACATCAGCACGCATTCATACGAGTGCGTCATCAGCTGCGACTCTTCTTCGTCGGTGAATGGATAAATGGACACAATTTCGTGATCGTCGGTTTTGGCCATGGCTGAACTCATTATTGTTAGCTTGTCAGCGATGCAGTAACGCTAGCAGATTCACACTCCGGTGATGTTGCCAGTTGTCTACAGTCAGGACCGGCGGGTGGCGTAGACTCGGCCGCATGCCAGCCTGACCATTGTGCAGCACCAGATGTTTACTTTATCAACATACACCCTATTTTCACGTAGACTGAAGTAACGCGATGCTTCAGGAAGCTGGCATGGCCTCAGCCAAACCCGCCTACCATCATGGCAATCTTAGAGAGGCGCTAATTGAGTCGGCGCTGGCGGTCATCACAGAAGACGGCCCCGCCGCTATCACCATTCGTGAAGTGGCCAGACGTGCAGGCGTGTCGCATGCTGCACCCTATCGCCACTTCAATGATCGAGATGAACTGCTGCTTGCGGTGGTAGAGCAGGGTTTTGAGCGTCTTGATGACGCGATGGCAGCGGCCCGGGACAGTCAGGGTGACGACGAACTGGCGAACTTCGCCGCCAGCGGCGAGGCCTACTTCGATTTCGCCCTCGACAACCCTACCTACTACCGGGTGATGTTCAGTGGCGATCTTCTAAGTCGCTCCGGTCATGAATCCCTCAGCTATACCACAACCTCGTTTTTCCGTCAGATCATTGCCGACGTAAAGCGGTTGCAGGCGCTGGGCATCGTCAGGGACGGCGACCCTACCCTGCTGGGCATCCATATTGTGTCGACCGTGCACGGCTATGTCAGCCTGGTAAATGATGGACGCATCAGCCACCTGGTCGACGGCCACTACAGTCAGAGATCGGTTCGCGACTTTGTCATGGAAGCCGTGATCCTCGGCATCGGCGCCATACCACCAATACCCTCTGAGGAGACCCCCTCATGAATGCTCCACAAGCCAACGCACCGCGCGGCCAGCGCTTCCTGGAAGGTGTCTACGCGCCTCTGGGCGAGGAATTCGACCTGAAGGCAGTACCGATTACGGGTGAAGTACCCTTGGAACTCAACGGAAGCTTTTACCGGATAGGGCCCAATCAGCAGTTTCAGCCACTGGGGGATTATCACCTGTTTGCGGGCGACGGGATGGCACATGCCTTTCACATTAGTGATGGCACAGTGAGCTACCGCAATCGCTGGATTGAAACGGCCAAGTTCAAGCTGGAGCGTGAGAAGCAACAGGCGATGATAGATCCCATGAACCCGTTTAACTCGGCCGAGGGGTATACGGAATTCGTCTTCAACGATAAGGATGGTCTCGCCAATACCGCCTGCGTCTGGCACGGCGGCAGAATGCTGATCATGGAGGAAGGCCACCCTCCCTTCGAGATTGACCCCATTACACTGGAGTCCAGGGGTAGCTACAACTACGACGGCAAGCTCAATACCGCGATGACAGCACACCCTAAGGTCGACCCGGTCACCGGCGATATGCTGTTCTTTGCGTATATGGCCTCTGGAGCCTTTGAACCCGATGTCGCATTACATAGGGTGTCTCCACAGGGAGAGCTGGTGGAGTCACTGATACTGCCCACGCCTTTCCCGGCCATGGTGCATGACTTCGTCGTCACTCGGAATTTTATTATCGTGCCAGTGTTCCCGCTTACCGGCAGCCTGGAGCGAGCCATGACCGGCGCCATGCCTTTCGCCTGGGAACCGGATAAAGGTGCGTCAATGGCGGTCCTGCCCAGGCAGTCCCCCAGTGTCAAGAACACACGCTGGACCGAGTGCGATCCATTTTTTGCCTTCCACTTTATGAATGGCTTCGATACCGATGGCGTGATTACTATCGATGCCTGCCAATTCCCCTATGCGCCTCTTTTCCCCAGAGCGGACGGCGAAATGCTGCCTGACTGCGACCCCGCTTTACATCGCTGGACCATCGACATGAATGACAGCACTGCCAGGGTTCGCAGTCAGCGAGTGGATGATTATCTATCGGAATTTCCGCAGTGCGATGGACGCTATGCCATGCAGGACTACCGCTATGGCTATTACACATCGCCTGAGGGCGACGGTGAGATGTATAACGCGGTGGCGCGCTTCGACCACAACACCGGCAAGGTTGATCGCTATAGCTGCGGCGACCGCAGGCATTGCTTCACTTCTGAAGCCATCTTTGTGCCCCGCAGTGAAAGTGCAGAAGAAGGTGACGGCTTCCTGCTCTCAGTCGTCACTGATATGCGTGAGGACCGCAGCAGCCTGCAGATTCTGGATGCGCAGAATGTAGCCGCCGGGCCGCTGGCCTTAGCGCATCTGGAGCACCGCGTGCCGGTAGGGTTTCACGGTGGCTGGCGACCCGCCAGCTAAAACCCGGGGAGAGATCAGGCAAGCGTTTGTTTGATTGCGCCGTGCCAGTGGTTAATGCGTCGCTGACGCGCAGCCGGTCGCATCTGCACCTGAAATTCCTTATCTGCGCGCCACAGCTTGCGGATGTCAGCCGGGCGACTCCATAGCCCTACGCCGAGGCCAGCCAGGTAGCTGGCGCCGGCGACAGTAGTTTCTATGACTTTGGGCCGCACCAGCTTGCGCCCCAGCAAATCCGCCTGAATCTGCATCAGCAGATCGTTGCGTGCGGCTCCACCGTCGACGCGCAGTGGCTTCATGCGCTTGCCCAGGTCCCTCTCCATGGCCACAAGAATATCCATGTTCTGCAGCGCCATCGCATCCAGCGTTGCGCGAGCGATATGGCCACGTCCGGCACCCCGGGTCAGCCCTGTAATAGTGCCGCGCGCCTGTGGCTCCCACCAGGGTGCACCCAAGCCCGTGAGTGCAGGCACAAACTCTACTCCGCCATGATCTGCCACGCTGGCTGCCAAAGCTTCAACGTCTGGCGCCTTCTTTATAATTCGCAGTTCGTCGCGCAGCCATTGCACGGCCGCACCACAAACGAAGGCACCGCCCTCCAGCGCGTAGGTGAGACCAATATCCCCCGCTAATTGCCATCCAACAGTGGTCAGCAATCCCGCTTTTGAAGTCACAGGCTTTTTACCTGTGTTCATCAGGATAAAGGAGCCAGTACCAAAGGTGCACTTGGCATCGCCCTCGGTGAAACAGGCCTGTCCAAACAGCGCCGATTGCTGATCGCCGGCAACGCCGGAAATAGGAATTCCATCCGGCAAACCGGGCACCGCCCGGGTGTAGGACATTACGCCACTGCTGGGCACGATACGCGGCAGCAGTTCGCGGGGCACATCAAACAGCTCCAGCAGGCTGCTGTCCCAGTCGGCGCGGCGGATATTCATGAGCAGGGTTCGCGACGCATTGGACACATCGGTTACGTGGTCCTGCCCGTTACTGAGCTTCCACACCAGATAGCTGTCAATCGTTCCCGCGCGTAAGGTGCCGGCCTTCAAGCCTGCTTTGACGCCGGGTGCATTCTTCAGCAGCCAGGCCCATTTGGTAGCGGAAAAGTAAGGGTCCAACACCAGGCCCGTTTTCCGCTTCACAGCGGGTTCCGCACCCTGTTTCTTCAGAGCCTCGCACAGTGGTGTCGTGCGCCTGCACTGCCAGACAATGGCGTTGTAAAGCGCCTCATCTCGCCTGGCATCCCATAGCAAGGCGGTCTCCCGCTGATTGGTAATGCCAATGGCAGCGATATCGGAAGCTTTACAGTGTTTTCGCCGCAACAGAGTGCGGATGCCCTTTAACACCGAGTTCCAGATATCTTCAGGGCGATGTTCTACCCAGCCGGGCTGGGGATAGATTTGGGGGAACTCGTAATTGACGGCATCGCGTAGTAGGCCGCGGTGGTCGACCAGGGCGACGGTGGTGCCCGTCGTTCCCTGGTCTATCGCCAGAATGTAGCGAGGCATTGCCTAAGCAGCGTGATAACCACCCACCGCTTTTATCTCTAGATAATCGGTAAAGCCGTGCTCACCCCATTCACGGCCATTGCCACTCATCTTGTACCCTCCAAAAGGCACATCCATACCCGGGTTGGCGCCATTGATTTGCACGTTACCTGCGCGAATTTTTGAGGCCACCGCTCGCGCATGGTCAATGTCGCCGCTTTGGACATAACCCGCCAGACCGTACTCCGTGTCGTTGGCAACCTGAATCGCCTAGTCTTCGGTATCGTAAGGAATCATCACCAGCACCGGCCCGAAAATCTCCTCGCGGGCTATGGTCATATCGTTGTTCACTTCACTGAAGACGGTGGGCTTGATAAAGAAGCCTGTGTCGATGCCATCCGGACGACCGGGGCCGCCACATACCACCTTGGCACCCTCGGCAATGCCTTTCTCGATAAGCCCCTGAATCTTGTTGAACTGAACCTCAGAGACCACCGGGCCCATAGTAGTGCCTTCCGCGGTGGGATCACCCACGACGACGGACTCCGAGACTTTGGCGGCAATCGCTTCCGCTTCTGCCAGCTTCTCTCTGGGCACCAGCATGCGGCTGGGCGCATTACAGCTCTGCCCGGTGTTGTTGTACATATGCAGCACGCCACGAGTGACCGCAGCTTCCAGATCGGCATCCGGCAGAATGATGTTCGGGCTCTTGCCGCCCAGTTCTTGCGTCACGCGTTTCACTGTCGGCGCTGCATTCTGCGCGACCAGCGTGCCAGCGCGAGTAGAGCCGGTGAAGGACATCATGTCGACGTCCGGGTGTTTTGACAGCGCCGTGCCGACGCCGGGCCCATCGCCGTTCACCATGTTGTAAACGCCTGCGGGAACACCGGCCTCGTGCATTATCTGGGTGAATACATAGCCCGATAAGGGTGCGACCTCGCTGGGCTTCAGTACCATGGTGCAGCCGACTGCAAGCGCGGGCGCTACCTTGCAGGTAATCTGATTGACCGGCCAGTTCCAGGGCGTAATCATGCCGCAAACACCGATTGGCTCTTTGACCACCCGGTGCGGTCCCAGATCCTCTTCAAATTTGAATTCCTTCAATACCTGCAGCGCCTGCATGAGATGTCCCAGGCCGGAACCTGCCTGGGCTTCGCTGGCCAGCTTGGTGGGGGCACCCATCTCTGTGGATATCGCGTCCGCTATTTCGGCATAGTGATTTTGGTATGCCGCGATCACGCGTTCCAGCAGCTCAATACGTTCCTCGCGACTGGACCAGCCAAAGGTTTGGAACGCCGATTTGGCGGCCGCCACCGCCTTGTTCACGTCGTTTTCATTGCCCAGGGCGATGTGGGCACAGACCTCTTCATTGGCGGGGTTAATCACATCAAAGCTGTTGGGCTCACTGGGGTCGACCCACTCACCGTTAATATAGAACTGGGTGTATTCGCGCATGATGACAAGCCTCCTGGTGCGGGCGTGGTTTTTTGACAGGCCGCCCAACATACCAGAAGCGACCGAGGGAGCAATACCTGACGTCAGTGACCCATATGGCGGTTTAATCCGCTGGTAGCGGGGCCACGACGGAAGCTGGTCAGCGCGTTGTCTGAGGCGCCGGATTCACGCACAATGTGCACCCTGAATACATGTAATACGCACCCGAGAGAGGTTGTTCCATGTCTGGCGACGCCATGCACTCCGAAGAAATGACTCTGTTCCGCGATATGGCCCGCAGAGCCTTTGAGACTGAGATTGCCCCGCACTTTGAGCAGTGGGAAGAGGACCACATCGTCCCGCGCGAGCTCTGGCGCACCCTGGGAGCAGCGGGTCTGCTGTGCCCGGACATGCCGGAAGAATTCGGCGGTGCCGGCACCACGCCTCACGTCACCCTCGCCATGATTGAAGAGCTCTCGCGGATGGGGTTTGGCGGTGTAGCCTCCGGCTATGGCATCCACTCCAACATCGTTGCGCCCTACATCAGCAACTTCGGCACCGATGAGCAGAAGCAACAGTGGCTGCCCCGTATGGTGTCCGGTGACGTATTTGGTGCCCTGGCTATGACCGAGCCCGGTGCGGGATCGGACGTGCAGGGCATACGCACCAATGCCGTTCGCGATGGTGATGAGTGGATCCTTAACGGCTCCAAAATATTTATCACCAACGGGATTCACGCCGAGCTGGTGATCGTTGCCGCCATCACCGACCCCGGTAAAGGCGCCAAAGGCACCTCCCTGTTTTTGGTCGATACCACCCTGCCCGGCTTCACTCGCGGAAAGAAAATTGAGAAGATTGGCCAGCACACCTCGGACACCGCTGAGCTGTTCTTCTCTGACATGCGCCTGCCCGCCAATGCGCTGCTGGGTGAACTGAACAAAGGCTTCGTCATCATGATGACCGAGCTGCCCCGGGAGCGACTGGGCATAGCCGCGCAAGCGGTCGCCAGCGCTGAGGGTGCGCTGGACATTACCGTTGACTACGTCAAGGAAAGAAAGGCCTTCGGTAAAAGCATCGGCGAATTCCAGAACACCCGTTTCAAATTGGCCGATGTGAAGTCGGAAATCATGATCAACCGCGCTTTCTATGAGAAGTGTGCTGACAAATACGCTTCCGGTGAAATGACCACCGACGAGGCCGCAGTGCTTAAGCTTGCCAGCTGTGAAATGCAGTGCAAAGTTGTTGACGACTGCCTGCAGCTATTCGGCGGCTATGGCTACACGGTCGAATACCCGATCTCACGCTTCTACACCGACGCGCGCATTCAGCGCATCTACGGAGGCTCCAGCGAAATCATGCGGGATCTGGTGGCGCGAACGATGCTGGGCAAGAGCG
>JBCDKJ010000087.1:0-12061 GCA_038746745.1 Pseudomonadota bacterium
AGCGTTTTGGGCACGTCTTTCAGCACATCGAACCCGCCGGCCATATCGCCATAAAGCGTCGAATAACCCACGGCCATTTCGCTTTTGTTGCCGGTGGTCAGCACCAAGACGCCCTTTTTGTTGGAGATCGACATTAACAACACACCGCGACAGCGCGCCTGAATATTCTCCTCCGTAATGCCTGGCTCAAGCCCCGAAAACTCCTCCTTCAGGCTGGCCACAAACGCTTCATAGACAGGTTCAATAGAGATGACTTTATAGCTCACCCCCATGGCTTTGCTCTGCGCTGCTGCGTCTTCGACGCTCATCTCCGAGGTGTAACGGAAAGGCATCATGACAGCCCCGACCCGATTCGGCCCCAGTGCATCCGCCGCAACCGCAAGGGTCAGCGCTGAATCGATACCCCCCGACAGGCCCAGCACCACCCCTTTGAATCCATTCTTGTCGACATAATCCCGCACCCCCAGAACCAGCGCCTGATAAACGCTTTCCAGCAACTCGGGTGGCTCGCAGATAGTACCGCCTAGCTCGCTGACGCGGCCATCAGCTGCGCGAACGAAAAGTGTTTGCAAGTCAGCGATATAGGCTGGAGATCGGGCCACAACCGCACCCTTGCTATCGACAGCGAAGGACCCACCGTCGAAGACCAGTTCGTCCTGCCCCCCCAGTTGATTGACGTAAACAATGGGCAGGGCGTTTTCACGCGCCCGCGCCGCTACCGTGCTCTCACGCTCTGCCTGTTTACCGCGATGAAACGGTGATGAATTCAGATTGAGTATCAGCTCGGCACCGGCGGCGTGCGCCTGCGCGGCAGGCCCCTGCTCCCAGATGTCTTCACAAATCGTTAACCCCACCTGGACCCCTGCGACCTCAAACACGCAAGGCTTGTCACCCGCAGTAAAGTAACGCTTCTCATCAAACACCTGGTAGTTGGGCAGGCACTGCTTGGCATACTCTGCCATCAGCTCTCCACGGTGAATGATGCCAGCCATGTTAAAGGTATTACCGTCGATGACTCGGGGGTAACCCAGCACTACATAGCGATCGCTCACGGTGTCGCAAAGCCTGTCCAGCGCAGCATCGACACGGCGCTGCATGCTCGGGCGCAGTAGCAAATCCTCAGGCGGATAGCCGCATAGCGTAAGCTCTGGAAATACGACCACCGTTGGGATATCCGTCTCCGGCAGACTATCAAGCACTTGCTCGATTAGCGCAAGATTCCCGTCAAAGTCGCCGACGTGGGTATTGACCTGCGCCATCACAATGTCAAACCCGGTGGATGGCGGGGTAAATGGAGCAGCGGATGAGTTGTCGCTGGGAGGCATGAAGATGTCCTGACTGGGGGCAGGTATTGTGTTGCAAAGCGAGTTTCTAAGCAAAGTAGCGAACAGGTAGACTACGCCCCTGTTACACGCGACTCATCCCTCAAGGCAAGCTGAGCCCAGAGAATCCCATGCCACAGGCCCCGGCCATCCTGCAGTCACCGGCGGTCCCGCCTCCCACTGAACGGCAGAATATTGCGCTGTTCAGGATCTACGTGGCGTATCGATCGCTGCTCTCCATCCTGCTCGTCCTGAGTCCCTTCAGTGGCGGCACCCAAACGCTGGTGGGCGAGCTGGACCCGCGTTTGTACCTGATCACGGCGAGCCTGTTTCTCGCTACTAACTTGCCTCTGCTGGCCTTGATACAAACCCGTTTTATCAGCAGCCAGGGCGTTCTGTTCTGCATTTTCTTTGTCGACGTGTTCGTTATAAGTGTGCTGTCAGATACCAGCGGCGGTATGGCCAGCGGTCTCCCGATTTTGCTGTTAGCGACGGCCGCTGCCAGTGCGGTTCTGATCAACACGGCATCCATTGCCACGCTGATAGCAGCGCTCAGCGTACTGGCGATCCTCGCGGATACGGTGCGGCTGATCAATCAGCAGGTGCTGGAGTTCGACAGCCTGCTGCCGGCAGGCTTGCTGAGCGCACTGGTATTTGCGGTCTCGCTGCTGATCCAGGTCGTAGCGCGCCGGGTGGGCAAGGCAGAGGCGCTGGCCCGGGCCAGAGCTGAAGACTTGTATACCCTGCAGCGACTCAACGAGCAGATTGTGCAAAATCTGCAAACGGGCATCCTGCTAGTCTATGACGATAAAAACATCCGGGTAATGAATGAAGCAGCCGCGCGCCTGCTGCACCCGGAGCGCCGGCCTGCCATACAGGAAGGCGTGCCGCTGGATACCTATAATGCAGAACTGGCGGAGCAGTTCGACAACTGGCGCGAACAGGGTGTGCAAACGGCCACACCCCTGACCGTAACCGACGATGCACCCCAGGTCATCGCAAGCTTTCGGCCGCTGCGCGACTCTGGCGACAGCACGGCGCTGGTCTTCCTCGATGATTACACGCTGGTCACGCAGCAGGCTCAGTCGCTAAAGCTAGCGTCGCTGGGTCGGCTAACGGCCAGTATTGCCCATGAGATTCGCAACCCGCTGGGCGCTGTCAGCCATGCTGCCCAACTGCTGAATGAGTCGGAGTCACTGACTCCCGAGGATCAACACCTGACGGGGATCATAGAGAACCATGCGCAACGCATGAACAGCGTGATTGAAAACGTCCTGCAGATCAGTCGCCGCCAGCCACCGACGCCACAAAAGCTGGCGCTCAAAGGTTGGCTGCAGAGCTTTCTCGAAGAGTATCGCCAGACCCAGCCAGATGCGGATGACATATCACTGTCGCTGCCGGAAGAGTGGTTGGAAATTACCTTTGACCCTTCCCACCTGGAACGTGTGCTGGGAAATCTCCTCGACAATGCACTGCGGCACGGGCGACAGGCGGATCAGACTGAGGTCGCTCTGCGCGTACTGAAGGATCCGCTGGCGCGGCGCTGTCTGATTGACGTCATCGACCAGGGCCCAGGCGTTGCACCGGCAGAACGCGCAAAACTGTTCGAGCCCTTTTATACTACGGTGGAGACAGGTACCGGTCTGGGTCTGTTTCTCAGCAAGGAGCTGTGCGAAATCAACAATGCTACCCTCACCTACCTGCCGACCCCTGAGGGCGAAAGCCGCTTCAGGGTGGCGGTTACTCAGCTAATCTGAGATGCCTCGAAAAGCACTATGCGCACCAAGACCGTACTGATTGTGGACGATGAACCCGATATCCGGCAGCTGCTGGATATCACCCTGGGTCGCATGGGCTTGAAAACCCAGGTAGCGGCAGATTTGGAGCAAGCCCACGCGGTGCTCTCGGAGGGTGTCACCGACTTGTGCCTCACCGATATGAAGCTACCGGACGGTAACGGCATTTCGCTGGTAGAGCATATTCAGGAGCAGTATCCCGACACGCCAGTAGCCATGATTACGGCACACGGCAGCGTAGAAACAGCGATCACCGCGTTGAAAGCCGGAGCCTTCGATTTCATCAGTAAACCAATAGAGCTGGAGCGATTGCGCAACCTGGTCAGCAACGCGCTCAAGCTGGAACACGCCGAAGCCATTTCCGACGGGCAGGACAACACGCTTATCGGTGAAACCGCAGAGATTGCGGACCTGCGCTCCCAGGTCTACAAACTGGCGCGTAGTCAGGCGCCTGTGTACATCAGCGGCGAATCGGGCAGCGGTAAGGAAATCGTGGCACGCCTGATTCACTCCCGCGGTCCACGTGCGAGCGGCCCGTTTATCCCGGTCAACTGCGGCGCTATTCCTCCGGAGTTGATGGAAAGTGAACTGTTCGGTCACCTGCGCGGCAGCTTTACCGGCGCCAGTGATGATAAGACAGGCCTTTTTCAAGCCGCTCGCGGCGGAACCCTGTTTCTTGATGAAGTGGCGGACCTGCCGCTTTCGATGCAGGTAAAGTTGCTGCGGGCGATACAGGAGAAAGCGGTGCGCCCGATTGGTGCAAGCGCGGAAGAAGCCACCGACGTACGCATCCTGAGCGCAACCCATAAAGACCTTGCCGCCGAGGTCGCTGAGAAACGCTTTCGCAGCGACCTTTACTACCGCATTAATGTGATTGGCCTGCGCGTGCCCAGTCTGCGCGAGCGTCGAGCCGATATACCGTTGCTGGCCGACTACCTGCTGGAACGATTGCCCGGTGAGGCGGAAACGGGGCCACAGCTATCCGAGGCTGCTCTGGACGCGCTGACCCAATACGACTTTCCAGGCAACGTGCGCGAGTTGGAAAATATTCTCGAGCGGGCATCGACCCTGTGCTCTGGTGAGTTGATCCAGGTAGAGGACCTGCGACTGAATCAGGGCATGGAGATCGATCCAGCAGGTTTGAACGGTGAATCCGGTGGCAGCCGTGCTTATGCGGTTGAGGAGGCGTTTGGCGACCTAGACGCTTACCTTGAAAACATTGAGCGTGAGGTGCTGACTCGGGCACTGGAACTGTCGCGCTGGAATAAAACCGCCGCTGCCAAACTTCTGGGCATCAGCTTCCGCTCCCTGCGCTACCGCCTGAAGAAACTCGAACTCGACGATTGATCACTGGGGATGGCAATTGGCCGTCCCCCGCCGCCGGGCCCTCCTTACACTGGTTTCCTGTCATGGACGACGGAGACCCTTATGAAATCAGCCACACAAAGATTCGTCTATCTAAGCCTGGCCGCAGGCACACATCAGACGGCACGGCCGCGGCTACGGCTAAGGCTAAGGCGATCAAGGGGCTATTCCCTGCTGGAGCTACTAATTGCGAGTGCAATAGTGGCCATATTGCTGCAGGCCAGTGCGGGCGGCGGCCTGCAGGAGATGGTGTTGCGCAACGAGCGTCAGGTTGCGGCGCAGGAGCTCATGCGCCTGATACAGTTCAGTCGCAGCGAAGCAATCAACCGGGGCGACTGGATTACTCTCTGCGCGATCGACAGCAGCGGCCAATGCCGCGCGGATTGGACCGATAGAGAAGTGGTGGTATTTCAGGACCTTGATGCGAATCGCCGGCTAAATGCTGAACGCGGCGAGATAGCCCTGCAGCGGATGCGCTGGCCTGAAGATCGCGGGGCGTTGCAATGGCGTGCGGCCCTGCGCTACCCCGCAGTGACGTATTCGCCCATCGGCTCCGCCCTGCAGAACGGCAGCTTTACCCTGTGCCAGCACGGTGCGGGCAAACAGGCCAACTGGGTACTGAGTATCAATCGAGGCGGGCGCCCCTACATGAATACGCGAGCGCGGCGCCAGTGCTAGAGGCCGTTACCCCAGCTCCGGCGGCCCTGCAGATTCGTACTTCTCTATCAGCTCGCCGTCATCGCGAACCACTACAACCCAATAGCGGCCTACCTGGCTGGCATCGAAGCGGTAGCGCGTGGTGTCATCACCCAGAACCTGCTTCATGACCCGCATCACAAAGGCTCCGGGCACCTCCGACTGAAACGTGGTCATCACAAACTCAGGCACGGCGCTGGCCGCGACAACCTGCTCTCGCTCGGTGCGAGAAGTTCTGTCTTCGTCATCCTGCGCGAAGGCTGCAGAGGTACCCAGCAGTGACGCCAGCAGGGCGGCAATCGTAATCGCTTTCATTGTCTGATCTCCTGAAACCCCTTTAGGTCTGTTTATGCAAGCTAAAAGGCGTTAATCGTCTGTCCAGTTGTCTTCATTGGCGCCCGTGTAGTCGCCATCAGCATTTTCGTCCCAGAACCGCTGTCCCAGTGAATTGACTCGCAAGCCTCCGTCTTCCACTTGCGTGCTTCCCGTCACAGGCGCAGCCTGCACCGTAAACGTCGTAGCAGTGGCGGCCTGAATCGTCAGGTTGTAGTGTGCCGTGCCTTCAGTAGGACAGTTGCTGGGGTAGAGCGTGGAGGCTGGTGCGCCGGTATTGCCGCCACCTGACGCAGCGCCAAGATAGGTGTAGTTGATGGCATTGTGCTTTTCCATCGCCTGCGCAAGGCCCAGAAGAACACCCATGCAGTCTGAGCGACGACTACGTACCACCTGGCTGTTGTAGCTGGGCAGGGCGATCGCCGCAATAATGCCCATGATGACCATGGCAATCATCAGCTCAATGAGCGTAAAGCCCTGACACCCCTGCCTACCCTTCTCTTGGGCAGAGCCCTCTAGCGGGCTATGTAAGGAGCCCTCTAGCGGGCTTTGTAAAGAGCCCTCTAGCGGGCCTTCTGATACGCCTTCCATAGACCGTCGCGTTAGGTGTTGCATCATCATCTCCATATCCGGATGACAGCTCTGGCGTACCGCTAGTTTTTCCGCCAGAACGTTTTAATCACGCGATCCGTCGCCGGCGTTTGCACCGGTGGTTTCTCTGCACCGACGAACATATCGCATCCAGCACCGGTACAAACAATAACCGGCTCGTCGATAATACTGCTGGAACGCAGCTCTGTGCCACGGTCGGCTTCAGTCAGACCTTCAATGTCATCCCAGTTGTTGATTGGGCTGGCATCGTCCAGTGCCACTTGATACACCCGGGTAATGCCCGCCGCAGGAACACAGCGGCTGGTAGACGACGCTGGGTTGGGCTCATAACTGGTGAAGGTCACCGAATTTTTAAAGGTCAGCGGCGTGCTGAGCACTTTCTCACCTCGGTTAGGCATGTTGAAATACCAGCCTTTGGAGTTCTCCAGCAGCTCTACCGCGCCTGCAACACCCTCTCCGACATCATTCGCCGTGGCGTCGTACAGGTCTGAGTGCGTCAACTTGGTGTAGGAGCTGGGGAGACTAAACACGTCCTCCTGCAGGATCATGTAGAACCGGTCGTCCGTTGCGAAAGACAGCGGCGATGCCTGATAGCCAGAACCAATGCTGACCGCTAGTTGCGTCTCGCCGCCTTCAAACACCAGCGCCACGTCTGGCCCGTGGAAGAAGCGACGGTTACTACGCGCCTCATTAGTGCCGTCCGAAACACCCAGATCGGCAATGATTCCGCCCGTAATCAGGTTGTCCACATCGGCACCGTTGTTGATGTCAAAGCGCCAGAGCTGGCCGCCCACGTCACCGACGAAGAACATGTTGTCCTGACCCGAGCTGGTGATATCCACCACCGACAGGTCAGCGGGGAACGAGTACTTCATAGCGTCATAGCGATTCACAAACTGATCACCTGGCCCACCGGACCAGATCAATTGACCGGTGTTGGCATCAACGATAAAGATTGCGCGACCGACAGTGTCCTCGGCGCGGATATCAGTATCGTCCTGCTGTGGGTCATAGCCGCCAGTAAAGTACAGCACATCGCGGTTAGTACCATTCACGTTGATGTTACCCAGCACCGGCTGTGACCAGCTCATGCCAAGCTCGTTAAACGGACCCTGGCCACCGGAGATTTGCCACATGAGCCTGGGGTTGTCACGGTCGGTGACGTCCAGCGCGTAGTAGTTTCGTCCGCCGCGGCGCATGCCGAAGAAGATTCGCACCCATTCGCCAGGTCCACTGATCGCACCGTCCCCATTGGCATCGTTCACCCAGGGCGTCACACTGCCATCAATGCCATAGATATGGCTTTGCTGGGGCAGGTTGGCGCGCAGGTCCTGCTGGATGTCCATGGTGGCTTCCGGCATGAAGGCGAACTGCTCTTCACCCGTGGCTGAATTCACTGCGTGCATGAAGCCCGAGTTGGAGCCGAAGAATACCGTAATATCGGGCTCAGTCTCTGAGCCGCCATAAGTTACCGCGATAGGCTTGGAGTGCAGCGGGTCACCAATAATATAACGGTTCTCATTGGTGATCTCATCATCATCAGCATCTTCGACGTCCTTACCCATGACCCACTCAATGTGCTCGCGGAAGGCCTCATCGCTGGCACCGCCCATGTTGAACATGCCCTTGGTAATCGTGCTACTGGTCGGGCTTAACACATTGCTGGGGTTTGACAACTCACGAGTCGTAGAGCTGCTGGTATAAGTGTAGATGCGGCGGTTTTCAAATGCCGGAATCTGGGAGTTGGCACCGCTCATATCAACCTGCGGGCCGTCCGCTACGTTACCCCAGGCGCTAACGGCGGTGTCGGTAAAGAAGCCGGTATCGGCGTTAATCGCAGGCAGACCGGCATCGCTGGAGAAATCGACAACGGTGTTGTCATCCGCACCGAGACGATACTTCTTCAGGTTACCCGGCCAGCTCGGACGATCGTCCGGGCGGAATACCGCGAAATAGATCTCGCTGCGGTGATTCAAGCGGTTGAACTGGTTGATGGCGGCTACAGGTGCAACAAAGGTGCTGTTGGTACGGAGTACATCGGTAAGAATGTCCTGAATCTCTTCCACCAGGTCCGCAGCCTGCGTAGCTTCCTTGTACTGACCGCCACCGGCTTCAGCCACGTCCTTCAGCCACTGGCTGGAGAAGTTAAAGCCAATGGTATGGGTCTTGATAATCTGCTTCTCGCGCAGCGGCGACATGTCCTGGGTGAACATGTAGTTCGCCAGTTCCTTAACGCAGCGCTCGCTGTTGTTCACATCGCCACCGCAGTTATTGTTGCCGATGAACCCCTTGATTCTGTTTTCAGAGTTCGGCGCGTTGGCAAACCCGTCGGTCAACATAATGATGTGGTTTTCCTTCTGGCACCAATCGTTGATCGGCGTCTTGTAGCGGGGCGCACCACCGCCGCCATTATCGAGTCGCTCATTGCGGCAGTCGTTATCGCCCAGATTACTCGGGCTACAGCCGTCCGGGTAAAAGTTGGTGAAGGTGCCAGGCTCCATCGACAGATTGGTAGACACACGCGTATAGGCATGCGGTCCACTGTGGCTGGGACCCCCGCGCTTACGACCCCAAACGACTTCTTTGCCAGTGAAATACTGCGCTGCTTCAAACAGCGTATCCTGCACCGGCGTCATGCCGCTGGTGTTCAGCGTATCGACCTGCTCCAGAATCTCGTCCCGCACCAGACGCACTTCAGAGATCGCCGTACCGTTGTCGATAAAGGTCACGATAAGTCGCGGCGCTCGCACCTGGTCTTCGTTGTAAGGCAGTGCACGCACGGTTTTACCGCTCTGTTTGCGCAGCCGGAACGCCATGGCGTTACCGGTGCGCCAACCGCCACGATTGACGACAGACTGCACCAGGGGAGCGATATCACGGGAGCGATAGGCATCGTTGTTATCCCAGTCATTTGAGAAACTCCAATCCAGGCTGTCGCCCCAACTACGACCGTCGATAGTGCCATCACCGCCATCGAACCGGTTGGAGTCATCTGAGTTCTCCACTTCGATACGAATGGTGGTGTTGCCATCGCCGGAATCTTCCTCGGCATGAAACTCCAGGAAGGCTTCTAACACGCGCGCTCCGGGCGGAATATTGAGCCCAGGAAAGCGCACGCCGATGCGGCGAGAGGTGCTCTGGAAGTCGAGGTCGTCAGAGCTGGTCCAGACCTCATCATCTTCTTCTTCCACGTCATCCAGATTGTTAGTGATCTGCTTGGAGAGCGTGGTCCGAGCGCAGGACTGGCCTGCAACAATCGACGCTTTGTCGTACTGGACACGAAGCCGCGGCTGCAGGCCATTGCCCTCATCACGCGCCCAGGCGTGGCGCAAACCCTCACCGGCGATGACAAAGCCCATCGCATTGCCGCCGCACCAGTCTTCCTGGTTCACCATCTCCTGAATAACAGCCGTAAGATCAGGCGTACTGCGGCGTTGATCAGTTTCAGTCCATACGGGTACGTTGGCCCACTCTACCGCTTCGGTGGTGAGATCGCGGGTAGAAATTTTTTCCGCATCAGAGAATGGCTTCGCATCTGGGCTCAATTCACCCCGAATCCGCATGTTTGTTTCTTCTGTAGCGTCCGTTTGAGCCACTCTAAAATCAATGGTGGCGCCAGTTATCTTCGCGTTTTTGGGCACGTCAACTTGAGAAAAGCGCAGGCCTGTCAGCGTGTCGGCCTGCTCCGGCGGTGAACCGACGTAGTAGGACACTGTCAGGCGCGGCTCATAGTCGTCAGCATCATAGGCTTGCAGCTCGTGGTGACCCACAGACGTTGAGTCGGGTCGACGTTCGATCTTGAAAACCATGTCTGAAATTAAGGTGCCATCGCCTTTCCAATTGGGGTTGTCAACGATCTCCTGAACCACGGTAGTCAGACTCGGCGTGGAAATGCGCTGATCGCGCGCCGACTCTGTCAGATTCCAACGCACGCGCGCGCTGGAAAAATTTCGGTTGCTAAGGTGGCGATTCTCGTCGCGGAACGGCCTGGCGTCACCAACCTCACCAAAGATCCGCATCTCGGCCCGACCGCCTACGCCGGCACTATCAATATTGAAACGTATAAAGGCGTCGGTGATAGTCGCGCCCGGGGGAATTCGCAAATTTGTGAACCGCAGACCCACATTTTGAACGTCACTGGAGCGGCCATTGTTGTGCGTGACTTCCAGGCCGTCGCTATCGAAGTTCATGTCGTAGTTGTCATACACCTCCTCCTCTACATCATCATCATCGGTTTGTATGCGTCGGGTGAAGGTGTCTGCCACGCCCACCGTGGTCTGCACAATTGAGAGCTTATCGCCATCGATAATCATGTCGCCGCTGGACAGCACTTCCTGGGCGTCATCGTCACTTCTGCGCGTACGGCTGGTGACGTCGACCAGCACTACTTCATTGATGTTTTTGTCGAGGTTTTCGATCTGATACAGCACCGGACCACCCGGGTTGCTGAAGCGCATCAGACCCACATTGACGTTATTCAAACTATTGAGCAGCAAGTGCAGACCTTCCTGCACATTTTCCATGCGGGTTTTGCCGGTGTTGCCAACCCGCGAGCCCATCGACCCGGAGGTGTCCACGATCAGCAACAGGTTGGGGGCAGCGGCATTCGCAGATACATCGCCAAAGAAAATCTCGGTGTCATCTGCCCACACCGGCGCAGACACTATCAGCCCACTGACAAATGCGGCGGCAACGATGCGCAGATGGCGCAGGCCAAACTGACGGCCAAGCCAGGTCGCGGTGTGATTGATTGCTGTTGTTAGCTGGTTCATGGTGATGTCCTCCAAGCGCTCTCTACGCTCAGTTCAAACTGGGTCCTTCAACGAAAATACCTTGGGTATGAACGCTGCTGATATTGGTGTTGTTGCGACCGGCCGTGCCGATCACCTGGTAGTAGTAGGTGGCAATACCGCTGGCGCCCTTGCGGATCGAATAGCCCAGCGAGTTGGCATTGTTCATAAACTGCACTTCGGCGCCGGCGACAATCTCCGTGTCGTCGAAGGAATAGGTAGCAGACGGCCATTGGTTGGTACCCTGCAGGCCGACTGCATAGGCACTGGACAGCAATGGCAGGTCATCCAGTGCGAACTCAATGGTTGCCTCTGCGGACTGAAACGTCAGTTCCTGCAACTCGCGCGACGTCGCCATCTTTGATTCCAGATTGCTGGTCTCCATCGCGGAGAAACCAACAAACGTCGTAATCAGCAGCATAATCAGTGACACGATCAAGACCGCGCCCTGCTGGTTTGAAGTCCTTTGAAGTGGCTTTTTCATAGCTTGATAACCTGACTGATTCATTCTGTTGGCTGTCATCAGTTTCTAAACAATACGGTGGTTTGGAACACACGCCGCAGCGTGCGATCGCCATTGTGGGTATAGGTAGTGCCTGACGCTCCGATGGATTGGTCCAGCACCTGATAGGCCGCGGTGTCGTTGGCGTCACGGACCGGCTCAAAGCTCTGCATGAGCACGCCCACGCGGATACCCACCACCTCTTCCATATCGAGATTGGCGTCATCGGCGGCGACGTAGCGAATGTTGCCCGTGGCTAATTCCTGCCCGTACAGCACCTGCATATACTCAACGCCTTCAACCATTTCCTCTTCCACGCCACTCTCGATGCGATACAGCGCGTACACATCGATATCGTTGCGCTCTCTGCCGGTGTCACGGACGTACCAGGTCTTCTCGAAAAACTGCATGATCTCGGTCCCGGGCGGATAACCCGGTTCGATCGACGCCGGGTTATTGGAACCCAACGCGTATTCAAAGCTGGTAGCCGAACCGTCGCAGGCGGGGGTGTTGGTCACTCGCACCAGGTGGGCCGTAACGCAGTTCGCAACCACAACCAAATTGCCCTGGCGCACGCATTCCGCGTTGCCTGCCGTGGGGAGCGCCGTGCTGCCAGGCACAATAGCCGCTGATGTCGCATTTACC
>JBCDKJ010000088.1:0-12004 GCA_038746745.1 Pseudomonadota bacterium
CCACCTGTCAGCGTATTGTTCACTTCACCGGCTATGAGGTGAACCCTGCGGATATTGAAGTGCCCGATGACATCGAACGAGTGCTGGGTTGGCTGCTGGGCACAGCCGATCTGATCGCGCAGATGGCTGATGTCGCCTACCTGGAAAAGTGTCGCGATGAACTGTATCCGGAGTTTGTCGAGGGGGGCATGGCCGAAGGCGTCGGTAAGTCGGCGGATACGGGCGTGATGTACCGTTCGCCTGCGCATTTGATGCAGTCCACGCCAAACTTCGTTCGCTCTGCAATCCAGGTACGACTGGACGGCTATTTTCATGCCTATCACCGTTACGCGGCAAAACACTTCGGCGGCGCCAACCTTTACATGGAAGCTATCGAGGCAAACTGCCAACGGCTTGAGGCCCTGCTCGCTCGGAATGATCCGCAGCTGCTACTGGGCGACGCTTTGTCACCGGACTGACGCTGTTTGGCTCGCATAGCGGTTGATCACGCGACAGAGGACCTGCTGCCAGCGGCAACCGCGCTGGCCAGGGAGTTGAACCTACCTTTGCGCGATGTCTCTGCCAGCTACGACGCTCTGTTGCATATAGGGGAGCAGGGCCTGTCTCTGGTAACGCAGGGGCCCGGGGCGCCCGGCCCGCTCAGCGTGGACTTTGCCGACCCAGCTCTTCTGCACCGCCGGCGCAGCGGGCACAACGAACCGCTGGGGCGTGCCCTGGGTGTGCATAAGTGGCCTGGCATGTCTGTGGTCGATGCCACTGCCGGGTTGGGTCGGGAGAGCTTCGTGATTGCCGATCTAGGCGCCCGGGTCACCATGCTGGAAAAGCACCCGGCGGTGTTTGCGCTACTGCGCGATGGGCTGCGCCGTGGTCAAGCCTCTGGCACTGGCAAGGTCTCGACAATATGCAATTCTCTCGTCCTGTATCGTGCTGATAGCGGCAACTGGCTTCTGCAGAATACAGCGGATGCGGTCTATCTTGATCCTATGTTTCCCGCGCGGCAGAAATCCGCGAGGGTCAAAAAGGGGATGTGGGTGTTTCAGCAGTTACTGGAACAACCGATCAGCAAAGATGCCGAGCAGGCCCTTCTGGAAGCCGCCCTGGGCGCGGCTCGCAGACGGGTCGTAGTGAAGCGGCCCGTCAAAGCGCCACCCCTGGCCGCGCTGGCGCCCGGTTTTAGTGTGCCGGGGAAAACGGTTCGCTTTGATGTTTACGACCCTTAGCGACCATCGCTAAGGGTAAACAGACGCCGCGTCCATACCGACTGAAACAGGGGGTCCAGCCAGCGATAGAGGCGGCCCGAACAGTACACAGACCTGCCGCGCTCGACGGCGGCTATTCCCTCGCGAACGACGGTCTCTGCGTCGTACCAGAGCCAGCGTGGACTGGCATTTTTCATCCCCATCAGCCCAGCTCGCTCGTGAAATTCGGTATGCGTGAAGCCGGGACACAGTGCGCTCACCTTGACGCCGTCTCCGGCAACGCTCAATGCCAGCTCTTCGCTCAGCGCAATCACCCAGGCTTTGCTGGGGCCGTAGTTGCAGCCGCCAGCGCGCGCCAATCGACCGGCCACCGAGGCAACGTTGATTACCCTGCCAAACCCTCGCGCTCGCATCGACGGAATGAAACGCTGGCACAACTCAGCGATCGACAACATCATCAGTTGATAGAAGGCGTGTTGTTTTTGCCAGTCCTGTTCGTCCAACAGATTGGGGCCGGCGACACCGGCGTTGTTTACCAGGTAGTCGACGTGCAGGTCCAGCCGCTGCACCTCAGCCTGCAGCGCGGCGGGCGCGGCTGTGTCACTGAGGTCTGCGGGCAGACAGTGCACGCTTACGCTGTTAGAGGTACGCAGGGACGCGGCGGCAGACTCCAGGCGCTGCAGGTCTCTGGCCACGAGCAACAGATCGTAGCCAGACGCGGCCAGCTGCCGCGCGAACTCCAGGCCCAGACCCGCAGAAGCGCCGGTGATGAGCGCGGTTCTCTTTGCCATGTGTTTTCCTCCAGAGGCTTTGCGGCTGTAGCGAGGCCCACAGGTGTCGAACGCCATAGGGTGCGCCGCGGTCATTCTCGCCGTTGCCCGCGATGTTATAGTGAAGCGATGGCGGGCTACACCCACAGTATAAGCTTCCGGGCCGTTAGGACTGCGCACAGTTTCTGCCTCCGCGCATTGATGGCAGTCTGCCTGCACAGTCTCACCGGGGTCTTGTCACCACCCTGCGCGCAGGCGGCTAATGATCGCCTGCTGTTCTGGGAGGTTGAGCTCCCCGCAGCACAGGTCTACCTGCTTGGCTCGATGCATCTGGCCAGCGCTGATGTTTATCCTCTGCGCGCCGGTATCATGCAGGCCTGGGAGGCATCTGATCGTCTGGTGGTAGAGCTGGATATCAGCGGCCCCAGAGCGCTGGATATTCAAGCCGCGATGTTGGCGAGGGGACGTTACCCGCAAGGTCAACGCCTCTCGGATGAGCTCAAGCCGGAAACCTGGCAGGCGCTGCGCCAGCGCCTGGCAGACAATGGCTTGCCGCCAGAGGTTATGCAGGCACTCAGGCCAGGGCTGGTCGTAACCACTTTGTCAGCCATGGAAATGATGAAGTTGGGCCTGGACCCGGAGCGCGGTATTGATCGCTACTTCCTTCAGCTTGCCCATGAAAGCAAGCCTATTCTTGAGCTGGAAACGCTGGAGCAGCAACTGGATGTAGTGCTGGATACGGCTGACCCCGAGCTTCTGGTGACGCAGACGCTGGACCAGCTTGGTGAACTGGAAAGCATCATGGCCAGCCTGGTTGATAGCTGGAAGCGCGGTGATGCGAGCGCCTTGAACAGACTCGTGCTGGAGGAGCCTCTGGAAACACACCCAGAGTATGCGGATCTGCAGAAACGCATGTTTGATGACCGCAACCAGACGATGACAGAGCGCCTTATGGAGCTGCAAGCAAGCGGAGGTACGCTATTTGTCGTTGTGGGCGCCGGACACCTGGTCGGCGACAAGGGCATTATAGCGTTGCTCCGGCAACGCGGTTTCCAGCCCCAACCGCGCTAACTTCCTGCGTCAGCAGGACCACAGTAACGAGAACGCAGGAGGCTACCCAATGCCCGGCACAGAAAAAGTCACAGCGCTGGTTACCGGTGCTTCAGCAGGCATTGGGGCAGAGTTCTGCAGGCAATTGGCGGCCCGTTGCGACGTCATAATCGCCACGGGACGTCGCGAGGCGCCTCTGCAGGCGCTGGCAGCAGAGCTATCAAGCCAGACAGAAATGCACCTGATATCGGCAGATTTGGGTGCCCGAGAAGGTCGCGCAAAAGTCATAGAGGCGCTGCGGCAGAAGGGCCCAGCCGATTACCTGATCAACAATGCGGGCTTTTCCACGCTGGGGCACTTTGATCAGGTCGATATCGACGCCCAGCAAGGCATGATAGACGTGCATATCACGGCGACGATGGCGCTGTGCCGTGCGGCGATTCCCTTTATGCGGGAGCGGCTTGAGGCAGGAGCGCAGCGGGGGGGCATCATCAATGTGTCGTCTCTGGCCAGCTTTGGCCCTGTCCCCGGAGCGGCAGTGTACGCAGCCAGTAAGGCATTTTTGAATGTCTTTTCAGAGTCGCTGCATAAAGAGCTGTCTGATGTCGGTATTCCCGTACAAAGCCTTTGTCCTGGCTATACCCTAAGCGAGTTTCACGATCGGGACGCCATGGACGCCTTCGATCGCAGCTGGGTACCGGACGAAAAGTGGATGCAGGCTGCGGAGGTGGTCAGCCAGAGTCTGGCTGTGCTTGCCACTGGTCCTGTGGTATTCGTCCCGGGAGCTCACAATCTGGACAGCGCGCGTAAGGGTGTTCAGCGCGCGCTAAACAAGTTGTAGTTGCCGTTAACCTAGAACGCCCGGCTGAGCAGGTTTTCCAGCACCCGACGATAGATGTTCGCCAATCTGGGTACCGCCTCCGCACTCACCTCTTCATTAATCTGATGGATACTGGCGTTGACCGGACCCAGTTCAACCACTTCTGCACCGGTCGGCGCTATAAAGCGCCCATCTGAGGTGCCGCCCGCCGTCGAAAGCTGTGGTGAGTAACCCATCTCTGCTTCGACCGCACTGGTAGTGGCATCGACCAGCGAGCCCGCCGGCGTCAGGAAGGGCTCACCGCTCAAATTCCACTCGATGTCATACTGAAGGCCGTGGCGATTCAAAATGTCTTCGCTGCGCTGGCGCAGTTCATCGGCGGTGACTTCGGTGCAGTAGCGGAAATTGAACAGCGCCTCTACAGTGCCGGGAATCATGTTGGTAGCGCCGGTGCCGCCGTTGATGTTGGACACCTGGAAAGAGGTGGGGGGAAAGTGATCGTTGCCGCTATCCCAGTGGACGGCGGCCAGCTCTGCCAGTGCAGGAGCCAGCCTGTGGATTGGGTTGTCGGCGTGCTGGGGGTAGGCGATGTGACCCTGCACTCCCCGCACACTGAGTCTCGCATTGAGACTGCCTCTACGTCCGTTCTTGATGATGTCACCGAGCTTCAATTCGCTGGACGGTTCGCCTACCAGGCACCAGCGAATCGTCTCGCCCTGGGACTTTAGCCACTCAACCACCTTTACCGTGCCATCGATAGCGGGCCCCTCTTCGTCGCTGGTCAACAAGAATGCAATACGTCCCGGATGCTCGGGGTTAGCAGCGACAAATTTCTCGCAGGCGACCACCATTGCAGCCAGGCTCGCTTTCATATCAGCCGCACCGCGGCCCGTCAGCATGCCGTCTACGAGAGTGGGTTCAAAAGGTGGGCTGCGCCACTGGCCCTCGGGTCCGGTGGGCACTACGTCGGTGTGGCCAGCAAACACGAACAGCGGGCCGCTGTCTCCGCGCACGGCCCAAAGATTATCGACCTCGCCAAAGCGCAGCGAGGTGCAGGTGAAGCCGATCGCTTCCAGGCGTTCGCCAATCATAGACTGACAGCTGGCATCCTCGGGTGTCACCGAGGGCTGGCGGATCAGATCACAGCAGAGCGAGAGTGCGGGCTCAGTTGTGGGCATGTAGTTCCTCGTTTAATGCTATGGCGGACTTATTGGCAAGACACTCGACCGCGCCCGTCGCCGAATTACGCCGGAAAAGCAGATCGGACTGGCCAGCCAGCTCACGTGCTTTTACGCTTTCGACTTCCTCGCCGGCCTCATCTCGCAGCAGCACCTTGGTACCCGCGGTAATGTAGAGCCCAGCTTCAATCGTACAGCGATCGCCCAACGGAATTCCTGCGCCGGCGTTGGCGCCCAGCAAGCAGTCCCTGCCGATGCTGATAATGATATCGTTTCCGCCACTCAGTGTGCCCATGGTAGAGCAGCCGCCGCCAAGATCTGATCCAGCGCCGACCATCACACCGGCAGAGATGCGTCCTTCGATCATTCCAGGCCCTTCGGTGCCCGCATTAAAGTTGACGAAACCCTCGTGCATGACGGTAGTACCTTCTCCCAGATAGGCACCCAGCCTGACGCGGGCCGTGTGCGCAATACGCACGCCTGCTGGCACCACGTAGTTGGTCATCTTGGGGAATTTGTCGACGCAGCTGACCTCAAGATCGCGGCCTTGCACACGGGCTGAAAGCTGTCGGGCCGGGAGCTCAGCAATATCGATAGCACCTTCGCTGGTCCATGCTACATTCGGCAGCACCGCAAACAATCCGTCCAGTTTGGTTTCATGCGGCCTGACCAGACGATGGGAGATAAGATGTAACTTGAGATAGGCCTCCGGAACCGACTGTGGAGGACTGTCCTCTCCCAGTATCACCAGCACGGTGGGCCGTTGGCTTGTTGCCATTGCCTCGCAATGAGACCAGCTCTCCGGGTCACCCGCTGCGGCAAACAGTTTGCCGACCTGGCTTAGAGACTCTGCATTCAGGGCATGTACGCCGGGGCCGTAACCCGCTGCCGACAGTTTTGCCGGCAAGCTCTCCTCGATGTGCATCTGCGGCGCCGGGAAGAAGACCTCCAGCCATTCTCCTTCCGAGTTTCTGGTGCCGACACCAAGGCCGAGTGCGTAAAGTGATTCGCTCATAATGTGTTCTCTCGCAGGCGTTTGAGCCCGATTGTCCTGACGACGTTGTCGACGCCGTGCTTACAGCGTGCGCTGATTGAAGATGTCTTGATACGCTGCCGGCGTGAAACCCAGATGCAGGCTCTTTCCAGTATCAAGGACCGGCCGCTTCACCAGCGTAGGGTGCTCAACAGCGGCGGCCGCCGCTGCCTCGGCATTCATTCCATCGCGCCGTTCTGGCGATAACTGCTTCCAGCTAGTGCTGCGCCGGTTGATGACGCTTTCCCATCCCAGGCTGTCGAACCACTGCTCCAGCGTCGCCAGCTCCAGTCCCGCTTCGCGAAAATCATGGAACTGGTAGTCAATATTCTGCTGCGCCAGCCACTGCCTAGCCTTGCGGACCGTGTCGCAGTTGGGAATGCCGTATAGCGTGATCACGCGGAAGTTACCCCTCAAAAAAATCAGCGCGGGAGAATAGCAAAAGCGCTGTTGGTATGCATACTGGTGCCCCTATGACATCACATCGCAAGCAGTTATTGGTGGCCAGCCTGGCGTTGGTCTTGGTAGGCCCCTGGCAAAGTCTTCTGGCCGCGCAGGCTGCGGTCGCCATGCCGGATCAGTACGCCGCCGCTGCAGCGCGCGATGTACTCGAGGCAGGCGGCAATGCCGTGGACGCTGCAATTGCTGCAACTTTCGTACTTGCTGTGACCTATCCCGAAGCGGGCAATATCGGCGGTGGCGGCTTCATGCTGTCCTACGTCAACGGTGAAGCCGCGTTTCTGGATTTTCGCGAGCGAGCGCCCCTGGCTGCGACCAGGAACATGTTTTTGGATGATAGCGGCGAGTTCGTGCAGCGCAGGTCTCTTGTGGGCGCACTGGCGGTTGGTGTTCCGGGTACGGTGCGTGGGATGCAGGAGGCTCACCGGCGTTATGCGCGATTGCCCTGGCGTACACTACTGGTGCCAGCGGTGCGCCTCGCCCGCGACGGGTTTGTTGTGCCCGATGCGTTGGCCACAATGGCGCGAGAGGCTTCCGAATATTTTGCAGAGGACACAAATTTTGCCGCGCACTTTGCGTTGAAGTCGGGTGAACGGTTTCGCCAGCCAGACCTCGCGCTGACCCTGATGCGAATCGCAGACGATCCGGACAATTTCTACAAGGGCCTGATCGCCCAGCAGATCATCAGCCAAATGGCCGAGAGTCGCGGACTTATCAATGCCCGTGATCTGTCGGAATACACCGCAGTGTGGCGCGAACCCTTGCAAATGCCATGGCGTGAATATTCGTTGCTGTCTGCACCACCACCGAGTTCAGGTGGCATCGCGCTGGCGCAACAGCTTGGGATGCGTGATGCAGCGCAGCCGTTGTTTGGTGGCTTGGCGCACAATTCGGCAGAGTATCTCCACTTGCTGGCTGAAATACAGAAGCGTGTGTTTGCTGACCGGGGGGATTATCTGGGCGATCCTGATTTTGGCGATGTGCCGGTGACCGCGCTGATCGACAGCAATTACCTCAGGCAGCGTGCGACTGGCATCAACCCCAACGCAATCTCGGCCAACGTCCAACCTGGGTTGTCTATGAATGCCGCGGATTCCGAGGTGACCCAAGCAACGCGGGAGAGTCCCGACACTACGCACTTCTCGGTAATAGACGGAAAAGGTAATGCCGTCTCCTTGACGTACACGCTGAATTTTGAGTTTGGCAGTGGCGTAGTTGTCGAAGGGGCGGGGTTTCTGCTCAACAACGAGATGGATGACTTCAGCGCCAAACCGGGTGTGCCGAATGGGTTTGGCGTGATAGGTGCCGACATGAATGCGATTGAGCCAGGTAAGCGCATGTTGTCTTCCATGTCACCAAGTATCCTGCTACAGGGGGAAACACCGGCAGTTGTGTTAGGTACGCCGGGCGGCAGCACCATTTTTACCTCAGTGTTTCAGGTGCTGCTGAATCTGTTGGACTATGACATGAGCGCTTCTGGGGCCGTAGCAGCGCCGCGTTTCCACCACCAGCTCCCAGACTACAAGCGTCTGCGACACGATCCCGATCCCAATCTGTCGGCGCGGGACAGGCAGGCGCTGGAAGCCCTCGGCTATGAGGTGGTTGCGAATTGGTGGGGCAGCATCGGCGACGTTCAGTTGGTGCGCCGCACCCGTGCTGGCCTGTTGGAGGCCGCATCCGATCCGCGTGGTCGCGGTGTGGCACTGGTGTTTGACGTTGCTGAGCAATCGGATACCGCTGAAGGCTCTTAAGGCTTGCGCACTTTTTTGGGACGTTTTCGGTTGGGGTAACAGCTGCGACAGAGCTCGCAGGTGGTGCCGTCACAACCGCGAGCGGTGCAGAATTCTCGGCCATAGAAAATGATCTGCAGATGCAGGTCGTTCCAACGCTCGCGGGGGAAAAGGCGCTTCAAATCACGCTCTGTTTGCACCACGTTTTTGACGCTGGTCAGTCCCCAGCGCTGTGCCAGCCGGTGTATATGGGTGTCCACCGGGAAGGCCGGTTCACCAAAAGCCTGCGCCATGACAACGCTGGCTGTCTTGTGTCCAACGCCCGGCAGTGTCTCCAGCGCTGCCATATCCTCCGGTACCTGCCCGTCGTACTCCGACACCAGAATTTCGCTGAGCCGTTTGATGGCTTTGCTCTTCTGTGGCGACAGGCCACAGGGGCGAATGATGGCGCGAATCTCCTCCGCGCTCTTCTTGGCCATGTCAGCGGCATTATCCGCCAGCGCAAACAGGGCAGGCGTGACCTGATTAACGCGTTTGTCAGTGCATTGGGCACTGAGCAGCACGGCGATCAGTAGCGTGTAGGGGTCTGAGTGGTCCAGCGGCACTGGAGGGTTGGGGTAGAGCTCCTGCAGTCGGCCTAACACCAGAGCCACGCGCTCTGCTTTGTTGGGATTGGGCGTGGATGTCGCGGAATCAGCGGGCATGGCGCTAGCGTGCTACGGCGTCTGACAACGCTTCGCTCAGGCACTCTGCTGCATGCAGGCAGTGCTCAAGCGGAGGCACCAGGGCGATGCGAAGATGACCCCAGCCGGGGTTTCCCTGCCCGGCGTCGCGCCCAAGATACTGGCCTGGCAGGGCGGTGAGATGATGATCTCGATACAGACGACGGGCAACCTCAGTATCGTCAACGCCCAGATAGGGCCACAGGTAGAAGCCTGCCTCCGGCCGTGCAACCGACAGAACGCCGTCCAGTGTCTGCAGCACAGCATCGAACTTTTCTGTATACAGGTCGCGATTCTTGCGCACGTGGGTCTCATCGGACCAGGCGGCAATGCTGGCGATCTGATGATGTACCGGCATGGCACAGCCGTGGTAGGTGCGGTACGCCAGGTAACGTGAGATGAGTTCGCCGTCTCCTGCTACAAAACCCGACCGTAATCCGGGCAGGTTGGAGCGTTTAGACAGGCTGTGGAAAACCAGACAGTTGTGATAATTCGCAACCCCCGCTGCGGTTGCTGCCTGCAGTAGCCCGGGAGGCGCAGAGGACGCATTGCGATAGATTTCTGAATAGCATTCGTCGGAAACAATCACGAAATTGTGCTCTTCAGCGAGTCTGACCAGTGTCACCAGAGTTTCCAGAGGCGTCACCGCGCCGCTGGGATTGCCCGGATTGCAGAGGTACAGGAGTTGGCAGCGTTGCCAGGTGTCGCTGTCCACTGCGTCGTAATCGGGTAGATAGCCCCCCTCCGCGCGGCAATTGAGGAAGCGAATGGAGGCACCCGCCAGAAGCGCGGCACCTTCGTAGATCTGGTAAAACGGATTCGGTGCCAGCACCAGCGGACGGTCATCTCTATTCACCACTGCCTGCGCGATGCTGAACAGCGCTTCTCGTGTACCCATCACCGGCAGTACCTGCCGTTCTGGGTCAACTTCAGGCAATGCGAACCTGCCGATGAGCCAGCGAGCGATGGTCTCCCGGAGATCTGCCAGGCCGCGTGTGGCGGGATAACTCGCTACACGAGGCAGGGCATCTGCCAGTGCCTCCAAGACGAACTCCGGGGGAGGGTGTTGCGGCTCTCCCATACCGAGATTGATGTGTTGCTCTGGCTCAGGTGAGATGTCCTGAAAGAGCGCGCGCAAGCGCTCGAAGGGGTAGGGCTGCAACAGGTCCAGCTCTGGGTTCATCAGAATTCTCTAAGTTTCGACTCTAACTGGCGCTAGGCGGCTACTTGTTCATCCAGCTCGCGACAAATAGCTCCCTGAATGGTATTGACCAGGGTCTCATCCTGAAGCGGTTGCCCGGCGCTATCGGTGATAAAAAATACGTCTTCTACGCGCTCGCCCAGCGTCGTGATCTTGGCAGCCTGCAGGCGAATGCCATAGTCAAAGAAAATGCGCCCGATGCGCGCCAGCAAGCCCGGTCTGTCTGGCGTGATAACTTCCAGTACGCTGACTTCCATGGTGGTATCCAAATGCAGGCTGGCTTCGGTCGGCATAGTAAAGAAGCGCACCTGCCGTGGGGTGCGCCTTGCTACCACTTCGGGGAAGCGGTCCTGGTCACTGAGCGTCTCGCAGAGGTACCCAACAATGGCGTCCAGCCGCCTGTTGTCTTGCGCAATAGACCCGCCATCCGCATCTAGCACGTAGTAAGTATCCATTGCCATGTTGTTCACGGATTTGTAAAGCCGCGCATCGAGCACGCTCAGGTTAAGTTGTTCCAGCGCCGCGGTCATGACGGAGAACAAATAGTCCTGACTTGGGGTATGAATAAAAATCTGTGTTGCAGCATCGTTAGTGAGCGTTGTCTCTGGGCGGGTTAACACCAGCGGCGTAGTACTGTCGTAGTGTTGAGAGATCGACTCAGTTTGCCAGACGATGTCTTCTACGCTCTCTCGCAGAAAATAGTCTTCGCTGGTGTCATTCCACAACGCCAGCACTTCATCGGCAACAAATCCTCGGTCCTCCAACTGCTGCATGGCGGCTTCCTGGGTGCGGAGGATGGCTTCGTCTTTGCCGACCTGATTCTCGAGTCCTCGACGCAGGGCGCGGCGTGTTTCTGTATATAGCTGGCGCAGCAAAGATCCGCGCCAGGCGTTCCATAGCGTGGGATTGGTTGCGGTGATATCCGCCACGGTCAGTGCCAGTAGATAATCCAGATACAGTTGGCTGCCGACTTCACGCGCAAACTCCGCAATCACATCGGGGTCGGAAATATCTCTGCGCTGTGCCACACCTGACATCAGCAAGTGGTTTTCAACCAGCCAGACAACCAGATCAGTGTCCTTGGGCTTTATGCCATGACGCTCGCAAAAAGCCCTGGCATCAACGGCACCCAGCTCAGAGTGATCACCACCACGCCCTTTGGCGATGTCGTGATATAGACCGGCTATGTACAGTAATTCAATCTTGGGCAGGCGCCCCGCGACCCGCGATGTCACTGGATAACGCTCCTGCTCCTCGGGATACAGGAAGCGGCGCATGTTTTTCACCACTTCCAGCGTGTGCGCGTCCACGGTGTAAATATGGAAAAGATCGTGTTGCATCTGGCCAACAATACGTCCGAACTCAGGCAGGTATTTGCCGAGAACGCCGTAGCGATTCATGCGGCGTAGCTGCAGCGCGAGTTTGTTGTGAGATCGCAGAATCTCCATAAACAGTTCGCGGTTTTGAGGATCGTCGCGAAACTCCTGATCTATGAGGTCTCTGCTTTCTCGCACGCGGCGAATGGTGGCAGCGTGTACGCCTTCCACGCGCTCATCCCGCGCGCAGATCAGGAATACCTCCAGCAGTGCAGATGGCGTATCCTCGAAGACGGAATCACTGCGGGCTTCCAGATATCCGTTCCTGATCTGGAAGCGCTCGTTAACGTCTGCGATGTCATCGGCTTTGTCTGAGCGCAGAATAACCTGGTCGAAGTGCTGCATCAGCACTTCATTGAGTTGAGCGATAGCCAGTGCTGCGCGGTAGTAGCGCTGCATAAACTGCTCTACCGCCAAGCGCATATCTGAATCTTCAAACCCAAACAGGCGGGCGAGTTCGCGCTGG
>JBCDKJ010000089.1:0-11298 GCA_038746745.1 Pseudomonadota bacterium
CAGTGGACTTTCTGCTAAACGGTAAAACTTTCAGCGTCGGTGAGTGTGGTGCGGAAACCACTCTGCTGAGGTTTCTGCGCACCCAGGCGGGGTTGCCGGGTACTAAGGAAGGCTGCGGCTCCGGTGACTGTGGAGCATGCACCGTGCTGGTAGCGGGGGAAGATGGCAATACTCGCTCCATCAATGCCTGTATTACGCCATTGGGCAGCGTCGCTGGCCACAGCGTGGTGACGGTGGAAGGGCTGACGGAGGCGGGTCAACTGCATCCGGCCCAGCAGGCGATGGTCGATGAGCACGGTTCTCAGTGTGGCTTCTGTACCCCAGGGTTTGTGATGTCGCTGGCGGGTCTTTACCAGCGCAGCCAGGCAGACGGAGAAGCTCCCACGCGAGAGGCGGTAACGGATGCCATCTCAGGGAATCTCTGCCGCTGCACCGGTTATCGCCCGATCATCGATGCGGGTCTGGCCATGCAGACCTATCCGAAGCGAGAGTCAACGGTTCCGCTACCGAACCAAAATGGTGCGTCACAGGTCACGCCAGACGATGTTCCCGTGCTGCGCAGTGAGCAGAGTCGCTTTTATCAGCCCCGCACGGAGGCGGCTCTGCAGGCGATATTGCGAGAAGAGCCGAACGCACGACTGGTCTCAGGCGGCACCGATTTCATGTTGGAAGTATCCCAACTTTATCGCCAATTTGATGCCATTGTGGATATCACACGGGTTGACAGCCTGGCGCAGATTACAGAAACCGATGACACGCTAATCATCGGCGCCAGCGCCATCTACGACAATCTTATGACACACCCGGCGCTGGACTCTGCCGAGTGGCGGGCGGTATTGCATCGACTCGGGTCACAGCAGATTCGTAACCGGGCGGGCTTGGGAGGCAATATTACCGGTGGCTCTCCTATTGCCGACACGCCACCCATGCTGTTGTGCTGGGAGGCCAGCGTTGAACTGGTGAATCCTGCGGGTCAGTCGCGGCAGCTTGCGCTGGATGCGTTCTATCAGGATTACCGCAAAACCGTGATGGCGCCGGATGAGTACCTGCGCTGTGTGCATATCCCTAAAGCGGCCATCGAGCGCCCGCACCGATTTCGCAAGCTCAGCAAGCGCTTTGAAGATGACATTTCCTCGGTGCTTATGGCGGCATCAGTTGCGATGACGGGAGACACTGTAACTAGCGCTCGTATCGCCTACGGCGGTATGGCAGCAACGCCAGCCCGCGCGCCGGCGGCAGAGGACGTGCTGCTGGAACAGGGGCTCAGCGATGCCGCCATAGAGGCTGCTTGTGATGCGGTTCGTGAGCAGTTCACGCCTCTGTCTGATGTTCGCGCCAGCGCTGCGTATCGATCGGCGATGGCGGCGAATCTGCTGAATATTGCCTTGAAGGAGCTGCGGGGCGAGCCCGTGGTCAGCGTCTGGGTTCCCGCCACTGCCAGCGAGGTTGCAGCCGGTGCGTAAGCTCGTTTCGCCAATACCTCCGGGCCAGGGCAGTCAGACCGACCCAGTCGGTCGACCTCTGCCCCAGGACTCTGCCGAGCGTCACGTTAGCGGCACGGCGGTCTACATTGACGATATGCCGATGTATCCCAATCAACTGCACGTGGCCGTGGGCGGGGCCGCGCACCCCCATGCTCGCATAGACGCCATCGACCTCAGCAAAGTGCGCAATGCGCCGGGTGTCATTGATGTGGTTTCCCATGCCGATATTCCCGGCAGCGCCGATATCTCCCCGGTGTTCGACGGCGATCTGTTGCTGGCGAAAGACCAGGTGATGTTTGTTGGACAGCCCGTCTTTGCCGTCGCTGCCGAGAGTTATGAGCAGGCGCAGCGTGCCGTGCAGCTTGCGGAGATACGGTATACGCCCTTGGAGCCGCTACTAACGATTGATGCAGCGATGGAGGCGCAGACGTTTGTGCTGCCCACGCGCTCGTCGGTCAAAGGCGATGTCGATAATGCGATCGCTGCGGCGGAGTTATCGATCTCCGGCGAGACGCGTATCGCCGGACAGGAACACTTTTATCTGGAAGGTCAGGTCAGTGCGGCGGAACCGGAAGAGCACGGGGGAGTGCAGGTATATAGCTCCAGCCAGCACCCCAGCGAAGTGCAGAAGCTGGTCGCCGAGGTGCTGGATTTGCCCATTCACGCTGTGCAGGTACAGGTGCGGCGCATGGGCGGTGGATTTGGCGGCAAGGAATCTCAGGCCGCGCCGCTGGCCTGTTTTTCGGCCCTGTTCGCGGTGCGCACCGGCCGGCCTGTCCGCTACCGGATGGCGCGTCGCGACGACATGATTGTAACGGGCAAGCGCCACCCCTTCCGCCATCGCTACACGGTGGGCTTCGATAGCAACGGATTAATTCAGGGTGCAGATATTGAGGTCGCGGGCGACTGCGGCTGCACAGCAGATTTGTCGGAGGGCATCGTCGATCGCGCCATGCACCACTCGGATAACGCCTATCATCTGCCGGCGGCCAGGGTGATGGGATATCGCTGCAAAACCAATACGGTGTCGCACACCGCCTTCCGTGGCTTTGGTGGGCCGCAGGGCATGGTTGGGGCTGAGGCGATGATGGACGACATCGCTCGCGCGGTAGGTGTCGATCCGCTGGACGTGCGCAAGCGCAATTTGTACAAGCCCGGTGATACCACCCATTACGGCCAGGAGATTGAAGAGACGACACTGGTCGATCTGGTCACCGCGCTGGAAAAAAGTAGCGACTACCGCCGCCGTCGTATGCAACTGCTGGACTATAACCGCAGTGGCGGCCCTCTCCGAAAAGGCCTGGCACTGACCCCGGTGAAGTTCGGCATTTCCTTCACCACCACCCACCTGAATCAGGCGGGGGCACTGGTGCATATCTACACGGACGGCAGCGTGCACCTGAGTCACGGTGGCACCGAGATGGGTCAGGGCCTGTATATCAAGGTGGCACAGGTGGTCGCGCGTGCGCTGGGTGTCAGCATCGAGCGGGTAATGATCAGCGCCACGCGCACCGACAAGGTGCCCAATAGTTCACCCACGGCGGCCTCGGCGGGCACGGATATGAATGGCATGGCTGCCCTCAATGCCTGCGAAAAAATCCTCGCCGGGCTGCGCGCGTTTGCCGCGGAGCATTTCGGCTGTCCGGCAGAAGACGTGCGCTTTTTTGATGACCATGTCCACTGTGGCGCTAAGACGCTGCCGTTTGGTGAGTTTATCAGTCTGGCGTATTTGAACCGGGTTTCCCTGTCATCCACCGGCTTTTATAAGACGCCCAAGATCTGGTTCGACAAGGAGAGGGGGCAGGGTAGACCCTTCTTGTACTTCGCGACGGGCGCTGCCTGCTCCGAAGTTCTGGTCGACAGTCGTACCGGCGAATACCGCGTACAACGGGTGGACATCCTTCATGACGTTGGAAGCTCCCTGAACCCCGCTATCGATATCGGCCAGATTGAAGGGGGCTTCGTACAGGGAATGGGCTGGCTGACGACCGAAGAACTCAAGTGGGATGACAGCGGACGCTTGATTTCCAACGGCCCCGCTAACTACAAAATTCCCACCGCCTTCGATGTACCCGAGCATTTCAGCGTTGAGCTATTTGACAGACCTAATCATGCGCAGACCATCCATCGATCTAAAGCGGTGGGCGAGCCGCCACTGATGCTGCCCATATCCGTGTGGTGTGCACTGCGGGACGCCTGCGCCAGCTTTTGTGATTATCGCTTTAATCCCAGGCTGGATCCGCCCGCCACCAGCGAGCGCGTTTATTGGGCGATACAACAAGCCCTGACCGGGGACACAATGGGAGTCGCCGCATGACCATGAACACAGGACACTGGACTGAGGCTGCGGCGGCACTGCAGCAGGCGGGACGGCCCTATGCGGTCGCCACGGTGGTGGCAACGGCGGGATCGACGCCGCGTAACCCCGGCAGCAAGATTGTGGTCTCGGCGGCGGATACCTGGGACAGCATAGGCGGCGGTCAACTGGAATTTCTGGTGGTCCAGCGAGCCCGGGAACTGTTGGCAACGGGGGCGCCCGGCCAGGAGATCAAGCAATTTCCTTTGGCCGCAGAAGCACAGCAGTGCTGCGGTGGCAGCGTCGCTGTGTTGCTGGAAGTGTTTGTGCCACAGCCCCAGTCTCTGGTGATTTTTGGCGCTGGCCACGTGGCGCAGGCGCTGGTACGCATCCTGGTTGAAACACCACTTTCGATTCACTGGGTCGACAATCGTCCTGGTTTTTTTGATACCGCGCCTGCCAGCGCCAACCTGCAATGCCATTTGCTGGATGACCCCGCCGATGCGATTGCCGAGCTACCCTGGCACAGTCAGGTGCTGGTGCTTACACACGATCACGCGCTGGACTATCGATTAGTGCAAGCGCTACTCAGTGAATCGCATTGGTCCTTCGTTGGACTGATTGGGTCAGAAACCAAATCGAAACGCTTCCGTCACAGGCTGCAGCGCGAGGGACTGAGTGAGGCGCAAATCGCCGTCCTGGAGTGCCCGGTGGGGCTGCCAACCGTTAAAGGCAAGCTGCCGATGGAGGTGGCGGTATCCATCGCCGCGGGGGTGTTGTCACGCTTGCCGGAAGACAACGACAGCGCCCACACCCGGATGAGTTGGCCTGAGATGCGGACGGTGTTGAAAGCGCAGGAGAATGCCGATGCCTCTGCCGCGCCTGGCGCCGCCCCTTCGTCACTGCCGACGGAAGACAGCCACTAATGGACCTCGCCCAGTTTAATGCGCTGGATCATGAGGCTGCGGTTACGGTGCTGCATGGACTGTGTCATTGCCAACGCTGGGCGCAGGACGTTGCCCAGGCTCGTCCCTTCGACAGCCTTGCGAGTCTGCAGGAGAGCTGTGAACAGTGCTGGCAGGACGCCAGCGAAGCGGAAATACTCGAAGCCTTTGCGGGCCATCCTCGCATCGGCGACGTCAACGCGCTGCGGGACAAGTACTCCACTGCCAATCGTGAGCAAGGCCAGGTGGGTGCCGCATCCGACGTCGTGCTGGATGAACTGCTCGCCAGCAACCGGGATTACGAGGCGCGCCACGGTTTTATTTTTATAGTTTGCGCAAGCGGGAAGTCTGCCGAAGAAATGCTGGCGCTACTGAAAGCGCGACTCCCCAATAGTCGTGAGCAGGAGTTGGCCACGGGTGCCGGCGAGCAGGCGAAGATTACTGCGCTGCGCCTGCAGCATCTGTTTGCCGCTGGCGCCGAGGAGGCCACCGCATGAAAGCCCCGATCACCACGCATATTCTGGATTTGCAAACAGGCCAGCCTGCTGCAGGCGTCACAGTGCGCCTTTCATCCGCTGACGGTGAACTGTCCGCATCCGGCGTCACAGACAGTGATGGCCGCATTAATGACTGGGGCCAGACGTTTCAACTGACAGACGGTCACTACCAACTGCGCTTTGACACCGGCGAATGGGCTGCGGCGAACAGTCGGGAGTGCTTCTTCCCTGAGGTGACACTCAGTTTTGTGGTTGAGTCGACGCGCCCTCACTACCACGTGCCGCTGTTGCTCAGTCCCTTCGGCTACAGCACCTATCGGGGCAGTTGATGGAAGCCACGCTGCTCGATCTGGTCAGTCTCGCGGTCCGCTGGCTGCACGTTATCACCGGCATCGCCTGGATAGGCGCATCGTTTTATTTCATTTGGCTGGACAACAGCCTGGAAACACCGCCTGACTGGAAAGCGGAAAAGGGTATCAAAGGCGATCTCTGGGCCTTTCATGGCGGCGGCGTCTACGAAGTGGCCAAATATGCCGCCGCACCACCACGCATGCCCAAGACCCTGCACTGGTTTTACTGGGAGGCGTATTCCACCTGGATCACCGGCATGCTGCTACTGCTGGTGGTGTACTACGTGCAGGCAGACAGCTATCTGGTCAGTGCCGATAGCCCGGTACCGGGAAGCGCTGCGGCCATCGCCGTCAGCCTGACGCTGATTGCGCTGGCGGTCGGCTGTTACGAAGTGCTGATCCGCACCGGACTGGCAGAGCGCGGTCTACCCCTGCTGGGCCTGGGCTTTATCGTGCTGTGCGCATACAGCTATGGCCTCACGCTGCTGTTCTCAGACCGTGCCGCCTACATTCACCTCGGCATTGCCCTGGGCAGCATCATGGTGGGTAACGTGTTCCTCGGTATCATTCCCGCTCAGCGCGGCTTCGTAAAGCAAATCGAAGCCGGCGAGGAGCCCGACACAGCGCCACTGGCCCAGGCCAAGCTTCGCTCTACCCATAACAACTATATGACCCTGCCCGTGCTGTTCTGCATGATCAGCAACCATTACCCGCTGCTGTACGGACATCGCTACAACTGGCTGATACTGGTGGTCGTGGTCATCATCACTGGCTCCGCCCGAAAGTACTTCAACCTCAAGCATCAGGGAATCCAGAAACCCGAGATACTTGTCGGCTGCGCCTCCGCATTTGCCGCGCTGATGCTGGCCCTGGCTCTGGATGCCAGGCCCACCAGCAGCCCCGACACCGTCGTCCCTGACGACAGGGTCGCCATGGCAATCGTCGCTGAACACTGCACCGTCTGCCACGCCAAACAGCCCAGCCATCCCGCGTTCGCCGCTGCCCCTGGCGGCATGATCCTGCAAACCCGCGAAGACGCCGTCGCCCTGGCCGACCGCGCCCTCGTAGCCGTCGGCACTAACTACATGCCCTTGGCCAATATGACCGGCATGAGTGACGAGCAACGCCAGACTCTGCTCGACTGGCTGGGAAGCCTGAAATGATTGTTTGCTCTGATCTCGACAGTGCGGAGCGCGATACTCAGGTCTCAATCAATGGGAGCGCGCGTTGCTGTTTCATGTGTTTTGGGACCGTCTGCGGCCAGGGATGGCCGCAGTCGAGCCTACACGGACGTACTCGCGGCGTGTCCCGAAACACATGAAACAGCAACGTGCGCATATTGAGGCACCCTATCTTTATGCAGCTACTTACGAACTGTATGTATAACGCTGGACTCCTATGCCTATGAACATCCCGGAAGTCGATTTTTCCAGCTACAACGAACACGATGAAGACGCACTGCGCGCCCTCGCCGATGCCTTCAACGAAGCGCTCACTGGCGTAGGCTTTCTGTCACTGCGCAATATCGGTGTTAACGAAAACCTGCGCGACGCAGTGTTCGAGGCGAGCAAAGCCTTCTTTGCGCAGCCTGAAACCGAAAAGCGCAAACTCGGTTACTCCGATGCCGAAGATAACTTCGGCTATCAGGGCATCTGTGAAGAGAGCCTTAAGCCAGGGAGCCCACCCGATCTCAAAGAAGCCATGACTCTGCGTGATCTGAACAAGCAGCGCGATTTCGAGTGGCCCGATCCAGCGCTGAGGGATCTGCTGCTCGCCTTTAATGCAGATTGCATGGCGGCCGCGTATCGGATTTTGCGGGTGTTTGCGGTCGATCTTGAGATGGACAGAGAGTACTTCGTCGAGAAGCACAGCGGTGAGAACGTCACCATGCGAATCCTGCATTACCCTCCGCTGTCCCTGCAGAGCGAAGATCAGCTAGGCGCCGGTCCGCATACCGATTACGGCATGTTGACGTTGTTGTTTCAGGACATGGCCGGTGGCCTGGAAGTTCTGGACAGTGACGGCGTCTGGCAGCCCGTTACGCCCAAGCAGGGCAACGTGGTAATCAACGTGGGCGACATGACCGAGCGCTGGACCAACAAGCGCTATCGCTCATCCCTGCATCGGGTTCGAGCGCGCCCCGGGGGCGGCGACCGCTATTCCATAGCGTTCTTTGTAGATCCCGACTCCGACACCATGGTGGAGTGCCTGCCAAGCTGTATCGATGCAGAACACCCAGCCCAGTTTGGCCCGACCTCAGCGGGCGAGCACATCCTCGAAAAAATACGCGCCACTCACGCCTGAAGCGTCGGCGTCACTCAGTTGAGCGACGCCAGATATGCGCGCCAGCCACCGTAGTGGGTGATATCGGTGGCGCCTGCAACGCCGCCATCCTCACACACAAAACCTGCCACTTCGCGGCCGCTGGCCAGGGTTAATCTGCCAATGGCGAGTGGTGCCGGGATGCCGCTCATAAAAGATGCCAACGCAGCACCGGGCAGTGCCCAGGTCTCGATATCGATAGCGGTGCCGCCTTCTGTGACCCGCACCAGTGCTGGCCGCGCTGGCGGGCCGCCCGGCAGGCAATACAGTCGATACGCGTGAGTGGTTTGTCCCGCGTCTACCAGTCGAGCCCCTCTATCCGTGAGCTGATGATTCAGCGCACACCCCGAGAGATGTGCGCCGCAGACCGCCAGCTCTACCCAGTCGCCGTTATGCAGGGGCACGGGCTCCGGTGAGGGCGTGGGCAGACCTGTCGCACCCAGCGGATACTCCTGGGTATTCAGATAACGCTGGGCGAGCTGCAGTAGCGCCCGGTCGCTGCCGGCGGGCCCGAACAGCGTGACACCACAGGGCAGGCCGGAGGGTAAAAATCCCGCAGGTACTGCAATGGCCGCAAGATCCAGCAGGTTCATAAAGTTGGTGTAGTAGCCAAGCCGCGAATTCAGTGCGACAGGGTCGTCCAACACCGCTTGTATAGAGTAGATGCCAGGCGTTGTCGGTGTCAGCGCAAAGTCGACGTTCGCAAAAAACGCTGCAGTCTGACTGCGCAGCGATTGCAATCGGTATTGCGCTGCGAAGGTCTGCATAGCGTCAATGTGCCCGCCGCCCTCAACGATCTCGGCGACAACCGGATGCACGTCATCCAGTTTGCCATTCAGCAAGGCGTCCACGGCTAGCGTGCGCTCTGCGACCCAGGGGCCTTCGTACAGGAGCTTTGCGGCTTCCAGTAGCGGACTGAAATCCGCCTCAACGATTTCCGCACCCAGGGCTTGCAGGCTCACGATGGCATCCTGGTAGCGCTCTCTTAGAGCAGAATCATCGACCAGTAGCTGATCAGGCAGCGGTACGGCTATACGAAACCATGGCGTCGACGACAGCGCTGGCCATACAGTGTCGGGCAGCGTGCGGGAAAAGGAATCCTCCCGGTCGTATGCTGCCACCAGCTCATAAATCTGCGCTGCGTCCTCTGGCAACAACGCAAACAGGCTGATGGTGTCCAAGCTGCGGCAGGCCGGCACCATGCCTCGACTGGACAGCAGTCCACGGCTGGGTTTAACGCCTACCAAATTGTTAAAGGCAGCGGGAACGCGCCCCGACCCCGCGGTATCGGTGCCCAGTGAAAAACTCGCAAGGCCCAGTGCCACCGCTACCGCGGAACCAGCGCTGGAGCCACCGGAAATCATGGCCGGATCAAAGGCATTGCCACAGGGACCCCAGGGCTGTGGCGAGCGAGTACCCACCAGCCCCGTGGCAAACTGATCGAGATTGGTTTTACCCAGTGGCACTGCGCCCGCATCGATCAAGCGCTGCACGACCACGGCGCTGTGTTGCGGCAGATAAGACGCCGCCTCGCAGGCGGCTGTGGTAGGCACACCGGCAAGATCGATGTTGTCTTTAATAACGAAGGGCACCCCGTACAAAGGCAGGGCATCCACCGACGCAGACTCCAATGCCGCCAGATAGGGCTCCAGCTCGGTGTCATCAAGCTGATAAATCCACACTCCCGGCGGCGCGAGTCTGTACGCTTTTTCGCGCAGCGCAGTAATGAGTTGTCGAGCTGTGAAGCGCTGCTCTTCGTAAGCTGCCCGCAAAGCCCGCAAATTCAGCGGCAGTGTGTCCAGGCCCTGGCTCACGGTGCAGTCGGAAGGACCGGACCCAGCACTCGCTGAAAGCTCGCATCGGCCTCTGCCCGCAGGGCGCCTTCGTCCAGCCCGGGAAACTCGCCTCGCTCCCAGAGCACGTCGCCAGCAACCACTGTCATGTCCACCGGCCCCGACAGCCCCACTTTGGCCGGGTAACTCTGCGGCCGTTCATTAGCACCCACAGATTCCAGTCCTTGCAGATCCACCGCAAAAAAGTCTGCGGCCATCCCCACGGCAAGCTCACCGATATCTTCGCGATTCAGGCAGGCCGCGCCGCCCGCCGCGCCCATGCGCAGGAAGTCGTAGGGCGCTGGTACCGGATGCTCCCGCTGGTTGGCCGTCAGACATTGCAGCAGATAGGCAAGCCGTATGTTTTCCGTCAGGCGCGCGCCATCATTAGAGGCCTGGCCGTCAGCGCCTAGGCTCAGTCTGACTCCGGCGGCGGCCATAGCGGGAATATTGGTCACCTCCGCGCCCACCAGAAACACCGGTGCTGGGCAGTGGGCCAGCCCCGTTCCAGTGCGAGCCAGAGTATCAATTTCCTCCGCCGTGAATTCCCAGCCATGGGCCAGCCAGGTGTCCTCGCCGACAAACCCGATCTGTTCGCACCAGTCCAGGCTGCGACGACCGAAGCGCGCTTCCATCGCAGCGTTCTCGCCTTCGCCCAGATGGGTATGCAGGCTGACGCCCTTGTCTCTGGCTAGCGCCACTGATTCGATAAAGGTCTCTGGATAGGCATTGACCGGCTGGCAGGGTGCAATAACAACCTGACGCATAGAGCCAGCGCCGGGGTCGTGGAACGCGTCAATCAGGCGTTCGCAGTCTTTAAGAAAGGCGTCAGTACTTTCCAGCATAGCGTCTGGAATGGTGCTGCCCTCTGACTGCGGCAGGGTATTGCAGCCGCGGCCCGCGTGGAATCGCAGCCCGAACAGGGCGGCCGCTTCGAACTGGCGGTCTACCCGCTGGCTGCCACCATGTACTGTGTAGTTGTACTGGTGATCAAAGGCGGTGGTACAGCCGTGTTTGATCAGGTCTGCCATGCTCACGATTGAGCTGTGGTAAATGCAGTCCTCGTCTATCCGGCTGAAAATAGGGTAGATGGTGTCCAGCCACTCCAGCAGGGTGAGTCGGGTCCAGTCCAGTGCCGGCAGGTTGCGCACAAAGGCCTGGAAAAAATGGTGGTGCGTGTTAACCAGCCCCGGGTAGGCGGTGAGTCCTGTGCAGTCCACTACCTCGATGCCCTCGGAAGCCGTAAGGTCCTCGCCAATCTCCAGGATCACGCCCTGATCCGTGAGCAGATCGGCGTTGCTGAGACAGGTTCCAGCGGCGTCGCCACAGACCAGATGGGCAAAGTTCCGAAACAGGCGCTGACTCATAGCGCGCCCAGCCGCTGCACCAGCCACACCGACGAAACCAGTACTGCCAGCGATGCAAGAGGAATGTGCACGCGCTGGCGAGCCCACGCCTGTTGGAGTGCCCAGCCCAGAACCAACGCGAGGGCAGCAATAAAGCCAAGCTGGCCAATCTCCACGCCCACGTTAAATGCCAGCAGAGTCCAGAGAAAGCCAGTGGGTTCGATGTC
>JBCDKJ010000090.1:0-10774 GCA_038746745.1 Pseudomonadota bacterium
CAGCATCACAGGAAACAGAGCGAGCCAGTAAAGCTCTCTCGCCGTACGCAACATAGCGCGTTTCCCCCGTTGTCTTTCTACGTAGACATTTGTTTAGTGCGCTGCCACAGTCCGGCCGAGGTCTCTGCGAACGACAACCTGACCGTAGGCCATGAAATGTCGAAGCGGGAGCGACCGCGGGACTATACCGGGTGCGGCGAAGCGCTCAGGTAGTATACTCGAATTGCATACCGAGGACACCAGCCCCGGCCGTTTCCAGACTGGCTTTGGCGCAGCATCCCCAGCCACTCTGTAGCGTGAACCTACCTAGATAAAACTACCAGATATGGAACAGCGACGGTCCATACACCACAACATATGGCAGATCGCCTGGCCGGCAATTTTGTCCAACATTTCGACGCCACTGCTGGGCCTGGTCGACACCGCGTTGCTCGGCCATCTGGACTCAACGCGCTACTTGGCGGCGGTGGCAATCGGAGCAAGCATCCTGTCTTTCCTGTACTGGGGCTTTGGGTTTTTGCGCATGGGCACCACGGGCTTGGTGGCACGCGCCACCGGTGCCAAAGATCGCGAGCGAGAGCTTGCCGTGGTGCTACAGTCCGGCATCCTTGGGGTGATGCTGGCCGCGCTGGTGCTGATCTCCCAAGGGCTCTGGTTGCCAGTAGGGCTGAGGTTAATGAACCCTGCCGCCGAGCTATCCATGCTGACCCAGGCGTATGTCTCGATTCGCGTCTACAGCGCGCCAGCCGTTTTGGTGACATACGCGATTACTGGCTGGTTTATCGGGCGACAAAATACGCGCTGGCCTATGCTCATTCTCATTAGCACTAACGTCCTGAACATCGTCCTGGATGTCGTGTTTATCGCGGTGCTCGATGGCAAGAGCGAGGGCGCTGCCTACGCTACGCTGATCGCTGAATACGCGGGCTGCGCACTGGCACTGGCGCTGGCAGTGACGAAGCTGGACTGGACCCCTTTGCCTACTGTTCGGAAGCAGCTGGGAAAGGTTTCTTCTTACGCGAGCTTGCTGCGAAGCAACCAATATCTGTTTGTACGAACCGTGTCACTGCTACTGGCGTTTGCCTTCTTCACCGCCATGAGCACGCGGCAGGGGGAGACCACGCTGGCAGCAAATACTGTCATGCTGAATCTGTTAATGCTGGCAGCCTTTGCGCTTGACGGATTTGCCTTCGCCGCAGAGGGTCTGGCCGGCAACGCGGCAGGCGCCAGAGACCTGGACCGGTTTTATGCTGCTGTCCGAGCCTGCTGGGTCTGGACGTTGATAACGGCGGTAGCGCTAAGCCTCGCCTTGCTAGCGGCAGGGCCCTGGCTATACCCACTGTTTACCGACCACACCGCGGTGCTTGCCGGTATTCACAGACATCAGGGGTGGCTGATTCTGTTACCGCTGGTCGCTGCGCCTTCTTACCTGCTGGACGGAGTATTCATCGGCACCGACCGCAGTCGTTACATGATGAAGGGGATGGTGATCTCTGTGTGCCTGATTTACCTGCCGGCTTGGTATCTCAGCAGGGGGCTTGAGAACGATGGCCTCTGGCTGGCGTTTACACTGTTTAACGGCAGTCGGGGGGCAACGCTGGCTTGGTATTTTCTGCGCCTCAAACAGTCCGAGGGCTGGCTCGACTAGCGGTTTCAGCCACATGGTCTAGCTTTAGTGGCAGCATGCAAAAAGCGGGGCCGCGATGGGAATCGCCACCATACGCCGCGTCATCCAGGACGCCAAAGATTTTGAAGCAGAGCACGGCTCTATGGAGCAGGCACTGCGCCAGCGACTGCCCACGTTACGGCATCGACTCATCCTGTCCCACCGAGATCCCAGTCGCGCGCTGCTGGCATTCTGTATTCGCTACGTCGAGTACGTACCCGATTTCCTGCTGCATATTCAGGACAGTGCGCGCGCCGGTGGCGCGGCCAGCAAACTGACTCCTTTGCTGAATATGGCAGAAGACTTCTTCCTGGCACCTCCAGACGCATTAGCAGAGGAGGGCGGTCTGCAGGCGCTTATGGACGAGGCTTTTCTGGCACAGCGCCTTATCGAAGAGCTGGATGAGCGCTATCAGCGCAGCGGCGCGGGGCGATTAGTCGATGTGGACATGACACGCGCTAATATCATTGCCCTGCACTTGATTGGAGAGCCACTGGCATCACGCCTTGAGGGGCTGGTGCGACGCAGCCTTGAGCTAGTAAGCCCGGCGCTGGGCTGGGGTGGTCTGAGCCAACCAGGCATGATGGCGGCGTCGATATCGCTGCCCTGTATGAGTCAGGAGATAGGCGTTGACCTGCGCCTGCCGAGCTTTGACGGTCAATCTTCCGAAGCGGAGGGCTGAATCAGCGTGACAGGCTCCGCCGCGGTCTCGACGCGGCGCGCAGGCTGGTTGACCCGCGTCTTAAGTTCCTCGGGTTTACCGCTTGGGCGGGCATCAGTTTCGAACTCCTAGATCTCATCCTCACATGCTTAAGGCACGACGTTTGCTCTCGTACTGGGGCGGCAACGGCGGGATACACATGAGCCCGGATTGAGTATGATTCTCATTCTCGACTATTCAGTCACCCTTGTTTGGACGTCTAATGAAATCCGCACCCCATACCGTCAACGTCGCAAAGTGCTTCGGCGCCTGCAGCGCGCTTTTATTGTCGTCGCAACTCCAGGCACAGCCATCGACAAGTTCGAGCGAAAATACCGACAACCGTATTGAAGAAGTCATTGTGTACGGCACTAAACAAGGCCTTACGCTCCAACGGGTCACCGACTCGGTAGAAGTATTCTCTGAGGACCGTCTGAAGGAGGAAGTCGCATTCGACATAGCACAAGCAGTTGCTCGGGCGGTAAACACCACGATCCGATTCAACAACTTAAACAACATCAGTGTGCGTGGCATTAATCGCAGTGGAACAAATAGTGCGGGTCAGGGTGATGCGATAAACGTATACATTGATGGAGTCCCCTCTTCGAGTGCAGCGCTGTCTGAAGGCGGACAATCACTCTGGGATATTCAACAGGTCGAGGTTCTGAGAGGCTCACAGTCGACGGTACAGGGTCGAAATGCCATCGCCGGTGCGGTGGTAGTCGAATCAAACTCCCCGACATTTGTCTGGGAAGGAGCTGCCCGGGTGCTCGCAGCGGAGTTCGGCACCCATCAATATGCTGGCGTGGTCTCCGGACCTTTAATAGAGGATGTTCTTGCCTTTCGCCTGAGCACTGACTTTCAGGACACTGATGGTTACACCGACTATGCCATTGACGGCGAGGATGCGGACTATCGCGAAAGCTTGAGCACTAGATTTTCGCTTCTATTCCAGCCTAGTTCGCTCCCCAAACTGCGTGCTGAGCTAATTACTCAGCACGTTGACAGGGAAAATGGCCAGTCTCCCGGGCGGGTGAGTGCACCTTTGCCGGCCAATGACCCGGATTTTCTGAGCTTTGACCCTAGCGATTTCCAGACCTTCCGAGAGGTATTGCGCTTCGTGGAGTATGAGACTACACGCCTGACCGCCGACCTGCGGTATGAACTGTCAAGTGCGATGACTCTCAAGCTGTTAAGCACCTTCGAAGACGTGGACGTCGACGGACTTAACCGATCACGCGCAGTCAGTTCCTTTGGAGATGTGGGCTCTTTTTTCATAAGCGCCAATGAAACCGTTACCGCGGAGCTGAGCTTGGGGTTCAATTTCGACCATTGGACCGGTCAGTTTGGCGTGTACTACTTTGAAGAACAGCGCGATGCCACTAACGGCGGAACCATTATAATAGCGGATTCCTTTGTCTTCCCTGTCAATCCGGCCGACAGCCTTGCGATCTTTGAAACCGACACGGACACAAAGATTCAGAACGCCGCTTTGTTTACCCAATGGCGCTTCCAACCGAATGACCGCTGGGCTTTCGATTTCGGCTTGCGTTACGACACCGAGGAGTTTCGAACGCAGCGCTCCGACACGGTAGCCAGCATTCTTCCTGCGAACTGTATGATCACCATCAATGCAGAAGTACCCTGTGATGTCGCAGCTCAGGTCTTTCAACGCCCCGGAGAACCGCTTCAGAATGACGACTATGCGGTTTTGCTGCCCCGCACAGCGGTCACTTACAACGTATTCGACAATTTTGCCATCTTTGCGAACATCCGCCGTGGTTATCGCGCCGGCGGAGCCTCTCTCGCCCCGAACGATTTGGGAGAGGTGATCGTTGTAACCTATGAGCCAGAGTTCCTGATCAGCTATGAAGCCGGCTGGCGCAGCATCTGGATGGATGGGCGGCTAACGTTCAATGGCACGGCGTTCTACAGTGACTATGAAGACCAGCAAGTCATGATTCAGGACTCGCGGGATTTTTCAATTATCGATAACGCCGGAGATACGGCTCTCTATGGTCTTGAGCTGGCCCTGGATTTCCGCGTGAGTGAGTCTTTGAGCATGTTTGGAAACGTCGGACTACTCGAGACGAGCATAGACGAATTTCTGTTTGATGCGTTCACCAACCCTCCTGTTGACCTGTCAGGCAACGAATTGGACAACGCGCCGCCATTTACCGCGACCGTGGGCCTTAGCTATGCGAGGGAACAAGGATTCTTTAGTAGCCTGAGCCTGAACTACCGGTCAGCGTCCTGGTCAGACGTGTTTAATCTCGGGCCAGAGGAGCTGGGTGCCGGAGTCTCCGAGGAGATAGGTTCGGCAGTCCTGGTCAACGCTCGCCTGGGTTATCGGCTGAACGGTATCACCATAACCGGCTTTGCGACGAATCTACTGGACGAGGACGAACCAGAGAGCCTTAACTTTGCCGATAGCGGCGTATTAAACGGCTCAAATGGTTTTCGAGCGCGCGGCGAGTACAACATGCGGCAGCCGCAGACATTCGGTATTTCGCTAGAGTACGCCTTTTAGGGATGTGGTTAGGTCATTAGGTGCGTGGGCTACTTCCTTGAACTTAGGTGGAGTGCCGCTGGCATCGCGCCTTGAAGCGCTGGTGTGACGTATTCTTGAGCTGGGAACCCAGGCACTGGTCATTAACGGTCAATCTTCCGAAGCGGAGGGCTGAATCAGCGTGACAGGCTCCGCCGCGGTCTCGACGCGGCGCGCAGGCTGGTTGACCCGCGTCCTGAGCTCCTCGGGTTTACCGCTTGGGCGGGAATCGGTGTAGCCGCAACTCACGCATTCGCGCTGATCGTTGCTGCTATCCACCACAATTTTGTCCATTTCGCCACAGCGTGGACACACCGCACCGGCGATAAAACGTCGAGTCATGTCGAGCCTCCTGCCAGTCGGTTACGCAACGCAGCCAAGACCGGACCGGTTTGAGGACGCACACCCTGCCACAGGTAAAATGACTCCGCTGCCTGCTCTACCAGCATGCCCAGACCGTCTGCGACGGCCCAGGCAGTATGCTGCGCAGCCCAACGCATAAACGGTGTAGGTTCTGCGCTATACATCATGTCGTAACAACAGCTACGGTCGTTCAGCAATGCTGAGGGCAGCGGCGGAAGTTCACCGCTCAGGCTCGCGCTGGTGCCGTTTATCACAAGATCGAAGTCGGCATCAGCAATCAGTTCGTATCCGCCTGCATCGATCCTGCCCAGTTCGGCAAAGTCCTGCGCCAGCGCCACAGCCTTGTCTGCACTGCGATTGACCACCGTCAGCGCAGAGGGGTGCTCTTTTAGCAATAGCTCCAGAACGCCGCGCACGGCACCACCTGCACCCATTACCAGCAGCCGCCTGTCACGAACCTGCCAGCCGAGATTCGCCACCATGTCCCGCACCAGGCCGATACCGTCGGTGTTATCGCCCACCAGTTGTTGTTCACGTTGTAACAGCGTGTTAACTGCGCCGGCGACCCGGGCGCGCTCACTCAAGCGCTCCGCCAGGGCGAAGGCCTTCTGCTTGAAAGGCACGGTTATATTTAAGCCTTTACCGCCGCGCGCAAAAAAGTCAATCACGGTATTTTCAAACTTATCTGGCTCTACGGCGACGGCTCGGTATTGCATCGGCAGGCCGCACTGTTCGGCGAAGGCGGCGTGAATCCATGGCGACCGACTATGTCGAACGGGGTTGCCCAATACTGCAAACTTGGGCGCGCTGGCCGCGCCCTGGCTCATGCGGCGAGCCAGTCTCTGGGCTTCAGAAACTCTTCGGTCAAACGGGCCTCGTCGCTGCCGGATTCCGGCTGGTACTCATACTCCCAGCGCACCAGAGGCGGCAGCGACATGAGAATGGCCTCGGTACGCCCATCTGATTGCAGGCCGAACAGCGTGCCACGATCGTAGACCAGGTTGAACTCAACATAGCGTCCACGGCGATAGAGCTGGAAGCTTCTCTCGCGCTCGCCCCAGGGAATGTCCTTGCGGCGCTCAATGATCGGGGCATACGCTTTGAGGTAGGCGTCTCCAACGGCCTGCATGAAGGCAAAACTCGTGTCAAAGTCCCAATCATTCAGGTCATCGAAAAACAAACCGCCAATGCCGCGGGGTTCGCCGCGGTGCTTGAGGAAAAAGTACTCGTCGCACCAGGTCTTGAAGCGGGAATAGACGTCGCTACCAAAAGGCGCGCAGGCTGCCTGGGCCACCGCGTGCCAGTGCTTGCAGTCTTCCTCAAAGCCGTAAAAGGGTGTCAGATCGAAGCCGCCGCCAAACCACCATACCGGCTCGGCACCTTCTTTTTCAGCGATGAACAGGCGTACATTGGCGTGAGATGTTGGCACATAGGGGTTATGCGGGTGGATTACGAGAGAGACCCCCATGGCTTGAAAGCCGCGGCCCGCCAGCTCGGGTCTAGCTGCGGAGGCTGAGGACGGTAGCGCAGCGCCCGTCACATGAGAGAAATTAACGCCGCCTTTCTCGAACACTGCACCGTCAACAATCACTCGACTGCGACCGCCGCCGCCTTCCTCACGCTCCCAGCCGTCTTCATGAAAATGAGACGCACCGTCAATTTTCTCCAGGCCCGTGCAAATCGAGTCCTGCAAGCCCAACAGATAATCCCTCACCGCATCCGTAGAGATGTCTTGCATAGTTACTGCCCCCGTTATGTCGTTGTCTGTGCCGCTAATGGCCGACAAACAGCGCTGTCTGGACCTGGCGTCTGCGCCTTCAAATGCGGCCGACACCCGCATTAAACATGGCCCCGAAAAACGCGCGGAGTCTATCACAGCTTGCGCTGGTACAAGCCGCCGCGCTGTTCCACAAACCCAGCCTGTTCCAGCTCCATCAAGGCACTCAGCACCTGCTCGACGGCTGTTTCACCTGTACTCGCCAACTCGTCGACAGAGAGGGCATCATGACCCAGGCATTCCCACACCGGCCTCAGCCGAGCGGGTGGCTGCCGCCCGTTGTGTTCTCGCAGGTCGTGGACCGCACGCAGTGAAGCCGCCTCTGTGATCAGGTCTGCTACGCAAGTGGCCAGCCCCGCACCCTGGCGTAAAAGCTGATGGCAACCTGCTCCACCAGGATCAAGCACCGAATGCGGCACAGCGAACACTTCGCGATTCTGTTCCAGCGCGCTACGCGCTGTGATCAGTGAGCCGCTGCGCAGGCTTGCTTCCACCACCAACACACCCACGCTTAGACCACTAATCAGACGGTTGCGCTGGGGGAAGTTTTCACGCCGTGGACTCACGCCGGGATTGAATTCGGTGACTACCGCGCCCTGTTTGACAATATCCTGCCACAGCGACCGATGCCGCTCTGGGTAACAGCGATCAATACCTGTCGCTACGATGGCGATAGTATTGCCGCCAGCGGCCAGTGCGGCGCGATGTGCCGCCGCATCAATCCCCAGTGCGAGGCCACTGCACACACCATAGTCTGCCGTCACCAGCCCTGCAGCAAACTCCATGGCGACGCGAGCCGAACTGGCGCTGCAGCGCCGGCTCCCAACCACTGCAAACTGCGGCTGTGAGAGTGTCGCAATGTCGCCCGCCACGTAGAGCAAGGCCGGCGGATAATCAATCTGGGACAGTAGCGGGGGATAGCGCGAATCCCCCAGGGGAAGAAGTTGCGCTTCAGCCTCAGTCAACGAGCGCTCGGCGTCATCAACGTCGGATTTTAAGGTTCGACCACCGGACTTATGCCAGGCGCTACGAGACTGCAAGGCTGCAGCGGTGGCACCCGCCTCGCGCCAGGCCTGATCCGGCAAGGCCAAAATCTCACCGGCATCTCCGTAGAGATCTGCCAGGCGACTGAAAGCACGTGTTGAAAGTGATAAATGGGCCAGAGTCAGCCACTGACGCTGTATCGCTGAATTCATGGATCGTCCTTGATCCGTCAGGCATGTTCGGAAGCTCTGTCAGCGACGATGGCATAGCCACCGGCACGGGGTCAGGGGGCGACGACCCGGTCCATAACGGCCAGCGGGCGGTCGCTCTTGAGAACGATGCCGTAACTCATTTTTAGAAAAGAACGGAATACCATAAGCAGCCCTGCTCTAGTATCCGGAATTTGCACCATTTCGTTCGTCATGCGATCCCGGACCAGCTCACCGCGCTGATAAATCAGTAACACATGACCCTCTTCAATGCTGTCTCGTAGACCCAGGTTAACGGCCACAATATCCATTGTGCCAATCTGGCTAACGCCAGAGTCCACCGCCAACATGACGCCCTCGACGTTGTTCATAGGCGCGCGCGGTTGAAATGTGGCAGCAATCTCACGAGCCTCGGGAGGCAGCAGGCGATCACCGATGCGCACCTCCTCCGTCACCCGTGTGACTTCAAATTCAGAGATGTCGCCCTCTTCGCCCTCATTGGCTCGCCGCAGGCGGGCACTACCAATATCCGTAGCCTCCATGCCCAATACTTCACCCGACTCAGGATCCTTAAAGATCTGTCCTTGCCGGTATACGCCAAAGCCGGTCTCACCTTCGGGCAGTGCACCGCGACCGTAAAGCTCATCGCCAGCGCTGCTGAGCAACTTACGCTTTGCACCCGCTATCACGTAAGGCGCTCCCTCCAAATCCTCTGGCAACACAACGCGATGGTCAGAAAGCCAGGGGCCAATATCTTCCAAAGAGATCACTGGGATAGCGCGATCAAGTGGCTCGATGCGCATCTGTGGGGTTAGCTTCACCGTGGTAGCTGCATCGCCTCGTCGCACGCGCAGGCGTGGCTGACCGTCTACCCAGACCAGATAAATCTCGTCGCCGGGGAAAATTAGATGAGGGTTGTCGAGCTGCTCGTTAATCTCCCAGATATCGGACCAGCGCCAGGGGTCTTCCAAGAACAGTGAGGCAATCCCCCAGAGGGTGTCCCCTTCTTTAACGAGGTAGACTTCAGGAGCCGTGTCTGTGAGCCGTACCTCGTCCGCGAAAGAGGTTGCTGGCAGCACTACCGCGATAAGCAGAGCTATCGAAAAATAGCCCGATTTCAGCAGATTTTTCATCGTTATTCTCGCCTGTCCCCCGGCATGCATTTACTGCATCGGTTTGGCCGCCGCGCTGGGCGCTACGCAAACTCACTGTATAATATAGAGCAGTGTGCTGAGCCTCAAACAGCAGTGCAAGTGCATATTCTGTTATTTCGACCGCTGTCACGGCGGCTTTCTCTGGAGCGACATCGTCGTAGGCAACATGGCTGTTCTGAATATTCTCGAATTCCCCGATCCCAGGCTGCGCACCAAGGCCGCGCCGGTGACAGAATTTGACGCTGCGCTCTCCCAGCTCATCGACGACATGTTCGAGACCATGTACGACGCACCCGGCATCGGCCTCGCCGCCACCCAGGTGGATGTGCACAAACGACTACTGGTGATCGACGTATCAGAAACGCGAGACGAGCCCCTGGTGTTCATCAATCCGCAGATCGACATTCTCGACGAGGAGCTTGATGTCTATGATGAGGGCTGTCTATCTGTGCCCGGTTTCTACGAAACAGTAGAGCGGCCACAACATATCCGCGTGACCGCACAGGACAGGAACGGCGAGACCTTTACCCTGGAACCTCAGGGCCTGCTGGCCGTTTGCATCCAGCATGAAATTGACCATCTGGACGGCAAGCTATTCGTCGACTACCTGTCCACACTCAAACGCGGCCGCATTCGCAAAAAGCTGGAAAAGCAGCACCGCCTGCGCGCCTGATGACCCAGCCCCGAGTGGTTTTCGCCGGCACGCCCGCGTTTGCCGCCTCTCACCTTAACGCGCTGATCGGGGCCAACCTGACGCCAGTGGCTGTCTACACGCAGCCGGATCGTCCAGCAGGACGTGGTAAGAAGCTCACCGCCAGCCCCGTCAAGCTCGCCGCCGCTGCCGCAGGGCTTCCCGTGCTGCAACCTGATAGCCTCAGAACAGAAGCTGCCGCAGGGACGTTAGCTGATCTCAACGCTGACGTTATGGTAGTGGTCGCCTATGGCCTGATACTGCCGCAGAAGATTCTTGACACGCCACGCTACGGCTGCATCAACGTGCACGCATCGCTATTACCGCGCTGGCGGGGCGCGGCGCCCATACAACGGGCGATCGAAGCAGGTGATAGCCAAAGCGGCGTCACGATAATGAAAATGGAGGCGGGCCTGGATACTGGTCCAATGCTGAAAAGCGCAGCCGTGGAAATTACGCCGCATATGCACAGCGGCATGCTGCATGACCAACTGGCAGAAGTGGGCCCGCCCGCGTTAATCGATGTATTGCGTGCGCTGCCTGACAAGCTACTGGGCGCAGAGCTGCAGGACGATAGCCTTGCAACCTACGCCGCAAAAATTGATAAGGGCGAAGCTGCTATCGACTGGGCACTGGATGCTCCGACACTGGATCGGCGCATTAGGGCTTTCAACCCTTTCCC
>JBCDKJ010000091.1:0-10692 GCA_038746745.1 Pseudomonadota bacterium
GCGGTTTCGGATTTCGAGTACGAGTTTCAGATGGCCAATATGAACCGCGCCCTTTACCCGGAGTTCGAATCGGTGTTCCTGACACCCTCCGAGCACTTGTCCTTTATCTCTTCTTCTCTAGTGAGGGAAATCGCGGCGCTTCGTGGCGATATCACCCCCTTCGTACCCGAGAACGTGAGCGCAGCCCTGGCGCAGCGCTTTGCAGACTGAGTCCGCTGGCGTCAGCGGGATGCTGGAGCATTGGCGCGCTACTGCTGACAGCGCCGACAAAACACCGTACTGCGTTGTCCCAGCCGTGATTCACGCAGCAGCTCGCCACAGCGCGGGCAGGGCTCACCGCCATGGTCATAGACGTTGAGCTGCTGGCGAAAGTAGCCAGGCTTACCGTCGCCACCGACAAAATCCCGCAGCGTGGTACCACCCTGCGCCACCGCCGCCGCAAGCACCTGTTTAATGCACTCGACCAGCTTCTCATAGCGCGGCCTAGACACCCGGCCCGCAGCCCGCCCCGGTCGAATGCCTGCTAAAAACAGGGACTCGTTGGCATAAATGTTACCCACCCCCACAACCACGTGGCTGTCCATAATAAAGGTCTTAACGGCTGCCTTGCGCCCTCTGGATAAGCGATACAAGTAGTTCGCATCAAAGGAATCCTCCAGCGGTTCTGGCCCGAGGTGGCGTAGCAGCGAATGCCGAGCGGGATCTTCCAGCGTCCAAAGCATGCAGCCGAAACGACGGGGGTCGTTATAACGCAAAATATTGCCGGTGCTCAGGACGATATCCACGTGATCGTGGGTAGCAGGCGGTTCCTTATCGGTAACGACCCGCAGCGAGCCTGACATACCCAAATGGGCGATGAGTGTGCCAGCGTCGGTGCGAAACAACAGGTATTTGCCGCGCCGCTGAATGTCATCGATGCGCGCTCCAGGAAGCAGGCTGATGAGCTCGTCAGGGATGGGCCAGCGCAAGCGACGCTCGCGTACACGCATTTCCAGGACGGTCTCACCGCGGGCGTGCGGCATCAAACCGCGCCGCGTTGTCTCTACTTCAGGTAACTCGGGCATGTCAGCTGAGTGTAAAGCGCTATCGCTGCTGTTCGCCCCATGGCGAAGCTATCGACAGCGGGTTCACAGGCACAAAAAACCCGCCGCAGCGGGTCTCGCAGTACTTACTGCTACAAAACCTAGAATGACGCAGACATGCAACGATCGAAAGCCAGGAGGGGCGCGAACACCGCGAAAGTGTGAGAAGCCTGGAAAGCCGGCAAAGATAGGAAAGACGGAGTGTAGACGCGCATTCCAAGCTTATTTGATCTTGGATTCCTTATACATCACGTGCTTGCGCACTACCGGATCGTACTTCTTCATTTCCATTTTGTCCGGCGTGTTGCGCTTGTTCTTGTCCGTTGTGTAGTAGTGGCCCGTTCCTGCGGACGACACTAACTTGATTTTTTCTCTCATAGCTAAAACTCCTCTGGGCTTGCTCCGCGCAGCTCTATCAGACCTTTTCGCCGCGTGCGCGCATGTCAGTTAACACCGCATCAATGCCTTTCTTATCGATGATACGCATGCCTTTACTGGATACGCGCAGGCGTACGAAGCGCTTCTCGGATTCCACCCAGAAACGATGCTGGTGGAGATTCGGCAAAAACCGACGCTTGGTGCGGTTTTTGGCGTGGGATACGTTGTTACCGGTTACCGGCCGCTTGCCGGTGACCTGACATACTCTGGCCATGATGACTTACTCTCAGGGGCGGCTAAGACCGCGCATGGGCTGACTAAATTTTAGAAAATTTTTGAGGCGCGTCGGACGCGGTGTCCGGTGCCTGCCAAAACGAGCGCGACTTTATAGCAGAAGCACCCCTGCAACACAAGCGACAGTGGGCATCACTTTCAGGCGGGTAAAAGGCAGAAACCCCACATATTCAAAGGCTTGCGGTTTTCCTAGTGCCATCATAGCAAGCCATCCTCGGCGAAGGAAAAAGCCTCCCCACGCCCGACAATAATATGGTCAAGCACACGGATATCCACCAGCGCCAGAGCCGCCTGTAAGCGCTCCGTGATGCGTCGATCCGCCGCACTGGGCTCGGCAACCCCGGAGGGATGGTTGTGAGCGAAAATCACTGCCGCCGCCTGAAGCTGCAGTGCACGTTCCAACACCACACGTGGGTATACCGCCGCACCATCAAGAGTGCCCAGGAACAGGTCTTCACATCGAATCAGACCGTGTTGCGCATTCAAAAACAGGCAGCAGAATACTTCGCGTGACGCATCGCGCAGGTGCGCCTGCAGAAAGCGCTGCGTGCGACTAGGGCTATTGAGCGTTGCGCCTTCGCGCAAACTCTCTTCCGCATGCCGCCGCGCCAACTCCATCGCCGCCTGCAGAACACTGAACTTCGCTGTTCCCATGCCAGGCTCGCGCAGCAGCTCCTCCGCGGATGCAGACAACAACGCGTGCCAGCCACCGAACCCCTTCAGCAGGTTCGCTGACAGCTCCAGCACCCCACGACCAGCACCGCCGGTACCAAGTAAAACCGCCAGTAATTCAGCATCACTGAGCGATCTGGCGCCGCGCTGCAACAATTTCTCTCTGGGCCGGTCCTGCACCGGCAGCATCGACAAGCTCATCGTCTCCTCCCTGAGACTCGGCGCGGTGTCAAATGCACAGCCCCGGTGTTATCGTATCAGGCCGTTTTAATTCGGTAGCAAGGCCCATGGGGCGACTTTACAACCGTAACGTTCTACTTGGTGTCACCGGCGGCATCGCGGCCTACAAATCTGCGCAGCTAGTCAGAGACCTGCGCGAGGCGGGAGCACGCGTTCGGGTTGTTATGACGCAGGGCGCTACGGAATTCATTACGCCGCTGACCTTGCAGGCTTTGTCCGGCGAACCGGTGCATCTGGAACTATTGGATGCCGAAGCCGAAGCGGGGATGGGGCACATTGAGCTGGCGCGCTGGGCAGATCTGGTCGTGGTCGCGCCCGCGACCGCCGACTTTCTAAGCCGCTTGGCGCAGGGACGCGCTGACGACCTGCTGACCACCTTGTGCCTCGCGACGCCAGCGCCTCGTTTGCTCGCTCCCGCGATGAACCAGCAAATGTGGCGCGACGAGGCCACCTCAGCCAATGTCGCTATCCTGCAAAGCCGCGGACTGATTTTCACAGGCCCGGCCGAGGGGACCCAGGCCTGCGGTGATGTGGGACCTGGCCGCATGCAAGAGCCCGCGGATATCGTTGCCGCCGCGCAAAAAGTGTTTGAATCCGGTTTGCTGGACGGTCAGCGCGTGCTGATTACAGCAGGCCCCACTCGCGAAGCGATCGACCCGGTGCGGTATATCAGTAATCACAGCTCGGGCAAGATGGGCTTTGCCATTGCCCGCGCCGCTGCGGAAGCGGGCGCTCTCACGACGCTGATTGCAGGGCCCGTTGCCCTGGAGACGCCAGAGCGGGTGCTCCGGATCGACGTAACCAGTGCCCTTGATATGCAGGAGGCGGTTGATGCATCGCTGACAGACTGCGACATCTTCATTGGCTGTGCAGCGGTCGCCGACTACCGACCCGCGGTGGTACAGCCTCAGAAAATCAAGAAACAGGGCGAGGAAATGTCGCTCTCGCTGGTCAAGAACCCCGATATTATTGCCAGCGTCGCAGCACGTGATCCTGGCCCATTCACCGTCGGGTTTGCAGCAGAGACAGAGAAACTGATCGAACACGCGCGCAGCAAACTACATGCCAAGCAATTGGACATGATTGTCGCCAATGACGTCTCTGGGACCGACGCGGGTTTTAACAGTGACTCTAACGCGGCCACTATTCTCTGGGCCGACGGGCACCAGGACATCAGTCTTACCAGCAAAGACACGCTGGCAGCGGCACTGATTCCACTGATCGCCGCCCGGGTCAGCGTACCTGCCGATGACGCCGCCTGAGCCCGGCGAATTGCCGAAACTCTCAACAAGTAGAGTCAGTTAAAATAACACGCGGTTTTACACTGGTGGACCGCTCGCGATTGGTTTATAAGGAATCGCGCCAAGTGGGAATGACAGGCATAGGCGTCCGACAGATCGGATTCGACGCCCAGTGGTACTGAGCGAGAGGCATGCTTAAACGCAAGAAGAATAAAAACGAAGATGCTGGGGCTGAGGTCAGCCAGGGCATTAGCGCCGAGGGCAACCTTATACACCGGCACTGGCTGATTGCGCTCCTGGCCATCGCGCTGCCACTGCTTGCCTGTTTTGCCTATCTGCTTTTGCTGCGGGATGCCGGACTACAGGAACAACAAATTGTCCGCACCGCGCGCAGTCACGCCGCACAGCAGGCGGCGAATATCGAAAGCTTGCTGCTGCAATATCGGGAGCGGCTATCGGCAGCGGCAACCTCGCCGCTGGCGCTGTCTGCGATAGCGTCCGGCAAGCCGCAGGATCTCGCATTGGTAGAAAAAGCGATGCTGGATTACTTCCCGGGCGTTACCAGCCTGCGTCTGATTGCACTGGGCAAACTGGGCACGGCGACGGTTGAGAACAGCGAGATGGGCCTGCGTAACAATATCGAGGTCGATCTTTTGCGCCGCACCAATCAGGGCAGCCCCACCCAGCCAGAATCCTATGAATTCAGCGGTCAGTGGCTGACGTCGCTGGCGCAAGCCGTTCAGCACCCGCGTCAGCCCGATAAACGCGCCGTGATACTGGCTACGCTGGATAATCGGGTGTTCAACACGTCGCTCTCCGCGATGGGTGCCGAGCTCGGGCGCAGCGAATTGCTGCAGTTTTACAGGAGCGGGAATTTCACACGGGAAGACATTATTGCAGCAGCGGGCAGTGGTGCCGCTGAAGACTACCGCGCCGAAACCTCTCTCAACGGCGGCAAATGGCAACTTCGCTTCACACCCTCTGCGCAGATGTTGAGCCTTTATCGGGTCGACAATATGCCGCTTATTATTGTTGCTGTAAGCATGTTGGTGATCGTTATTGTAGCGATGTCTGTGCTGCTGCTGTCTATCCGCAGGACGCTGAGCGCAGAAGTAGAGCGCATTACCAGTGGCGCAGAGCGCAAGTCAACCATGAGTCTTACTATTCCCCAGTTGCTGCCGCTGGCGAGGGAGTATCGTCGCGCAACGCTGCGCAACACATCCGCTCTGGGGGGCGGCAAACGAAGCGGTCGGGTGGCGGCTGTAGCGCGGGAAGCCAAGCCGGTACCGGATGACATTGGTATAGAAACCGAGGAACTGGCCGAGGAAGATGTCGCACCGGCGATAGCAGCGCCGGAATCCTCGTCGCTGCCTCCTGACGTATTTCGAGCTTACGACATTCGCGGCCTGGTAGAGAGTGAGATAACGGAAGAGTTTTCGACTCTGCTGGGTCGAGCCCTGGGCAGCATTGCCGGTGAAGAAGAACAACAGGCGCTGGTGGTCGGTTGTGACGGCCGCAACTCCAGCCCGGCACTGAAAAATGCACTGGTGAAAGGTTTGCTCGATAGTGGACGAGATGTGGTTGATATTGGTCTCGTGCCCACACCGTTGATGTACTTTGCAACGACAAAGCCGAATACGCGCAGCGGCGTCATGGTGACCGCGAGCCATAATCCCTCCGACTATAACGGCTTCAAAATTACGCTGAAGGGCAAGCCTTTATCGGGCGAGGGCCTGCAGATGCTGCGCGAACGTATGCAGGAAGGTAAATTCAGCGAAGGCGCTGGACGTCTTGCCAAACAAGACATCAAGAGCAGCTATTTGGATGCCATCATCAGCGACATTGCGATCACGTCGCCGTTACGGGTGGTTATTGACGCAGGCAATGGCGCCGCTGGCGACATCGCTCCGCGGGTCCTTGAGGGCCTCGGCTGCGAAGTTATTCGTCTCTATTGCGACATCGATGGCAATTTCCCGAACCATCACCCCGATCCCGCTGTAGATGAAAATCTGAAAGACCTTTCAGCGAAAGTGCTGGAGGAGGGGGCCGACTTTGGCGTGGCCTATGACGGGGACGGAGATCGTCTGTCAGTGGTTACCAGCAGCGGCGACATCGTTCGCAACGACCTGTTGCTGATGCTGTTCGCAGAGGACGTAGTCTCACGCAACCCAGGTGCTGATGTCGTATTTGATGTGAAATGCAGTCGGCATCTCACCCAACTGGTAAGTAAACACGGCGGTCGTCCTATTCTCTGGAAGACAGGTCACGCCTTTATGCGGGAAAAGGTGATGCAAACAGGCGCACTGCTGGGGGGAGAGTTTTCCGGGCATATTTATTTCGGTGAGCGCTGGTACGGCTTCGATGACGCAATCTATGCGACTGCACGGCTGGCAGAAATCCTCAGCGGCACTGGGCTGGATATGATCACCCTGCTAGAGGAGTATCCGGTTACCGAGAACACGCCGGAGATCAAGATTCCCGTGAGCGATGAGGAGAAGTTCGATATTGTCACCAGGCTGGCCGAGAAGGGCGGCTTCGGCAGCGGAAAGCTTACCACCATTGACGGCGTGCGCGTGGACTTCAATGATGGCTGGGGTCTATTGCGCGCGAGCAATACAACGCCGGCACTGACCGCGCGTTTTGAGGCACACGATGCCGACGCCCTGGAGCGCATCAAACAGCAATTCCGCGACCAGCTCTCAGAGGTGGCGCCGGAGCTCGATGCTGGGTTCTAATGGTCGTGTGGCACGCTAAAGCACCCAACTTTACCTGACACTACTAGCGGATCAGGCAACAGATTGGCCTACCAGGCCAGTCGACAGTGCCTGCTAACACTACTGGAATAATCATGGCGCGCGAGTCAGCCCTGCGCATCGCCCAGGTACTTACCGAGGCGCTGCCCTACATTCAAAAGTTCACTGGCAAAACGCTGGTCATCAAGTTTGGCGGAAACGCCATGGTTGATCCTGCCTTGCACGAAAGCTTTGCTCGTGATGTGGTGTTGATGAAGCTGGTCGGTGTTAATCCGATTGTTGTTCACGGTGGCGGGCCTCAGATTGCCGCGCACCTTGAGAAGCTGGGCATCACCTCTGAGTTCGTTGACGGCATGCGAGTCACCGACAGCGACACCATGGATGTTGTAGAGATGGTGTTGGGAGCATCCGTTAACAAAGAAATTGTCTCCAGCATTAACCGCAATGGCGGCAAAGCCATTGGTGTCACCGGCAAGGATGGCCAGCTGATTCGGGCGCGCAAACTGGAAGTCACGCGGCAAACCCCAGACGTTCAAGCGCCAGAGATAATCGACATCGGCCAGGTCGGTGAGGTCGACAAGATCGACACGGAAGTACTGCGCATGATTCAGGACAGTAACTTTATCCCCGTTATCGCGCCCATCGGTGTGGGAACCGACGGTCGTGCCTACAATATCAATGCAGACCTTGTGGCGGGTAAGTTGGCTGAAGTCATGCAGGCTGAAAAGCTCATGCTACTTACCAACATCGAAGGATTACTGGACAAAGACGGCGGGCTGCTTACCGGCCTTACGATTTCAGATACAGAGGCCCTGTTGACCGATGGCACTGTCAAGGGCGGCATGCTACCGAAAGTGAACTGCGCCCTCGATGCCGTGAAAAGCGGCGTAAAGAGCGCACACATTATTGATGGCAGAGTTCCGCACGCTGCGCTGTTAGAAGTCTTTACTGAAGACGGCGTCGGCACCATGATTACTAATCGCGCCTGAGCCGTAAGGCAGAAAAATCTGTCTGGCTCGGTTCCAATTTCTTGCAGCGTTACCACCTTGGGGCTAGCATTAAGACGTCGCCTGTAAAAAGGCCGCCAGCCATCCCGAACCCTCTGATTCATGTCCCCTAGAAAATCTCAAAGGCGTCAACAGATTCTTGAAGCTCTGGCACAGATGCTGGAAGCCAACCCTGGCAATCGAATCACCACGGCACGACTGGCGGAGCAGGTGGGCGTTTCAGAGGCTGCGCTGTACAGGCACTTCCCCAGCAAATCTAAAATGTTCGAAGGGCTGATCGAGTTTATCGAGGACACCCTGTTCAGTCGCATCAGTATGATTCTCACGGAAGAGAGCTCAGCAGCCGTGCGCTGTGAAAAGATGGTAACGCTGCTGCTGGCGTTCACCGAGCGCAACCCCGGGATCACACGAATTCTGACGGGTGATGCGCTGGCAGGCGAGACAGAGCGTTTACATGTGCGGGTAGCCCAGTTGTTTGACCGCTTTGAGACCCAGCTTAAGCAGGTCTTGCGTGAAGCAGAGATGCGAGAAGGAATCCGTCCAGTTCTGACTGTCAGTGCTGCAGCAAATCTACTGCTGGCCGTTGCCGAGGGGAGAATTTCTCAGTACGTGCGCAGCGGCTTCCACCGCGCACCCACCGACGGATGGCCGGAGCAGTGGCAGCTTCTGATAGAAGGGTTTTTCCGTCCCACGGTCGCGGGCGCGCAGATCAGTCCCAGCAGCGTCGCCTGACCGCCGGAGAATAGAGCGGTAGACTAGTCTCTAGTCGAGCTGGATGCCCTGCGGCGCAGCTCGACCTTATCCAGCAGGGTAACGAACCTATCAATATCTCGCTGATAGCCCGCCGCCACCACATCCACTTCACGTATGCGCTCAGCGATAGCACGCTCGGTCTCGCCGATTTCACTGCGTAATCCGTTAATGGTGTCAACAAGCTCTACCGGGACATTCTGGCCGCGGCGCTCCAGGTCAGCGGCACGCTCCTGGTTGCTTTCTACCTGTTGCGTGAGAGAGCGTACGTTGGACCGCAGAATGCTGATGCGTATGCGCAGCTCGGACAGCGCACGATCCCTGGCCGCTTCGATATCCTCGATGCTGGAGTAACGCAGCATCAATGACTCGTCCCACTTGCGCAGTCGCTCTGCTTCTTCGGCGGCAACTCTCGCTTTATAAGCCTCACCCGACTGGTCTGCGAGTTCCTCCGCGGTGAGCGTCCTGGGCACGGTCTTATGCAGCGTGCCGTCGCTATTGAGAATCTCATAGCCCTGCTGCACATACTGAGGTGGAATGGTGTAATCGATGACGGTTACGCCATCTTCATTAACGTAGCGATATAGAAAATCAGCCGACGCGGCGCTCAGGTGCACTAGGGTGCAGAGGGCAAGAACCCCCAGCGGCGACCACCATCGCACTGTTCGCGCCGAAGCGATTTTCATTTTATAAGCCAATGTTTTACAACTGCGTTCAATACTAGGTGCTGCAACTTAAACACACAAGTCAGGACACGCCATAGCGTGATCTGTATTCCAACATTGCAGCCAGTGCCGCCTCTTTGTCTCCCAGACCTTCAAGATAGTCGATCAGATTGAGCAAGGTAATCACACTGATAACTTGCAGGCCATGATGCTGTTCGAGTTCTTGAATCGCAGATAGTTCAGTCTGGCCACGCTCCATCCGGTCCAGCCCTATCGCCACACCTGCACAGCTGGCGCCGGCCTCATCGATCATGCCCAGCACTTCACGCACCGCCGTTCCGGCGGTAATGACATCGTCAATGACCAGCACGCGTCCCACCAGGGGCGCACCCACCAAAACACCACCCTCGCCATGATCTTTGGGTTCTTTTCGATTGTAGGCCCAGGGAACGTCATGGCCGTGGTAGTCCGCCAGGGCAATGGCCACGCTGGCCGCCAGCGGAATTCCTTTATAGGCGGGACCGAACAACAGGTCGAACTCAATACCTGAGGCGACAATGGCGCTGGCGTAACAGCGCCCCATCGCGGCGAGGGCGGTTCCCGTCCGGATGGCGCCCGCATTAAAGAAGTAGGGACTGAGGCGCCCTGACTTCAAGGTAAACTCGCCAAATTTGAGCGCTTCGCTGTCGCGAGCCAGCGCGATGAACTGCTGCTGGTAGGATTCCATCGGGGAACAATTCCTTTGGCTGTTGTTGTTTTGCCGACTGTGACCAGGGCCACAGCCGTACTTGCGGCTTGCTACCGTTTAAGGCAGAGGTTTTATGGACCGGGATTATGCGGTATAACAGCGCTCCCGCTGATGTTTGCCATCTACATAATAGCGCGCGAGCACACTTGCGTCGCCCGCGGGCCATAACCGTCACTGCACTCCCCTGCCTCGGACTCGAGCTTACAGAGTTTGGTGACAAGAATTTAGTGCAAGCGCCTCTAATCAAGCGCCTCAAATCCGGTAAAGGAGTATCTGGCATGAGGGTCATCAGTTTTCATGCTGACGGCATTCAGAGCGCAGCCGAACAGGGCTTTTTTGATTGGGCCCTGGGGCAGGAGGCGGACTTCATTTGTATCCAGAACCTCGGTTGCAGTGAGTACGACCTGCAGTCCGATGTTTTCTTTCCCGCGGAATATAACGCTTACTTCTTTGACGCGGTCGAAGGCAAGCACGACGGCGTTGCCCTTTACTGTAAGCAGCTTCCCAAGGCCATCATGACCGGCCTGGGGTTTGGCGACTTTGACATGGAAGGCCGCTACATACAGGCCGACTATAGCAACGTGTCGGTGGGCTGCCTGTTGGTGCCCAGTGGCGGTGAGTCCGGAAGCGAGCTGCAGACGCGTAAAGCCGACTTCCTGAGCCTACTGCACAGTCATTTGGGCAAGATTCGTAATAAGCGGCGCGACTATGTGATTTGCGGCGGCTGGAATATCGCCCATACCGCGATTGACGTGCAGGACACAGAGCAGCACAGCACCCGCTCTGGCTTTCTGGCAGAAGAGCGTCAGTGGATGGATGAGACACTGGACCTGGGCTATGTTGACGCGTTTCGAGAGATCAA
>JBCDKJ010000092.1:0-10504 GCA_038746745.1 Pseudomonadota bacterium
CGCCAGGTGCTAGTTTTCTCCTATCGTCACAGCTCAGAGACAGCGCCCATGAATGCAGCAGCACCCGCCACCCGTCGTTGGCAGAAAATCGTTTGGCAGGACCCATTCCTGCTGGAACAGCAACTGACCGATGAGCAACGCATGATCCGTGACAGCGCCGCCCAGTACGCCGCTGACAAGCTAATGCCGCGGATTACCGACGCCTTTCGCCAAGAGGAGACGGACACCGCCATTTTTCGCGAGATGGGCGCACTGGGCCTACTGGGTTCTACCATCCACGGGTACGGCTGCCCGGGAGTTGATTACACGGCCTACGGCTTGATCGCCCGCGAAATTGAGCGCGCCGATTCCGGCTTTCGCTCCATGCTGAGCGTGCAGTCCTCCCTGGTCATGTACCCCATCTACGCCTATGGCACCGAGGCGCAGCGCGAGAAATACCTGCCACGGCTGGCGTCTGGCGAATGGATTGGTTGCTTTGGCTTAACCGAACCGGATCATGGCTCAGATCCAGGTGGCATGGTGACTCGAGCCCGCACCGTTGACGGCGGTTACCGGCTCAGCGGCGCTAAAATGTGGATCAGTAATAGTCCGATTGCCGATGTCTTTGTGGTGTGGGCCAAGACCGACGACGAAAAGATTCGCGGCTTCATTCTGGAGAAGGGCATGGAGGGTCTGAGTGCCCCGAAAATTGAAGGCAAACTGGCGTTGCGCGCATCCATCACCGGCGAAATTGTGATGGACGAGGTGTTCGTCAGCGACCAGCAATTGCTGCCCGGCGTGGAGGGTCTGAAAGGTCCTTTTGGCTGCCTCAATAACGCGCGCTACGGCATTGCCTGGGGTGCACTGGGCGCGGCAGAAGCCTGTTGGCATGCAGCCAGGGAATACACCCTAGAGCGCACACAGTTTGGCCGGCCGCTGGCAGCAAATCAGTTGATCCAGCTAAAACTCGCAGATATGCAGACAGAAATTTCTCTGGGTTTACAGGGCTGCCTGCGAGCGGGCCAGCTCATGGATAGCGACGGCATCGCCCCGGAGCTGATTTCGCTCATCAAGCGCAACTCCTGCGGCAAGGCGCTGCATGTAGCTCGCCAGGCACGAGACATGTTGGGAGGCAACGGTATCTCTGACGAGTATCCGGTGATGCGCCATATGGTGAATCTGGAGGTCGTTAACACCTATGAAGGCACGCATGACATTCACGCCCTGATCCTGGGCCGCACACAAACCAATATTCCCGCGTTTTAGAGGGCACAAGACATGGGCGCACTGACCGGACTCACGGTTCTGGACCTCTCTCGTGTGCTGGCGGGCCCCTGGGCCAGCCAGCTACTGGCCGACCTAGGCGCGGACGTAATCAAAATTGAAAGCCCTGGCACTGGCGATGACACGCGGCGCTGGGGCCCACCCTGGACAGGCGAAGACGGCGGCGAGTCGGCCTACTATCTGTGCGCCAATCGTGGCAAACGCTCGATTACGCTGGACCTCAAAAGCGATGATGGCAGGGCCGCGCTGCTAGACTTGGCAGCCCATGCCGACGTGCTGCTGGAGAACTTCAAAACAGGCACCACACAGAAGCTTGGCATCGACTACGAGAGACTGTCGGCGGTCAACCCCCGTCTGATCTATTGCTCGATCACAGGATTCGGCCAAACGGGCCCCTACAAGGATCTACCGGGCTATGACTATCTTGTTCAGGCCATGGGTGGCTTGATGAGCGTCACGGGTGCAGCAGATGAAGAGCCGGGTGGCGGGCCGCAGAAAATTGGCGTGGCGCTTACCGACATTCTGGCCGGTCTATATGCCAGTAATGGCATACTCGCAGCGCTTCATGAAAGAAGCCACTCCGGCCAGGGTCAATACATCGACCTGGCGCTGCTGGACGTCACGGTCGCTTGTCTCGCTAATCAGGCAAGCAATTACCTGGTGGGCGGCATAGTCCCTAAGCGAATGGGCAATGCACACCCCAATATCGCGCCGTACCAGAGTTTCGCCAGCTCAGATGGTCATTTTATTATTGCTACTGGCAATGATGAGCAATTCTCAAGATTTTGCGCAGTGCTGGAAATGCCCGAGATCGCAGAAGATCCCAAGTTTGCCAGCAACGCAGCTAGGGTCGCGCACAGAGAAGAACTCACAGGCCTACTTGAGAATCTTATTCAGCAGTCTCCGACGGACTACTGGCTATCGAAATGCCAGACGCACCAGGTACCGGCGGGCCCGATAAACAGTATTGATGCGGTGTTTTCCAACGAGCAGGTACTGGCGAGGAACATGGTGGTCAGGCTAAATCACCCTGAAAACTCCGCGCTTTGCCTCACGAGCAATCCCCTAAAGCTATCAAGAACACCGGTGGAGTATCGCCGTCCGCCTCCCCTGTTGGGCCAACACAATGACGAACTCGGCTCTGCCATCGACAACTGGACAAACCATCGACACCTGGAAAAAACCGACGCGTCATGAGCTTTCGTCATGCCACGATCCACATGCGTCGCCGACCTACCGCTTCCTCTGCAGACTTCTCAGTAAGGATGTCATCCTGCGTTTTTTATCCACTAGCAAAAGGCAGCCGGGGCATTTTTGCAGCGCGTTCGTCTTCCAGTTTTTTAAAGATCAAGCCACTCGCACCGGAAACTATCTGCACTGCTGTCGCTGGCGCCCAGAAAGATAGGCCGCTGCGGGTAGGGGCAAACCAGCCTCGAACCCCATGGAATCCTCATCCAATTAAGCCAGTGCGCCTCCAAACCGGCTGGCTCCTGCTTACGCTCAACCCATTGGTCGATCACAGTAAGGTAGTTGATCAGCGATGGTCCTACCCCGCCGAAACAATGATCTACGCCCGGTAGCAGGTAGAGTTTGACGTCAGTTGCTGCATCGGCGCTCCGTTCTACGACGCGATCATAATAGTCTATGGTGCCGTGTGCGCTTAAGGCCATATCTGACCACCCGTGGTACAGAAGCAACTTGCCACCGCGCCGTCTAAATGCGTCCAGATTAGGGTCGGCAGCATCGAGTAGCTTGGCAATGGGCGCTGTGTCCTTTTCAACCTGATCGTAGTTGTAGTGCCTATAGTCCCATGCGGGATCATTGAACACCATGTACTTCATAATGCCATTACCGAAAGCATAGCTGGCATTTGGTGCCAGCGGATACGGAAACCCGTATTCATCCAGAGCCCCTGGCTGAAGGTCGAGATGCGCCAGACCGCCCGTAAGCCACATTGTCATACCCTGCTCACTAAGCTCGCCCCCGAAAGGAAAGCCAGGCCAAAGTTGCCCTCTCACGTTGCTGGGTCCGCCGTAGATGCTTGCGAGCGCCGATATTTTTTCCTCAGACAGGCATTCAGCGGCACCCGGAGTTCGGCAGCGCAGCGCCTCGGGCGTGAAAGGGCAGTCTCTCGGATCGTTCAGAATGCCATCACGCAATCCATCAAGACTGTCGCACTGCTGAAGATAAGCTTCGGCTATCAATGCCTGATCCTCCGGCTGAATCACAGCCCTCTCCAGCCGATTTGGGTCTGGAAACATCGCACGCGCTATTTGCGTGGCGTTCGCCGCAACCCCCAAACTCCAGTTATAAGCCGGCGCGCCTGCCACAATGCCGTCGAAATCCTCCGGGTAGCGCTGCGCCTCCATGAGAGCCTGCCCGCCGCCTCGGGAGCAGCCCATGAAGTAGTTTTGTCGGCTCGCCTGACCGTAATAAGTCGCTATTAGACCTTTGGCAGCTACTGTCGTCAGATGTACGGCTCTGTGACCGAAGTTCTCTATCCGTACCATGTTGTCAAGAGCCCATCGGGCGTCGAGACTGTTACCTGAATGCCCGGTATCCGTACCTACGGTTGCATAACCGGACTGCAGAGCGCCATACCGCAGCGCAATGTTCTCGACTGTGCCGACAAATCCGCCGCCGCCACCCATAACAAACTTGCCGTTCCACAGAGTGGGTAACAGCAATTCGAAATTGATTTCTTTATCGATGGTTCCGCGCACGCGGCAGTGATGAGCAGGCTTGCCGCGACGGCTTGCCGTGCTGATCTCAACAGCACTGTCGGCGGCGAAAGTCGCTATCTCGCAGGCGGGCTCAATAGCCAGAGTAACCGCGGCCTGCGGCGGAAACAGCGCATTACTGATGTACCCAAAAATCCACCAAGCGCCGACAGTCATGACCAGCAGAGCGCCTGAAAAGACGACAAGAACTTTGCGTGTTAGGCGTATGTGAGTAGTCTCCTGTCGGCGCGTCTAATCTGAAGACAATGGCATACGACTGCTGAAACCCGACGCTGTCGTCCTGTCTCCACGGGACGAAGCCGTTGCCTTGCCCACCAGAACACGGTGCGTCTCGGTTAAAGGGAGATAACGCAACCCTGTTCCAGCGGCATGACGATTCAACACTGCTGGCTGGAAATCTTGCGGGATTGCCCGCGGCGTATAGCGACGTGCCTCAAGACTGAATTCGCCGTCACTATGCTCACCCAAAACAGGCGAGGCGTCCAAAAGAGACTGTGTGTAGGGGTGGGATGCATGGTCAAACACGTCGCTACCAGTGCCTTCCTCAACGATGCGACCCTCTCGCATTACAGCCACTCGGTCCGTTAGCGACTCTACGACCGCAAGATCGTGAGAGATAAAGATCAGCGAAAAACCGCGGTCACGCTGAAGTCTTCCCATGAGTGCAAGGATTTGCGCTTGAACCGTGAGGTCCAGGGCCGAGACCGGCTCATCCGCTACAACGATGGACGGCTCAACGACCAGGGCTCGCGCAATACCCACGCGCTGCCGTTGTCCGCCTGAGAGTTCATGGGGGAAACGCGACGCGTACCTTGCTTCCAGGCCACAGTCTTTCATTGCCAGGACGACTCTGGACTCGGTGGTCGAAGGATTAACGCCCATGTGAATCAAAGGCTCCGCAATAATATCAGCCACTGTCCAGCGCGGATTCAGAGATGAAAACGGATCTTGGAACACGAACTGGAGCTGACTGACCAGCTCGTTCTTCCGGTTCGCTCTGTCACTGCCAATCTCACGGCCCTCAAGCCTAAGCTGACCTTCGCTTACTGGGGTCAGGCCGGTAAGCGCGCGACCCAGCGTCGTTTTTCCAGAACCGGATTCGCCAACAACAGACAGCACCTCCCCAGGCCCTACGTGAATGTCGGTGGGACGCAAAGCGGGCACAGGTGCCGGCTTGCGCCAGGGCAGCAAACGCCTTCCAGGAAAGCTAACAGCCAAACCGGTCGCGCATAGGTACTGCTTCGATGAGGACCTATCCATCGCCACTGAAACCGGAGAGCGCTTTCTTGGCAGCGATTCCAGAAGCTGTCTTGTGTATGCGTGACGGGGTCGTCCGAGCGTGCGTTCGGCAGACCCACTTTCCACTAATCGCCCTCTTTGCATAACGTGCACCGTATCTGCTGCCTCCAGCACAACGCCCAGGTCATGCGACACCAACAACAAAGACGCGTCAATTTCGGTCGTTATTTCGGCCAGCAGCGTCATGACAGACCGCTGCAAGACAGCATCTACTGCCGTGGTGGGTTCATCCGCTATCAATAAGCGAGGGCGTAACAGTGCCATAGCGGCTATCATGATGCGCTGACGCATACCCCCGGAAAACTCATGAGGGTGCTGCCGCAAACGTGACTCAGCCTCATCTACGCCAACTCTGATGAGCATTGCCCGTGCCGATTCAAACGCCTGCTCACGCGAAATACCCAAGTGCAGTTCCTGCGCCTCGATTAACTGCGACCCCACGGTCAAAGCGGGGTTAAGGGACGTCAGCGGTTCCTGAAGAACAATGCCCAGTTGCCGTCCACGCAGTTGCCGATGTTCATTAGAGCTCAGACTGCTCACTCGCTGATTAAGAAGCTGTACATCACCACGCACTATGTGTGCACCCTTGGGAAGCAGACCCAATAGTGATTTGGCCAACAGCGTTTTGCCCGAGCCGGACTCGCCAATCAGCGCTGCTGTCTCTCCGGCGCGAACGGTGAAGCTAACGCCATTTACCGTGGGCTCTGCGTCTCCAAAAGCAATGCTCAGGTCACAGATGTCGACGATCGTCTCACTCCCTGTCGCTGGCACTGCGGGCTCATCTGCCAGCGCCTCAGTCACGACAGTTCCTTGGCCATACTGGCAAGCCGTGGGTCCAGAGCATCCCGCAATGCATCCCCGAACAGGTTGATACCAACAACGGCAAGTGTAATCACGGCGCCCGGATACAAGCTAAGCCATGGCGCTACCGCGAGATACTGTCGACTATCCGCCAGCAACGCGCCCCACGTTGCCTGGGGAGGCGGCACACCAAGCCCAAGAAAGCTCAATGCACTTTCTATCAAAATAATCGCTGCAAACAGTGAAGTGGCAAGAACCGACAGCGGGCTGATGCAATTAGGCAGCAGGAGGCGCATCAAGGTGAACGATCTGGACGCACCAGCAACCCAGGCAGCTTCTACAAACTGCTGTTCTTTCAGCGAAAGCACGGCGGCACGACTTACCCTGATTACCGTAGGCACTGACGCCAGCGACAACGCAATAATCACTGCGATGTTTGAAGGACCGGTGACAGACAGAAGCAGAAGCACCAACAATAGGGCTGGAAATGCCATCACTGCCTCTGTTCCAATCAACACCAGCTTGTCAAATTTGCCCCCGCGATAGGCGGCGAATGCACCCATAGGAGCACCGAGTAGCATCGCGGCAAAAACGCTAACGAAACTGACCAGTAAACTGACCGCGCTGGCATCCAGGACTCTACTGAACAGATCACGTCCATATTGATCTGTTCCCATCCAGTGGCGTTCACTGGGTGGCTCTAACCTGGCATCCAGCGCCATCGCCACAGGATCATAGGGCGTGTGAATCAGGGACCACGTCGCGGCAAACAACCACAAACCACATAAACTGGCGCCGACGATGCCCCCGAAGCTCCTCGTCACTGCAGCCGTATCCTCGGGTCTAATAGGGGATAGACAAGGTCAACGAGCATGTTGACCAGGATGTACAAGAAACCCACAAATAACACGGCACCCTGAATGACCGGATAGTCTCGGGCGTAGATACTGTCTACAAGAAGACGACCGATGCCTGGAATCGTAAAAATGGTTTCAATGACGGCCGCTCCTCCGAGAAGGGACCCAAAAATCATTCCAGCTACGGTGAGCGTGGGCGCGACGGCATTGGGCAGCACATGGCGCAACAGGGTTGTTGTTTCAGACAAACCCTTGGCGCGGGCAAACAACACGTAGTCCGTGGCCAGAACATCCAGCGCAGTCGAACGCGTCATGCGAGTGAGCTGACCAATAACTGTTAAAGACAGTGCCAGAACAGGCATTAAGGCAAATTGTATCGCCAGGGTCAGATTTACAGCCGGACTAACATAGCCTACCGTTGGCAGCCAGTTCAGTTTGACACCGAACAGCATAATAAGCAGCAAAGCTACCCAAAAACTCGGCACTGACAGCAAAACAACACTGGACAACATCGCAGCTCGGTCGACCGCTTTATTATGTTGTGCAGCAGCGAACAAACCGAGCGGAACAGCAATCAGCAGTGCGAGAAGGATGCTGGGAATGGCAAGCTGTGCTGTCACAAGAAATCGCGCCCAGATCAACTCCCTAACAGGCAGCCCCATCGCGATGGATTCACCTAACTCAAACGACGCCATACTGCTTAGCCACAAGACATACTGGGTCGGCAGTGATTGATCAAGGCCCATATCACGCCTCGCCAGCTCAAGCGCTTGCGCATCCTGGGCGTCACCCACCATCAGTAGCGCGGGGTCGCCCGGGAGAAGCCGCACAATGATAAAGACCAGCGTTGCTGCCAACCAAACCGTGGGTATAGCCAGAAGAATACGTCGCAAAGCGTACTGGGCCAGCACGTTTAGGTCTCCCGCGCGGGAGCAGCACTGCGATCAAGCCTAACGCCCCAAAAACGCGGTTTATTGAATGCTGTCGCGGAGTACCCGACCACGTGTGACCGGTAGGCGTCGATCGTATGCTGGTTGAATAGATTCAGCATGGGGACAGCATCGATCATACGGGCATGCAGCTCGCATAGAAGGTCATCGACCACCGCGACGTTGTCCGTTCGTGCAATCTCCTCAAGCAGACCCACGGATGCAGGGTCGTCCCACTGATACATCGGGTTCTTCGACTTATCACCGAGGATGGCATCGTAATTCAGTACGGGGTGAGTGCGACCTGTGTAGCCAAAGCTCATCAACTCATATTGGCCCCTGGCGTAGTAATCGAGCTGCGTGCCCCATTCCACAACTTCCAACTCGGTCCTGATACCCACACGACCCAACATATGCTGAATAATAATGGCGTTTTCGTACATGTTGGAAAAGCGACGGTTTGTCGTGAGCTTCAGCGCTTCCCCGTTGTAGCTGGACTGCGCCAGCCAGCGCCTGGCTATCTCTTCGCTGAAGATATACCCCTGCGCCATGCAGGCACGAAAGTAGCCTGATTGCGGCGGCGTCAGCGCATGGTTTCCCGAGCTGATTCCGTCGGTGATGATCGCTGCGAGCTGATCAGCATCGACAGCATGCGCGATCGCCAGTCGCAGGGCACGATCACGAAGTCTGCCTGTCTCAGCCTGCATCAGCAGGACGTCCCAATCAATGCTGGTACCCTCATCCACGACAACCTCGGTCGAGCTCCTGAGATCGAAGAGGTCGCTCACCTGCAGTCTATAGATCACATCAAGTTGCCCCGAAAGCAGGCCAGCCCTCGCCGCTGCAGGTTCCGGCACTACCACCCAACGCAGATATTGGAAACCTGCCGTTCGGTCCCCGGCCAGGCCGTCTCTTGGTGAGAGAACGGGTTGGTAATGATCAAACCGGCGCAGATCAACATACTGACCCCGCTGCCATTCCACAAACTGGAACGGACCCGTGCCTATAGGCACACGCCAATCGCCTGCCGCGCTGACCGAATCGGGATGAACGATACCCATATTGCACTGTAAGTTGGCCAGCTTGTGGAGGAAGGTTCCATCAGCTTGATTAAGCTCGATTTGAAACGCTCTCTCGCCTAGCGCCACTACCTGTTCGATCTCGAGACCCCGACTGCCATCAAACAGACTGCGGCAAATCCAACGTGTTCCCGGGTCCAGGTAACGCTCGATATTCCATACAACAATCTGGGCTGTGGCAGTAGTCCCGTTGTGAAACTGAACACCATCGCGTAGCGACATCGTGTACGTCTTACCGTCTTCACTGACCCGCCAGGAAGAAACCAGCAGCGGCGCTACCTCAAGATTCTCTCGATATGCGAACAGTGGCTCAACGATGTGCATCAGAACGTCATCTGTATTTGCATCACGCAAGACGCCAGGCTCAGTCGTTCGGATATCTGAAGATAGCGCGACACGCAACGTATCGCGGTGGAAAGAAGAGTCATCCAGCCCTTTGGCGCTGCAGCCAGAGACTACCGCTACAACGCAGGCAAGGGCTAAAGCGGTGCCGACGCTGTTACTGGCGCAGGACTTAACTGACTTCCTGTTGCAGATTGCTGGTCTCAAAGTTGAATTCCTGGAACCTCGCACCATCGTATGGGTTCTTGGCAACACAAAACTCCCCCGCCGTCAGATCCATGACAACGGTTGCGAGCGTCGCTGACTCGTCGCCACCCGGACCTACGGATGGCGCCCTGCAAACGCCATATGGATCGCCAAAGCGGTCTGAGAACGCATCTTTCAAATCGTCTAGCGTGATGTGGTTGATGCGCGCCTCAAGCGTCCTCCGAACGCGCGCATCGCGGTACAAGGAATCAGGCGCAACGTGTAAGCCCTTGTCATCATAGAGTGCTTGCGCTGCCGGGTTTTGAAAATGATTTGAATGCACCAAAATGCCTCTGTCAGGTCTTACCCAGAACAGTCTTTCGGGTGTCGTTTCGAAGTTGATGCCCTCTCCCTGACCGTCACCCAGCATGACATTTATGGAGAATGAGCGCTGGCTTCGAATAACTGCAGACATTGCATCGTGAAAGTTCGATGACATCAGTACTTTTCTGCGGATAAAGGGTGCGGGTATACCGGCGCGGCCCAGATCCAGCTCCGTCTTGAGAAAGTTCCCGGTGACACCAATTCCCATGGAGTTCAGTCCACAGCGTGCAAGCGTTCCGGCTTCCACCAACGTTAGTACTTTAGGGCCCTCATCAGGCTGAATTTCGAGCACCAGAGTAAACGCGGAACTCTCCCCCCGCCAATCCCAATTCTGACCGTGCAGAGTATTACCTGACGCCGTCGCCATGCCTAGAACGATCGCCCCGGTACAGCCCTCACCAGAGAGCTCCATGACAGAGTCTGCGTCATCCGCGCCAACGCCATATAGCAGCTCTGTGCGAGCATTTAGTGCTACGATTTCCCCCAGATCACGTTGTGCACCCTCGGCAATACCGCGCAGTTCCTCCAGCATTGTGCTATCGAACTCTGCAATGGATTCTGAAAACTTGCGCCCAACGCGCATGACCTCCTGCCAGCTATAGCCGCGTTCAAAGAAGCTGCGC
>JBCDKJ010000093.1:0-10406 GCA_038746745.1 Pseudomonadota bacterium
AGCATGATCCTGACACACGAACTGGAGGGCGAGGTCAAAGGTCTCAATGAGTTCGGCGACAAGCACCCGCCGGTGCCCCAGGTCTTCTGGTCCTTCCGCATTATGCTGGGTGTGGGTATGGCTATGCTGGTGACAGCGTTTTGGGGTGCCTTTAGCTACTGGCGCCGCGGGCACATCGGACCCGGCCTGCTGCGTGTGCTGTCCTGGATGACCTACTCCGGTTGGGTTGCAACCCTGGCGGGCTGGTATGTCACTGAGATTGGCCGGCAACCCTACATTGTCTACGGACTGGTCAGCACGGCCCAGGTGGCTGCTGACCACGCCACTGCCACCCTGAGCGGGACGCTGCTGGGCTATATCGGCCTGTATATCTTCCTGCTGATTTCCTACACACAGGCGGTGCGCTATATGTCTACCAAGCCGCACCCACCGATGCGCCCGGAAGGTCTGGTTAATGCGCCCATCGGTGGGGAGGCATTGGCCCGTGGCTGAGTTTCTGCCCCTCTTTTTTGTGTTTGCGATGGGCCTGTCGCTGTTGCTCTATGTGGTTCTCGACGGGTTTGATCTGGGCATAGGGTTACTGTTGCCGTTTGCGGAAGACGCCGAAAAAGACATTATGATCGCCTCTATAGGGCCCTTCTGGGACGCCAATGAAACCTGGATCGTGCTGGGCGTCGGTGTGTTGCTGGTCGCCTTTCCCCAGGCCCATGGCATTGTACTGACGGCGCTTTACTTTCCCGTCACGATTATGCTGTTTGGCCTGATTTTAAGAGGCGTCGCCTTTGATTTTCGCGTCAAGGCGGAGGTCGATCGCAAGGCAATGTGGAATCGCGCGTTCTTCCTTGGCTCGCTGATGGCAGCCACCGCGCAGGGCTGGATGCTGGGCGCGTATATCACCGGTCTTCAGGACAGCCTGACCAGTAGAGCCTTTGCCACGCTGATTGCACTGACGCTGCCCGCGCTCTATGTGATGCTGGGCGGTGCCTGGCTGCTCATCAAAACCGAAGCGGCACTGTTTGACAAAGCCATACGCTGGAGTAAGAACGCGCTGTTGCCCATGGGGGCAGCTCTGCTGCTGGTATCCATTGCTACCCCGGTTGTGAGCCCGGAGATTGCCGAGCGCTGGTTTACGCTGCCAGCGGCCATCGGACTGCTGCCGATCCCGGTCAGCACCGCATTGGCCTATAGCGCAGTTTGGTGGGCACTAAGACACCCCGAAGTACTGCGAAACAGCTACGCCTGGATCGTATTCGTGGGCCTGGTTGTCATCTGTTTAATGTCCGCCGTGGGGCTGGCCTACAGTATTTACCCCGACATCATCATTGGGCGGATGACCCTGTATGAAGCCGCTGCGGCGACCGCATCACTGGAGTTCATCTTTTATGGCGTGGCAGTCACATTACCGGTGATACTGTGTTACACGGTGTTCGTTTATCGCGTATTCGGCGGTAAGGCCACGGCATTAAGCTACGAGTCATGAGTCACTCAGGGGTTTACGGCTTCAGCCTGCCAGGCACCGTTCACGCGCCTGGACAATACGCGCCGTTGCGGCGCACCCTTCAAGCACAAATGATCCACCGCCTCTGCCTGAAAAAGCATCAGTAAAAAGTGCGCTGGAGCGCAGGCGTCCACATCGACAGCTTGGTCTAGCGCGGGCGTTGCGGGATCCAGCGGCCGACCGGGCGCGGGCCAGAAGAACTGCGATTTTGCGGCCGGTGAAAGCGCCTGCCAAACACTGTCGCGAGCGCTCCCCAGCCTTGTGTGCCTTGCATCAATCAGCTCAAGCAAACCCTGCAAACGAAACTGTTCTCGAGTCGACGTGAAGTACCAGCACAGTTCCGCTCTGGCATCACCGGCAATCTGTACCGGCTTCTCACTGCGCGCATCCGTCACCATTTGCAATTGATCGGAACCCTGCAAGAACCCGCGAAACACCAGGGTGCGGTTTGCAGGCGCGCCGTCTGCCCGCAAGGTAGCAAGTTGCAGATAGCGATGGTGCGCGTCCCGGCGATTCTTCTTTACGGCAGCGCGTAAAGCTGCCAGCCAGTCATAATCCATAGCCACTGTCCTGATCCTCCATATCAGGTATACGCAACAAGCCCGCCAAAATGTCACAGCACGCAATACCCGGTCGTCTCTGAACGCCCCCTGAGCGCAGATACAGTCAACCGGAGCACTGCAAACCACCGTATACACTCCCGAACTCAGGAGATAGACAACGTGAAAGCCTCTGACCTTTTCGTCAAAGCCCTTGAAGCCGAAGGCGTAGAATACGTGTTCGGTATACCCGGTGAAGAGAATCTGGATCTGCTGGAATCGCTGCGACACTCCAACATCCAACTCATTCTCACGCGACATGAGCAGGCTGCCGGCTTCATGGCGGCCACTTACGGTCGTCTTACGGGTAACGTGGGCGTCTGCCTGTCTACACTGGGGCCCGGCGCTACCAATTTCGTAACCGCCGCAGCCTATGCGCAGCTAGGCGCCATGCCGATGCTAATGATTACCGGACAAAAGCCAATCAAGAGCTCCAAGCAAGGGCGCTTCCAGGTCATCGACGTGGTGGACATGATGCAACCCCTGACGAAATACACGGCGCAGGTGGTAAGCGGCGACCGCATACCGTCGGTGGTTCGCGAAGCATTTCGCCTGGCCCACGAAGAGCGACCCGGCGCAGCACATATCGAGCTGCCAGAGGACATCGCTGCAGAGGAAACTGATGCCGCGCTGATCGCCGCCAGCACGGTGCGGCGGCCTATCGCCGAGTACAAGGCCATCAATAAAGCCATTGCAATGATCAATGCCGCGCGTGCGCCCGTGCTGTTGATCGGTGCAGGTGCCAACCGGAAACTGACTGCCAAGATGCTGCGGGAGTTTGTCGATAAAACCGGCATTCCCTTTATCACGACACAGATGGGCAAGGGCGTTCTGGACGAACGCGACACCCAGTTCATGGGTAATGCAGCGCTATCCGACCATGACTTTGTGCACCGGGTGCTGGAAGCGGCAGACCTGATTATCAACGTCGGTCACGACGTTGTAGAGAAACCGCCCTTCTTCATGCGTGAATCGGACACGCGGGAGGTCATTCACATCAACTTCGACTCTGCAGCAGTAGACCCGGTTTACTTCCCGCAACTGGAAGTTGTGGGCGACATCGCCAACAGCGTTTGGCAGATAAAAGAGCAGCTTGAAAAACAGGCACACTGGGATTTCTCACGATTCCATAAAGCCCACGCCGCATACACGGAGCATCGACAGGCCGCTGAGGAGGACGCGCGTTTCCCGCTGCGACCGGAGCGCCTGGTCAGCGAAGTACGGGCGGCGGTGCCCGACGAAGGCATCGTCACACTTGACAACGGCATTTATAAAATCTGGTTCGCCAGAAACTATCCGGCGGCGCACGCCAAAACGCTGCTGCTGGACAATGCACTGGCCACCATGGGCGCTGGTTTGCCCTCTGCGATGGCTGCCCGACTGGTGTATCCGGATACCCCGATTGTCAGCGTGTGCGGCGACGGCGGCTTTATGATGAATAGTCAGGAATTGGAAACCGCCGTGCGCCTGAACATGAACCTGGTCATTCTGATCCTGCGGGACGACGCCTATGGGATGATCAAATGGAAACAAGCCGACGCCGGATTCGGAGACTACGGGCTGGATTACGGCAACCCCGATTTTGTTCGCTACGCCGAATCCTACGGCGCCAGTGGCTGGCGGGTTGGCGCGACCGAGGAGTTGCGAGAAATGCTACAGCATTGCCTGAGTGCTGGGGGCGTGCATGTGATCGACGTCCCCGTTGACTACTCGCTGAACGACCAGGTACTGCACCAGGAAATTCCTGCGCTCAGTGCGACTGTTAACGCCTAGACCCTGTTAACGCCTAAGCCGAGCAAGGCAAACTCTCTCTGGAGACACCGCGATGCACGATAAGCATAAAAAGCCATCGGATTCAGATACTCGCATTACTGAGCTGATGATTCCCGCCTATGCCAACTTTGGCGGCAAAATCCACGGCGGTATTCTGCTGTCTCTGATGGACAAAGTGGCCTACGCCTGCGCTACTCGCCACGCTGAGACCTATTGCGTGACAGTATCTGTGGAAAACGTGGATTTCCTCGCTCCAGTAGAGGTCGGCGATCTGGTTTCTATGATCGCCCGCGTTAACTACACCGGCACCAGTTCAATGGTGGTAGGTATTCGCGTAGAGGCCGAAAACGTGGCAAACAAGACCCTTAAGCATACCAACACCTCGTACTTTACGATGGTCGCCAAGGGGGAAGATGGGAAACCGGCACCTGTCCCTGGCCTGCTGCTGACGCATCCCAATGACTTGCGACGCTATGCACAGGCACTGATGCGCAAGGAGCTGAAACAGCAGCGCAAAGACATTATGAGTGAGCGAATTAAGGCCTATAACGTCGGCGAGGAAATCAGGCGACTTGAGAACCACAACTGTATTGTCCGCATAGAAGGCTAGGCCGGGACAAAGCAGCCGTGGAAGCCCAGCGGCAATACCCGGTCCATGCTGGCTACGCCGACGGGGCCATCAGCCAGAGCCTGTGCCCGCAGTACGGCAACACCACTGCGCTGCTCGCGAACATTTAGAAAGCTGTGTACCAGAAAACCGCCATCGGGCCCCGGTACCCACTGCGCCTCCTCCACAATCACATCTTTGCCGTAGTCGAAACGTGCTGATGCTCCGGTGCGCGGGTTGACACGCACGACGCTGCCGCTGAGCCCGGCGTTCTCTGACCTGCCGCTGGCGACACCGAACAGCGCCTGCGCGGTAAACGGCCGCCGCCCATCAAACGTCGGAAACTCAAGATCAACACCCAGTGCTGTCTTCTCAACATGACCGGAGACCACGTCAACGCTGTACCGCACCAACTCTGAGTCCGGCGTTGCTGCGCCGGGCGCCTGCTGGGCCAGCTGAAACATCGTCTTGGTCGCAAGGCGATCATCAGCGTATTCACAAGCGGTAAAGCAGACCCGCTCAGCTTCCTTCCAGGCATTACCAAAATGAAATACAAAACTGGGCGGCACCTCTATACGCCTGGCCAGTGTGAAGTCACTGCGCTGAAAAAACAGTAGCTCACTAGGCCTTGAGGGCGTCCAGGTCATCCGGTCCACAAAGCTCTCTCCGTGCTGCATCAGAGCAGAGCTGTTCAAAGCCACCAGGTACTCGTCCGTCAGCACGAAATCGTGCATGTAGCCCATGGTTTCCAGAGGCTGGGCCCGATACTTGAGCAAGCGGCCGTTACGGCCGATGTGATACAGCACCAGAACTGGCCGCGAGGCAAAGGACGCTGCGCCGATGTTCCACAGGTCGCCCCTGTCATCGAAGTGGGGATGCGCCGAAAAGGGCACGCCCGCGAGATCGTCGCTCCAGTGACGCTGACCTTTCGTTTCCAGACTGACAGGGTCAACACGGTAGGGTGAGCCCGCTTCCCACAGCGCCAGCAGTTCGCCGTCAAAGGGCAGCACATTTATGTTGGCTGCGTTGGTATCTTCGTTATTGCGCACGCCAACCGAATCTGGGAACACGGAGCCCGCCCCGTTAAACAGGAAACGTCCGGCTTGTTCCTCGCGCAAGTACTTACGACTCCGGACAAAACGACCGCTGTGACTGATTCCCTCCGGACCCAGTCGAAATGCCTGGATCATGCCATCCGGATCAAACCAGTGCTGATACCTCTGTCCGTTCCGTTTGTAGAGTGCTGGTCCATTGCGGTACAAGGTGCCAAAGCACGCCTCGGGAATACTGCCCTCCAGCGTCATTGAGCGGACGGGTAAGTCGTCTGTAACGCCGTTGAAGCCGATAGACCAGCCCTGTTGGGCTCCGGTATCAGTGGCAGCGCCTGCTAATCCGGGGAACAGCGATGCAGCGGAGATGGTGGCGGAGGCCTGCAAAAATGTGCGTCGTCGCATTGCCCCTACCTCAGTCGGATTTCAATATGGGCATCACCCGCGACGTCTACCGCGGCGTCCTCATAGGACGCTGGGCCAAACTTGCCGGCCCCATTGCTAAAGCCATAGCCCTCCTTGGGTATTCCCAGCATGTTGCTGTCCAGTTCGCCGTTGCCGTTGGCATCGTGAAACAATCGCACTGCGTAGCGGCCTTCTGGCAGATCATGCAGCGTGATGGTTAGTGTTTCCGCCTGCACGCGGTTGCGCGCTGACATCACCGGAGAAGTATTTTCGCTGTAGCCTTCCTCGCTATCAAACAGCGCCCAGAAAAGCATTCCTTTAAGCTCGGTAATGTTGATGACGTGCAGTTCAAGATCTGCCGCCTGACATGGGATAGCCAGACTACTCGTAAACAAAAGACTGCATAAAACGCGGTTCATGATCCTGTTCTCCCTAAAGCGTGATGGGTCAGCGTGCTCTGCGTCTAGCACCCGGTCATCATGCGATCTGGTCTACCGACAAACAGGTGGCACGAGTCACAATTTATGGCCATTAAAAGCATGACTTATGGCAGGGGTGGGTGACGCGCGACTTGCGTTACTCTTTGGAGCATGGAGAGAGCCGGATCATCGATTGACCAGACCCTGCTGATCGCCAGCGGAGTTGCCGCCGCCTTGATCGTGGCGCTTATCAACTTTGTTGGTAACCCGCTGTGGCCGGCTGTAATGGTCTATACAGCATTCATCGGTCTGTTTCTGTGCGCGGCAAACTACGAGCTATTGGGCTGGTCAGAGCGAAGGCGTCAGGCAGCGCTGCTGCTCATGGCCTTGCTCAGTGCAGTAGCACTTGTTCTGCATCCAGACACCGCCACACTGATTCTGTCGGTAGTTCTTATGGCCAGCGTGCCCTACCACTTCACACCGCGCGGAAGTTGGTGTTTGTTGCTTCTCGCCAACATCTGCTACGTAACGGTTCTTGAGCTGCGCTGGAACAGCACGTTCTATCTGTTCTCCTGGGCATCGCTGATAGCGCTGCAGGCATTTGCGATTACCTCTAGCCTGTCACGCAGGCGGGAGATGGCACAGCAGGAGCTGCTGGCTCAGCAAAACGAGGAGCTGATCGCGGCACGTGCGCTTCTCGACCAGAAAAGTAAAACCGAGGAGCGCTTGCGCATAGCGGGCGACCTGCATGACAGCATCGGTCATCAGCTAACAGCGCTGCGCCTGCAGCTGGAGGCACTGGCGCACGAAGCTCCTGGCGAATTGCTAGGCTCGGTCAGAGACTGCCAACAGTTGTCCGCCGATTTGCTGGAGCAGATTCGCAGCATTGTCCGACGCATGTCGGAGGATCAGGAGCACAACCTGGCAGCAGCCATTGATCAAATGGGAAACATCACGCCGGGCGTGTCTGTCACCAGAGATACGACTCTGCCATCCCTGGCACCGGAACCTGCGCGCCAGCTTACGCTATGCATCCAGGAGGCGATAAGTAATGCCGTGCGACATGGCAATGCAGATGCCATACACGTCCGCTTCAACAACAACACCCTGTATGTTGAGGACAACGGATGCGGACTTACAGCAGATAGCGCTAGCCCAGGCTTTGGTTTGAACAACATCTGCCATCGGCTTGAGACCTATCAGGGTTCTGCGGAACTCAGTACCTCACCCTCCGGTGGCTGCCTGCTGGCCCTGTCGCTGGGAACGGCCCTGTCCTGGCAAGACAGCGATGACGCAGACCAAGCCCCGTCAGCATGATCAGTGTTGGTCTGGTAGATGATCAGCTACTGGTACGCGAGGGGATCGCACGGCTGATAGAGCTGTCCGGGAACATGCGCACCTGCTGGCAGTGTGCCGACGGCGAAGCCGCCCTGAGGCAATTAGCAGCAGAACCCGTAAATGTACTGGTGTGTGATATCCGCATGCCTGGGATGGATGGCATTACGCTGGTGAAACGGCTTCGCGCCAACGGCAACGCACAGCCAGTGTTAATGCTGACCACCTTCGACGACCATCAGCTTTTCATCGACGCGTTGGCGGCAGGGGCCAACGGATTTCTTCTTAAGGACGTTACCCTGGAGAAGCTCATCAACGCAGTGGAGACAGTGGCTTCTGGTGGCTTTATTGCGGAGCCGCGGCTGGTCAGCCAGGCCAGTACCGGTATTACAGACGCTCCCCCCACCGACGGTGCGGCATTAACAGACAAGGAGCGCGAAATTCTGCGGCTCGTCGCAGGTGGGCTTTCAAACCGCGAAATTGCCTGGCTGATTCACCTGGCCGAAGGCACAGTGAAGAATCATGTCTCCAGCATTCTCGCTAAATTGAACTGCAGGGATCGCACGCAGGCTGTGCTGTATGCGATCCATTGGCGTTTGATCTAGCACCACGCGTTGTGTTTAGCGCAGCGAGTCATACACACTGTCACCCCAACCCAGCAGCAGGTCATTTTTAAAGACCAGCGGCGTGGTTTCGTCTTTGGTGGTGTCCCCATCGCCATGCCGACGTTGAGTGCGGTAGAACAGCACCCGATATTCGTCTTCCGCCCGGGTGAACGCCTCTGAGAACGCGGGCGCCCCCAGCTCGCTGGTGATTTCGGAGCGCTGCATGCCAATATCCAGGCCAGCAATAGCTTTGCGATTCTCTTTTTGCTCGCGCTCCCAGGACTCATCCAATATGGAGGCGCCTTCCCCGTTAATATAAAGACAGCCACTGAGGGAAGTCGCCACCAGAGCGGCGGCAATAACGTTAAGGGCTTTAGACCGATACTGTGTTCTCATAATTAAATCTCGCGGGTAGTAAATAGGTGCGGGCGCATTTTTTTAATATAGTGATATAGTACACCATATCACTGAGCTTGCAACTATGAAAAACCAACATTGGTCAGCGTAAGCGTTCCCGTACTGGAGATAGGCTGTAAACTACGATCTGGAATGTCTTTCTAATGTCCGTAAGTGTGAACAGCGGTTTGTTTTCCTGCCGCTGCCAATCGAGGTCCGCTTGCGTGACTCCATAGCGGAAAAGGATCCGGTCAACGTTTGACGGGTTGACGGCATCAACACTGTTGCTGTCGTCAATGCTATCGTTGCCTTCACCACGCCCCCAGTAGTAGGTGTCGTCATTGGCGTCTCCAGCCATACTATCGTTGTCTGGGCCGCTAACTAGAATATCGTTGCCCGCGTCTCCACTTAAGATGTTTGAATCTCTAGGGCTCTGCTTAGGCTCAGTTTGTAAGTGCAACAGCATGAGGCAAACTTGGTTGAATGAGCAGCCACTATCACCTAAGCCCTGAAGAGAGGGCTTTTATCCAGTCGGAGAAAGAGCGCTGCATTAGCCTCCGTCGGAATGCATGGACCGGACTAAATGGCCCGGCCTGCTGGACCAGCCTGCCCGCCAGGGCCGGCATTTACTGCCCGGGGCGCTGTTTCTTTTGCGCACCAATAGGCGAGTCTTAGAACTGACAGTCGTCAGTCGAATCATCGGGTATATGCAACCTAAAAGAGGGCTCAACTTATTCCCACTACTCTTCATTCCGTAGCTGATCAGCTTCCGCCTCCCGTAGCAACTGTGTCGCGGCTTCAAATGCCGCAGTTTTATATGCAGTTGTTACGTTGGCAGACTTTTCGCCTGAGGCGATGACATCATGAACAGTGAACTTGCCAGCTCTCGGTTCATAGCCAGGCTCCGCCCTGCATGCCTCCAGAATTGCTTCGACGATAGACTTCCTAAGAAACTGTGATTCTTCAAAACCTGATATATCAACCTCAAACTCCACATGTGTTTTCGAACTGGGGTCAAAGCCGACTGTGATACCACCATAGACCCGCCGTGGCCCATAAGTTCTGGAAAACTCTTTAGTCACGCGCATGTCTTGTAAAAGCCTCCCTGTATCTTTGTCTTACGATAGGGTGATAGAGATCAAAGACATCATCTACTCCCTGTTCTCTCAAGATTCTGTTGTGTGCTTCCCCTTGAACACGCATATATAACTCATCGCTGGCGCTCTGGAGGTTTTCGCAAGCTTTAGCTTCTGCTCTCTCATGAAGGTAGAAAGCTATATCTTCAGGATCCTCGTGACCCCGGCGAAGGCGTTCGATCATCGCCCTCTCAGGCGCTGCACCTGGATCCGAATCGAAATCATACCCCTGTCTTCTCCCCAGCTCTCTGAGGTGGTTCTCGATTTGCCCAAGACCTTGATATTGCGCTAACCCAAGGGGATCAGAAAATAAAAGCGGATTGGCGCTAACGTAGGCATAAGTGTTCAACCCACCCAAAAGCCCAACAGGATCACTCTGAATGTATCGCCCAAGTGTCGGATCATAAACCCGAAAGTAGTTGTAGTAGTAAGCAGTTTCCTCGTCATATATCTGCCCAGGAAATCGTGAGTCCTCTTTAATCACCCCACTCGCTTGAGTTTCCCCAAACGGTGTCTTATCCACCGACCACACCACATCCTGCGTGCTGTCAGTCATCGCAACAGGCGTACCCAAATGATCGTTG
>JBCDKJ010000094.1:0-10310 GCA_038746745.1 Pseudomonadota bacterium
AACGCTGCAGTCTGTCCCGCCATAGAAAGAAATGATTCTTATTCCGAACCGCTATTGTAGGCCCGGTGCGAGGTCGACAGCAATTCGGGCTGTGATGGCAACCGACGCCTGGCAGCACATGAGGCTCAGGTAGCGTCCGCGGACACCCTTAAAAGAACATAGTGCTTGCCCCCCAGCGGGCTGACAAATTAGCCCCTCTCAGGTTGCCCGCGGCGTTATACTTTGGACAACGCACAGGTATCACAGAGCAGAATAATGAGCGCCGATAACGAAGTTCCCATTCCCGAGAAGTACCATGAGTTTCTGGACAAGCACTTCCTTGCCATGCTCACCACCCTGCGCCAGGACGGCATGCTCTCTACCAACCCCGTGGGCTATGTCTGGGATGGCCAGCGCATCCGCATTTCCACCCTGCGCTCGCGCATGAAGAGCAAGAATATTGCCGGCGACAGCCGCGTCTGCTTTTGTGTACAGTCGCCGACCAACCCTATGGACTATGTCGAAGTGCGCGGCAATGCGGTACTGGAGGACGATCCGGACAGGAGCTTTTTTCGCGAGCAGTTCCGACGCGGCATGGGCGGCGAGGATCCGCCGGAGGGCATGGATCCACCCAACGCGGAGCGCGTGATTGTGGTGATCCACCCAACCCAGGTGTCCGCACCTAAAGTGTATGGCGGGCTGTTCGATGATGTGGCGGAGAAGCGCAGGGGCTAGGTTTACGCGCGCCCCGATTAATCCTTACGAAACTTCTTCTTGAGGCCGCCGGCAATACCGGTGACAGACTTCTTGGCGCGATTCAGCAGTTTGGCTTCTTCCTCCGCGCGCCGCTCGGCCTCTATTGCGGCGTCTACCTTGGCCTGCTCTACGGCCTGACGGCGGCGTTCTGCCTCCAGCTTTTCGCGTAGCTGCTGGCGGGCGTCCTCGCTGACCTTTACTTCAATCAACACCGATTCCTCGCGCATCAGCATACGGGCGAGTCGATCCAGCAGGTCGTCGGTGAGCTTTTCTGGTGGCACTTTGTAGCGCTTGGTGGGCAGGGACTCAACATTGAGCAGGTCAATGTATATGCAGCGGTTCTCCGGACTCGCCAACAGCCGAATCTGGACCTTGAGCGGGCCCTCAAGAGTAAACGTTGCATTGACGACCTGGTGGGAGTGATCGAGCTCGTCTTTGGTGTAGTACGGCAGCTGGTGGTCATCCAGCAGGGCTGCATAGCGGGTAACCGCGCCTCTACCGCGCACCAGATACTCTCTGCGCTTATCCAACTGGCACTCGGTAGCAACAATCAGCTTGCGGGGATTATCGAAATCATCCGTGCGGAACACATACTTTCCCTGGGGCAGGCTGACCACGTCCTTCTGCTCAGGGTCCAGCGCATAGCTGGCGCTAACCTTGCGCTCAACTTTTTCCAGGGCTTTCACCAGATCAGCAAAGTAGTCGTGGGCGCGACGCATCACTGGCTGCAGCTTTGCCTGATAAAACGCCTCCTGCGCCTCCGCATCATCGCCGTCTGTCTGGTTGCCCTGCTCTTTCTGCTCCGCCTCTTTCTTGAGGTCGTCCAGCACACCCATGGTTCAGCTCCCTTCCCGCCAAGTGACACCGGTCCTTCAGATAATCGGTGTGGGTATCCGCAAAGTATCGTACAACCGCATTCGGAGTGCGACCCCGAGTTACAGTCATAGCTTATTGCACTGGCCAGCAAAACCTCGTCCCTGATCCTTGATCCAGGCTGCGGCGAGCCCTAGCCTGCTCTGCTCATAGGCAGAAAAACAGGTTGTCCGTGGGCAGCAGCATTTCCATTGAGGATATCCGCAACCCGGTCTATACCGAGCAGCAACGCGCCATCCTTGCCTACGAGGAAACGCTGGACGTCCACCTGAACCGCGAGGACATCCTTACAGAGGCCATGACAAGAACAGGCCTGGACGATTTTGGCGACCAGGACTTTCTTACCCGTCTCGATCTGCTGGTGCAGGAATGGTCGAGCGATACAGGGCTTAATAACCTGGGACGGCTGAGCCTGCGCAACAAGCTGGTTCAACATGCCAGCAGCCGGCTGCTTATCCACAAGACGCTGAGCGACCACCCGGAAATTCACGACATACAGATCGAAGCGCCCATTATCGTGGCGGGATTGCCACGCTCCGGCACCACGCACTTGCTGAATCTGATGGCCGCTGATTCCCGCCTGCGTTCCCTGCCCCTGTGGGAAGCCTACGAGCCGGTGCCACTGCCAGGTGAGACATCTGCGGAAAACAGCGTTGACCCGCGCTATCAGCGTTGTGCGGATGCCTGGGCGGGCATGCAGATGGCCACCCCCCATCTGGCCGCGATGCACCCTATGCATCCCGATCATATTCACGAAGAATTGGAACTGATGGGGCCCGACTTTGCGTCCTACAACTACGAGTGGCTGGCTCCCTCGCCACGTTGGCGTGACCACTATTTAGCTACTGATCAATCACCGCACTACGCGTACATGAAAACGGTACTCAAGCTATTGCTGTGGCAGCAGGATGCAGATCGACCGCGCCGTTGGGTACTGAAGTGTCCTCAACATCTGGAGCAACTGCCGGTGCTGACGAAGGTGTTCCCCGATGCGACGGTGGCCATCACCCACCGGGACCCCATCTCGGTGCTCCAGTCCACAATTACCATGCTGGGTTACTCTCAGCGCATGAACAGAACCCAAGTCGAGGCAGATGCTTTGCTCGACTACTGGCTAGATCGAATAGAGCACTTACTGCGCGCCTGCGTTGCAGACCGGGATGCGCTGCCACCCGAGCAGTCTCTGGATATCCCCTTCAGCGACTTTATGGCAGACGAGCTGGGTACGATTGCTCAGATTTTTGCCAGAGCTGACCTGCCTGTAGATGAGACAGCCACGGACGCCCTGCAAGGCTATATCGATGAACATCCGAGAGGCCGAGACGGGCGCGTGATCTATCATCTTGAAAAGAACTTCGGCGTGACTCGCGAGGAACTGTATCCTCGCTTCGAGTTTTACTTCCAACGCTTTGCGCTGCAGCGCGAGACCCATTGAGGAACCAGGAGATGGCGCGAGAACCTCTTTATCGATCTCGACCGGTGGCGCCGGACATGGCCCGGTTTGGTGGTCAGCGCATCAACGACTTCATTGCGCTGTCCGAGGGTGCATCCAATTGCTATCTGTTGATGACCGCTGCAGGCAACGTGCAGATCAACGCGGGCATGGGGTTCGAGGCCCCTGTGCATCGCCAGAACTTCGCAGCGTTTTCGGAAGATCGCCTGCGCTACCTGATTCTCACCCAGGGGCATGTCGATCATGTGGGTGGCGTCGACTACTTTTGTGAACACAACCCGGAGCTGAAGGTCATTGCCCAGGCCGGCAACCCGGAACATCAAGCCTATGATGCACGCTTAAGCGAATTTCGCGCGCGTCGCTCCGCTTTTGCCTTCACTGAAAAATTCACGGCGGCATTTCAGCATTACGCAGAACAGGGTTACCGTGATTATCCTGCGCAGGCGGCACCGATGGCCGACATTCATTTTGACAAGCGTTACAGCTTCACCCTGGGTGAACTCGACATTGAATGCATTGCTGTACCTGGCGCGGAAACCAACGATTCCTTGATTGTCTGGTTACCGGCGCATAGGGTCTGCTTTACCGGCAACCTGTTTGGCTGCCCCTTCGGCCATTTCCCCAATCTCTCCACCATCCGCGGCGACCGCTACCGGGACGCTCTCACTGTCGCCAGCGCGGTCGATACGGTGCGTGCGCTGCAGCCGCAGATGATTCTGTACGGTCACCACGCACCTATAGAAGGCGAGAGCTTGATTCAGGAGGAACTGTCGGCGCTGCACGATGCCATTCTGTACGTTCACGACGAAACCGTAAGCGGCATGAACGCGGGCAAGGACGTCTTTACCCTGATGCAAGAGATCAAGCTTCCGCCAGCACTGGAAGTGGGTGAAGGTTATGGCAGCGTCGCCTGGGGCGTGCGTTCTATCTGGGAGCACTACGCGGGCTGGTTCCACCACCGTTCCACCACCGAGTTGTATGCGCAGGCCAACGACGACGTTCATGCGGATTTGCGCGAACTGGTCGGAGGTGAAACCGCACTGGTAGAGCGCGCCCGGGAGAAACTGGCCGCCAATGAGCCGCTGGCCGCACTGCAGCTTCTGGAAATCGCTTTATCTGATACCGAAGCGGGCGCCGCGGCTTTGGCCGAGGCTATCGCCGCCCATCGGGCGCTGCGAGCGCGTAGCAATAACTTCTGGCTGGATGCCTGGCTGGATCAGCAGATTGCTGACCTGCAACAGCGCCACCACGCTGCGGAGGCCTCACATGCCTGAGGCACGCATGACGTTCGATTACCGCGACGCCAACGTGTTGGTCACGGGTGGCAGTCAGGGGATTGGGTTTGCCATAGCAATGGCCTATCAAAACGCTGGCGCCAACGTCACTGTTACAGGTACCCGCGCAAACGCCGGTGACTACAGTGCTGACCTCTCGGCCTTCCGCTACCTGACGCTGGATGTACGCGAGGCAGAGAGTATCCACAACACTGCGGCCGCCATTGACGCGCTGGATATCCTGGTTAACAACGCCGGTGCCAGCCTGCCCGGCGGTCAGGACGAATGGCAACCCGACGTGTTTGCGGAATCCCTGCGCATCAATTTAACCGCAGGCTTTGAACTCGCCACGGCGCTGAAGCCTCACCTGCGGGCAAGCCGTTTGCCCGGCGGCGCCAGCGTGATTGGCATCGCATCGCTGACGTCGTTTTTCGCGGTCGAGGTTGTTCCAGGCTACGGCGCAGCTAAGGCCGGTGTCGTGCAACTCACCAAGACCCTGGGTGTGAGTTGGGCGCGAGCAGGCATCCGCGCCAATGCCGTGGCAGCGGGCATGATAGAGACCCGTATGACAGAAGGCATGCAGAGCATTCCCGAGATGAACGACCCAATTATGGCGCGAACACCGCTGCAACGCTGGGGGCAACCCGCAGACATCGCGTCGGCGGTGCTGTTTCTTACCAGCGCAGACGCCAGCTTTATCACCGGACAAACGCTGATTGTAGACGGCGGCTATTCCGTCTTCGGCTAGGACTTCATCCCATGACAAGACTGCTCGCATCAGAACACAGCTCAGCGGCCACACTCGGCCTCACCAGGATGGATCAGGTGGGCTTGGTTTACCGAGATATTGAAGCCGCCATCGCCATGTACGAGCCCGTATTCGGACCGTTTGAATTACTGAAGTACGGCGAGATGGAATGGGACTACTACGGAGAGCCCGAGGTCAGCGAAATCTATATTGCCCTGGGCAACAGCGGCAATATCGAGATTGAGCTGATCCAGTGGGTCTCTGGAAAAACGCCCCACAAGGACTTTATTGATACCGGGCAGGAGGGCCTGCAACACATCCGCTATCGCGTGGATGATCTTGATGCCGTGCTGCAACTGGCCGAGCAGCAGCAGTACCAGGCGATTTGGGAAAAGCGCTTTGCGCCCGGTCTGGCCGCTGCGTATCTGGCGCGGGACGGGGACCCGCTGGTGCTCGAGCTTTTTGAAAACACGCACAATGCCTAAGGCGCTCAAACAAGGAGACTGCTGTGATTACTGAGTCCGCTGTTTATTCCGATGAAGTCACTATCAATGCGCCGGTCGAGTTGGTGTGGGACATCCTGCTCGATTTCGACAACTACGGCGCCTGGAACAGCTTCTGCCCCCAGGCCATCTGCCCTTCACTGGAGTTGGGCACGCCCATCGATATGCAGGTAGACATGGGCCAGGGACCCTTTCAGCAGGTGGAGTACATCAGTCGTGTGGAACCGCAGGCGTGCATCGCCTGGGCGATGGAAAATAAACCCGACGATCCGGTGCATGCAGAACGCTTTCAATACCTGAAGCGCATCGACGACAACACCTGCACCTACATGACCATGGATCAATTCGGCGGGCCCGGTATGGCCGACATGATGGCCGCGGCGGGCGCTGCTGTAGAGGCGGGTTTCAACCGTTGCGCCCAGGATTTGAAGCGCTACGCCGAAGCCCGGCAGCAGGGGATTCAGTAAGTTACACCATGGGCGGACGAATCCTGGCTGTGATTGAAGGCCCCCGAGGCCGGGACTAGGCTGCTGTCGATGTATTTTGATTTTGACTACTGGTGGCGCGTACTGCGCCACGTTTGGGGACTTCAGGGCTGGACCGGCCGACAGCGCATGCTGGTTCGCCTGTTGCTGTGGATTCCCCTCTGTACGCTGGTTCACAGCGCGTTTTTCCTGCTCGACTACCTGCTGTTTTTGCGGCTGTGGACACTGCGGGTGGAACAACCCGTATTTGTGATCGGCCACGCCCGCAGCGGCACCACCCTCATGCATCGCCTGCTGAGCGGCGACAGCGAACGCTTCAGCTACTTTCTCTACTGGGAGATGTTTTTCCCGTCACTGACCCAGAAGATGCTGATTCGCGGCCTGGGCAGGCTGGATGCAAAACTGCTGAGCGGGCGACTGCATGCCCGTCTACAGGCCTGGGATGACAAGACCTTTGGCCCCTACCGCCACATGCACCATATGAGCTTGTGGAATGCAGAAGAGGACTGCTTTGCCATGAGCGCGGCCTTCGTCAGCCAGCAGTGGGCGCTGGATGTGCCGATGATGGACCAGATCGACTTTTTTCATCTCGACACAATGCCAGCGAAACGTCGCCGCTGGATGCATCATTACAAAGAACTGGTGAAGCGCCAGGTGTTACTGAATGGCACCGATCGCATTCATCTCTCCAAGAATCCCATGATGTGCGGCTGGGTGGGAGCGCTGTTGGAGACCTTTCCGGACGCGCGTTTTGTCATTCTGATGCGAGACCCCGCCGAGTGCATACCCAGCTGTTTGAAGCTGGTGCAGGCCACCTGGAAAGGCAAGGGCTGGACAGAGCAAGCATATGAGCCGTCGCTTGCCGCGCTAACAGAAATCTCTTTTGAGCACTTTACTCATCCCCCCGAGGTATTGGCGAGGTTCCCCGACACCTTGCACACGGTGGTGGACTACCGCGACCTCACCCACGACCCGGCTGGCACGGTGCGCTCCGTCTACCAGACTCTGGGGTTGGATATCAGCGCCGACTACTCCGTCTGGCTGGACCAACAGAATGAGAAAGCACGCAGCCACCAGAGCCAGTTTGAGTATAGCCTGGGGGAGTTCCGCTTGAACCGGACCGAGATCGAGGCACGTCTGACAGACTTTTACGATCGCTATCACTGGCCCCGCGCCGCCTCACATGAAGTGCCAGAACAGGAGAGGTCCTATGCCAGAACTTGAAAACCGCGTAGCGCTGGTGACGGGCGCAAGCCGGGGTATCGGGCGCGCCATTGCGCAACGGTTTGCCGCTGAGGGTGCAGCGGTGGTGCTGTGCGCCTCGCGCATGGGCACACACGGGTCTCTACAGGGAACGCTGGAAGAGGCAACCGAAGAGATTCGACAGGCCGGCGGAAAGGCGGACGCTGTCGCCTGTGATCTTTCTGACCGTGCAGCGCGTGCCGATTTGCTGGCGCGCGCCAGCGAAGCCTTTGGCGCCGTGGATGTGTTGGTGAACAATGCCGCTCGCGGTGACTTCAACTTCCCCAGTGCGCACAGCACGGCGGACCGCGATGCCATGTTTGATTTGAACGTCAATGTCCCGGTAGAACTGCTGCAGCAGGCGCTGCCCGGCATGCGAGAAAAAGGCGCAGGCTGGTGTCTGAATATCAGCAGCCGCACCGCCGAGCACCCGGAACCGCCCTACCCCGACAGCAAGGCCGCCGCACTGGTGATCGGTGCCTATGGCGCCACCAAAGCCGCCTTGAACCGCTACACCGAGGCGTTGGCTGACGAACTGAGCGAGCAGGGCATCTACGTGAATGCGATGGCGCCCAACAATATCGTACTCACCAGCGTGTCAGAGGATGTCCGCGCCATCGCTCGCCGCCGACCGGATATGGTGGAACCCATTGAAATGATGGCCGAGGCCGCCCTCGCTCTGTGCACAGGCAGCCACGTGGGCCGCGTCGTTTACAGCCGCAACATCGTGCACGAGTTGGGCCGCCCGGTAAAAAGTCTGGATGGAGCAACAGTGCTGGGGGATGCCTTTATGCCTGCCTCTGTTGATAAAGACCAGGATCAGGACCAGTAACAGCAATACGGAGCTGCCCTCTATGAGTGAATTCACTGATCAGTACGGTCCCTGGGCGCTGATTGCCGGCGGGGCTCAGGGCATCGGAGAGGCTTACGCCCGCCAGGTGGCTGCGCGCGGTGTGAACCTGCTGCTACTGGATAAATCCGCGCAGCATCTGCAGTCACTCTGCAGCGAACTAGAAAGCACTACGGACGTTTCGTGCGAGGGCATCACCGTGGATCTCGCCAGCCCGAATATGTTGAGCGAGGTGATCAAGGCCGTTGGAGATCGCGAGATCGGCCTGCTGATTTACAACGCGGCCATCGCCGATGTCGGTCCGTTCTATAAGGCGGATACCGGCCTGGCACTGGAGCAGGCCAAGCTGGCGGTGAATGCCGCGGGGCCTATGCTGCTGACCTACCAGTTCGCCAGGCCCATGTTGACTCGCAAGCGCGGCGGCATTCTGCTGATGTCCTCCGGTGCGGGACTCAATGGGGCGCCCTATTACGCCCACTACTCCGCCACCAAAGCCTACGCTATCGCTCTGGCAGAAGCGCTGTATGAAGAGTTCACACCCTACGGCGTTGATGTCATGGCCTGTATTGCGGGTATGACGCTCTCTACCGCCGCCGAGGGCTATCGGCATCTGGATACCTCAAGCTTTCAGACACCTGCGCAACTGGTGGAAGAGACCATGGCTGCCTTTGGCTCCGGGCCCAGCTTTGTAGCCGGGAAAGCCCATCGCGAAGGGCGCGAGTTGTTAGACCAGTTGCCGAGGTCACAGCGCATCAGCTTTATTGGCCAGCACGCCATCGACAACTTTATGGATGGCACGCCAACACCGCAGAACCTGTCGGCGGAGGAGCCCACATCATGACTGACGATGCCACGAGCAGCGCTGAACAACTCAGAGCCGCCTGGGATGACATGATGGCGTCACTGGAAGACGCGAGAAATGCCATTGATACCCCTGCGCTCATGCCGCCACCCGCTACCGATCGCAACCTGGCAGAGGGCTACCGCTACTTGATGGGCTTTATGCACTACGCGGTGGAGCGCGCCTTCCATGAGGACCCTGCCCACCCCCATTTTCGTAACGCCCTATCCATCATTAACCGCAGCACCATCGACAATGCCGATGCCATCTATTTTTATGCGGCCATTGATGGGCAGCAGGCCTATCGGCTGACCGGTACGGTCGCAGATCACCGCCACTGGCGCGGCGCGGCGCCTGCGGAAGGCATACCCAAGGCGCCCAACTACATGATCTTTGAGGTTACAGAAGGCGTGATGACCGGCGACTCTGGCAGTCTGATCGAAAACATGCCCGGCGTGCGCACCCGCACAGGACGGCTGGACAGCTCGGAGTTGATCGTTGGTGACGACGGCCACTTCGAGATTTTGCTCGCGCCCGAACGGCCCGAGGACCATACCGGTAACTTTATCTCCACTTACGCCGTCAACAGTCGCCCCAATCCCATGGACGAGGGCGCCAGTGAAGAGCGCTACGCGACCGTGGTCAGTGGTCGGCAACTGTTTGGCGACTGGGAGTTTGAAGAAGCTGTGCATCTTGAAATCACCCCGGTTACCGATGTGATAGCACCCCCAGCCACTTATACACCGGAGTCAGCCGCCGCCGAGTTGCGCCGCTGCGGCGAGCTGGTTCGCAACCAGATGCACTACTGGAATGCGTTCTGGACCATTCTGTTAGGCACCTACGGCGTGCGAGAGGGCAGCCTGCCGGGCATCGCCTTCCCCCGCAATGCCTTCAACGTAGTGAACGCCGCATCGGGTGCCACCGGGGGCGGGATGAGCACCAATCTGGCCTCTGGCGGCGTCTTTGAACTCACTGAGGATGAAGCTTTTATCATCGAGATGGAAGTACGGGTGCCGCCGCGGTACATGGGTTTTCAGCTCGCCAACCTGTGGGGGGAATCGCTGGAATACGGCAGCCGTTTGGGCAGCCTCAATGGACAACAGCTACTACAGGACAGTGATGGCAAATACCGCATGGTGGTGGCTCATCAGGACCCGGGTGTCCCCAACTGGCTGGACACCAGCGGCCACGCCGAAGGCTTTCTCACCGCCCGATGGACCTACACCGACACGCCAGATGAGGCCGACTGGCCCGTCATCAGCGGTTACAAATTGCCCTTTGCCGATGTGCTTTCCAGGCTACCCGC
>JBCDKJ010000095.1:0-9999 GCA_038746745.1 Pseudomonadota bacterium
AAAAATGCCACTACAGCTAAGAGAGCTGCAAACAGTAATGCACTCACGAAGCCTCCGGCCAAATTTACTCCAAATTGAGGCCAAAAAGAGCGCAATTCGCGTATTTCCCCGACGATGATGCCATTCCGAATTTCCTCTACTTCACTCTCTATAGCTGAACTGTATACCTCTTCGGAAAAGGCTTGGAGTGCATTTTCTGCTGTCCCTTTGGCGCGCAGAAGAGCATTCTCTGGTTGTTGCTCATACCAAGATTGAACCTCTTCCGAACTGGGTAAAGCGCCAGTATTTTCTTCCTGATGCCTCATCCATTCAAGGCGTTGCTCCTCAACGACCGCAAAGGCTAGCAACCCGAAGAGCCAACTCTCATCGGACTCTTCCACCAGTTCTCTATAAATATCGCTGGCACCAGAATACTTCGGCATTTGATACGACCATGGCCGTGTGTTCCGGATACGTTAGCAAAACCATAACTGTATATCTATACAGTTTCTTATCAATTTCGCGCGGTGGTTGAGTGCACTTAAAAGCTAAGTAAGTGTCCGAGGTGACGTATCACTCGGGCTTCATATGTTGACTTCATAAATACCACTTCTATCAGAATCCCTGTAAACAAAAACAGCTTATGCGCTTTTGTTGATCTGGCGCGTGTTACAAAGCGCGCCAAGCGCAGCCACTTTCCTTCACTTTTGTGCACATGCCGTCAGCGGCTACTGAACGAAAAGCCAATTAAAACAATGATATAGAGATCGCGCTGTGCTGCGGTTTTGCAGGGGGTCCTATGAAAAACGGAGTCTCGAGTTGCGCTCACGTTAGAGGGCAAGACTTGTCCATGGCCTCGCTGGGGCATGGTGATCTGCCGGTGGCGGGCCCAGGCGACGTATCTGAATGCTTACCCGTTCGCGGGCGTAGAAGGACGCACTATGCGCATCGAGTAGGGAAGTAGATTCAGGAACGACTGGCCAGTGATCTGTCCGGCTTGCGATGACGGTTCTCACCAAACACTGACGGCGCTTTCGGTATGTGGGGCTACTGGTAGGTATGTAATGAAGGCTGGAGTCGGAATCGACTGGGCCAGCACTCCGGACGGCGTGCAACGACGGTTCGCGCGCAGCACACCGGTATCGCTCAGAAAGTTAGATCAAGATCGAAGTATATGGAGGCTGGAGTCGGAATCGAACCGGCGTTGACGGATTTGCAATCCGCTGCATAACCACTCTGCCATCCAGCCCTGATGGTGTAGCAGAACGCAGCGGGAGCCCGCTGGCGAGGGGCGCAATTATACAGAAACCCCTATAGCCCGCAATTGGCGCAGCGCCCGCGGCTAGGCCTGTCACGGCGCGGCACTTGTGCGATAATTTGCGCCCTCTGAAGAACAGCAGGCTCGGCGAGCTAGCGCCGAACCCACACGCCCGGACCGCAATGAACCCCTGCCATATCGACCTCGTGCTCTACCGCGGACTCTCGGAGTTGCGCGCAGAGGCCAGCCGCTCTTATCTGGGCATTATCTGGTGGGTGATGGAACCCATGCTGTATGTGGGCGTGTTTTATCTGGTATTTGAGTCCGGTTTGCGACGGGGCGGTGAGGGCTTTGTGCCCTACCTGCTGTGTGGGCTGGTGCCCTGGAAATGGTTTGACGGCACCGTGCGCTCAGCCGCCGTGGTACTGTCTACCAGCGTTGGGCTGATGCGCCAGCTCTATCTGCCCAAGTACCTGCTACCTATGGCCGTGGCGGTTACCAATACGCTCAAGTTCGGCATCATCCTGGTGATTCTGCTGGCGTTCATGAAGCTGTATGGCTATCCCGTGTTTACCCAGGCCCTGCTCTACCTGCCGCTGTTGTTGGTCGTGCAGCTAGTGCTGACGCTGGCAGTGTCCGGCATTGCCTCGGCGCTGGTGCCACTGCTGCCCGACCTGCGCTACGTCGTGAATTACGGCATGACCATGCTGTTCTTTCTGTCCGGGATCTTCTTCTCTTTGGAAGATATGTCACCAGAAGCCCAGCGCTTGTTGATGTGGAATCCCATGTTGTTGGTGATTGAAGCCTACCGGTCTATTTTGATCGACGCGGCGGCACCGTCGCTTAGGCAACTCGCCGCAGTCGCGGCAGGCTCTGTGGTCGCACTGGTGCTAGCTGCGCTGATTTTCAGGCGCTTTGACCGCGTGTACCCGCGAGTGATTGGCAGCTAGGCCATGGCAGACCAAGGGGACGTTCTTCTCAGGCTTAATAACGTCGGGGTCAGCTACCGCACTGGGCTTAGTGTGTTTGGCAGTCAGCGTCGTCAGGTCCTGTCGGATTTGAGTCTTGAGTTGTACGCCGGCGAGACCCTGGGCGTGCTGGGCCGCAATGGCGCGGGCAAAAGCACGTTGATGGCCTTGCTGGCTGACATTATCGCGCCAGATGAAGGCAGCATTGATCGCTACACCCGTCATGTGCAGCTACGGTCGCTGCAGGCAGGTTTTATGCAGCAGCTCACCGGCCGCCAGAACGCCATTATGGCAGGCACCTTACTGGGCCTGCGTCGCCGCGAGGTGATTAAGCGCATGGATGAGATCATTGCCTTCTCTGAGCTGGGCAGCAAAATCGACGAGCCGTTTCGCAATTACTCTGCTGGTATGCGGGCGCGCCTGGGCTTTGCAATCTGCATTCAGAGCGATCCCGACGTGCTGTTGATCGACGAGGTGCTGGGTGTGGGCGATGCCGCCTTTCGGCCCAAGGCCAAGGCGGTCATTACCGAGCGCATTCGCTCCAAGGAAACCGTGGTGATTGTCTCCCACAGTGAAGACACGCTGCGAGAGTACTGCGACCGAGTGGCGTGGATTCATGACAGCCATCTGCAGATGCTGGGCAATACCGATGACGTGTTAGAGGCCTACCGCGAGGCACTGAGCAACGGTCAGATCTAGTCAGCGCCGTACACCAGCGCCCGTCGTCCCGGCATGTCTACTGCAGCCGGACGCAGCCGCTAAACGCCCGTATCTGTCTGCCGCTCCAAAATGGCTTTCCAGGCCGCTTTCAAATACACCACCATGGACCACAGCGTCAAAATAGCCGCGGCATAAAGCAGCGCAAAGGCGATCACCAGCAGCCAGGTCTCTGACTCCGGCGGAAGAGCCAGCAGGGCCACGATGGCAATCATTTGCAGGGTGGTTTTCACCTTGCCCACAAAGCTCACGGCGACACTGGTGCGCGCGCCCAACTCGGCCATCCATTCCCGCAACGCAGAGATCACGATCTCGCGGCCAATGATCACGCAGGCGGCCAGGGTGAACAGGATGTCGGCGTGCTGCTCTACTAACAGTACCAGGGCGACCGCGACCATCAGCTTGTCGGCGACGGGATCAAGGAAGGCCCCGAACTCCGTCATCTGGCCCAGGCGGCGGGCCAGATAGCCATCGACCCAATCGGTAATGGCGGCCAGCCCGAACAGGCCCGCTGCCACCAGCAAGTGGTTTTCAAAGGGCCAGTAAAACACCAGCACCAACACCGGCACCATGATAATGCGGCTGACCGTGAGGCTATTGGGGATGTTGAAAGTCATTGCGCTCCCGGGCAGCGGGCCATCAGGCCTGGTGCAACTGTTCGTAGATATCGCGCGCTATTTTTTCATTAATGCCCGTAACTTTCATCAGCTCATCCACGCTGGCGCGCTGAATGCCCTTCAGGCCGCCAAAATGTCGCAGCAGGTCGCGGCGGCGCTTGGCACCTACCCCGGGAATCTCGTCCAGCACCGAGCCTTTGCGCTTTTTGTCGCGACGCGCACGGTGTCCGGTAATCGCAAACCGGTGCGCCTCGTCACGAATATGCTGAATAAGGTGTAAACCGGCGTGATCACCGGCTAGCTGCAACTCTCGGCCGGTGTCGCCCAGTATCAGGGTTTCAAAGCCCGCTTTACGGGTGGTGCCCTTGGCTACCCCCACTACTGTCACGTCGTTGATTTGCAGCTCTTCCAGCACCGACAGTGCCTGAGACACCTGGCCCTTGCCGCCATCAATCAACAGGATATCCGGCACCTGCCCCTCACCGGCCTTCAGGCGCCGGTAGCGACGCTCCAACGCCTGCTGCATGGCGGCGTAGTCATCTCCCGCAGTAATGCCTTCGATGTTGAACTTTCGATAATCCGACTTGCGCGGGCCGCCGTGATCGAACACCACGCAGGATGCGACCGTGGCTTCCCCGGAGCTATGACTGATGTCAAAACACTCCAGACGTTCGGGCAGCTCCGGCAGGTCCAGGCCATCCTGCAGTGCATGAAATCGGTCCAGTGAGGTCTGCCGAGCCGCCAATTGCGATTGCAGGTTCTGTAGTGCAGTTTGCTGGGCGAGCTGTAACCATTTGGCACGGGCATCGCGCACCCGGGTTTTGAGGCTCAACTGCCGCCCCACCCGCTCGGTCAGAACGGCCTGCAGCGCCTCCCGGTCCTCGGGGTCGTGGCTCAGGATCAGCTCTCTGGGAATCTCGCGGCTGCCATTCAGGTAGTACTGGGCAAGAAAGGCATTAATCACTTCCGCTTCGGTTTCCGCCAGTTTCAGTGGCGGAAAGTAGCTTTTGCTTCCCAGCATACGACCCGCGCGAACGAACATCACCTGCACGCAGGCTTTCCCGGCCTCTACCGCTGCAGCCACGATATCCAGATCACCCGACACCCCCTCAATGCCCTGACTGGCCTGCACTGTTTGTAACTGGCGTAGCTGGTCGCGGTATTGCGCCGCGCGCTCAAAGGCCATCTCTTCACTGGCGGCTTCCATCTGGTCCGCCAGGTCCTTCATCAACTCTCTTGAGCTGCCGTTCAGAAACAGCACCGTGTGTTTCACCTGCTCGGCATAGTCTTCTTCAGTGACGTGATCCACGCAGGGCGCCGTGCAGCGACCAATCTGATGCTGCAAACAGGGGCGGGACCGGTTGCGGTAGTAGCTGTCTTCACACTGGCGCACCTGAAAAACCTTCTGCAGGAAATTAAGGCTGCGGCGCACGGCGCCCGCGCTGGGGTACGGCCCGAAATACTGGCCTTTGCCGCGTTTCGCTCCTCGGTGCAGCGCCAGCCTGGGGAAGGGGCCATCCGAGAGATAGATGTACGGGTAGGATTTGTCGTCACGCAGCAGGATGTTATACACCGGCTGGTGCTTTTTGATCAGATTATGCTCCAGCAGCAGCGCGTCGATCTCGGTATCCAGCACCGTCACCTGGATGTTGTCGATATGGGACACCATCGCCATAGTTTTGGCCTCAAGGCCACTGGCGCGGAAATAGCTCGATACCCGGTTGCGCAAATTTTTGGCCTTGCCGACATACAACAGACGGCCGTCGGCGTCGTACATCTGGTACACACCGGGGCGACGACTCAGGGTCGGCAAAAAAGACTTGTGGTCAAAGCTCACGTTAGCGCCTGTTTACGTTAGCCCGTAGCTGCGGGGCTCCTGCTCTAGCAGGATACCGAATCTGGCCTGTACAGCGCTGTGAATCTCTTGCGCCAGAGCAGCGATCTCGCGGGCAGAGCGCTGCTCGGGGTTCGTGATAACCAGCGCATGTTCTGCGTGCACCCGCACCGCGCCGTCGCGCTGCTTGAAACCACACTGATCAATCATCCAGGCAGCGGCCAGCTTTACGCCGCTGGCGTCGCTATATTGGGGCAGCTCCGGCCAATATTCCTGCAGTCTGCTCGCGGTTGCCTGCGACAGCACCGGGTTCTTGAAAAAGCTGCCCACGTTAGGAATCTCCGCCGGATCGGGCAGCCGCGTTGTGCGGATATCCACCACGGCGTTAAACACGTCGCGGGGCGTGGGGCTTTTGATCCCCGCCGTCTCAAGGTAACTCTGCAAGCTGGGATAGTGGGTCACTGTGCGTTTGCCGCGTGGCAGGCGCAAGGTCACGTGGGTCACCAGGGCGCGATCGCGCAGTGTCTGCTTGAAGATGCTGTCCCGATAGCCAAAGCCGCAGTCGGCGCGCTCCAGCATCAGCGCTTCGCCCTCCGGCAAGCCCACTGCGTCCACAGACTCGATGAAGCGCTCGATCTCCACGCCGTAGGCACCAATATTCTGGATCGGTGCCGCGCCCACGGTACCGGGAATGAGCGCCAGATTTTCCATGCCGTGGTAGCCCTGCTCAAGGCACCAAACCACTAACCGGTGCCAGTTTTCTCCCGCGGCTATGCGCAGGCGCACATGCTTTGCTGATTCTTCCAGCAGTTCGATGCCCCGACAGCGCTGGGCAATAACCAGGCCGGGCACGGTGTCGTGCAGTACCACGTTGCTGCCCTCCCCCAACACCGTGATGGGCCAGGCATTGGCGCGGGCGACGTTCAGCAGAGACGGCAGTTGCTCAGCATCGGTGAGTTCTGTGAAATGCGCCGCCACGGCAGGACAGCGCAGCGTATTCAGCGCCTGCAGCGCGCGCTGTGGCGTAATCATTGGCGCTGAATCGCGGTCAGCAAGCCTGCACTTGCGCCTTCGATCAGATCCAGTACCCGTTCAAACCCGGCATCGCCGCCGTAGTAGGGATCAGGGACTTCACACACCGGCGATGCCGAATCAAAATCGAGGAATAAGCCCAGATGGCCGGGGTAGTTGGCCGGTGCTATGGCGCGCAAATTCGCTAGATTGTCCTCGTCCATCGCAAGCACGTAGTCAAACCTGGCAAAGTCGCCAGCGGTAATCTGGCGCGCACGTTGGGGCGACAAATCGTAGCCACGCTGCCGCGCCGCCGCTGTTGCGCGCGCATCTGGCGGCTCGCCTTCATGCCAGGCGCCAGTGCCGGCGGAATCAATGTGGATGCGGTCCTGCCAGCCGGCGTCAATCACCCTTGCCTCAAACACACCCTGCGCCGTGGGTGAGCGGCAGATATTGCCAAGACAGACAAACAGTACCCGCACCGCCGCTTGCGCCATGTCACTGCCGCTCCGCTAACAGGGCGCGTACTGCGTCCAGATCATCCTGGGTATCGACCCCGGGTGGCACCGGCGCCGCTGCATCGGCGACGTGAATTAAGACGCCGTGCGCAAGAGCCCGCAGCTGCTCCAGGGATTCAATCTGCTCCGGGGCGGACGGCGGCCAGCTTACAAACTGGCGCAGCATAGCGACGCGGTAGGCATAAATGCCCAGATGGCGCCGACTGATGCTGAGCGCTGCTTCGGTCACCCCGCCAGCGGCTCGGCCGTCCCGATCCCAGGGGATGGGCGCGCGGCTGAAGTAATACGCCATGCCGCTATGGTTCGCGATCACCTTGACGATATTCGGGTTATCGAGATCATCCGCTGAGGCGATAGGTTCACACAGGGTTGCAATGCCGGCCTGTGGGCGGGCGGCCAAATTATTGGCCACCTGGTTGATGACTTTTGCAGGTATCAACGGCTCATCGCCCTGCACATTAACCACCACTGCATCCTTGTCGAGGTTCAACAGGCGAGTCACTTCTTCGATGCGGTCAGTCCCCGAGGGGTGGTCCGCCGCTGACATGGTTGCCTCACCGCCGAACGCTGTCACCGCGTCGACAATGCGCTGGTCGTCAGTGGCAACCACCACTCTCTCCGCATTACTTTCACGGGCACGCTCATAGACATGCTGGACCATGGGTTTGCCGGCGATATCCAGCAGCGCTTTGGCAGGCAGGCGGCTCGAGCCATACCGCGCCGGAATGACGACGGTAAAACTCATCCCTCGCCGGTCGCAGCGGGTTGGCGCGTGGTTATGCTGAGGTGGATAAAGCCCATTTGCCCAGCGGCATCCATTGCCCGCACCACCGATTCATGCGGAGTCTGGGCGTCGGCAGTAATCACCATCGGAAGCGAGGTATCGCCGGAGGACACCTGCCGGATGGCGAGTTTCAGCGTTTCCACCTTCTCGTCTACCAACTGTTTGGCATTGATGGTGTACTCACCCGCTTCATTGATCAGAATCTCGATCTGCTCGGCGGTATCAGCACTGGCCTCGCCAGTGGCCTCAGGCAGGTCGATACTCAGATGGGTCTCTTTGGTGAAGCTGGTAGACACCATAAAAAAGATCAGCAGCAGAAAGACGACATCGATCAGCGGCGTAAGATTAACGCCTACGTCTTCCAGTTTTTGCCGGCGGAACTTCAAGCGCTGCTGTCTCCCTCACCAATGCCCGCCGCCTTGCCGTCGCCGTGCAGCGCGTCGACCAGCTTGATGGTTTCCTGTTCGAGGCTCACCACAATGGCGTCGATACGCCCGACAAAGTAACGGTGCATGATCAGCGCTGGAATCGCGACAGAAAGCCCCGCCGCTGTGGTGATCAGCGCCTCGGATATACCGCCCGCCAGCACCGACGCATTGCCGGTGCCCTGCGCCATGATTTCGGTGAAGACTTTAATCATGCCCACCACCGTACCGAGCAGACCCAGCAGCGGTGTCACCGCGGCAATGGTGCCGAGCGTATTGAGGTATCGCTCCAGGTCGTGCACAACATGACTGGCCGCCTCTTCAATGCTGCTTTTCATCGCCTCTCGGCCCAGATGGGCGTTACCCAGGCCAGCGGCAAGTATGGCGCCCAGGGGCGATGCAGCCCGCAGCGTGCGCAAGCGCGGGGCGTCCATTTCACTGTTTTTGAGTTGGGTCCAGACGCGAGCCAGCAGGTGCGGCGGCGAGATTTTATCGGGGTTCAGTGTGACCAGTCGCTCAGCGCAAATACCCAGCGCCACCACTGAGCAAAGCAGGATCGGCAGCATCAGCCAGCCGCCCGCCGTTACCATTTCCAGCACCAGGCCTATCCTCCTAAGGGCGTTTCAACGCGCATTATACGCCGGGTCACAGGCAGGGGAAGCAAGTGCCTGCCAGTAGCGTGGTGTGGCGTCGCGCCAGCGATCAAGCTGAGAGATTTTGCCGTTCTCCAGCCGAATCATCACAGCCCCCTGCTCTGCGGTATCGCAGATCACCGCACCAAATGCGCGCAGCCGACGCATGACCGCAGGATCGGGATGTCCAAAGCGATTGCGGTAGCCGCGACTTAGCAGCACCAGATCCGGGGTGGTGGCGTTGAGTAAGGCGCTGCTGGTGGACGAGCCACTGCCGTGATGGGGTGCCAGCAGCAGGTCGACGTCCAACTGATTTCGATGCCGGCGGATCAGCCCGTATTCAATCTCTGACTCGATATCCCCGGGCAGTAACACCCGGTAACCATCGACGGACAGCAATAGTACGCAAGAGCTGTTATTACCAGACACATCTGGCGTCCAGGGCGCGAGGGTGTCGATAGTCAGGTCGCCATATCGGTGGCGCTGACCTGCCCTGCAGCGTTTGGCTTCCGGCGCGCTGGCCAAATAGGGCTCACCGATCCAGACCTCGCCCAGGCTAAAACGCTCCCGAAGCACCGACACGCCGCTGGCGTGGTCGCGATCACCGTGGCTGATTACCAGCAGGTCAATGTGCTCCACACCCTGACGCTCCAGATAGGGCTGGATGACGGCACTTGCCATATTGAATCCCTGCGGGTCGCCATCGCCAGTGTCATATACAAGGGTAAAATTGCGCCGTCGAAGGATCAGCGAGAGTCCCTGACCCACATCCAGCAAGGTGATTTCGGTGCGCCCGACTGGCAGCGGCAACGAAGCGGGCATCAACGCGATCGCCAACAGCGGTACAGCCAGCAATCGATGCCCGATAGCCCTGTGGTTCGCAAACCACAACAGTCCCAGCAAGGCCGAGATCGCAACCGGCAGGGACGGTCTGTAGGGCATCCAGGGCGATAGCGACGGGGCGATATGCTTATCCAGCCAAAGAAACCCGTGCACCGGCAGGCTGGCCAGCGACCAGCAGAGTTCCTCCAGCGGAGGCAACAGCGCAGCGGTCAGAGACAGCGGTGCCAGCCAGATACCCAGTATCGGCACCGCGATCAAATTCACTATAGGAGACAGCCAACCCAGGCCTCCGTACCAATAGGCCGCCAGGATGCCCATCGCCGGCGCCAGCACACACTGCACCAGGACCGCCATGCGCCAATTATTGAGGTCAGGGAACATGTGCCGCAGATAAAAGATCACCGCGACCGCGA
>JBCDKJ010000096.1:0-9974 GCA_038746745.1 Pseudomonadota bacterium
CTGCGCACCGGCCTAAAACCAGGCGCGCTTCTTCCAGTGTAGACACTGCGGAGAAGGTGGGATAACGGGTTCGATGGCCTGTCTCAATGCCGCGTTAGTTTCGTCAGCGTCGTGCGCTGACCGCAGCGTCTGGCAGGGCCACCCCTGAACCGAGGTGGCGCATTATACGCAGTTAGACTTTAGCCGCAAGGCTTTGGAGCCAGAGTTTTTTTAGGTAATTTCGCCTACTGGAATAATCCAGCTTCAGCGCTCTAACTTTACCTAGCTGGCGGGCTTTCGCCGCAACAGTGTTAAAGGCCCGGACAGGGCGTAAAGCAATGAGGCCACCAGCAAGACCCGCGGTGGATCCACCGTCACCAGGCTGAAGACAAATACCACGACAATAACCATGAAGAACGGCACGCGGCCGTGCAGGTCAATGGCTTTAAAGCTGTAATACGGCACATTCGCGATCATCAATATGCCCAGCAGGGCAGTCATCACGGCGACCAGGGTGGCGACTTCTACCGGCACAGCGCTGCCCACCAGCCCAGAGTCGTTACATACCCATACAGTCGCGGCAATGGCCGCGGCGGCCGGCGGGCTCGCCAGACCTGTGAACCAGGCCTTGTCTGCGACCTCGATTTGCGTGTTAAAGCGCGCCAGCCTCAAAGCCGCACACGCCGCAAAGATGAACGCCACAGACCAGCCAAATTTCCCCAGGTGCGAGAGGCCCCAGCTATACACCACCAGCGCGGGCGCGACGCCGAAGGACACCATATCGGAGAGGCTGTCGTACTCGGCTCCAAACTTGCTGGAGGCATTGGTCAAACGCGCAATACGACCGTCGAGGCCATCAAACAGCATGGCAAAAAATATGGCGATGGACGCCGCCTCAAAATCGGCGCGCATGCCAGCAATAATGGCGTAGAACCCCGCGAACAAAGCACCGGTGGTAAAGAGATTGGGTAGCAGATAGATGCCCTGGCGGCGGGTGGTCTTGCCGTCTTCAGAGACTTCTTCTTCATGCTCATCGACCAGTTTATCGATGTCGAGGCCAAAGGCTCGCTCAGACGCTGCACTCTGATAGTTTTCAGGGGGCGCCTCTTCTTCGGTCTGCTTGTCGGTTGACTCTGTCATGGCCGCGCATGTTATCACTTCGCAGCGGGGTAGGAATGTCTGGCAGATTCCCAGAAAGTGCTAACCAGAGGGTTTTCGAGGCGTTGGCGGTCCGCGCAGAGCCCAATCGGGAAGGGGCCCAGTGGTACCTCGAACCGAATTTCGCGCAAGCGCTCCATAAAGCGGAAGTTTTCAAGAACCAACCGCGGCACCGCACCCACACCCAGACCCAGCGCCACCATAGATGCAATGGCTTCATGACCCGTCACCTGCGCGTAGATTCGAGGGCGTCTGCCAATATCACGAAACCAGCTTTCCAGCCGCTGCTTACTGACGCCGCGCTCTGGCATGATAAACGGGACACCACTCAACTGATCCTGGTTGTCTTGTAATTGACTACTGACAGCGCATTCGAACGCCGGTGCTACGAACACCAGTTCTGATTCCATCAAGGTCAGAAAGTCGAGCCGTGCGGCCAGCCGATCGGGACGCGCTGCTACCGCAATATCCTCTTGCCCAGCTTGCACTCTATCAACGGCATCAGCCTGGTCCCCCGTGTGCAGCAGGATCTCGATGCCCGGCTGCTCCTGACGAAACCGTTCGAGGATAGGAGACAGCACGCTGTAGCTTGCCGTTACAGAGCAGTAGACGCTCACTTCCCCGGACAGCGCCGTGCTCTCCAGCTTCAAGTCTTTGCGAACCCGCTGCCAGGCTGACACCGCATCACGGGCATAGGCCTCAAACTCGCAGCCAGCGTCGGTCAAACGAACTCTGCGCCGGTCTCGCTCCAACAAACGACGCCCCAGATTGTCCTCAAGGCGCTGAACGGTTCGACTTACTGCCGAAAGGCTGAGGTGAGCGCGCTCAGCAGCGCGACTGAAGCTCAGGCTCTCCGCCACCAATAAAAACACTTCGAGTTCGCGTGTATCCATAAATGAACCTCAGCCTTAATTGCATAAAAAGCAACACTGTATATTCTTTATAACGTTTTACGCAAAGTGAAAACTCCACTACATTACGCGACTCATATTTTCAGGCGGAGAATTTCGATGAGCCAGAACTACTTCAACACCCTGCCGCTGCGCCAGCAGCTAGAGCAACTCGGCAAGTGCCGCTTCATGCAGCGTGAAGAATTCGCAGACGACGTTAATAAATTGAAGGGCAAAAAGCTGGTGGTAGTGGGCTGCGGCTCGCAGGGCCTTAACCAGGGTTTGAACCTCCGGGATAGCGGTCTGGATGTGTCCTATGCGCTGCGCGAGTCCGCGATTAGCGAGCAGCGCCAGTCCTGGAAGAATGCGACAGAAAATGGCTTTACTGTTGGCAGCTACGAAGAATTAATCCCCCAGGCCGACCTGGTGCTTAACCTTACACCTGACAAGCAGCATACCGACGTAGTCACCACCATCATGCCGTTAATGAAGCAAGGCGCCTGTCTGTCTTATTCCCATGGCTTCAATATTGTTGAGGAAGGCATGCAGATTCGTGACGACATCACCGTGATCATGGTTGCTCCGAAATGCCCTGGAACAGAGGTTCGGGAGGAGTACAAGCGCGGCTTCGGTGTGCCCACGCTGATCGCCGTGCATACAGAAAACGACCCCAACGGCGATGGTCTGGAGATTGCCAAGGCCTACGCAGCGGGCACCGGCGGCCACAGAGCAGGGGTGCTCGAATCCTCATTCATCGCTGAAGTGAAATCCGACCTAATGGGCGAACAAACCATTCTGTGCGGCATGCTGCAGACCGGAGCAATTCTCTGCTTCGACAAAATGGTCGAGAAAGGCATAGAGCCCGGCTACGCGGCCAAGCTGATTCAATACGGGTGGGAGACCACTACTGAAGGTCTTAAGCACGGTGGTATCACCAATATGATGGATCGGCTGTCCAACCCGGCCAAGGTTCGCGCTTTTTATCTAGCTGAAGAGCTGAAGGACATCATGCGTCCACTGTACGAGAAACATCAGGACGACATCATGACCGGCGTTTTTTCCAGCACCATGATGGAGGATTGGGCCAACGATGACGCCAATCTCCTGAGCTGGCGCGCCGCTACGCAAAACACTGCCTTCGAAAATACTGAAAACACCAGCCAGGAGATCTCTGAGCAGGAGTACTACGATCACGGCATCTTGTTAGTGGCCATGTGCAAAGCGGGCGTTGAGCTGGCATTTGAAGTCATGACAAGCGCCGGCATCATCGACGAATCGGCCTACTATGAGTCGCTGCATGAAACGCCGCTCATCGCCAATACCATTGCGCGTAAAAAGCTGTATGAGATGAACGTTGTGATTTCAGACACCGCCGAATACGGCTGCTATTTGTTCGATCACGCCTGCAGGCCGCTGCTGGCTGACTTCATGAGCAAAATCGACATCGACGTGATCGGCAAAGGCATGGGTGGAGATAATAGCGTGGACAACCAGGAGTTGATCCGCGTGAATGACGCCATTCGCAACCATCCAGTAGAAATCGTTGGGAGAGAACTCCGCGGATACATGACCGCGATGAAGTCTATCTATTAAGGACTGGTAATACGGACTGGTAAAAGAGGCTGTGAGTTGCGACTGCGCGCGCGGGCGCTAGCTTAATACCAGGTTGTCGCGGTGGATCAACTCAGGGTCGCCGCGATAACCCAGTAAATCTTCAATGCGCTCTGAGCCGTGCCCAATAATTTTGCGGGACTCGTCAGCGCTGTAATTCACCAGGCCGCGAGCAACCTCTCGGCCCTGCCCGTCTTTACAGATCACCATATCACCCCGTGTGAAGTTCCCCTCCACGGCGGTAACACCGACCGGCAGTAAACTGCGGCCCGATTTGCTCAGGACGCTCACAGCGCCGTCATCCAAGTTCAGAGAACCACTGCTACGCAGTATGCCTGCCAACCACTGTTTTCTGGCCGCCAGCGGCGCCTGGCCCGCCTGTAGCCAGGTTCCCAGCGCTTCCCCGCGAGCAATCCGTTCGACAACGTCTACCGCATGTCCGTGAGCAATCAACGTCTCAGTGCCCGAGCGTGCAGCTAACCTGGCGGCCCGCAGTTTAGTCAACATGCCGCCTCGCCCCAGCTTGCCGCCAGTACCTGCCATGGCTTCCAGTGCGACGTGCCCGGCTTTTGCTTCAGAGACCAGAGTCGCGTCGGCATGGCTTTCAGGATCAGCCGTGTACAGCCCATCGCGGTCGGTCAGTATCAGCAGGACATCTGCATCCAACAGATTGGCCACCATCGCAGCCAGCGTGTCGTTATCCCCGAACCGGATTTCTTCTGTCACCACGGTGTCGTTTTCGTTGACGATGGGGACGACGCCAAGCCCCAATAGCGTTGTTAGAGTACTGCGAGCATTGAGATAGCGATCTCTGGCAGAAATATCGTCATGCCCCAGCAAAACCTGAGCCGTCTTTAATCCATGGTTCTGAAAAGCGGACTCATAGCGCTGGACCAGGCCCATCTGACCCACGGCGGCAGCCGCCTGCAGATCATGCAGCGCTTCCGGTCGCTGCTGCCATCCCAGTCGTGCCATTCCTGCAGCCACAGCGCCGCTGGACACCAGAACGACTTCACGACCTGTGTTGCGCAGAGTCGCCAGGCTGGCCGCCAGGCGCGCAATCATCGCCTCATCAAGCCCGCGACCTTCATCGGTCAGCAGAGCGCTTCCTACTTTTACAATCCAGCGTTGCGCGCTTGCGATGGGCTGCCGCAGAGACTCAGGGGACATATTCGACCTCGACGTCGTAGTCGTCGTCCTCATCGTCTATGTCTGTCTCGACCTCTGTCTCAACGTGTCGGTTACGAGAACGCAGCGCTTCAATGCGCTCGCGCGCTTCCGCCTGTAGCGCGGACTGTCTGTCCTGCTCTTGCGCCGCCGCCTCGGGATCACTGGCTTCCAGCTCCTGTGCTGCCTCAAGGTAAGACATCAGATCGCCGCACAGTTTGCTGGTGCCGCTGCCATCGATAGCCGAAATCTCATAGACCGGGGCCTGCCAGCCCAAGCCCTCCACAAGTTTGGCTTTGAGGCTGGCGAGTGATGCCGCGTCCAGGAGATCCGTTTTGTTCAGCACAAGCCAGCGTTCTCGTGCCGCCAATGCCGGACTGAAATCGACAATCTCTTCTTCAATCGCAATAGCGTTGTCCAGTGGATCACTGCCATCAAACGGGTTGACGTCGACGATGTGCAGAAGAATGCGATTGCGGGTCAGGTGACGAAGAAAGCGAATTCCGAGGCCCGCGCCCTCCGACGCACCTCGGATCAGGCCAGGGATATCAGCGACTACAAAGCTCCTGTGCGCTTGCACTTTGACCACTCCAAGGTTGGGCACCAGCGTTGTAAAGGGATAGTCGGCGACCTTTGGCTTGGCTGAACTTACGGCGCGGATAAAGGTAGATTTACCTGCGTTGGGTAAACCCAACAGACCAACGTCTGCCAGCACTTTGAGTTCAAGTCGCAGGCTGCGACGCTCGCCTTCCGACCCGGGCGAGGTCTGCCGAGGCGCTCGATTGGTCGATGATTTGAAGCGTGTATTGCCAAGGCCATGGAAGCCGCCCTGCGCAACCAGAAGCTGTTGTCCATGCCGGGACAAATCACCCAGGACATCCCCGCTGTCCTCGTCCAGAACCGTCGTCCCCACGGGCACCTGCAGCACCAGGTCTTCGCCGCTCTTGCCCGTGCAGTTGCGACCACGGCCTGCCTCTCCGCTTTCAGCCGAGTAATTCCGCACGTAGCGATAATCCACCAGCGTATTCAGCGATTCATCAGCGGCAACCAATACACTGCCTCCATCGCCCCCGTCGCCACCATCCGGGCCGCCCTTGGCAATATATTTTTCGCGGCGAAAACTCAGGCAGCCATTACCGCCCTTGCCAGCTTGCACCGTGATCACTGTTTCGTCGACGAATTTCATGCTCAGACTGTAGTTGCGGCACGCTAATAAAAAAAGGGGCCTTCAGGCCCCTTTTTTGTATTTTGCTTGTTATCAGTAGTGTGGCAGCGAATTACCCCGCCGATGTAAATCAGGCGCTTACGATTTGCACGTACTTACGCTTTTGCGGTCCGCGCGTAACGAATTCCACTGTGCCGTCAGCCTTGGCGAACAAGGTGTGGTCCTTGCCACAACCTACGTTGTCGCCCGCATGAATACGGGTGCCGCGTTGTCTGACCAGAATGTTGCCCGCTTTGACGGCTTCTCCGCCGTAGCGCTTCACGCCAAGACGCTTACTTTCCGAATCACGGCCGTTGCGAGTACTACCGCCTGCTTTCTTGTGAGCCATCTGCTATCTCCTGATGTCGCTGTTATCGCTGCGGTATCAGCCGCTTATGCCGGTAATTTTCACTTCAGTGAACCACTGGCGATGCCCCGCCTGCTTGCGATGATGCTTGCGGCGGTTAAATTTGATGATTTTGACTTTGTCGTGACGCCCGTGAGAAACCACTTCTGCCGTCACCTTGCCACCATCGACCAGCGGCGTGCCGATTTTCACATCTTCACCGCTGCCGAGCATAAGCACCCGGTCGAACTCCACACTGTCGCCAGTAGCGGCTTCGATCTTCTCGAGTTTAAGAGTCTCCCCTTCCTCGACGCGATGCTGTTTACCGCCACTTTCGATTACTGCGTACATGCTGCTCTCCTAGTTCGCCAGCTCGCAACATTTGGTAAATAGCGTCACTGCGCATTATTCGCTGCAGTGGGGCTGAGCCTGGCACCGATGTCCGCACGGCTGTCTTGCCTGCCATGCTTTTGAGGGCGGCGATTCTACTGAAATACACCTGCTCAGGCAAGGCTGATTTGTATATGACACAAGCACTTACGACCACTACTATTACGCCCCCTGACACTGGACACCATGCATGCCTGCGGCAGCTACTACTGACGCCTCCATCGACATCATACGAGGGCCGGTTCTACAGGAACTGGAGGCGGTTAATGCGCTGATCATCGACAACCTCGCCTCAGACGTGGGCCTGGTAGAGAACATCGGCCACTACATTGTCGATGCTGGCGGCAAACGCCTGCGTCCTACACTGGCCTTACTGGCTGCTCATTGCGGCGATTATGATGGCATCGACAGCGTGCGCTTTGCTGCAGTAGTCGAGTTCATTCATACGGCGACGCTACTTCATGACGACGTTGTCGATCTCTCAGCACTGCGTCGTGGCAGGCCTACTGCCAATGCCGAGTTTGGCAATGCGCCCTCCGTCCTGGTAGGAGACTTTCTTTATTCGCGCGCCTTCCAGCTCATGGTTGCCATCGGCAATATGGGCATCATGGAAGATATGGCCAACACCACCAATGAGATCGCCGCAGGCGAGGTACTGCAATTGGTACGCGCGGGTGACCCCGGCACCAGCGAGGCGGACTACCTGGACGTCATCCGTCGCAAAACTGCCATTCTGTTCGCCTCAGCCTGCTACGGTGGCGCGCTGCTGGGCTCTCGCACCGACCTGGCCACCAGCTTGCGTGACTTCGGTATGAATATCGGTATCGCCTTTCAGATCATTGACGATGTGCTGGATTACGAGGGTGACCCTGCGGTGATGGGAAAGAATGTTGGGGACGATCTCAACGAGGGTAAGCCAACGCTGCCTCTGATCCACGTACTACAGCATGGAGATGAAGCAGATAAAGAAACGGTACGACGCGCCATTCGGGACAAGTCGGCCGATGAGATCGGCAAGGTGGTAGCGGCAGTTCGCAGATATGGTTCCTTAGACTACGCACGCAGCCTTGCAGTCAGCTACCAGGGCCGGGCGCTGGAGTCTATCGATCACCTACCCCCCTCGGACACTCGGACCGCGCTGGAAACGGTTGCCGCACTCTCTCTAAATCGAGACCACTGAGCGAAGGAGCTGCTGCGTTGAAGATGCGTAGCACCCTACCTATACTGCGGCGGTCTATGCATGGATTCGGCCATGACAGCACACAGCCGCGCCACCCCTTTCCCTGACCACGGATTCCTGGACGCATTAACGCGATGCGCAGCTCGGGACCGCTATGCCAGCATCAATGAAATCTCCGCCCACGACGGCCATCGGGAGCGGTGCCTGATTTCAGCAGCAGGCTGGACGCTGGATAGCAGTCGAAACCTGCTGTCCTCAGATAGCCTTGAGACATTGCTGGCATACGCCGAGGCGAGCGGCGTTCTGGAAGAGCGTGAGGCTCTGTTTGACGGGCGGTCCCTGAATCACACTGAAAATCGTGCGGTGCTTCACACACTACTTCGCACTGTCGTGCCCGAACCAGCGCTTGTAGAGGATCACCAGCACGTAGACCAGACACTGTCACGAATGGCGCAGTGGGTAGAGCGTGTCCACACGGGGGACCACACCGGACACACAGGGGGCCGCATTACCGACATTATCAACATTGGCATTGGCGGGTCGGACCTCGGTCCGCGCATGGTCGTTGAAGCGCTAACGCCTTTCCACAGGACAGACGTTCGCGTTCATTTCTGCGCCAATATCGACCCTGCCGATCTGGACCGGCTGCTACGAGCAGCATCGCCAGCAAGCACGCTGTTTGTCGTCTGCTCTAAAACACTTAGCACTGAGGAGACGCTGTTTAACGCACAGCGTGCTCGTCAATGGCTGTTAGATGGTGGGGTGCCAGAGCGAAAGCTTCAACAACATTTTCTGGCCGTAAGCAGCAATCTTGAGGCCGCTGCCGCGTTAGGCATACCCGCGGATAACGTTTTACCTATGTGGGACTGGGTTGGAGGGCGGTTTTCGCTTTGGTCCGCCATCGGCTGGAGCATTGCGTTTGCGGTAGGGATGGCAGGATTTCGCGAGTTACTGGCAGGTGCTGCGGAAATGGATGGCCATTTTCGACGCGCGCCAGCAGCAGAGAATATGCCCTTGCGATTAAGCCTGCAGGAAATTTGGTACGTGAATTTCATGCAAGCACAAGTGCAGGCCGTGATTCCGTACCATCAACATTTAATGCACCTCCCCGCCTTTTTGCAGCAGCTATCCATGGAAAGCAATGGTAAGTGTGTGAACCATCTAGGCGACCCACTCGGCTACGCTACTGCGCCGGTGCTGTGGGGTGACATCGGCACCAACGGTCAGCACTCTTTCCACCAGTTACTGCATCAGGGCACAGTATTGTGCCCGATCGATTTTGTTTTATTCACGGCATCAGACCAGCCCGCGCAAGCCGAAGGAAAACGCCGCCTGCTGGCAAACGGGATCAGCCAGGCTCGCGCACTCATGCTAGGCAGAAGCTACGCAGAGTCACGTCAGTCTCTGCGGGCCCGGGGCTTTAGTGCAGAAGATAGCGACGCCCTGGCACCGCATCTGGTGATTCCCGGTAATCGCCCCTGCAACACTCTGGTCGCAGACAGACTCACGCCAGCCACGCTGGGTGCACTGCTGGCACTATATGAACACAAGACTTTCTGTAGCGGCAGATTGTGGCAGATCAACTCGTTTGACCAATATGGCGTTGAGCTTGGCAAATCCATGGGGGCAGAAATCTATGCGGCGCTCTCAGAGGAAGGCCAGGAGTTTGATCCTGCTTCTAACGATGTGATTGAGCGCAGTCGTGGCTGATACACGCATTGGTGTTCTGGGCCTGGGCTATGTCGGCTTGCCACTGGCACTGGCGTTCAGCCGGCTACATACCACGATCGGGTTTGACGTCGATGAAAGTCGCGTAGCCGGACTAAAAAGCGGTAGTGATGTCACCGGAGAAGTGGACGCCGCTCAACTGCAGGCATCAGAACTGACCTTGACAGCAAATCCTGCAGATCTGGCAGTATGCTCTGTCTACATTGTCACCGTCCCTACTCCAATCGACGCTGACCGGCGTCCCGATCTACACCCACTGGGCGCAGCCAGCGGAACCATTGGTGAGCTGCTAAAACCCGGCGACATTGTTATCTATGAGTC
>JBCDKJ010000097.1:0-9353 GCA_038746745.1 Pseudomonadota bacterium
GCCTCGGCGCGTCTGGGTGTCTGTCTGCACAGCGCCGCAGCAGACCTGGCGGCCGAGCAGGGCATGCGCGGTTTGCTGGCAACCGATGTCATGCCCGCGCTTCGAGCCCTGTTGGATGACTAACGCGGATGTCTGATACGTGCCAGAACTGCTGACGCTGCAACGGCATGCAGACAGTGAAGACGCCATGGTCGCCCTGGGCCACGCCCTGGGTGAGCTGCTCCTGCCGGGCATGCTGGTAGCGCTGCATGGTGACCTCGGGGCTGGTAAGACGACCTTCTCGCGCGGCGTGCTGCGCGCTTTCGGGCATAGCGGCGCAGTGAAGAGTCCGACGTACACGCTGGTCGAGCCGTATAGCTTTGGCGATACCACTGTTTATCACTTCGATCTCTATCGTCTCGGTGAAGCCGAGGAACTGGAGTATCTGGGCATCCGGGATTACTTCGACGGTCACAGCATTGCCCTGGTGGAGTGGCCGGAACGCGGCGCAGGCAGCTTGCCCGCCGCCGACCTCCGGGTTGCGATCGTCAGCGCTGGCGAGGGACGCGAATTGCGCTTTGAAGCAGGTAGCCAGCGCGGTATAGAATGCCTCAGGCAGTTGCCTAACGAACCCGTCAAGCATGACGCATCGGGAGCGCAATGATCAGCGGGATTCCGCGCTGCCGGCCACAGGGAGCCGGCATTTCCTGCAGTGTGCTGGTTTTTCTGTTAATGCTGGCACCCGCAGCCTTCGGACTGGACGTGCGCGACGTACGACTCTGGCGTGCACCCGACCACACCCGCATCGTTTTTGACCTATCCGGCCCGCCTGATCACAAGCTGATCCAACTGAGTCAACCTGAGCGCGTCGTTTTAGATCTCAGTAATGCGTCGCTGCGTGCATCGCTGGATGGCATTTCTTTGTCAAAGACACCCATTGCGCGCATTCGCTCGGGTGTGCGCGATGGCAACGACCTGCGCGTGGTGTTGGATATGAAAGCCGCCGTTACGCTACGCAGCTTCGTTCTGAAGGCCAACGAAAAAACGGGCGATCGATTGGTGCTGGACCTCTATGATCAGGACACGCGCAGCGATACGCCCAGCGTCAAGAAGAGTGTAGCGAACGCCAGCCGACGTGACGTTGTTATAGCGATTGATGCCGGGCATGGCGGTGAGGACCCTGGAGCCATTGGCCCTGGCAAGCTTTTGGAGAAAGACGTGGTCATGGGCATCGCCCAGCGGATCAAAACACTGTTCGAGCAAGAGCCTGGGTTTGAACCCATTCTCATCCGCACGGGTGATTATTACGTTGGCCTCAAAAAACGCCGTGATATCGCTCACAAGATTCAGGCTGACGTATTAATTTCGATCCATGCTGATGCCTTCAAGTCACCCAAAGCCAAGGGTTCCTCGGTTTACGCCCTGTCCCAGCGCGGCGCATCCAGCACCTTTGCACGATTTCTGGCGCAGCGCGAGAACGCCGCCGATCTGGTGGGCGGTGTGAGCCTGAATGACAAAGACGATCTGCTGGCCCAGGTGCTCTACGATATGTCTATGAGCCACACCCTCGATGCCAGTCTCGGTATGGGCAGTCGGGTGCTGACTGAGATGGATGTTATTTCCAAGCTGCATCGCAGGCAGGTGGAGCAAGCGGCGTTTGCGGTACTGAAGTCTCCAGACATTCCCTCGATTCTCATTGAGACCGGATTTATCTCCAACCCTGAAGAAGCACGCTTGCTCCGCACCAGCGCTTACCAGCAGAAGATGGCGCGAGCGATTCACGGCGGCGTGCGGGACTGGTTTCTGGAAAACCCGCCGGCGGATACGCTGCTGGCCTGGCAAAAGCAGGCAGGAGGGCAAAAGTACGTGATATCTCGCGGTGACACCCTCTCTGAAATCGCTCAGCGCTTCAATGTCTCGATAGCGTCGCTGCGTAGTCGCAATGCCTTGTCCAGTAACACCATTCTTATCGGCCAGACGCTGATTATTCCCGCCAGCTAATGTCAAAGATTCAGCGTTTGAGCCCGCGACTGGCTAACCAGATCGCCGCCGGTGAAGTGGTAGAGCGGCCCGCATCGGTGGTCAAAGAATTGCTTGAAAACGCGCTGGACGCCAGCGCGGACCGCGTGGACGTTGATGTTGAAGCGGGCGGCGTCAGGCTGATTCGGGTGCGCGATAATGGCAAGGGCATGGATGCGGACGATCTGCCGCTGTCCCTGCATCGTCACGCCACCAGCAAGATTCAGTCCCTGGAAGACCTTGAGCACGTTGAGAGCCTCGGGTTCCGCGGTGAAGCGCTGGCCAGTATCAGCTCGGTGTCGCGGCTGGGGATCACCTCAAACCCGGATGCGACAGGTGCTGGCGGCCTGGTGGCGGAATGTGAAGGCGATAGCATGGACGTCACCGTCAAGCCGGCGTCCCATCCCCAGGGCACCTCCGTGGAGGTGCGAGACCTGTTTTTTAACACGCCGGCGCGACGCAAGTTCCTCCGTACGGAACGTACTGAGTTTGGACACCTGGAAGAAGTACTGAAGCGCCAGGCCCTCAGCCGCTACGACGTGGCTTTCAGTCTGCGGCATAACGGCCGAACGGTGCACCAGCTCGCGGGCTGCGATTCAGACATGGCGCGTGAGCGTCGCGTGGCCTCGGTGTGCGGCCCCGCCTTTATCAACGAGGCACTGTATCTGGAAACGGAGGTCGACGAGCTCAGGCTCTGGGGCTGGGTGGGTCTGCCGACGTTTTCTCGCAGCCAGGCGGACTTGCAGTACTTCTATGTGAATGGCCGCGTGATTCGCGACAAGTTGGTGAGCCATGCGGTGCGCCAGGCATACCGCGATGTGCTGTATCACGGCCGCCATCCCGCTTTTGCGTTGTATCTGGAGCTTGATCCAGCGCTGGTGGATGTCAACGTGCATCCCACCAAACATGAAGTGCGCTTTCGAGATGGTCGGCGCGTGCACGACTTTGTCTTCCGCAGCCTGCATCGTTTGCTGGCCGATGTGCGCCCCGGGGATCAGCGCTCTGCCACGGGTGAACTGGCGGCGTTGACGCCTTCCCACCCCGCCGCGGGGTTTGAGCTGGATGCGGCACCGACACAGGACAACCTGAGCTGGGGGCGACCTGGCGCCGGCGTAGGCCGGGGTAGTGTCGCGTATACAGCTTCCACCGCAGCAAACCCTGCCGGGTCTGCCATCGCTGCACTCTATGGGGGTGCTGGCGTCAGCGAAGTGACTTCTGCAGATGAGGCTGTTCCACCCTTGGGTTATGCGGTCGCCCAGTTGCACGGCATTTATGTTCTGGCGCAGAACGCCGACGGTCTGGTGCTGGTTGATATGCATGCTGCACATGAGCGCATCACCTATGAACGCATGAAGCAGTCTCATGGTGAGGACGGGGTGCGTCGCCAGCCGCTGCTAGTACCCCAGTCGGTCGCCGTCAGCCGTCGTGAGGCGGATTGCGCTGAGGCCTTCGCCGAGCAGTTCCAGGCCCTGGGTATGGCGGTGGAGCGCAGCGGTGAGGAGAGCCTGCTGCTGCGCGAGATACCGGTGGCACTGCGCGGTGCCGACACCGAGCAATTGCTGCGAGATGTGCTCTCAGACCTGCTGGAGTTCGGCAGTTCCGATCGCATCGAGTCCCACCTGGATAGTCTGCTGTCGACCATGGCCTGCCATGGCTCGGTGCGTGCTAACCGTCGCTTAACGATTCCGGAGATGAATGCGCTGCTTCGTGATATGGAAGAAACCGAGCGCAGCAGCCAGTGCAACCACGGCAGACCCACCTGGACGCAGCTCTCCCTGGATGAACTGGATCGCCTGTTTCTGCGTGGCCGCTGAGACATGGCGCTGCCGGAGTTGCTATGCGTCATGGGGCCGACGGCAGCGGGGAAAACCGATCTCGCCATCGCCATCGCCGATCACGCAGACTGTGAACTGATCAGCGTAGACTCTGCGCTGGTGTATAAGGGTATGGACATCGGTACCGCGAAGCCCGATTACCCCCACCACCTGGTGAATATTCGCGACCCGGCGGAGCCCTATTCTGCAGCAGATTTCTGTCGCGACGCGCGAACACTGATCGATGAAATCGTGGCCCGGGGTCGGCACCCCGTGCTGGTCGGCGGTACCATGCTGTATTTCAAAGCTCTATTCGACGGTCTTGCAGAAATGCCCCCCGCAGACAGGGTCATACGCGAACACCTGGACGCAGAGGCCAAGGACAAAGGCTGGCCACACCTGCACAAGATGCTCAGTGACGTTGATCCAGAGCTGGCAGCAACCATTCACCCCAATCACTCCCAGCGTATTGGCCGCGCGCTGGAAGTCTATCTGGCCTCCGGCAAGACCATGACGCAGTGGCGTAAGCAGCAATTGAAATCCCAGGGAGGTTCTCTGCGCGAGCACTACCGTCTCCGACAAATTGCCATCCGTCCCGCCGACCGCAAGGATCTTCACTGGCGTATAGAGCAGCGCGTTGACGCTATGTTTGCTGCGGGCCTGGAAGACGAGGTACGCAGTTTGTACGAGCGTGGCGACCTGCATCGGGATTTGCCTGCAGTGCGCGCTGTTGGCTACCGGCAACTCTGGGGTTATCTGGAGGGCGAGTACGATCTGCCTCGGGCTCGCGAGCTGTGCGTGCAGGCTACCCGGCAACTGGCCAAGCGTCAGCTCACCTGGTTGCGAGGCTGGCCTGACCTGTTGTGGCTGCTCACTGACGGCAGTGGACAAGCATTGATTGATGCTCCTGGGCTCTCCCCCGCGCAAGCGGCCTTGAAATATCTACACCGCGTCACCAAGTAGAGATAACGGGTACTTGACACTCGGGATAGTCTATAATTCTGGAACGTGTGCGTAAGGTGAACATCTGCGCGCACAACTCCGTATCAACGGCGCTGTTTCAGCCTGACCCTTGCCAGCGCTTTGCGGCCCGTTGATAGAACCAGTGCTTTTCGCTGGCACTGTTTTCGGCTGAGACGTTTTTTGCTGAAAGCATACAAGAGAGACATAGAAGAAGAGACGCGCCTCGTCCCGCGCATGGGAAGCGACACTGGGACAGAGGCATCTATTATTAGGGCTCGATTTTGAGCCGATGGCTGTCCGCCAAGGACACTAAGGAGATGACCTCATGTCAAAAGGGCACACCCTACAAGACCCTTACCTGAACATATTACGTAAGGAACGCGTACCGGTTTCCATCTATCTGGTTAACGGCATCAAGCTGCAGGGGCAGATTGAGTCTTTCGACCAGTTTGTGGTCCTACTCAAAAACACCGTCAGTCAGATGGTTTACAAACATGCGATATCCACCGTAGTACCCTCGCGCGTGGTGCGTATGCCCATGCAAAATCCCCCGGACGAAGCCGGCGGCGATGGTTAACAGGCGTTAACGCCACAGGTTGCTGATTGTTTTTTGATCGTCCCGAGTCAGGTGAACGGGCGCTGCTGGTTCACCTGAATCTCTCTTCAGAAGCCGAGCGGGAAGATCCCCGCGAATTTGAAGAACTGGTGCTGTCTGCCGGCGGCGACCCAGTGGAATTTGTTATGGGGCAACGCGAGGCACCACATCCGCGTTATTTCGTCGGCACCGGCAAACTGGAGGAGATTACAGCGCTGGTCAGGACGCTGGAGGTGGAGCTGGTATTGTTTAACCATGCCCTGTCCCCCAGTCAGGAGCGTAATCTGGAACAGACACTCAAGTGTCGCGTTCTGGACCGCACCGGCTTAATCCTCGATATTTTCGCCCAGCGCGCTCGTACCCATGAAGGCAAACTCCAGGTCGAGCTCGCCCAACTGCAGCACATGTCGACGCGGCTGGTGCGCGGCTGGACCCACCTTGAGCGACAGAAAGGCGGTATCGGTTTGCGCGGTCCAGGTGAAACACAGCTGGAGACAGACCGCCGTCTGCTGCGTGCACGAATCAAGTCGATTCTGGCCCGGTTGCAGCGGGTAGGCCGACAGCGCGAGCAGGGTCGCCGCGCCCGGCAGCGTGCCGAACTGCCGCAAGTGTCGTTGGTGGGCTATACCAACGCCGGCAAGTCCACCCTATTCAATAGACTCACGGAGTCGGCCGTGCTCGCTGCTGATCAGCTGTTTGCTACGCTGGACCCCACGCTGCGACGTATTGATGTTGAAGATTGTGGTCCGGTTGTTATGGCGGACACAGTGGGCTTTATCAGTCACCTGCCGCATAAGCTTGTGGACGCCTTTCGCGCCACGCTGGAGGAAACTACCCAGGCCGACCTCCTGCTGCACGTGGTGGACGCGGCGTCTGAAGAACGGCAGGACCAGATTTTTCAGGTTGAAGATGTGTTAAAGGAAATCGGCGCCGATGCGCTGCCGCGCCTGGAGGTTTTTAACAAGGTTGATCTGCTGGAGCAGCCCGCGCGGATAGAGCGGAATGCCGATGGTGATCCCGAGCGCGTCTGGCTGTCTGCTGCAACCGGCGAGGGTTGCGATCTGTTATTGCAGGCGCTGGCTGAGCTGTTGGGAGGGGAGCGAGTCGACCACTGGATTCAGCTGAAACCTGAGCAGGGGCGGGTGCGTTCAAAGCTTTACGCGCAGTCGGCGGTGGTTGAAGAACAGCACGCCAGCACCGGAGTCGCCAAGTTGCACATACGGATGGATCGGCGTGACTGGCATCGCTTGCTGGCGGCCGAGGGACTGCTGGAGAGTGCGCTGCTGTTACCCGTGACCGCTGCGACATCGGACTCTACGGTCACTATTTCAGCGAAAGGTGCGGCTTTTTCAGCGAAAGGTGCGGCTTTAGCGAAAGACGCGGCCGCAGGCGCGGCGGAAGATGTCGATAACGACCCCGCGCACAGTGCTGACGTGACCCGGAGCTCCAGCGTCGCCTGACGTGCTATTCGATGTGGTAATCGAACTGCGAATTTATCAAACTTGCGGGCTTCGTCGCTGTGGTAAACTGCGGCGCTTTTTTCAAGCAGTATCGAACAAGACGTACAGGGGCGGCGACGTCTCTTAACAGGAGTAGGTTATGGCCTGGAATGAGCCGGGTGGCAACGGCAATAAACCCCGCGACCCCTGGGGGGGTGGCGATCAGGGTCCGCCCGATATGGATGAAGCCATGCGCAAGTTAAAGCAGCAGCTGGCGGGTATATTCGGCGGTGGCAGCAGTAGCGGCGGCGGTGGCAGCAGCAAAGGCCTGTCCGGGGCGCTGCTACTGACGGTGGTGTCTATTGTCGTCGTGGTATGGGCATTAATGGGCTTTTACACCGTTGACGAGCAGGAACGCGGGGTCGTACTTCGACTCGGCAAGTATCACACCACCGTTCAGCCCGGCTTGCAGTGGAATCCGCCGCTGATTGACGACGTGACCGTGGTCAACGTCACCCGCGTTAACACGGCCACCTTTCGTGAGCAGATGCTGACTCAGGACGAAAACATCGTTGAGGTCGATCTGTCGGTCCAATACGTCATCGATAATGCCGAGAATTATGTTCTCAGAGTGCGCGGGCCCGAGCGCAGCCTGACCAATGCCACCGAGAGCTCCTTGCGACACGTGGTAGGCGACAATGCGATGGACTACGTTCTTACGGATGGCCGTGTGCAGTTGGCGCTGGATGTACGCGAGCGACTACAGGATTACCTGAATGTGTATGAGACCGGCATCACGGTGACCACTGTGAACATCGACGACGCCAAGCCGCCGGCAGAAGTGCAGGAAGCCTTCGATGATGTTATCAAGGCGCGAGAAGACGAGGAGCGGGTTAAGAATGAAGCCCAGGCTTACGCTAACCAGATTATTCCGGAAGCGCGTGGTCAGGCGCAGCGTGTAATTGAGGAAGCGAATGCCTACCAGGAGCGTGTCATCGCCGAGGCCGAGGGTGACGCGGCTCGCTTCGGAGCCTTGCGCGAAGAGTACGCCAAGGCGCCTGAGGTAACGCGCCAGCGTCTCTATCTAGACGCGGTGCAGGGCGTCATGCAAAACACCAGCAAAGTGGTAGTCGATGTTGAGGGTGGTAATAACCTGCTCTATTTGCCGCTGGATAAGTTGGTAGAGCAGGGCGGCCTGAACCAGTCGCGAGGCACAGCGGCGACCACCGTGGATATACGAGAGCTTACCGACCGAGTGGTCGAGCAGCTGCGTAGAGACAACGCAACGCGCAACAGCCGGGGGGGACGTTAAGATGAGCGGTAAAAATCTCACGGTATTGCTGCTGGCAGTGCTCACCCTGTTTGTTGTCAGTAACTCTCTGTTTATCGTCAAGGAAACCGAACGCGGCGTGCTGTTGCGCTTTGGCGAAGTGGTTAATCCCGACGTTATGCCGGGCCTGCATTTCAAAATCCCCTTCGTGAACAATGTGCGCAAATTCGACGCGAGAGTACTCACGGTAGACGCGCTGCCGGAACGATTTTTGACATTGGAGAAAAAGGCTCTGGTCGTCGATTCCTACGCCAAGTGGCGCGTCTCTGATGTGGCCAAGTACTACACCGCCACCGGCGGCGACGAAAGTCGGGCCAATGGCCTACTGGCCCAGCGTATTAACGACGGCTTGCGTAACCAGGTCGCAGTGCGCACGTTGCAGGAGGTCGTGTCCGGCGAGCGTGACCAGCTGATGAACGAGCTATTGGATAAGCTCAACCTGCTGGCACGTGACGAGCTGGGGGTGGAAGTTGTCGATGTGCGGGTGAAGAAAATCGATCTTCCGCCGAATGTTAGTGGTGCCGTGTTCCGGCGTATGAACGCAGAACGGGAGAAAGAAGCCCGTGAGTTGCGCTCACAGGGACGCGAACTGGCCGAGGGTATTCGCGCTGCGGCAGACCGCGAGGTCACAGTGATTAAAGCGGGCGCTTACCGCGACGCCGAGGTGATTCGTGGTGAGGGTGATGCCGAAGCAGCGGGTATCTATGCCAAGGCCTATAATGTCGACCGCGAGTTCTACGACTTCACTCGTAGCCTTCGTGCCTATACAGAGTCCTTCAGTAACAAGGGCGATGTGATGTTGATTGAGCCAGACGGCGAGTTCTTCCAATACTTCAAGAAATCGGGTGAATAATACAGGCCGGCCTTCGCAGGGCCGGTCACTGTGCTAACATTCTGTAACCGTGAGGTTCGAGGTTTGCTGACAAGCCTGGGGCCCGCGGTTTTTTTGTGCCTGGTCGAAAGAGGTGACTGTTCGCTTGGATAACTGGCAGCAGTTCGCCACTGCCCTGGCGCTGGTATTTGTAATTGAGGGCATGCTGCCTTTTCTGGCGCCGCGGCACTGGCGTGACATGGTGCGGCAGGTGTCTACTTTGAGCGACAAAGGCCTGAGAAATGTTGGACTTGGCAGCATGTTGTTCGGATTAGCACTGCTGTACTGGGTGCGTTAGCGCGAGGTCACTGTCTGCGCTAACGCGTTCAGGAGACGTTGTATA
>JBCDKJ010000098.1:0-9318 GCA_038746745.1 Pseudomonadota bacterium
CCCCACTGCTGCCTCCCGTAGGAGTCTGGGCCGTGTCTCAGTCCCAGTGTGGCTGATCGTCCTCTCAGACCAGCTACGGATCGTCGCCTTGGTAGGCCTTTACCCCACCAACTAGCTAATCCGACGCAGGCTCATCCAATAGCGCGAGGTCTTACGATCCCCCGCTTTCCCCCTTAGGGCGTATGCGGTATTAGCTCGAGTTTCCCCGAGTTGTCCCCCACTACTGGGTAGATTCCTACGCGTTACTCACCCGTCCGCCGCTGTACTCAGTCCGAAGACCTTTCTCGCTCGACTTGCATGTGTTAGGCCTGCCGCCAGCGTTCAATCTGAGCCATGATCAAACTCTTCAGTTTAATCTTTAACCTCTATCCTCACGGGTTTCCTCAAGGGAAAACCCCATCAAACAAGAGGGAGGGTTTACGCAAAACCTGCGCCTACCCACAAATCTCGGCTCAGACATCGTGAATCAAAATTACATGAATTGTTGAGTCACTTGATGTCTGAATAGTCGTGTTGCCTACCCAGCACCAAGTGCCCACACATCTGTCTTTGTCTTCTTGTTAAATAACCCCTTGCCGCCAGGGCAAAGGTTCTCGGTCCGCGTCGGTAACATCCATCCGCCGTCGTCCCGTCCACTGCGCACCGGCCTAAAACCAGGCGCGCTTCTTCCAGTGTAGACACTGCGGAGAAGGTGGGATAACGGGTTCGATGGCCTGTCTCAATGCCGCGTTAGTTTCGTCAGCGTCGTGCGCTGATCGCAGCATCTGGCAGGGCCACCCCTGAACCGAGGTGGCGTACTATACGCATGAAGCCAGACTCACGCAAGCGATACGGCGAAAGATTTTGAGGCAACCAGCTTCGACACCTAAGTCGCTGAAAAACAGAGTTTTTCCGGCGAATATAAGGATTCTTCGCCAGGGGCTAGACCGACTCAAACAGGTGGTACTTTTTCTTACCTAGCTTCACCAGGAAAAAGCGGCCGAAACACGCGCGATCTGAAGCAAAAACGGTAGCGGGCTGCATGTTGTCATCAGGGCTTACGGCTTTGCCATTGACCAATAAGGCACCGCGACCCAGCGCATCTTTTACCTGCTTTCCGGAGCTGACCATTTTCGCTTCGGTGAGAATCTGGCCGACGCTCGATCCAGCCAATACGGCAGCGTTCATAGCGGAACTAGGCAGTCCATCAAGACGGAGCTGCTCCAGGTCGCCTTCTGACAGCGAGCCCGTATCGCCACTAAACAGCGCTGCTGTGATGCGTTCGGCAGCCAGCACGCCCGCTTCACCGTGCACCAGACGCGTCACTTCCCGGGCAAGGATACGCTGCGCTTCGGGTCGTCCCTCACTGGCCGCATCTGCGGCTTCAATATCGGCAATCTCCGCTACCGGCAGAAACGTAAAGAAGCGCAGGAACCGGTATACGTCGGCATCCGCTGTATTCATCCAGAACTGATAGAAGGCATATGGCGAAGTGCGAGCGGCATCTAGCCATATAGTGCCCGTTTCGGTCTTCCCAAACTTGGTGCCATCTGACTTGGTGATCAGAGGTACAGTTAATCCGTGCACCTGCTTGCCGTAAAGCCTGCGCGCCAGATCAATGCCTCCGGTGATGTTGCCCCACTGGTCCGAACCACCAATCTGCAAACTACAATCATGCCGCTCGGCAAGCTCGGCAAAGTCGAAGGACTGCAGGATCATATAAGTGAATTCAGTAAAGCTGATGCCGCTGCCTTCACGCTCAATACGCTGCTTTACCGATTCCTTCTGAATCATGGCATTCACAGAAAAGTGTTTGCCGATATCACGCAAAAAATCCAGCACGCTAACCTGTTCGGTCCAATCCAGGTTGTTGACGACAATGGCGGCGTTATCGCCACCCTCGAAGTCTATGAACGCTGCAACCTGCGCGCGGATTTTCGCAACCCAACTGGCCACCACTTCGGGGGTATTTAGCTGCCGCTCCTGGGCCTTGAAGCTAGGATCGCCGACCAAACCCGTGGCACCGCCCACCAGGGCAATCGGACGATGCCCTGCTAACTGGAACCGCCTGAGCATGAGCAAGGGCACCAGGCTGCCGATGTGCAGGCTGTCTGCGGTGGGGTCGAACCCACAGTAGAGCGTGCGCGAACCCACATTGAGATGGGCCGCAAGATCTTCTTCCGCCGTGGACTGGAAAACCAGTTCGCGTGCCTTGAGGTCCTCGAGTAACGTGTTTGTCATGCCAGTGTCAGGGCGTCTGAACGCTTCAATACAACGGCCGGATAGCGGCCGGACAAAAAGGAGCGCGCACCTTACCCCAACACGTACTAAATGCAAGGCAAGCGATCAGTGCAGGATGTTCTGAAAAACACTCGATTTGTTATACTCCGCTATAAGAGAGCCCACTAAGTTACTCTATGAACAGAGAAAACCCACCGGCAGGAAAGCGCGTGCAGTCACTGGCTGAGATTCGCCGTGCCTTCGCTGAAAGGTTTCCTCGGCACCATCTGGTCATTGCGTCAACAACATTCATCGCCCTGCTCGCACTGGTCGCCCTGGCTTCTGGCTCTGAGTCAAAGGTAAAACGCCAGCAGATCCCTGTCGCACTGCCATTATCGGTGTCTCCAACGCCACCGGCGGTCACAGCGGCACCCACAAGCAGCTGGGAAGATGTTAGCGTAGAGGCAGGCGACAACCTGTCGCTACTGTTTGCCCGAGCGGGTTTTGACGACACCGATGTCTACCAGATAGTGCACAAGGCGCCTCGAGGAAAGTCGCTGACCAGACTCTACCCCGGGGAACATATCGGGTTTCTGAGTGGCTCTGACGGTGAACTGCTTGGTCTTCGGCGGGTCATGTCGCCTTTAAAGACAGAGTTCTTCCTGCGCGATGAGAATAACGCCTATCGCTATGACGTGGAGGAGCGAACACCAGACGTTCACCGCAGCTTCGCCTCAGCGCGCATTGAATCCTCTCTGTTTTTGGCCGGCCAGCAGGCAGGCATGCCACAAACGCTGATCATGGAACTTGCCAACATCTTTGGTGGCGTTATCGATTTTGTGCTGGATCCACGTCGCGGCGACACGTTCCACGTGGTGTACGAAGAACTGTATTTAGACGGTGAAAAGTTTGGCAACGGAAATATCCTGGCAGCTGAATTCATCAACCGTGGCAAGCGCCATACAGCGTTCAGATATGTCGACGAAACTAACCGCGCAGGCTACTTCTCAGAGGATGGCGTGAGCATGCGACGCCAGTTCATGCTGGCGCCCGTCGATTTCACCCGCATCAGCAGCAACTTTAACCCGCGTCGACTGCACCCCATTTACAAGACTCGACGCCCCCATCGAGGCACTGATTACGCCGCGCCGCGAGGTACCCCGGTTTTCGCGGCAGGCGATGGGCGCGTAGTCGAAGCGGGCTATACGCGCGCCAATGGTAACTATGTGGTACTTCAGCACGGTGAAGCCTATACCACCAAGTATTTACACCTGCACAAGCGCAAAGTTCGCAAGGGCGACCGAGTGGCACAAAACCAGGTGATCGGCACCGTTGGGTCTACTGGTGCCGCTACCGGCCCCCATCTGCACTATGAGTTTTTAGTGAATGGTGTTCATCGGAACCCTCGAACGATTCACAAGAAACTACCGAAAGCGCAGAGCCTTGCGGCAGCCGAGATGCCGCTCTTCGCACTACAGACCCAGAGCTTCCAGATGCAACTCGCCAGCATCCGTCAGCAGCAGATCGCGCTGAACGAGGCGAGCGCCAGTAACGACGGTTAGGAAGCCTCCGTTGCCGCGACGCCTGCTAGTAGGCTTGATGTCTGGCACCAGCCTTGACGGCATTGATGCCGTCATCGTTAATCCGGAACACAACCTCACGCCCCTCGCCAGTCACTGCCAGCCCCTTCCCACCGACCTGAAGCACGCCATTCATGCGCTGTCGCATCCTGGGCCCGACGAGATTCTGCGGCTGGGACAACTGGATATTGAACTTGCCCATGTATTTGCCGCCGCTGCAGTCACGGTAATAGATAAGTCAGGCGCAACCCTTGATGATGTTCGGGCCATTGGAAGCCATGGTCAAACGCTTCGGCACCAACCGCCATCCAGCAGTGTCGATTGGCCTTTCACACTACAAGTGGGGGACCCCAACACCATCGCGGAGATTACTGGCGTAACTACGGTGGCTGATTTTCGTAGGCGTGATATTGCCGCGGGCGGAGAAGGTGCTCCACTGGTACCAGCTTTCCATGCTGCAGCTTTCGGCGGCGACGCTGTACATCGTGCCATCGTGAACATTGGCGGCATCGCCAATGTGACCCTACTGCAGGGCAGCGAGGTTCGTGGTTTTGATACCGGGCCAGGTAACACACTTCTCGACCAGTGGGCACAGCGGCACCAGGGCGTTGCTTACGACCGGGGCGGCAGTTGGGCGGCTGAAGGCCAGGTCGATGAATCATTGCTGCAGGCGCTGTTGGCGCACCCTTACTTTGAACTGCGCGGGCCAAGGAGCACGGGCAAAGAAGTATTTAATATGGAATGGCTTGACCAGTGCCTGCTGGCTTTCTCAGCGGTATCGCCGATTGATGTCCAGGCCACCCTGACAGAGCTGACCGCCGCGTCCATCTGTCGCGCTATTAATGCGGAGAGTCTTGATGGCGTTTTTGTTTGCGGAGGCGGAGCTGCAAATACCGATTTGATGCGACGGCTTTATGAACACCTGCGACCCAAAGCGCTGGATACCACCTCTGCACTGGGCCTGGATCCTGATTGGGTCGAGGCCGTGGCCTTTGCCTGGCTGGCGGGGCAACGCCTCGACGGCCTGGCAGGTAATGCACCTGCAGTAACCGGCGCGAAAGGCGAACGCATCCTGGGAGCTGTCTTTCCGGGGAAGGCGAAGATCAATAGACCTTGATGACCCGCGCTGACGTAGGATGCTCTGCGTGATAGTGGCTCTGCAGGTGGGACGGTCTTCTTGTGAGAGAGGCTTCTTATGAGAGGCTCTTATTGCGAGAAGCTTCACAAATACGCCGCGCTATGAAACAGCGCTAGATAGAAAAAGATGCCCCACAACCGCAGGTCGTCGCGGCATTAGGATTGTTGATCACGAACCGCGCTCCCTCAAATCCTTCCTGATAATCAACCTCTGCGCCGACCAGGTACTGAAAGCTCATTGGATCGACCAACAGCGTGACGCCATCGCGCTGCACGGCGGTATCGTCCTCCGCCATGTCTTCCTCAAAACTAAACCCGTACTGGAAGCCCGAGCATCCCCCGCCGGTAATGTAAACACGGAGCTTGAGGGCGTCATTGCCTTCCTCATCAATCAGCGCACGCACTTTATCAACGGCGCGATTAGTGAGCTGCAAGGAATTTGGGATAAATGTTTCTGTGGCAGACATAGTGCTATCTCAGCGGAGTACGCATTATGAAATACCCGAGTATTCCTATCAACTATTGATGGACGTAATCTGTTGCGAGGGCACAGGCGCGACCTCTTCATGCTTGTCCTGTTTCGACGGCACCTTACTGTCTGTCGACGAGTGCGTCAGGCTACCATTGACCTCAGCCCCGATCGCCATCTCAACCAACGCATAGTGCACACTGCCTTTAACCCGCGCTTTGGACGCGAGTTCAAGATGTTTGCTGGAGTGCACATCGCCGGTCACGGTTCCATTGATGATGACCGACGGCGCATGTATCTCCCCTTCCACCAGCCCCTTATCGACCACCCGCACCACGGCGTCTTTTCCCGCCGTTGCGATGATGTTACCCCTTACTGTGCCTTCTATATCGAGATTGCCGTTGAAGTGAATGTCACCAACAATCTCCGTGTCGCGAGACACCAGCGTTGTCGCATTGGACGCAGCGAAGCCGCCTTTTTCTTTGTTACCAAGCATGGCTGATTCTCTCCTGGGTAGACCACCGGAACTCCTGCTCAAGGCTGGCGCGCCGCGGCCGACTCGATTCAGTACGCGTGCTGACTGTTACGGGTACAAAGTCCCGCGGGAGCACAATTTCCCCATCAATAGCTTGAAAATACTTGAAGCGCAAGCGAATCTCGGAGCTCGGCACCTGTTCTGAGAGATCGGACAGTTCATAGGTGATGGGTTCACCTGCCACGGTGCCATGAAGCTTCACGGTGAGCACGCCAGTGAGCAAGTCGTGCTTACGAGAGCTCTGCTGTACCAGAACGCGAAACTGATAGCGGTTTTCATCGGCACCAGGCTTAAAGTCAACGCTATGCACGCTGACACCGTCCACCAGCTCTCCCGGCGCCATTAGCCCGCGATAGAACTGTATACCTTTCTCCAGCTCAGCAATGGTTTCACGCTGCTGGGCGAGTTCGACCCGCACCAATTCCAGAGCTGCTGCGTCTATCTCACCTCGGGTGGCGGAGTCACTGTAGCGCTGCCGCAATGCGTCTATCGTGTCTGCCTGCTCAACAATAGTCTGCCGCAGATGGCGGTTCTCCCAAGCGCTGCCCAAACCCAGGTTGAGGGACCCTGAGTTTCCAAGCAACACGCCACACAGAAACAACAGCGGGAGTACCAGTGCCAAAACTGCCTGCTTGCGCCGCCGCTTCCTGGGGTCATCCTGCACCACCACGGATCGGCTCATCATGGCAGGAGGCCAGCCCCTGTCAGCCCCGCGACTTCGTCGAGGCCCAGCATAATATTCATCGCCTGCACGGCCTGACCAGAGGCGCCCTTGACCAGATTGTCTTCCACCGCGGTTACAACAACAGTTTCGCTTCCCCGAGGCTGAGTCACCGCGACCTGCAACGTATTAGCCCCGCGCACGCTGCGCGTCTGCGGGTAATCGCCAGCTGGCAAAACATCAACAAAAGGCTCGTCAGCATAGTGACGTTCAAACAGTTCCTGCACATTCACGGCCTTTTGCAGACGCGCATAGAGCGTGGCATGAATACCGCGAATCATTGGTGCCAGATGCGGCACGAATGTGAGACCGACATCAACACCAGCCATCGCCGACAGTCCCTGCGTAATCTCCGGCAGATGCCGATGCCCCGAAACAGCATAGGCTTTAAAATTGTCTCCGGCCTCAGTGAGAAGACTGTCCAGCCTGGCCTGTCGGCCAGCGCCGCTAACGCCGGAAGCCGCATTGGCAATCAAATTTTGCGTGTCTACCGCGCCTGCTGCGAGCAGAGGGAAAAAACCAAGCTGCACGGCCGTTGGATAGCAGCCCGGGCAGGCAACCAATTGCGCACCTCGAATGTCGGCGCGGTACATCTCAGGAAGCCCGTAGATAGCATCGGCGACGCGATCAGGGCAGGCATGCTTCTCTCGATACCACTCCTCCCAGGTAGCAACATCCCGCAAACGAAAGTCAGCCGACAGGTCAATCACTCGCACACCCGCATCCAGAAGCGCCGGGACCGTGTGCATCGCAACATTGTGAGGCGTGGCGTAAAACACCACATCGCAGGCTTCAAGGTCTGCGTCATCTGGAGAGACAAATTCGAGCGCGGTCAGACCGCGTAGATTGGGAAACAGGTCAGCCACCGCACGGCCCGCCTTCGCGCGAGAGGTAATAGCCGCTATCTCAACGTCAGCATGGGCTAGCAACAGTCGCAGAAGTTCCACGCCTGTATACCCGGTTCCGCCTACGATGCCCGCCCTGATCACACCTTGCCTCCATACGCGCTGCGTTGACCTGTCACGTGCTCGCAGTGCATTGTAAATCGCGGATAATATAAGAATTTCACCCGGCCCGGCGTGGTAATTTGCCTGCCGGTAATGAGTGACATGCGGCCAGCTCAAATACCCGAAAGCCTATCCAGTTACTTTGCCAACGACCGAGCCTTACTTCCCTACTCGGTACTGGGACTGTCAATCGGCGTCTTATCTGCGCTGGTGGTGCTGGCATTCGAACTCTTCATCATTCTGCTCGCTGACCTGTGGCTACCGGAGGCAGAGAAGTTTGAGGCACTGGAGCAGTGGCAACGCTTTGTCCTGCCTGCTGCCAGTGCGCTGCTGCTGGCATTCGTTTACAGCCTACTGCCCTACGAAAATCGGGAGTCAGGCATTGTTCACGTGCTAAGCCGCATGGAAAGCCACTACGGGCTGCTGCCAATCCGCAATGCGCTGCTACAGTTTTTCGCTGGGGCAGTGGCGCTGGCGGGCGGCCAGTCGGGCGGGCGTGAAGGCCCCGGTGTTCATCTCGGCGCTGCGGTGGGAAGCGGTTTGTCACAGTGGTTACACCTGCCCCACAACAGCCGTCGTATCGTGATTGCCTGCGGCACAGCTGGCGGCATCGCGGCGGCCTTCAACACGCCCCTGGCGGGAGTGATCTTTGCGATGGAAGTCATTGTTGCCGAGTACACGGTGGTAGGCTTTACCCCAGTGATAGTTGCCGCTATTAGCGCAACAACCCTCAGCCATGCTCTGGGCGGCGGATTAACGCCGCTGGATATACCTGCTGTGAGCCTGGGCTCACTTTGGGATCTCCCGCTAATCCTGTTTCTGGGACTGATCGCAGGCACTCTGGCTGCCGCCTTCACCCGAATACTCAAAGTGACGCTCAAGCACTCCACCGGCGTCCACGTTAGCTGGCGGTTCCTTGGGGCAGGCTTGCTCACGGGCTGCACTGCGATGTTTGTGCCAGAAGTCCTGGGGCTGGGGTATGACAGCCTGCACGCCGCATTGTTGGGACAACTGGCACCCGGATTGCTGGCGGCGCTGTTAATTGCCAAACTCATTACCAGTGCATTTAGCGTTGGCCTGGGACTCCCGGTTGGGGTGATTGGTCCCAGTCTTCTAATAGGCAGCTGCGTGGGGAGCCTGGTCGGCTGGGCCGCCGACTCGCTGATGCCCGGCATGGCATTTCAGCCCGGGCTCTACGGAGTCATAGGTATGGGGGCAGTGATGGCGGCAATGCTCAACGCGCCACTCGCAGCGCTGCTAGCGGTTGTTGAGTTAACCGGCAGCGCGTCGGCCTCCTTCCCCGCCATGCTGGCCGTCATCACTGCCAACCTCACAATGAATGCGGCCTGGCGCTCCCGATCCGCTCATCAAACCGTGCTGCAACACTTACAGCGTATTATCCCGGAAGATCCCATCAGCCAAATGCTGCACCAGAGTAACGTGAAGTCTGCGATGGATCGCAGCATCAGTGTTTTGGGCCAGTATGCGGGCGACGACGCTTCGCCATCGCAAAACCCACCTGTCTGGTGCATAGTCACGCGTGGCACAGAGTATCTGGCGCTGATGCGAGGTACTGATGTCTCTCAGTTCACGCGCTCGTTGGAGCCGGGTATGACTACCGACCTGCTGGAACAGGATCTAAGACGCTGGACTTTTAGCCAGCTCTCTCC
>JBCDKJ010000099.1:0-8786 GCA_038746745.1 Pseudomonadota bacterium
AACCTGCTGCTACAGGTTCGGGCCTCACTCTAATCGCTACGGGAAATATCTAGAAAAATGATATTTCAACCATACAAGGCCAGGCAAGCCGCTTCGCTGGACGTCAAACCTTAGGTTTGCCGCCCATGCTGGCGGCGTTATGCGTTAGCAGATGTACGAATCTGAATTGAGAGAGATCGTCGCAGAGTCAAAGCGACTGAGAAATTGGAAACATCCAGGCTGGCTGATGTTGATGGTCGGCTGTTTTGGGGCGCTATTTCCGCCTCTAGGAATCTTCGCTGTAGTGGGATTCATATACTTATGGATATGCGGTTGGAACCATACACATCGCAAATGCCCAAGATGTGGAAGCTATTTCTTTTTTTGGTGGCACAGAAGCATAGTTCCATTTGTCGGTTCAGCTGAGGGCTGGAAGTGCCCAAAATGCGGTTTACGAGTAGACTCTTTACCAGATCTAGAGCGCATAAGAGCGAAGTCTCACACAGAGGAATGGTTCAAGTAGCGCATAACAAGTGTGGGCTGCTGGGACGCGCTAAAGCACGCCTCAGCCGTAAGCGTTAGGGGCTCATTCCGCGCAACGCTTGTTACTCGTGCAACGCTTGTTACTTGTCAACTCTTGATCGATGGTATATTTTTTATACCACCATGCAGTTTCAGTTCGACCCGAAGAAAAGTGCGTCCAATCTCAAGAAGCATGGGATTGATTTCGAGCGCGCTCAGCTACTTTGGGAAGACCCCAACTTAGTGGAATTGGCAGCAAGAGCAGACGATGAAGCAAGGTCAATCGTCATCGCGCGCCTAAACGACCTGTACTGGTCTGCCGTGTTTACGTATCGAGGTTGTGAGATTCGATTAATTTCGGTCAGGCGATCTCGAAAAGCTGAGGTAGCGCTATATGAAAGCTAAAGACTTCGACAAAAAGTTCGACCAGGGTAAGGAAGACATAGTAGAAGACTTGGATCTAACAAGCCTAAAGAGACCGAATCAGACCCCGCGAAGGGTCAACGTGGATTTCCCAGAGTGGATGATCGTATCTCTAGATAAGGAGGCGGCAAGGTTAGGTGTCACCCGGCAGTCTATCATCAAAGTTTGGCTGGCAGAGCGTCTTGAACATGCCCCTAACAAGTAAAGGCTGCGGGCGCTTTCATCGCCGCAGCTTTGAGCGTTATATGCGCTCACATTATGGCGTTTAGCGAGTTCGAAACAAGACGCTGCGAGAAACTTGTCGGAAACTATATCGAGCGCCGACGTCCCCCTGCCCACATCCGTCAGGAGCTGGATTTTGGTTTTCGAGTGAAAGGACAGAGCGTAGAACTGTTCGAGATTCGTCCTGTTTGGCGTGGACCACCTGGCGAGAGACTGGAGAGCGCCATTGCAAAGACCACCTATGTTCGAACTCGTGGTGTGTGGCGCATCTTCTGGATGCGTCAGGATTTGAAGTGGCATTCGTATGAGCCAAACGCTCAGGTAAGAGATTTGTCAGACTTCCTAGAAATCGTCGAGCGAGATCAATACAGATGTTTTTATGGCTAAGCCACAGGCACATTACCAGTCAAGGCTGCAAGGCCGCTTCGCGCAGGGACGGCCTAACGGCCGCCCCAGCTCGAAACTTTATGTGTCATTCCCAATCTGAGCTACAATCGACGTATGAGCACAAATTACACTGCAATAATCAAGGAAGATGCCGGGTGGTGGATCGGCTGGGTAGAGGAAGTACCCGGAGTCAACTGCCAGGAGGAAACCCGCGAGAAGCTTCTTGAATCTCTCAAGATTACGCTTCGTGAAGCTCTTGAGTTGAATCGCTCAGACGCAATTGTCGCGGCTGGCGAGGACTTCGAGGAACTTGAAATCGCCGTATGAAACGCCGCGACCTGATTCGTTTCCTCGAATCACACGGTTGCGAACTACTCCGCGAAGGTGGTCGCCATTCCTGGTGGCATAACCCCTCCCAAAATCGCCGCTCCGCAATCCCTCGCCACCGTGAGATCAACGATCACCTGGCGCGCAAAATCTGTAGAGACCTTGGGGTGGAAGACCCTAAATGACGCATTACAAAGCCATGAATCTGGCCATAAAAGACAACGGCCAGGAGGCAAGCGCCAGCAGCGCGCGCCCCTTATGGCGGCGTTATATTTTGAGCTTACGAAATGACCGAAGCTGAAGTGTTTGAACTGGTGGCTCTGAACCTTGCCAACTGTATGCAAGCGTTTACAGTGTATCTGACACTTGTGTTTGGTTATCTGTCGGTGTCTTATCTTGCAGCGTCCAAGCTAACACTCTTTCAGGCGACGACGATAAGCATAATATTTGTATTGGCGAGTCTAAGCTGTGCTTTTACGCTCCTTAATGGACTAACCACCGTTGCCGTAATCACTGCTAGCGCGCCACGAGGTTCCAGCCCGATACAGGCTACCTTTATGAGCAATATCGATGTTTGGTTCTACGGAATGGGAGTAGTCACTATTGCAGGAATTATCGCTAGCCTTCTCTTTTTCTATGCGTCGAGAAAGCAGACGACATAGCACAGCCAGGCAGTTTGCTCCTTTCTGTCATGAGGCGGTCAAGCCGTTTCGCGATATCAATCGGTTTCGGCGACACAGCCATATCGGCGGCGTCAGCCCAGATAACTTCAAAGCGTGCTCCTCTTGAGGCTGGGGGATACCTCGTTGTTAAGGGAAGTCCGAAATACGCCTGACAGTGTCTATAAGAGTAGCGCAAGATCACGCAGGTTATTGGTGTTTTACGTGTCTTTCAGGTGATCGAAAGTGGACCAGATTCTTTTCTTGATTGGGTCGGTGGTTTTCGGAATTCTAGGTGTGCTGCACCTGGTCTTTACAATTTTCACTAACAAGTTTGATGCATACGACTCCTCAGTTACTGAAGCAATGAAGGAATCATCCATTGTCCTGAGCAAGGACGTGAACCTTTGGAAGGCTTGGATCGGCTTCAATGTTAGTCATAGCCTCGGAGCCATCTTGCTTGCGGCAGTGTATGTACCACTTGCTTTTGACCACCTGTCTTTACTCCGCAATTCTCTCTGGTTCTCCACGTTGCCGTTGTTGTTTAGCGTTTCCTACCTGGTGCTCGCAAAGAAGTATTGGTTCAAGCTGCCTTTAGTGGGGATACTTATTGCTTCAGCGTGCTTTCTTGGGGCGGCGTTATTGGTCAACACTTAGCATGACCGTATTGATATAGCCATGTTACACGCAGTGTTCAGTTGCCAAGAATTCTGGAATTGAAGGGGGTATTAGCGTGGTTGCTGTTCATGATGGTCTTGAATTCAACACATTGGTAATTGCATAAACAGCCCCCGGAACTCGCATGAGCAATCTCTCTAAAATCTTGGTTTTCAAAATAGTCGCTACGATAGTGTTCTGGTGTGTCCCCTTGGTGCTGCTGCCGGCTGGTGTTTTAGAGAGTCTCGGCTTCCCAAAGCAGCAGAGCTACATGTTCGTGCGTATGCTCGGCTGGGCATACTTAGCGCTATGCATCGGTTATTTTGTTGGTCTCCAGGCTTCGCTTAACGGTAAAAGGCTTATGGGGCCGATCTGGGTTGGTCTTGTCAGCAATGGCGGAGCCTGCGTTTACCTCACCTATTACGGCGTCACTGGCGCTTGGTTACAGTGGGGCGTGCTGATTCAGTTTGTTGGTTGGAGTTCTATTGTTGCAACCGCGGCAATCACAATCGGCTTGTTTCTTTTTGGGGTAAAGGGCAATGATCCGGTTGTCACCTGACACATCAGGATAGTGCACTCTCGGCGATCGCCAAATGCTCAACAGTGCGGTGAAACCTGCTTACTTAACCGGTCTTCAAGGCATGCGTTGCTCACGTCGCACCAAATACTGCAGGGTGTCAAAAGGCGCACACTGCTGGCACGCTTATCGTTATGAAGCGGTTAAACTGGAACGCGGAGAAAAACTGACAACCCATCGAGCATTAGCGCTTCGAGGGACTTCCAATATCGTCCGATAGAGGAAGGCGCTCCCTTCCAAGCCCCAGTTTCCAGCATACTTCGTCAGTCCATTTTAGGGTGCCCGCAAGAGAGCACAGCAAACAAATCGAACAATATGGATCCGTCAGGGCATGTCTCATCTTGAGGCGTTACTAAAAGGAAAACGCATCAATGGAATCCAACGAAATACTCAAACCTGTTGCACTTCTGGCCGCGTGGTCGTTGCTGATGTGGTTTTGGATGTACGTAACACGTATTCCGGCTATGCAGGCCGCAGGGATCACCCCAGACCCCAGCCTTCCGAATGGGCAGCAAATGGCGAGCCTCCCGGCCCGGGTGCGCTGGAAAGCTGACAACTACAATCACCTGATGGAGCAGCCCACGGTGTTTTATGCGCTGGCCATCTCTCTGGCGGTGATAGGTGATGTCAGCGGCATGGACATCGTCTGGGCCTGGGCTTACTTGGGCACCAGGGTGCTTCACAGTCTGATTCAGGCGTTGTGGAACAAGATCGAAGTGCGATTCCTGGTGTTTGTGCTATCCAATGTTCCTTTATTTGCACTAACATTTAGTGCGGTAAATAGCCTATTTCTGTAAACAAGCGCAGTGTTCTGCACTGCCCGATTGCCTGATATGCCTGATGATTGAAGACTCATCCAAACCCAGCTTTACTCCACCGGCGGCCTTGGCAAACTGCTGTACTGGTGGGTTTTAGCGTCATAGTCGTCGTGACGGGCGTCGCATGGGTACATCGATGAAGCAGCCACCTGAAGGAACCGAAGAACGCATTGCAGGCATGACCTTCGCCTCGGTCTATCCGCTTTACCTATCCAAAGTCGAAAAGAAGGGCCGGACGGAGCAGGAGCTGCATACGGTTATCGAGTGGTTAACCGGGTTCTCCCCGGACAGACTGCGGAAGCTTATTCAAGAAGACATCGATCTCAGGGCGTTCTTTGCGCGCTGCAACCTCAACCCCAATGCGCACCTCATCACCGGTGCGATTTGTGGCTACAAGGTAGAAGCGCTCGAAAACCCCTTTATTCAAAAAGCGCGCTATTTAGACAAGATCGTCGACGAGCTCGCCAAGGGCAGGCCTTTAGACAAAATTATGCGCGACGGTGGCTAGCATGAGTATGAGTGAGCCCGCTCAAAAGCCGTCTCTCGGGTTGGGCGGCATCGCTGTTCTGGTGATTGTAGCGGCCTATGTAGGCCTGGAGTTCTCTGTTCTGCATACACAGCGCTATCGGGCAGAGCCCCTTTACATTCACAACGAATTTGTCACTGCGAATCAGGCCACGCTGCGCTGCGGCGACCCGGATCCCAAGGTGTGGCAGCGCTTTCAATCAAACTTTCAGGGCATGCGACATAGAGCACTGGCACAGTTGCAGGAGGCCACGCCGCAGGCCGGTGCTGATGAACTGGTGGCTCAACTTGATTCTGCGGTGGCGAGTCGCGTCGGCGAGGTCAATGCGTTTATCGATGCCAATGGCTGTAAGCATATGGATGTCTGGCGTTGGGTTAAGCTGCATGAAGTGCGGGCACGCCTCAACCTGCGCTAACGATCTGGCAGAGCGCTAATGGCAGGTATGAGTGGTGGATGGCGAAGAAATACTTCTAGTCTACGATCGGGAGTGCCCAGCATGCCATGCGTATTGCCAGCTCGTCCGCATTCGTGAGAGCGTTGGCGAGCTTCGTATTGTCGACGCGCGTGAGCCGAGTAGTGTTATGGAGCAGATCACTGCACAAAGGCTGGATATCGATCAGGGCATGGTGCTAAAGATGGGCGGCCAACTGTATTACGGTGCTGATGCCATACATGTGCTGGCCCTGATCGGAAGTCGTTCCGGCATCTTTAACCGGATGAATTACTGGATTTTCAAGTCCAATGCGGTCTCTACAGTGCTCTATCCCGTGCTTCGTTCCTTGCGCAACGTGCTATTGAAGATGTTGCGCAAATCCAAGGTCAATAACCTGCAGCGGTCCGGTAATGACCGATTCTAGCGCCGCTCCCAGGTCCGTCCGCTTTTCTGGCCAGGCTGCATCGGGCCAGAACCTCGTAGGGCCTGAGGTCAGGCCCGCCCCGTGAGAAGAATCAGACTTATCACTCGCAGAACCATCACCGCGGTGACGGGGGCGCTGGCGCTGCTTTATGCGGGTCTTGCCCTGCTAAACCTCGGGAGCCCTCCCGCAGATATCATGACAGCGCAGCAAAACCCGCCTCGAACCATTGCGATATTGGGAGCAACCGGCACTATCGGCGACGGCCTGCTGAAAGCCGCACTCAGTGATAGCACGATAGAGACAATTCACGTTATCACTCGACGGCCTTCGCCGCGGATTGAGGCCGGCGTCGAGACGGGCCGGGTCGTGATGACGCTTCACTATGACTACCTGGATTACTCTGCGCTCGACGAGCTCCTCGGCAGTGTTGATGCCGTGTTCTGGGCCATCGGTTTGAGCGCCGTCGGTATAGAGGAGAGCGCTTATCGCGAGATTCATCGGGACTTTCCTCGAGAATTTCTGGCGGCCTGGTCGAAGGGGGGCGCTCAAGGAGACCGATCATTCCACTACGTCAGCGGTGGTGGCGCCAACCCCGATTCGCGCATGATGTGGGCACGTGAGAAGGCCAACGCGGAAAGCACGCTCGCCAAGATGGGGCAGCGCAGGGGCGTCACAGTTATCTCCTACCGACCAGCGTTCGTGATGCCAACAGAAGTTGAAGCGACTTTTGGCAAGCGAGTGATGCACGCAATCTTTGCACCCATAGGCTTGTCCGTGCAGGCAGAGCAAATAGGACGAGCGATGCTGTTCACCAGCGCGCGCAGCCGCGCGCTGAAAAATGGCACGGTCCTTGAAAATGGCGACATCCTTAGTTTGAGCAAGTCTTAGTCCAAAGACATACATCAAGATTGTTCTTTGCCGGCAAAGGGCTGCTTGGGTATGTTAATGAGTATCGCAAGTAAGCCTGTGCAGCATCAGGAGAGTGGTATGAAGGAAGAACTGATTGCGAAACGTAAAGAGCTTGTTGAGCGCGTCGATGCCATCCGAGCGGATATTCGCGGGGGCCTGGACGCGGACTCTGAAGAGCGCGCCATACAGCTTGAAAACCGCGAGACGCTCTACGAAATCGAGCGCGTCAGCCTGGAGGAAATCGCCAGGATTGACGAGCAGCTGAAAGCGCTGGAATAAGCAACCGCCGCAGCCCGCGTGAAGAAAATCGTCCTTAGTGGGCACCTGGAGGTGCCGGACCGTGATCTTGATGCTGTGCGGCGAGCGCTGCCGGGTCATGTAGAAGCCACGCGGCGGGAGACAGGCTGTATCACCTTTGAGATCACCGAGGACCCGGCGCAGCCAGGTAGCTTCGTCGTATACGAAGAGTTCAGCAGCTGGGAAGCTTTTGAATATCACCAGCAGCGCGCGGGCGATTCGCGGTGGGGCCAGGTAGCTGCAGCATCACAGCGGCATTACGCTATCGAGGAAATCACGGCAGATCAGGACGCGTAGCCGGATGATCATTCGCAAATACAAGGACGATGATCACGACGCGCTAGTGCAACTCTGGTCACAGGTCTTTCCCAACGATCCACCGCACAATGATCCGCGCTCTGTGATAGCGGCAAAACGTGCAGTCGACGATCTTATTTTTGTTGTCGTTGACGATAACAACATCATCGGTGCCTGTATGGCAGGCTATGACGGACACCGGGGGTGGCTCTATTCGGTGGCGGTACAGGAGCATAATCGCAGGCAGGGTACCGGCGCCGCCCTGGTAAAACACGCAGTAAATACCCTACGTGAGCTTGGCTGCATCAAAATCAATCTACAGATACGTGCAGGCAATGAAGCGGTCGCTGACTTTTATCGTTCCCTGGGTTTTATTGCAGAGGAGCGCATCAGTATGGGCATATTGCTACAACCGCCACCCGGCCATGACGAGAGCGAATAGGCAAAAGGTCTGACCATGAAAGCGATTCTGGGCCGTGCCACATCCGTATTCTGCTGTAGCGGCGATGCCGGCTGCACACATCGTTAAGGCGGGGGCGCTGCGGTGACCGCATCACTCTCTATCCGACCAGCGGTCACGGAGGATGCGACGCTACTCACAGATCTTGCCCTTCGCTCTAAGGCCTATTGGGGCTACTCCCAGTCATTTATGGATGCCTGTCGAGATGAACTGACAGTGACCCAATCCCTGCTGGAGCATGACGATCTCAGCTACTGGGTTGCATCCCGCGACAGTGAAGTCCTGGGCTTTTACGCGCTAGCGCGCCTGACGCCAGAGACACTCGAGCTGGACGCGCTCTTTGTTGACCCTTCATCCATGGGTCAGGGCGTTGGCAAGGCGCTGATGGAACATGCCCAAAGCCGCGCTTCGGCCCTGGGCGGGGAGCAGATGATTATTCACAGCGACCCGCATGCTGTAGATTTTTACATCACCTTTGGCGCCACACAGTCTGGCACGCTGGCATCAGGCAGTATTCCGGGCCGGAATCTCCCGCTCCTTACGATCAGCTTGAGCCAACACTACGGACGATGATCAAACTCGCAGAGGTGACTTCACGGAATCAGCTCAGGAGGTTTGCGCACTGTTGTCTCGTGCTGTGCCTGCTTACGTTCTCCGCGCGCGCGCAGCAAGCCTGCGAGAGACTGCCATGGGCGACTGAGGCAGAGGCTGGCCTGCTGGAGGCCATTCCGGCGGGTATAGGCGGCTCGCTGGAAAAGGGTGGCATTGTCAGCAGTCTGCAAATGCGCCGGGAGCAGGTGTTCGATACCTCCGACCCCAGCCAGAACAACGCGCTATACCGGCTCGCCAATCGCCTGCACATTGTGACT
>JBCDKJ010000100.1:0-8697 GCA_038746745.1 Pseudomonadota bacterium
CGCGGCAGCTCTTCTCGAGGAAGTTGTTGTTACCGCGCGTAAGCGTGAAGAAGGCGCCCAGGATGTTCCGCTTTCGGTAACAGCGTTTAACTCCGATCAGCTCAATGCACTGAAAGTGCGCGACCTGACCAATATGGCGGTAGGTATGCCCAACGTCTCTCTGGAAGACATTGGCACAAGCCGCGGCACTGCGAACTTCTCTATTCGCGGGCTGGGCATCAACAGCTCCATCCCATCTATTGACCCCACTGTCGGCGTGTTCGTCAACGGCGTTTATCTGGGTCTGAACAACGGCATCATCCTCGACATGTTTGACATGGAGAGCATCGAGGTACTGCGTGGCCCTCAGGGCACGCTGTTCGGCCGTAACGTGACCGGCGGTGCGATCTTGCTGAACACCAAAAAGCCAGGCGATGAGTTTGAAGCCACCTTCCGTACCGCGGTGGATACCGGCGATATCGGCGGCTACAACACCTTCGTTCAAGGCGCTATTGGCGGCCCCATCACAGATAACCTGGGTGCACGCCTGGTGTTGCACTACAACGACGACGAAGGTCAGCTTGAAAATGAGTTCACGGGAGACGACGTTCGCGCCCAGGAACAGATCATGGCCCGCGGTACGGTGGTGTGGAATCCCACTGACACGTCTGAGCTGGTGGTTCGCTACGAGTATCAGGATACCGATGGCGATGGCCCTATCGCGCAAAACCATACCAACGGTAGCGGCGTGACCGCGCCGGTCAGTTTTGACCGCGACGAATTCAAAGTCTCCATCGACGAGGTAGGTTTCCTGGAAACCGAGACGAACTTCCTGTCCGTTCAGTTCGACCAAGCCGTTGACTTTGGCGAAGGTAACATCACAGCGATCTTTGGCTGGCGTGATAACGAACAGGATGGCCTCGGCGACATCGACTCGCAGCCTGCCTGGATCTTCCACGCCCCAAGCAATCTGACCGCGGAACAAACCAGCTTTGAACTGCGCTACAACGGTACCTTTAACGACAGACTCAATGTGACCACTGGTGTATTCTATTTCGATAACGAAATTGAATATCACGAGCGTCGCGAGCTGGCGGGCGCTGCACTAGTGCCCCTGGGTATTACAGACCTGCCGGGTGCACGTTTTGATGGTGGTGGTCTCTATGATGTCGAAGCGTTCACGGTGTTCGCGTCAGTGGATTATGAACTGAACGACAACTGGACGCTGACGGCGGGTGTTAACTACAGTTCTGAAGAAAAGGAAGCGCAGATCGCGAGCCTGAGTCAGAACTTCTCCACCTTCCCCAACCTCACAGAAGGCTGCAACATCGTTAATGGCCCCGCATGTCCTTTCGATTTCGTCGATGACGAGAGCTGGGATAACTGGGCTCCGAAACTCGGTGCCACTTACTTCATTGACGATACCTCGCAGATTTACGCGCACTGGACGCGCGGTTACCGCTCCGGTGGCTACAACCTCCGCAATACTTCGTTTAACCCGCTGGACACCCCAGGGCCCTTTGACGAGGAGGAGGTCAATAACTATGAGATTGGCTACAAGTCGACTCATAGCTGGGGTCGCCTGAACGCGGCAGTGTTCTATAATGAGATCTCCGACATGCAGCGCGAGCTGAACATGCCCGGTCCCGTCGGTGTGATTCAGTTGGTGCGCAACACGGCTGACGCCACGATCATGGGCTTCGAAGTTGATGGCACCTTCTCACTGACAGATAACCTCACCCTGCTGGCCTCCATGGGCTACCTGGAAGCGGAGTACGATGAGGTTCGTGAGGACATCAACGACGACGGTGCCGTCGACGGCATTGACGAAGATCTGGACATCCCGCGCGCGCCAGAGCTGACCTACAGCCTGGGCCTAACCCACGATCTTGAGCTGGGTAGCTGGGGCTACATGACGTCTCGCGTCACCTACTCGTATCGTGATGACTTTGCCTATACCGACGATAACACTGGCTTCGTTGATGACCTGACCATGCTGGACGCCGGTATCGATTTCTACTCGAACGACGGCCACTGGAACTTCGCCATCTATGGTCGCAACCTGCTGGACGAAACGAACTTCGGTGGCGACACACAGCTTCCCGATGACATTTCGGGCGTTCCGCTCGGTGGAACCTTCTCCCCGCTTACACCGGGCATTCGCTACGGTGTAGAGCTGGTCTACAACTTCTTCTAAGCCTCTCGCTGACAAGAAGCGCTAGCAAAAAGCCCCGCTGCTATCAGCGGGGCTTTTTCTTTGTGTAACTATTTCCCACGGTTTTTCCTGCACTGTTTGCGATAGCCAGTGCCGGCTAATGCACAACGCTAGCGGTGCCTAGTACCAGTCTCCCGCAGGCATACTCAAAAAACGTGCCTCCTGCAGTTCAATCACTGTTGGCCTGTCGCGCGCAAACGCAGAATGCAGTACCGCAGCCAACTCCTCGAGATCCTGCGGCGTAGCCGTATGACAGCCCAGTGCCGCCGCCGCGCGAATCAAATCGGGCGTGTAGATATCGACGCCTACTGGCTCTATTTCTGCCGCAAGCATGCCGTTTCGAATCTCGCCGTAGCCACCGTTGTTCCACACCACCACAGCCACTGATAAACCCAGCTCTACCCCCGCCGCGAGCTCAGGCAGTGTGAACTGAGCTGAGCCGTCGCCTATCAGCGCCGCAACAGAGAGCTCTGGCGCTGCGAGTTTGGCTCCAAAACTGGCCGGGATCGCATAGCCTAAGGTGCCGCCGCCCGTGGCCGAGTGGAAATAGCGGCGCGGCTGTTCGCACTCATACTGCCAAACGGCGTAGTAGGTTGGCAGCGTGGAATCACCCACCAGCATGAGGTCGGACACCGATTCCTGTAGCGTGCGAAACAAGGCGGCCATCTCGGCATGAACGTGCGCGTCTGCCTGGACCGCTGCTCGGAGCGCCTGACTGCGGCGCATTCCACCTCGGTCCGATGGCGTCATCAACGGCAGCAGGGCTTCAAGAAACTGATGAGCATCGCTCACCACAGCGAGCTCCGGCCGCTGATTGCGCGCCATTTGCGCGGCGTCGATATCGACCCGAATCAAACTGCCCTGAAGCACGATATCGCCGAGAAACAGCATGTCGTAGTCTGTTTCACCCCACTCTGTTCCCAACGCCAATACCACGTCGGACGTGGATATAGCGTCTCGAACCACAGGCAGCGATGGGCTGGCCCCAACTGCTAAGGGGTGCGAGGCGGGCACAACACCCTTACCATTGACCGTGTTAAACACCGGTGCATCCAGCGTTTCAGCGATCGCAATCGCCGCGGAGGATGCACCGACTGCGCCCCCGCCCAGGACCAGCGCCGGGCGCTTGGATTGTTGCAGCATCGATGCAGCCATCATAAGGCTGGCCTTATCTGGGCCAGGCGGCGACGGAACTGCCCAGGATTGTCGATCAGCCACATCTGCGGGCTCCGTGATCACATCCAGCGGCAGCTCTATATGCACGGGGCCGGGTCGCTGACTGGTGAACACTGCAAACGCACGTGCCAACACTTTTGGCAGGTCACGGGGGTCCATCAGTGTATGGCTGAAACGGGTGAGCTGGGACGCCAGCGCTTGCTGATCCGGCAGCTCATGCAGGCGCCCTTCTCCAAGACCCAGGTGACGGCGTTCAGACACTGCGGTGATCACCAGCATGGGAATAGAGTCCGCAAGGGCCTGCATCATCGCCGTTGCGGCATTGGTGAGGCCTGGTCCGGATATCAGAAAACAGACGCCTGGACGACCGCAAGCGCGGGCGTATCCGTCTGCCATAAAGGCTGCGCCCTGCTCATGCCGGGGTGAAACGTGACGAATGGCTGAATCTGCCAGACCCCGGTAGAGCTGAACCGTGTGATTGCCCGGCAAGCCGAAGACGGTATCGACCGAATAGTCATCCAGCAAGCGCACCAGAAGCTCGCCGCAACTGAGCACTCAGATGCCCTCTGCGTTTGCCGGTATTTCCTGATTGGCGCGAGCCTGTGGCGAGGCGCTGCCGATATGCTGTTCGTTGCGTGCTCTGGCCAGCTCGACCTGACGATGGCGTTCTGTAAAGCGCGCCTTCTGATCATCACTCAAGTCGTCGTGACAGCGCGGGCAGCTTACGCCTTTGAGATAAAGCGGCGAGCTCTTGTCTGCTTCCGTGATGGGATGGCGGCAACCGTAACACTGGTCATAACTGCCGCGCTGTAACTGGTGATCTACCGCCACCCGGTTATCGAAGACGAAGCATTCCCCCTGCCAGAGACTGTCTTCGGCTGGGACTTCCTCAAGATATTTCAGGATGCCCCCTTCCAGATGGAAGACCTCCTCGAAACCCTCGCGCAACATAAACGCCGACGCCTTCTCGCACCGGATTCCGCCGGTGCAGAACATGGCAACTTTTTTGTGACGCCGGGGGTCGATGTTGTTACGTACGTACTCAGGAAACTCTCTAAAGTTGGTCGTGGCAGGATCGACCGCACCCTGAAAGCTGCCAATTGCAACTTCGTAATCGTTTCGCGTATCTATCAGCAACACCTCGGGGTCTTCGATCAGTCGGTTCCAGTCGGCAGGTTTCACGTACTGCCCGACTTCACGGGTGGGGTCGATACCGGGCTCACCCATCGTCACGATCTCACGCTTGAGTTTCACCTTCATTCGATAAAAAGGTCGGTCGCTGTGCTCTGATGTCTTGCACTCCAGGTCAGCCAGGCGCGCGTCGCTACGCAAGTACGACAACACGCGATCAATGCCCGCTGCAGCGCCAGCAATCGTGCCATTGACACCCTCGTGCGCCAGCAGCAGGGTACCGCTGACGTCGGCGGCCAAGCATTCATCAAGCAGTGGCTCCCGGAGGTCGCGGTAGTCAGGCAGACTGACAAACTTATAGAGTGCGGCTACCACAATAGGCGGCGGCTCCAAACAAGGCTTGCTCGTAGTGTCCCCCGGTACTGGCATTGCAGTCAGCCCCGGGCCTCAGCTTTGCTGCTACCTTTGCTGCCACCCGTACTGCCACCCTTACTGCCACCCTTGCTGCCACCAAGGCAAGGAGGCGACAGAGGCGCTTCGCCGTATCTGGCCTGCCACTCGCTCTGCGTATAGGTGTGCAGGGCCAGGGCATGTACAGGTCCCTGCAGTTCATCGCTCAACAGCCCATAGATCATCTGATGCCGCGCCACCTTGCGTTTATCCTCAAAGGCATCGGCCACAAGCACCACCTTGAAGTGTGTTTCTGAATTGGGTGGGACGCTGTGCTGGTGGCTCTCGTTTTCCACCAGCAGGTGAGAGGGGGACAGCGCCACCGCCAGCTTTTGTTCAATTGAGTTCTGGATTTTCATGGCGCGAATTATACGCCCGCGCAGCCCGCCTCTGCCAAGGCCTGCGTCCGGTATGCCCCGGGCGTCATACCGGTCCACTTCTTGAAAGAGCGATGGAATGCACTCGGATCGGTAAAACCCAGCTGAATCGCCACCGCCGTGACCGAGAGATCGGGCTGCTTCAAGTAACTGCAGGCGGTCTCACGCCGACAATCATCCTTCAGCTGCTGAAAGGTCGTGCCCTCACGCTTGAGCCTGCGCCGCAGTGTTGGTGCGGAAACATTCAATGCTCGACTGATGCTGTCAAAGCTGGGAAAACCCTCACTGTAGTCGTGCCCTATCATAGCTTTAACGCGCAGCACCAGGCTGCGGTCGTAGCGCTCGCGGGTCATCGTCAAAAGCTGATAGGGCGCAGTGCGCAAAAACTCGTCTACCGACTGCTCGGTGTGAACGACGGGCAGCTGCAAAAAACTGCTGTCGAAATACATAAGGTTTGCGGGCTGTGCGAAGTATACGGGGCAGCCAAACAAGGCCTGGTACTTCTCAGGTTCTGCCGGAGCTTTACCGACAAAGTCTACCCGTTGCAGCGACAGGGGCCTGCCAGTCAGCCAGCCAAAGAAGCGGTGCCAGGCGGACAGAGCGTAGGCATCCAACACATCGACTCGAGATTCACCTGGAGCCAGCGCCTTCTGGTAGCCCACTCGGGCCGATGCCTCAGAAAAATTGGCGTACAAAGGCCGTTGGTCCTTAAACAAGGTGCGGTAAAAATCTGACGCTCGCTGGATGGCACGACCCAGGTTGTCACAGGAGATAACGCAGTAGCACATCATGCGAAAGGCGCCAGGAGCGACTTCTACGCCTGGTGATAAACCAAAGCTTTCATCTTCGACGCGGGCCAGAACCAGTTGATACAGGCGGCTGTACTGCATAGCGCCGACGTCGGCACGCCAGTTTGCATGAGCAGTAGCGTCGGGGTCGAACTCCAGACCCGCCTGCTCCAGCAGCGCGTTGCGCTGATCGGCCGGTATAAATCGTAGCAACGACGCCAGATAGCGAGTGGGAACCCGTTCGTCCTGTACCGCAACCGTCATGACTGTCCAATGCAGTGCCAGTGGGCAGCGAATAATATCAGATCAACGTCCGGATGTTATGGCAGGCCCTGAACACGGGCTAGATGACAGCCTTGAGCTTGTGAACAGCCTTGAGCTTGTTAGCAGCCTTGAGCTTGTCCACAGCCTTGAGCGTCATAACTGTTGAGATTGTTGCACCCTCCCCTCCAGACTTATACTCGGCGCATGGAAGAGAGTTACGACATCCTGTTTGCCGGCGGCATTGTCGATGGATTCGACATCAACGATGTGCGGGACAATGTGGCACGTCTGTTCAAGGCTAATGAACAGACGCTAACCAAGCTGTTCTCCGGCAAGCCACAGATGATCAAGCGCGGCATTGATAAGCCCGCCGCTATCAAATACAAAGCAGCAATGCAGAAGGCGGGAGCTGTGGCTCTGGTACGCGCTCACAAGCCCGCCAGTGCGCCGACACCTGCCGCTGCTGCCACGAAAGCAACGAAAGCACCGGCAGCAGAGAAGCCTCTCAGCATGGCAGAACGCCTGGCAGCTTTGACAGGCGACACCGAGCCTGACGGGGAGGCAGCCAAACCTGCGTTTGGCAGTGAAGCGCTCGAGGCAGAGACGCCGTCATCAGCGGCCGCCACAGCTGAGCTGGACGCGGGCAGCATGAGTCTGGCGCCGGCGGGAAGCGATGTCTTGCGAGAAGATGAGCGCACAGAGTTCGAAGAGCTGGATATCGACACCAGCGCCATTAACCTGATGCCCGAGTTCTCAGCACCAGCGCCCTCCACTGACAGTGCTCCCCCGGCGCCTGATGTCAGTCACCTGAGCATGGGAGACGTGGGTGAAACCATCCCACATTTGGAATCCGAGGAAGCTGAACTCAATCCCGATACCAGCCACCTGAGCATGGGCGATGTAGGCGAAGCGATTCCGAAGCTTGTTGAAGAAAAAGAAGCGGTCTCTGTGGATACCAGCGCCCTGGACCTCGCGCCGGAAGGCAGCGATGTTTTGGATGCGCAATATCGTAAATCCAGTGACGCCGCGCCGCCAAGCACGGATCATTTATCGCTGGAGAGTTGACGCGGAAGGCGTCTGCAAGCAAGCGGGGCGCCTGCGGCACCGCTAACCCAGACGAACTTCTACTCGCAGACCCGGCTGATTGTCCAGCAGTCGAATGACGCCGCGGTGTAGTTTAACAACAGCCTTAACGAGGCTAAGTCCGAGTCCGTTGCCCGGGTGCTCACTGCGGCTGCTTTCCAGGCGGAAAAAGCGCTGAAACACGTTCTCTCGATCTGTCTCAGGTACACCAGGCCCGCTGTCTGATACCGTCAATTCCGTAAAGCCGTGCGCGTCCGCCGTTAGCTCAACGTGAATTCGGCCGCCTTCAGGGGTGTACTTCACGGCATTATCAATCAGGTTTGCAAGCATCTGGAACACGAGGTCACGATCGCCATCGCAGTGCACGTGGTCGGCGCAGCGCATGCTCAGCGATAGTGCCTTCTCCTGTGCCAGTGGTTCGTAGAGCTCCACCACATCTGCTACCAGTGCGGGCATGTCGATTCGCGTGAACACCTGAATGCGGTTACCCGCCTCCAACTGTGCAATCCGCAACAGTGCATTGAAGGTTTTCAACAGACCGTCGCATTCGTCAATAATGGCATTGATCTCCGCGTCGCTGCTCTCGCCCTTGTATTGGCTCAACTGTGACAGGCTGTTGCGGATTCTTGTGAGCGGCGTGCGAAGATCATGGGCGATATTGTCTGAAACGGTTCTTACCCCCTGCATCAGGGACTCCGTCTGATCGAGCATGCCATTAAAGTTTTCAATTAACAGACGTACATTACCGACAGAATCACCCAGCGGAATGCGCTGCGAAAAATCGCCGTGCACAATCCTGTCGATACCCTCGTTAATCACTTCAATACGCCTCAGTACGCTGGCGGCGGCAAAAAAACCACCCACTATTCCCAACAGGATGGTGGCCACCATGGTTCTCACCAGCGTTTCAAATACCTGGCTGGCCGACTCGAGAACGTCACCGTAGCGCAGCGCCGCCAGCAGATGGCTACCATCATCCAGCGTTAACGGCCGTCCCATTAACTCCTGATCGACCTGTCCGTCGAAGCCCGTGAGATTCAGGCCAAACGAAATCCAGCCATCGCCGATCTCACGAAACTGAGGCCAGCTCTTCAAAGTACCTGCCAGCTTGCGGTAGTCGGCATCGGTCAGCAGATACTGGAAGCGACGCCCATCGCCCTCGGCCCGATCTTCGACATATTGCTCTACACCCGCCAGGCCCTGACCGGCGTAGACCAACTCGATGGTGCTGAGC
>JBCDKJ010000101.1:0-8135 GCA_038746745.1 Pseudomonadota bacterium
ACAACGCAGGGCCGCAATGCGCTGGCAGGAACGGTGGTCATAAAAAGCCGCGATCCAAGCTTCGAGCCGGAAGTGCGCGTGCGGGCTACCGCCGGAGAATTAGATAGACGTGAGGCGGCGCTGGCGCTGTCCGGGCCAGTGATTGAGAACCAGCTAGCCCTGCGCTTAAGTGGTGAGTATCGCGAGCGCACCACAGACATCAACTTTACAGATCCTGGCAATGCGCCACTGGCCGAAGACGAGTTTTACAACATCCGGGGCAAGGCACTGTATCAGCCAAACAACCTGCCAGGGTTTGAAGTTCTGCTCACGATAAACCACGTATTCGATGCACCGTCATCGGCGCCAGTCTCCGGCCCCGATTTTTTCGAACGGAATTTTGCCGCCGACTCAATTTTCACAGAATTCCGGGAGATGACCGTCAACAACTACAGTCTGGATCTGGGCTACGAGATCACCGATGGCTTCACCCTGCGGTCTGTATCCGCTTTTACAGACACCGATCTCGATATCTCCAGTGCGCCATCATCACCGGTTTTCTTTAGACAGGATAACCGTGAAGACAGTGACTTCACGCAGGAGTTCCGACTGGAACTTGATCGTCCAATCGCAGGGGTTACCGGTGTGGCCGGTCTTTTTTATGGCTCATTTGAGCAGGAGACCGACTCTTTTATCTCTTTCGGTGGTATCACCGCGCAGGACGGTGTCGTCGAGAACGAAACAGAAACCTTGGCAGCCTACGCAGACCTCCGCTATGCACTATCAGAGAGGACTTCTGTCATAGTCGGCGGCCGCCTGCAGAATGACACTGTCTCGGTGAGTGTGGGTGATGACTTTAGCCTGGGCGCGGGAGTTGATGAGTCCACAGAAGATACAGAGTTCTTACCCAGGCTGGGCCTGAGCTTTGCGCCCTCCAACGGCCAGACGGTTACCGCTTCCATAAACCGGGGTTATCGGCAGGGGTTTACCGAGCGTCGCGTTACGCTGGCGGGCACGACCATAGCAGAGGTTGATCCGGAATTTCTCTGGGCTTACGAGGTCGCTTACCGACATGAGTTCTTGAGCGATCGCCTCCTGCTAGGTCTTAACGTGTTCTACAACGATTACGAGGATCAGCAGATTACGGTCAGCGATAATGCCATCGGTCTCTTTCCAGCCACGCTGAACGCGGGAGAATCCGAGTCCTACGGTCTTGAACTTGAAGCGCAGTACGATAGCGGTCGGGGGCTGTCCGCATATGCTGCACTGGGGCTGTTAGAAACGGAAATTGGCAGCTTTACAGACACCAACTGTGCAGATGGCAGTTGCGAAGGCAACGCGTACTCAGAGGCACCCGAGATAACGGCCTCGATTGGTGGGTCTTACTTCCACTCCTCTGGGCTGTATGGCAGCCTCGCTATCAGCTACACCGATGATTTTTTTCAGAGCATCAACAACGATAACGACATCCGAGTGGCAGGCTACACCCTGGTGGACTGCAAGATCGGCTACCGGTATCGCGGGGCGCGCATCAGCCTGTACGCCAACAATCTGTTCGACGAGGACTATCTGCTCGGGCTTCTAAGCGAGAACCAGGGAGCGGTCGGGGACGGTCGAGAGGTGGGTATAGAGCTGCTAGCTGAGTTTTAGTGAGGTGCCATATCCGCTAGACCTCATCAGGCACGTTGTAGGCTTCCTGGTAGCGGCGGAATAAGGCGCGATCGCGTGCCTGTTCGGCGTTGACGACGTATTCATGCGGGCCGAACTTGCCCCGGGGTTTGCCGGCGAGATAGACCAACATCGCTTGCCTGGTTGTGTCTTCCAGTTCTAACTGGAAGTGATCATAGATTGCCTGGATGCAGGCTATGGGGTCTTCCATCAAATCCTGGAAGCGTGAATCAAAGATACGTGCTTCGGGCACGATACCCGTTTCGCGCTGGTGCATTACGTGTTCAAGGCGCTGAGCCGTTGCCTCGCCAAGAATGATGTTTTCAAACTGATTGGCGTCGAAGGGTTTGTCACTGCGCATCTGATAGAGCGTGCCCATCAGGCTGGTCGTGGATGCCATGCACCGAATAGGGTCTCGATGGGTTTGAACGATATTGGCATCGGGGTAGACGTCTAGCAGCGTGTCCAGGTGTACCTGATGTTCCGGCGCTTTCAGCAACCACCGCCCTCTCGGATTTCGCCATTGAAGAATCTGGAGAATCTTACGATGGTATTCATAGACAGGCCTGTAGTCAGCCTGTGCGCAGACTGCGCTGTAGCTGGGCGCCTGCTGCAGAGATGCAATGTGATCTGACAGGAACGTGCCGGCCATCAGCAAACCGCACTCGGCGGGAATATCGCCGCGCATTTCGTGCATGCTGGCAAACGACGGTGCCACGCGATTCCACTGCGTGAATAACTGATCTGCCCGAGCAATGCGAGGGTCGCTGTGGTAGGTGCGAGCTTCCGGTGGCGGACAGGGTTGCAAGGCTTCCCACATTAATGGAGCGCCCACGTTTGTATCCAGTGCCAGTAACTCGAACAAAATTGAGGTGCCGGAGCGGGGCAGTCCGACGATAAAGGTGGGCCCGATGATGGGCTGTTGCAGAATCTCGGGGTGCGCTGCCAGCGTCGCCACGACACGAAGCCGTGTGCTTAACCAAAGGACGATATCGCTGCGTGCCATCAGTCGCCCCATCAGGGTCAACTCTGCCTCGCTCTCTAGCGCATGTAGTAAGGCCGCAAACGGCTCTCGCCAGAGGTCGTCGCCGTAGTCGTTTAAACCCGTTGCTGTTTGCGCGGCCGCCAGCAAAGAGGTTTCGTCCAGTGGCACCACAGCGGTGAGATCGTAGCAGCGTCCCTCCCGGTTCACTAAGCGCAACCACTCGGGCTGTGCTGGCGCTTGCCAAAGTGGCGGGTTATCAGATGAACTCATAAATAGCTGGTGTATTGTTATTCTGTGCGCAGAGCAATCTAGTTTTGCGGCGCATTGCTGTCCAGCAAGGGGGGTTAATTTGTCGGACCAGAAACCGTTGGATACGCAGTTGCGGGCCAGTTGGGCTGCATTTTGTGATGACTTGAAGCAGGCGGGTGATCTCGCCTTTCGTGAAGCAGCGCCCGACGCGGAAATTGATCGCGTAAAAGGGCTGAGGATGCTGGCGCGCAACGTCAGTCTGGCGCTGCAGTTTCATCTGGAAAACTGTGACCCGGAATTTCCTGAGCTGCTGCACTACTTCGACCCTCTGCGAAAACAAGGCGGCGATAACAGCGACGCTCTTTATTGCGGTGCGCCCATAGACGGCACTCACAACTACAGAATTGTTGGACACCGTGGCAGTGCGGCCTATTTTGCCATTACGGTGCTCGAAGACGGCGATACGCCGTGGGGTGGCGCCGTGATGGGAAGCCTGATCGACGACCAGGTGCTGGTCAATGAAGACGGTAGCTTTGAAGTACATATTGGCCCTGAACCAAAACCTGGAAATTGGATACAAACCACGGCGGGAGCCTGGCGGGTGACGGTCAGGCAATTCTTCGCAGACTGGGAGGGCGAAGCACCCATGCAAGCTCGCATCGATTGCCTGGATGCCAGTACGAAAGTGCCGAGCGTTAGCGCGCAGCAGTTTACACGCGGCCTCGCGGAGGCCGCGTCCTGGTTGCAGGCTTCAACTGCTTACTGGGCGGACATGCTGGATCGCTGGAAAGCACAGCCCAATCGCTTTCTGTCTTACAGGCAATTAGACGATAACGCCATTGATGCAACGCCCGGCGGTGAGCCGCTAATCTGCTACTGGCGTGTACCCGCCGATGAAGTTCTCGTGGTTCGGGTTTTTCCTCCTGCCTCCAGCTACTGGGCGGTTGAGTTTGGCAACTCCTGGTGGGAGACCATGGATTATCGCTATCACTTGTGCAGCACTAATCAGCACTACGCATGGCTGGAAGCTGATGGCGAACTTGTCCTGGTGGTATCCCATGACGATCCCGGTCATCCCAACTGGCTGGATCCGGCCGGGCATGAAGAGGGCTATATTACGGTGCGCTGGATCGGTGCCTCTGAATGTCCGGCACCGACCTGTGTGCAGGGCAGGCGTGATACGTTAGCCGCGCTTTTGCCGGTGGCCAGTCCGAAAATTACGCCCGCGCAGCGGCGGCAACAGATCCTGGAACGAAGACGCGGTATTTGCGACCGCTTCGGCACCTGATGTCTTAAAAATCTGACTCGTGCCTGCTACGGCGCACGCAGTTTGGCGACGACATCCACCTGAATCTCACTGCTCACCCAGCGGCCGCTGGGGTCTGAATCCATGCCTAGATTCGCCTCTGACCGGGACACAATGGCGCTGCCGCTAATCTGGGCTTCGCTACCACCCAGGATGAGTATGAGATTGTCGACCTGTATAGGCCGATCTTTGATTGTGAGCGTTCCTGAGACTGCGTAACGATTCCCTTCGAGTTTTTTGATGCTGTCGCTTCGGTAAACCGCGGTTGGATATTGCACTACGTTGAACCACTCCTTGCCGGGCAGGGTATCGTCATGCAGCTTGACCCCGTCGGTTGCAGAGTCTGTAAATACTGTCACTTCGATTCGACTGTTTTCCATCTGGACGGAGTTGAGCAGGATGTTGGATCGCCAGCGAGTAAAGCGCCCATTAAACGGCGTGCCGGCATGAGTCCCATTGAATGCTATTGCGCTCTCAGTGGCCACCACAGGCCAGCTACCCGGCGTAGCGACGATATCTGCTGTGTCGGTATCGGCAGGGCCTGCTGCTGGCGGCGCGAGTGCCTGAAATGTGATTCCCGCAGCAGCCAGTATCAGCACCGCCAGACCGCTCCACAATCCCCAGTGGCGCAGCGAGGATGCAGTTTTTTCTGGCACCGGTGACATGCGCAGCAGCAACCCGTCCCGATCGACAAACTGGTGCTTCAGCGCTGCAGCCACATGCAAAGCCAGTAGCAATAGCGTCGCAGTCGCAAGGAGCTCGTGGCTGCCGATACTGATCTCGTAGACCTGAGCGCGAACCGCCGCGTCGGCCGTCGCCAGACCGAACAGGTGCGGTACCTCAAACAGTCCGAACCATAGGGTCGGGACAACTAACGGCGCACCGTCACGCCACTGTGCGGACACCATCAGCCAGCCCGACAGCGGGATGCCCAGCATCAATCCATAGAACAGCGCGTGCGTGAACTTTGCCGCAAGCGTTTGCCACGTCGGGCCAGATGACAGCGGTGGAGGCGCTGCAAGCAGCAGCCGTAACAACAGCCTGAGCAGGCTCAGGACAAGCACACTGAGCCCTATCGACTTGTGCACCTGGTAAACAATGGTCGCTCTGGCCTGTGTTTCCACGGCCTCAATCGCTTCGTGCATCCACCAGCCAAGCAATATGTTGGCAATGATGGCGGTGGCGATACCCCAATGCAGAAGTACTGCCGCCGTGTTATAGCGTTCAGGCCTCAAGTACTGAGTTGCCGTTCAACTTGTGTCCGCTTACGTCAGGCTCACTCTTCTGCAGCAGGCTGCTGGGCTTGCAGGAATTCGCCCTCGAACATCAGGGTAATTTCGTCGCCAAGCAGAGGCGGGCTCAGCAGATAGTCCATACCGAACTCAGAACGCATGAAACTCCCCTCGGCGGAAAAGCCGATGGCACCAACGCCTCTGAAGGGGTGCGCCTCCATCATGCCAACAATGGTCGCATCCAGAGTGATTGGATGTGTCTGGCCCAGCAGGGTCAGGTCTCCGGTGATAGACAGCATATCGCCTTCACCCTGCGTCACTACCGTCGATACGAAACTGATTTCCGGATAAGTGCCCGCGTTGAAGAACTTGTCACTCATGGCCAGGTCTTCCTCCCAGCTCGTGAAACTGGAATCCGGATGTGTGCCCTGATAATCCCCCACGTAGTCAGTGTCCACGGAAGTGGGGTCAATGGTGACCGACACCGATGAGCTGGAGACATCTTCGGGATTAAGCTCAATGGTCAGGTCGTAGGCGTTGAAGCGGCCCACGTAGTTAGACAGCCCCAGGTGTTGCACACTGAAGGCCAGCGTCGCATGATTGATGTCAACCTGATAGGTGCCCGCTGGCGCGACAATTTTAGTGGGCGGTGTTGGCTCCGGCGCGGCTTCCGTTTCCGCAGGGGCTTTCATGGTCGCCATGGCTGGCGCACTGCCCGTGTCCGATTGCGAGCAGCCAACGCTTGCCAGAATCATGATCATACTGCCTAGCCACAGCAGCGGCGCCCGGCGAGCGTAGGTAAAACGAATAGTCGTAAGTGAACGCATAGGGAAGTCCCTCCGTCGAATAGATATAGGGCGATACGGCATCGAGTCCATCATGGATGGGTTGTGCTTGTCCACGGCTTTAGAGTGATGCCATATACGAGTTCCACTGTGAGTGGAATTCTGTGACCGGTATGTCACCCCAGCTATCTGAAATACGCAAACCGCGACCCGTCGCAGACTACTTGCCAGGTTTCAGGTAGTGGTTTAGTGTTAATAAGAATCATTAGCATTTGATGGGCGCTATGGGTAAAGCCATACCAGTCGACCTGGGGCCGGTGCAGGAAACGCTGTTGATCCCGCTACTGGGCAGAGCTCAAGAGACTCGGCTGCAGCGCGGGCTTATGCATGACCCCAAGGCCGTCAGCATCGTCGAAAGCCTGGATTACGACTTCAGCAAGTGGCTGGGTACACCCAGTCTTGTGGGGGCATCGATACGGGCGCGGATCTTTGACGAGCAGGTCAGCACTTTTCTATCGTCCCACCCGTCGGGCACCGTTGTTGAAATCGGCGCCGGCCTGAATACCCGCTTCGAGCGACTGGACAACGGTAAAGCCCGCTGGCTCGAGCTCGATCTGCCGGATGCCATGGCGCTGCGGCAGCAGTTCTTCGATAGCAACGAACGCCGTACCATGCTCGCCGCTGATGTGCGCAGCAGCGACTGGCACGAGGATGTAGCGGCATTGCCTGGGCCTTATTGCTTTGTGTCTGAGGCGGTGCTGATCTACCTGGACGGCACCGACGTGCAGCACGCCATCGAGCCACTAGCACAACGATTTCCGGGTTCGTGGCTGATTACTGACACCGTTAACAGTCACGCCGTCGAAAACCAGCACCGACACGATGCGATGAAGAAGCTGTCGAAGGAGAGTTGGTTCCGGTGGAAGTGTGACAACCCGGCCGGCTTAAGACATTGGGGACTACAGCTAGAGCAATCGCAGACCTTTGCTGACGTTTCCCCGCCCATTCGCGCTGTCATGCCGACGATATATAGGTTCACCCTGGCCCTGCTGCCCTGGCTCGCGCGTCGCCTCAGTCGTGACTACGCAATCAATCGGTATACGTTTAACGACATCTCGCCCCAGCAGGCGTCAGTGTGAGTCAGAGCGTCTTTAGACCCCGCCCGGCAATCGATCTTGAGGAGTGCATCCGCTCTGGCTCTCATCCAGACGACCCACGCATTGTCTATGTATACCTGTCTCTTTGCGCTGAGGCCCGGGGTCAGGAACGCTGGCGCCGATATCAGCGCGCCTGCGATCTACTGTTTAACGCGGTCTGCAACGAACAAGCGCTGACCCACTGGCGGCAGACCTGTCTGGACAATATCTTTCAGCCCCTTGGCGAGCTGCAGCGTATGGCACGCACCCAAGCCGAGCAGCATTACGTGCGTACCCGTGTCGTTGACCTCCAGCGTTGTGGCCAGCGCCTGCTGGACCAGAGAAACTAACTGAGCAGAGGCATCGGGCATTGGCATAGTGCTGGGCTTCACCTTCATTAAACACACTCAATACGGGGAATACTTAATGAGCAACACGATTCGCGTGGTCGCTGACAGTATGGGCGATATGGAAATTGCTGCCGACGCACTTTACGGCGCACAGACTCAGCGCGCTATCAACAACTTCCCCGTGAGCGGTCGCACCTTGCCGCACGCATTTATCCAAGCACTATTACTGGTGAAGGAAATAGCTGCCCTTAGTAACGCCGAGCTTGAATGCCTGGAGCAGGACATGGCGGACGCGATCGCTGCAAGCTGCCAGACCTTGCGTGCTGATCCTGCTCTGATGCAGCACTTCCCCGTCGATATTTTTCAGACTGGCTCCGGCACCAGTTCCAACATGAACGCCAATGAGGTGATTGCAACACTGGCCACCGAGCGTCTGGGCAGCACA
>JBCDKJ010000102.1:0-7947 GCA_038746745.1 Pseudomonadota bacterium
GGGGCGCTGCTCAAGCTCCTGATACCAGCGCTTCACGTATTTGAATTCGTCCAGGTCAATGCGCTGTGCCTCGTAATAGGTGACCCAGGGATAACAGGCCATGTCTGCGATGCTATAAAAGTCACCGGCCAGATAGCGGCGGTTGTAGAGCCGATTGTTCATAACGCCGTAAAGCCGATGCGTCTCGTCGCTGTACCGAGTCAGTGCATGGCTCTGGTCACCAGCACGATCTTTGAGGCGCGCAAAGTAGCCCCGTTCGCCCATCTTCGGGCCCTGATTGGCCATCTGCCACATCAGCCACTGATTCACTTCCCAGCGCTCTCGCATCGACTCTCCGCCAAAGCGGCCCGACTTTTCTGCGAGATAGAGCAGGCAGCTACCTGACTCGAACACGGCCAGGGGCTCGCCGCCGTCTGTCGGGGTACGGTCAACGATAGCGGGCATGCGGTTGTTCGGGCTTATCTTCAGGAAACCCTCGGAGAACTGGTCGCCCATGCCGATATTGCAGTACACCGTTGTGTAGGGTATCTCGGCTTCTTCCAGCAGAATGGACACTTTCTTGCCGTTCGGCGTCGGCCAATAGTGCAGGTCGATCATGTTGTAGATTCCTGTTTTGGGATGGCGCCAGGCCTGTCGCAGACTTCAGCGCAGCTCAGTGCGCTCGGCAAGCTGATACTCGTGCTCTATTCGGGCCTGTTGCTCGACCCTGGCGCTGCCGGTGAGAGAATGAGACTCCTGCAAGCGCTGATTCCGCCGGTGCTTGCGGTAGTAGCTCAGCATCTCGTCAAAGACGGCCTGATGCGCTTCGCCGGCAATAAGCTTTTCGATCAGATCGATATCTATACCCATGCGATAAGCAATGCGACTGGGGCGGATATTGTGAGCATGGAACTCGGCAACGATCCGTATCTGCCGCTCTAGCGGGTAGTGGCATTCTCTCGAGTAGCCGTAGGGCGGAGAGGGCGCGCGGGAGTCTTTTTTGCTGGAGCTCATGCCGAGCATACTAGTCGCTGGTGTAAGGCTTCGCCAGTGCTCGCTGCTGGCGCTGTTCAGGCACAGATTCGATAGGCCAAACTGCCCGGTGTTTTTAGCCCCTCTCGCTTGCGTATTGAGGTCGTGATGCGTTATCACGGCGACTAAATGCTAACAATAAAGGAATTCGAATGACCCACCGTGATCTATCGCAGTGCCGCACAGGTCGCTCCCTGCTGATATGGAGCATCGTTCTTATCGCCTCGGCCTGCAGCGATGGCAATGACACCGTGACCATAGACCCGCTGCCGGAGTTCCTGCCAGTCTCTGTGCCTACGGTGCTGGAGCCGCCATCGGCGGGTGCGCCGTTTTTGCAACAGAACACTTTTGACCTGTCGGTTGTTGGGTATGAAGCGGTGGAGTTTTTTTACGAGGGCACAGCCACGGCTTTCACCAATCTCAATGAATTGCTTGGCGATGGTCGCTGGGAGGTTGAGCCCGCCGAACAAGCCACCTATCGTTCAAGGATATTCATTCACAGGCCGATCGATGCGGCGCGTTTTAATGGCACGGTGGAAGTCGAGTGGTTGAACGTGACTGCCGGTTTCGAGACGCCCCCAGTGTGGGGCGCAGGTCATGTAGAGACCTACCGACAGGGGCACATCTGGGTTGGCGTCTCCGCACAGAAGGTCGGCATTGACGGCAGTGAAGGCGCGCTGGTCCCACTGCACCTGAAAGCGGTCAATCCCGCTCGCTATGGCAGTCTGGATCATCCAGGCGACAGTTTTTCCTACGATATGTTCAGCCAGGTGACGGCCATCCTGCGGGGTGAGGCTAATCTGGACGTGCTGGCGGGCATGCAACCGGAGCGGATTGTTGCCACGGGCCAGTCCCAGTCCGGCAGCCGCATGGTGTCCTATATCAATGCCGTGCAGCCGCTCTACAACGCATTTGATGGTTTTATTGTCATGACCAAGGGTGATGGCTCTTCAGCGCTGGCTCAGGAACCGCAGACAGCAATACCTGCACCGGGCGCAGTCAGAGTGCGCGCAGACAGCCTGACGCCGGTGCTGAACGTGCAGTCAGAAACGGATGTAACCCTGTTGAATTCGGTGGCCGCCAGACAGGAGGACAGTGACAGGTTCCGCCTTTGGGAAGTGGCCGGTACGTCCCATAGCGACTACTACGGCATTGTGGCCGGACGTGAGGACGCGTTGGGCGAACCCCGCTTTGCTGCTGTGGTTGAGGAGGATGAAGTCTTTGGGTTTCTACAGTGTGACCGGCCCTTTAACGCAGGTCCGTTCACTTACGTCATGCGCGCTGCGATGCGCGCGATGAACGCATGGATTGGGGACGGCGTTGCGCCCCCTACAGCGCCACGACTGGATCTGGATGACAGTCAGACGGCTTACCTGACAGATGCCCTGGGCAACGTGACCGGTGGCGTTCGCACGCCTTTTGTCGACGCGCCAACGGCCGTGCTGTCTGGTGAGGGGCAGACGGGAGGTTCCTTCTGCTTCCTGTTTGGTGTGACCACATTGTTTCCACCCGATCAGGTGGCCAGCCTGTATCCGACGGAAGCGGACTACGTTAGCGCTGTTTCCGAGTCCGCGCAGGCCGCCGTGCAGGCAGGATTCCTTTTGCAGGTTGATGCGGATGCCATCACTGCCTGGGCGCCGCAGCAGTATCGCAACCAGACAGACCTCTAGGGCGCGGTGTCTGAAAGTTCGCGGTTTAGTGGTCGCTGGCGGTCTTCGCTGAGACTTTTTCCCCTAGAAAGTCCGCGAACAGTTGCAGTCGACTGGAGAGGTGTCGGTGGCGGGGGTATAGCGCACACAGTGTCAGTGGTTGCGGTGCGTAATCGGGCATAACCCGGCGTAGCTGACCCTGCTGCAGGGCCCTGGCAATGATGAAGTCGGGAAGTAGCGCGATACCCTGATGACCAACGCTCGCGGCCGCCAGCACCTCGCCGTTGTTAGACCACATAGAGCAGTTTACCGGCACGGATACCTCGCCGTCGGGGCCTGTCAGCCGCCACTGCGTGCCACTCTCCTGATAGCCATAATGCAGGCAGCGATGCTGTTTCAGCTCTGCGGGATGCTTTGGTTCGCCGTAATCGCTGAGGTACTGATCTGAGGCGCAAAGCACCAGGTGCACAGGTCCCAGCTCTCGCGTCACCAGACTGGTATAGCTGCGGGGTTCGCTTATGCGAAGGCTGATGTCAAAGCCTTCTTCGAGGGGATCGACAAAACGGTCGCTCAGCGATAGTTCAACATGAAGCTGCGGATGCGCGGCCATGAAATCGCAGACCCAGTGAGCCAGATGCAGGGTGCCAAAGGACATGGGGGCGTTGATTCGGAGCGTACCGCGCGGCGCTTCCTGCATTTCGCTAACGGCAGCGATCGCCGCTTCCAGATCGGCGACAATAGTATTGCAACGGGCGTAGAAGGCGAGCCCCGTTTCTGTTGGCGTCACGACGCGCGTGCTGCGCTGCAGCAATTGTGCGCCCAATAGCTCTTCTAACTTTTTAACGTGCTTGTTGATCACTGAGCGCGTCACGCCTTTCTCGCGTGCCGCGGCGGCAAAGCCGCCCGCATCCACGACTGCGGTAAAGCTTCGAATTGATTCAAGCACATCCATCGTACTGATTCCAAAATGGACACAAAATGTTTCTATTTAGGGTAATTGTTATCGAAAATAATGACAATAGAATGACTGTCATCAAGCGTTAACCCGCTACAGAGACCCACTACGGAAACTGACTATAGAAGGAGGAGAACGATGATGACACTTCGCCCTAGTGACGCTCGAGGCAAGGCCCAGTTTGGCTGGTTGGACAGCCGCCACAGCTTCTCTTTTGGTCACTATCTCGATCCAGAGCATATGGGGCACGGACCCCTGCGGGTAATCAACGAAGACAGGGTGCAGCCCGGCCGAGGCTTTGATACCCATGGTCACCGCGATATGGAAATCCTATCCTACGTGCTGGAGGGTGCGTTGGAACACCAGGATAATATCGGCAACGGTTCGCAAATTGTGCCTGGAGACCTGCAACGCATGACGGCGGGCACAGGCGTGATGCACAGTGAGTTCAACGGGTCTGATGCCGACCCAGTGCACTTCCTGCAAATCTGGATTCAGCCAGAACGTCAGGGGCTGCAGCCTGGCTATGAGCAGAAGGCTTTCTCGCGCAACGAAAAGCTTAACCAGCTGCGCCTGATCGGTGCGCGCGATGCGCGGGACGGGTCTGTGTTGATTCACCGCGATGTAGACCTTTACGCCAGTGTGCTGGAGTCGGAGCGTTCGGTGTCGCACAGTCTGCGTGAGGGACGGCAGGGCTGGCTGCAGTTGGCGCGCGGTAGCGTCCGCGTCAACGATGTCACTATGGCTGTCGGCGACGGGCTTGCCCTGACCGGCCCGCTGGACCTGAAGATCACCGCCTCTGAAGAGTCAGAGTTTCTGCTCTTTGATATGCGCTAGCGGTGTTTCGAGATCGACTACAGACTGGTCTTAAGGAGGAAGGAGTATGACTACTGAGGGGAGTAACTCGGGCGCAGCCGTTGCGCTGCGCCTAGAACCCCGCGAGGCAGATCTGGGGGAGTTCAGCGTTCGACGCGTACTGCCCTCTCGTCAAAAGCGTAGCGTTGGACCCTTCGTCTTTTTTGATCACATGGGCCCTGCTACCTTTCCGCCTGGTAAGGGCATTGCGGTTCGCCCGCATCCTCATATCGGCCTTGCGACCATCACCTACCTGTTTGAAGGGGAGATCATGCATCGCGACAGCCTGGGGGTGGTGCAGCCTATAGAGCCCGGTGCCATCAACCTGATGACGGCAGGGCGGGGTATTGTGCACTCAGAGCGGGCGGGTTCAGACCTCAATGTCTCGTCTACGCTGCATGGCATTCAGTCCTGGATTGCGCTGCCCGAGGATCAGCAGGAGCGCGAGCCAGCGTTTGCGCACTTCCCTGCGGCGGAGATTCCGCAGCTGGCTCTCCCCGGTGCGGCCGTGACGGTCATTATGGGCGAGGCGTACGGTGTCATCTCACCTGTGACGCAGTACTCTCCAACGCTGTATCTCGACTGCACACTCGATGCTGGAGCCAGCCTCGCGCTGCCCGCCGCCACGGAAGAGCTTGCCGTGTACGTGGTTGACGGCGAGGTGACCATCGATTCGGAAAGCTACAGCGCCGGCGTGATGGCGATTGCAGCGGCGGGCGCGACGCCTGCGATCAGTGCGAACAGTGACAGCAGGCTTATGGTGATTGGCGGCGCTGGCTTAGGGCCGCGCAAGCTGTTCTGGAATTTCGTGCACAGCTCGCCAGAGCGCATAGAGCAGGCAAAAATCGATTGGAGCGCGGGTAATTTCCCGCAGGTGCCAGGAGACGATGAGTTTATCCCGCTGCCGGACTAAGGTTGCGGTTGTTTCTGGAGACAACAGTATGGACACACATAATCTACATCCGTTGATTGCGGCACGCCGCAGTCCCTATGCCTTTGATCCCGACAAGAGCGTTAGCGAAGCCGATCTGACCGCAATGTTCGAAGCAGCGCGCTGGGCAATGTCGTCCTACAACGCACAGCCCTGGCGCTATATTGTCGGCGTGCGCGAGCGTGATGAGGCGACGTGGCAGAAAATATTTGACGTCCTTGTTGAGGGGAATCAACCCTGGGCGGTCAATGCGCCGGTACTGGCGCTGGGTTTGGTGCAGCCGGACTTTGAGCGCAACGGCAAGCCGAACAAGGCGGCGATACATGATCTCGGCGCGGCGTCCGCGCAGCTCACGCTGGAGGCCACCGCGCGCGGATTGGTGGTACATCAGATGATTGGCATTGAGCCCGAGCGAGCGCGCCAGAGTTTCGCCGTTGCGGACGATCTGGAGGTTTACACCGGGTTGGCCATAGGCTACGCGGGCAGCCCAGACGCAGTCCCGGACGCCTATGCCCAGCGTGACGCCGCACCGCGGGAGCGCAAGCCTCTGACTGACATCATTATCGCCGGGGGGCTGTGATAGTCTCCGAACAGGAGGCAGGTAGTGACAGTTTTTACCGATACCGCCGCTGAGGCGGTGGCGCAGGTTCAATCAGGCGAGTACATCTGGTGTCATTCCATGGCGGCGACACCTACCGTGCTGCTCGAGGCACTTGCAGAGCGAGCGCAACAGTGTAGGGACCTGACCCTCATGCAGTTGCATCTGGAGCACGCCGAGGCGGTATGCCAGCCCTCACTCGAGGGCCATCTACGCAATCGCGTTTTCTTCGCCGGACAGGAAACCCGCGAACTCATCAATACGGGCGCTGCCGACTACGTGCCACTGTTTCTGTCAGAAGTACCCAAGCTGTTCCGGCGCGGCGAGCAGGCGGTCAATACTGCACTGATTCAGGTGTCGCCGCCAGATCACCACGGTAACTGCACCTTGGGTATTTCTGTGGAGGCCACGCGAGCCGCCTGCGAGGTGGCAGACCGGGTTATCGCGCATATCAATCCCAGCATGCCGCGCACCCATGGTGATGCCTTTATCCCGCTGGACGCTATCGATGTAGCGTATTTTGAAGATCGCGCCCTGATCAATATCGCCTCGCGCGATGCGTCGCCTGTGATTGAGAAGATCGGCGCTAACGTTGCCAGTCTGATCAATGACGGTGATTGTATGCAGATGGGCATCGGCGCGATTCCCGATGCTGCTCTGGCCAACCTGACCGATCGGCGCCACCTGGGCGTGCATACCGAGATGTTCTCCGACGGGCTGTTACCCCTGATAGAGCGGGGTGTGGTCGACAACTCCCGCAAAAAACGCCAGCGAGGCAAGCTCGTCACGGGGTTTGTCATGGGCAGTCAGCATCTGTACCGCTATGTCGACGACAATCCCGAAGTGATCTTTCTCGACATCGAATACGTCAATGACCCAACTGTGATTGCTATGAATAAACAGGTGGTGTCGATCAACAGTGCCATACAGATTGACCTGAGTGGACAAGTCTGCGCGGACTCAATGGGACCCAGAGTCTACTCCGGGGTTGGGGGGCAACTGGATTTTGTGCTGGGCGCTGCTTTTTCAGAGGGCGGCAAGTCGATTATCGCCTTACCCAGCACTGCCAAAGGGGGAAGTGTTTCACGACTGGTAACGATGCTGACGCTGGGCTCCGGCGTAGTGACCACCCGGGCTCATGTGGATCATATCGTCACTGAGTTTGGGATTGCGCGTCTGCGCGGAAGATCAGTCACCGAGCGCGCCAGGGAGTTGGTGGCTATCGCACACCCAGACTTTCGCGAGACGCTGATGCGCGAAGCTAGAGATCAGCTCGGCCTGCGTCTGTAGTAGGCTAGCGGGTAGGGCGCTGCAGCTCGCAATCAGGAGAGACTGCGAAATAGGCGCTGCAGCTCGCAGTCAGGACAGACTGCGAAATAAAAGCAGTAAGCGCCGCGAGCGACTGAGGCGTTCCAGCAGCGTTCGCGGTGTTTCTTCCTCGACCAGGAAGGTAGAGAAGCCCGGCAGCATAGAAACGTCGATGCCATCGAGCTGGATGAAGCCCATTTGCCAGTCTGAAAACTCGCGCCTTTCTATTTTATCCTCGAACAGGATTTCAACCCGCGTGTGGCGCGGGTCTACTTTGATGCGTTCGTAGAGGGCTTTGATATCTGCTCTGCGGCCTTCCATCACCTGAAGAAAAGAATCCTCCCGATGCAATAGCAGTCCGGTGATATCGTGGGCACCGTTGAATTCCCGTGAGGAATTTAATAGCTCTAATAATTCAGCCGTAGCCAGGGGTTTAGACTGGGTGCTGGCGTAACCGAGAGTATAGAGTTGATCGTCCTTGGCCTCTGGGCTTTCGCCGGCGAAGTTGCCGGTGACCACTTGTGTTCCCATTCGCCATGCGCCTCCGGGCGCGAGCAGGCTGCCGCGACGTGAACAGTTGTTCGCATCGCTTGAGTACGCAGTATAGACAAGTTAAATTTACACGCCAAGTGTCTAAAAA
>JBCDKJ010000103.1:0-7764 GCA_038746745.1 Pseudomonadota bacterium
CAGTGAAACCATAAATCCGCGGTCTCCCGAGTGAGCTCTTCTAACAGCGCGTCCGAGCCCTGCGCCTGCTTGCAGTCTTTTGCTGCCAGAATAGTCTCCACGCACTCTTCACCGACCTTCTCCAAAATCTTGTTTAGCCCAGCGTGATTGAGCTGTGCAACGTAGGAGCTGTCGGGGTCTGCCGATTGGCGCTGCGCGATTATGCTGTCCAATTGTTGCAATATTTCGTTCATCAAACTCTCGATACGCTCGCTCAATAGATATCGCTGGGATCTTTAAGTACGGCTTCGCAGACTTCCCAGTGCCCATCCGCAAGGCGATTCATGAAACAGTGGCGACGTCCCGTATGACAGGCGATGCCGCCGACTTGCTCCACCTTCAGCAGCACCGCGTCTGCGTCACAATCGAGTCTTATCTCCCTGATCAGCTGGGTGTGGCCCGAGGTCTCGCCCTTGCGCCACAGTTTTCCGCGTGAGCGCGAGAAGTACACAGCGATGCCTTCTGCCGCCGTGGCCTGCAGGGCCTCTCGATTCATCCAGGCCAGCATAAGCACGTCACCAGAATCTGCGTCCTGGGCGATAGCCGGCACCAGGCCCTGCGCATTCCAGGCCACCCTGTCGAGGCTGGCAGTATCAATCGTCATCGCGTCACTGTCTCACGCAGCGCAGACAATGGTCTAGAGCCGCGGTCTGGGCCATAACAACATCAATCCCAGCGCGACCAGGGTCCAGCTCAGCAGCGGCCACTGAGCAAGTTGCTCGAACCCCTCGGGCATCGCCGTGGCGGCAGCCCCACCAAACAGCAGCACAGCCACCACGCCGCGCTTTCTGCGGCTGTCCTCTCGCTGCATTTGCTGTTGCAGTGTATCCAGGCGCTGACGCTGTAAGCTGGCCTGACGATCCAGCTCTCGCGCCTGCTGCAGATTGTCAAATACCGCCTCGGGCAGCTTGGGCAACTGCTCCAGCCAGCCAGGCGCCTGGCGCTTAATGCGCTCCATCATTGCCTGCGGCGAATAGCGCTGCTGTAACCAGCGCTCCAGATAGGGCATAGCGGTGGTCCAAAGATCCAACTCAGGATAGAGCTGTCGCCCCAGTCCTTCGATGTTCAACAGCGTCTTCTGCAACAGTACCAGCGAAGGCTGTACCTCCATGTTGAAGCGTCGCGCGGTTTGAAAGAGATAGATCAGCAGCTGTCCGAAAGAAATTTCAGCCAGTGGTTTTTCAAATACGGGTTCACAGACGGCGCGCATGGCAGCTTCGAAATCCTGTACTCGTGTCCCCGGTGGAACCCAGCCACATTCCACATGCAACTCCGCACACTCGCGATAGTCGCGGTGAAAGATCGCCAGCAGGTTGCGCGCCAGATAGTACTGATCGGAGTCGGACAGGCTGCCAATGATGGCGCAATCCACCGCGATGTAACGGGGGTCGGCCGGGTCGCTGATATCAACGAAGATGTTGCCTGGGTGCATATCTGCATGAAAAAAGCTGTCTCGAAACACCTGGGTGAAAAATATTTCAACGCCACGCTCTGCTAGCACTTTCAAGTCAGTTCCCGCCGCGCGCAGTGTTGCCATGTCGGTGACCGGTACACCGTAAATGCGTTCCATGGTGTAGACGTCACGACGCGTATAATCCCAGTGCACCTCGGGCACATAGCACATCGGGCTGCCTTCCCAGTTGCGTCGTAACTGGGATGCGTTGGCCGCTTCACGCTGCAGGTCCAGCTCGTCGAGAATGGTAATTTCGTAATCACTTACGACCTCTACCGGGCGCAGCCGCTTACCATCCGCCGATAGGCGACGCAGCCACCGGGCCAGCAAATGCAGCAGGCGCAGGTCCTGTCGAATTACCCGCTCAATATTGGGACGAATGACTTTGACCACCACGGCTTCACCGGAGTGCAGGGTGGCTGTATGCACCTGAGCGACCGAGGCGGACGCCAGAGGCTCAGAGTCAAAATTCGCGAATAGCGTATCTATATCTGCTTTAAGGCTTTGCTCAACAATGCGTCGAAAAACCGCAGGTGAAAAAGGCGGCACCTGATCCTGCAGTTTGGCCAGTTCGTCAGCAATATCGTCTGGCAACAGATCACGTCGGGTCGAGAGCATCTGACCAAACTTGATGAAGACCGGCCCCAGCGCCTCCAGCGCAAGCCGCAGGCGCTCTCCCCGAGGCTGTCTGGGTGGCCCCGCCAGGCGCCACGGTCCCAGGGCAAACAACCAGCGGCTGGCTGTGGGCAGGCGATCAGTGTCGATAAAGGTGTCCAACCGAAAGCGGCTGAATACCCAGGCGATACGTAAGGCTCGGGCACTCCGCGACATATCAGGAACGCTCTGGCACACGCGCCGCCAAGCGGCGCAATTTGGCTTGTAAGCGTTCTACCCGCTGTCCAAGTATTGCGACGTCCTCGTAGAAGTCTTCCAACTCTGCCTTCGGAGGCGACAGGCGCGCCTCTTCGTGGACGAATTCCTCAAGCTGTCGCAGCAGACTGCTCTGGGCCATGCGACCCCAGCTGAAGAGGCCGCGTAATGCCTCTGCCAGTTGGTGGCCGACAACGTCGCCCAGCGCATTTACCAGTGGCGCCTCCCAATCCAGCTCAAGGCTGGACAGGATGCGCTGCAGGGTCATGAGCGGCGCGCTATCGCCACTGAGCTCAATATTCCCGTTGATCAGAGCCGCCGCAGCATCGTCCGCTGTGGCCAAATCGGCAAAATCCCTGGCGGTGCCGCGAACGCTGGTGGTGACGTTGCCGTCGTGGAAACTCTTGAGGCGGACTCGACCGGCTCGTGGCGCCAGATAAAGGTCTATTGCCGGGGCGGTGCAGGCGAGGTGAAACACCTCGCCTTCCAGTTCGCCCAACCGGTTGGCGACGGCAGGGTCTAAGCTGAAGGCGCGGTTAAGTGCTGTCTCCAGTGCGGCAGCACCTGCTATATGCAGGGTAGGGTCCATGATTTAAGCCCTAAAGCCGCGGTGCAGGGCGACGATGCCACCGGTCATGTTGAAATACTCACAGCGCAGGAAGCCTGCATCTTCCATCATGCCCTTCAGCGTGTCCTGATCCGGGTGCATGCGTATGCTCTCTGCAAGGTACTGATAGCTCTCGCTATCGCCCGCCACAAGGCGCCCCAGCACGGGCAGGACATTGAACGAGTAGCTGTCATAGGCGCGGCTCAGCAGTGGATTGCCGGGCTTGGAGAATTCGAGAATCAGCAGTCTGCCGCCGGGCCTTAATACTCGCAACATATCGGCAATGGCCTGGCCTTTGTCGGTGACGTTGCGCAAGCCAAAGGCAATACTGACAATATCGAAGTGTTCGTCCGGAAAGGGCAGGTTTTCGGCGTTGGCCTGGACGTACTCGATATTTCCCAGGTAGCCCTGATTGATGAGCTTATCGCGACCGACCTCCAGCATAGAGGCATTGATGTCGGCCAGCACCACGGAGCCGTTCGGGCCAACGATATCTGAGAATCGTGCTGCAAGATCCCCGGTACCTCCGGCGATATCCAGCACGCGCTGGCCCGAGCGAGCAGCGCTAACTTCAATCGTGAAGCGTTTCCAGACCCGATGAATGCCGCCGGACATAAGATCATTCATCAGGTCATAACGGGCAGCGACCGAGTCAAACACACCGGCGACAAGGCCCGCTTTCGCGTCCTGATCAACAGTCTGATATCCGAAATGGGTTTTGTCTGTCTCGCTCATGGCCGTGAACTGTCTGCGCTACGGCCTGATATTGTACCCCTTTGCAGGGCTCAAGGGTCGAATTGCAAAACCTGTACGTCGGGGTCGCGACTCCCACCCTCGGCCTCAAGCCTGGCCAGATAGGCCGCCCACATGACGTCGCACTGTTCAATCAGCTTACGCAGATAAGGCCAGCTATAGAGGCCGGAGTCATGGCCATCGTCGAAGTGTAATTGCAGCGCGTAATTACCCACCGGTTTAATCTGATCGATGGCCACATCGCGCTTGCCGACTTGCAGCACTTCCTGTCCAGGGCCGTGACCCTTTACCTCAGCAGACGGGGAGTGCACGCGCAAAAATTCACAGCTCAGTCGCCAACTACCGTCGTCGTAGGTGAGCTCCAGTTCGCGAGACGCTCTGTGCAGATGGACTTTTTGTGGAATCACTTTGTGGAATCACTCCCAGTGCCTGCAGCTCTTCATCTGCCGCCTACAGAATGTAGCGGCTCAGGTCTTCGTCTTTGCTCAGTTCGCCCAGCTGGCTGTCGACATAAGCCGCGTCGACAGTGAGCTTGCCCTGTTTCAGGCTGGTGTCAGTGGCAGTAAAGCTGGCATCTTCCAGCAGGCGCTCCATGACGGTGTGCAGTCGTCGTGCGCCAATGTTTTCCGTCGTCTCATTCACCTGCCAGGCGATTTCCGCCACCCGCCGGATGCCGTCCTCAGTGAACTCAAGCCCCAGCCCTTCGGTGCCAAGCAGCGCTTCATACTGCTCGGTGAGAGAGGCGCGAGGCTCCCGCAGAATACGCTGGAAATCTTCGGGCGTGAGCGCAGCCAGTTCGACGCGAATGGGCAGCCGGCCCTGCAACTCCGGTATAAGGTCAGAGGGCTTGGCGAGATGGAATGCACCCGAGGCGACAAACAAAATATGATCGGTTTTGATCATGCCATGCTTGGTGCTTACGGTGCAGCCTTCGATAAGTGGCAGCAGATCCCGCTGAACACCCTCTCGAGACACATCGGCACCACCTACTTCGCTGCGCTTGGCCACTTTATCCAATTCGTCAATAAATACGATGCCGGTTTGCTCGGCAGCATGCAGGGCACGCTGTTTGAGCTCATCTTCATTGACCATCTTGGCCGCCTCTTCGTCGCGTAGACTTTCAAAGGCTATCTTGACCGTAACGGTACGGCTCTTTTTACGCTGCCCCGACAGGTTGGAGAACATGCTCTGCAGCTGACTCGTCATCTCTTCCATGCCGGGCGGCGCCATTATTTCAACGCCCATGGGCGAGTCGGCGAGCTCTACCTCAATTTCGCGATCGTCCAGCTCGCCCTCCCGCAGCTTCTTGCGCAGCATCTGACGCGTGCTGGAGTCGCTCGACTCACTGTCCCGAGCTGGCGTCAGCAGAATATCCAGAATGCGCTCTTCCGCTGCTTCCTCCGCGCGGAAGCTGACTTTCTCCATTTCTTGCTCGCGCAGCATCTTGATGGAGACATCCACCAGATCCCGCACGATCGACTCCACATCACGACCGACGTAACCGACTTCGGTGAACTTGGTCGCTTCCACTTTGATAAACGGCGCATTAGCCAGCCGCGCCAGACGTCGCGCGATCTCCGTTTTGCCAACACCGGTGGGGCCTATCATCAGGATGTTTTTGGGGGTGATTTCCGCCTGCAGGTCGTCGTCTAGCTGCAGCCGACGCCAGCGATTGCGTAGTGCAATCGCCACAGCACGCTTGGCGTCATCCTGGCCAATAATGTGCCGGTCCAACTCGTGGACGATTTCCCGTGGGGTCATGTTAGACACGGTTTACTCCTGGCCGCAGTCAAGCTCTTCGATGACGCGATTGTGGTTGGTATAGATACAAATATCGGCCGCGATACCGAGACCTTTCTCGACGATGTCTCTAGCCGAAAGCTCAGTGCTGTCGAGCAGCGCCCGCGCCGCAGCCTGGGCAAAAGGGCCGCCGGAGCCAATTGCGATCAGGTTATCCTCGGGCTCAATAACATCACCATTCCCGGTAATGATTAACGACGTGCTATGGTCTGCTACGGCCAGCAGCGCTTCGAGCCGCCGCAAGGCGCGCTCGGTGCGCCAGGCCTTGGCCAGCTCAACCGAAGCACGGGTCAGGTGTCCCTGGTGTTTGTCCAGTTGCGCCTCAAACAGCTCAAACAGGGTAAAGGCATCTGCGGTGCCACCGGCAAACCCTGCCAGTACGCGGTCTTTGTAAAGCCTGCGTACTTTTCGGGCATTGCCTTTCATGACCGTATTGCCCAGGGACACTTGTCCGTCTCCCCCGATCACCACCGTATTGCCACGACGGACGGAAAGAATGGTGGTTCCGCGATATTGGTCCAAAATGATTCTCCTGCTGGTCGAGGAGATATGGGGACAGCAGCGTCAACTTCAAGCACCTGCCCCGCGGCGCCGACGCTTTCTAGCCCGCCGGCCGTTTTAGCAACAGGGTGTCAATGCCCTGTTGGGCTGTCAGGCTGCGCGCACTCTGCAGGCGAGAACGCGACTCGAAAGGACCTATATACACACGGTACCACTGACCATTGTCGACGTCCGCGGCTTCAACGCTGGCATCCAATCCCAAAAGAATCAATTCCGCGCGGCGCCGATCTGCATCTTCGGCTTGTTTAAATGAACCTGCCTGAAGCAGATATTGGCTGATACGAACCGGGGCTGTTTCCGTCGCAACGGTATCAGGCTCCAGTTCGACATCGATGCGTTGCTCGGGCAGCAGCGTGTAAAAGTCGAAGCGGGGCGTAGGCCGGTCTTCCTTGGGCTCAGGTGTGGCCGCTACTGCGTTGGGTGCAGGGACGGGCGACTGCAATGCCAGCCACACCAGGCCTGCCAGAAATACACCGCAAAAGAGTCCAGCGATAAACCAGGGCCAGGGGGCGGGCGCCGGCGCGGTGGTCGGGCGCTTTTTGCGAGCGCCACTGCCGCCGCGGCGGGTTTTTTTGCTCTTGTTGGCAAAGTCCTGAGTCAAGGCTACATACTCTCTGGTGCGCTGACGCCCAGCAGGTGAAGTCCATTTCGCAGCACCTGGCCAACCGCTGTAGACAGGGCTAGTCGTGCATCTCGCAAAGCCTTATCCTCCACCAGCACCTTGTGGGCGTTGTACCAGCTGTGAAAGTCTGCTGCGAGGTCGCGCAAGTAGTTCGCCACGCTGTGTGGCTCGCAGCGTTCTGCGGACACCGACACCAACTCGGGATACTGATCCAGGCGCTTGAGCAGCGCTTTCTCTTCATCAGCTACCAGTCTTTCCAATGCGGCCAGGCCGTTCGCTGGCTGCCAGTTCTCTCCGGCTTCCGCCAACTTACGGAACACACTGCACACTCGGGCGTGCGCGTATTGGATGTAGTAAACGGGATTGTCGTTGGATTGCGCCAGGGCCAGGTCAATATCAAAGGTCAATTGCGAGCCCGCCGCGCGAGCGGCCAGGAAATAGCGCGTTGCATCCCGGCCGACTTCGTCGATCAGGTCGCGCAGTGTGACATAGCTACCCGCACGCTTACTGATTTTGACCTCATTGCCGCCCCGCATCACCGTCACCATCTGGTGCAGTACATACTCTGGCCAGCCCTGGGGAATACCCACGTTCAGCGCCTGCAGGCCAGCACGTACGCGCGTGATGGTGCTGTGATGGTCAGCACCCTGCACATCGACAACGCGATTGAAGCCTCGTTCCCACTTATTGTGGTGATAGGCAACATCGGGCAGGAAGTAGGTATAGCCGCCTCCCTGCTTACGCATGACCCGGTCCTTGTCGTCTCCAAAGGCCGTCGTTTTTAGCCACAGTGCGCCCTCGGCTTCATAGGTTTGGTCGCGCTCGACCAGTGCGTCTACCGTCGCCGCGACAGCCCCTGACTCATACAACGAGGACTCAAGGAAGAATACGTCAAAGTCCACTTCAAACGCTTTCAGATCCAGATCCTGCTCGTGGCGCAAGTAGGCCACCGCAAACTCGCGAATTGCTTCAAGGTCATCTGCATCTCCTGCTGCGGTTACCTGCTTGTCCGCAGCCTCAACGGTTGCGCCCGTCAGATAGTCGCGCGCCACATCGGCA
>JBCDKJ010000104.1:0-7358 GCA_038746745.1 Pseudomonadota bacterium
AAATTATAGGTTTCTTACAGTGGCTCCAGCGCCTCCCCGCAGCCCTTGAAAATTCGACCATCCAGATTCACAGTAACGCGGTTTGTATAGACGGCGCCAGACATGCTGTCCGCACATGTATCCAACACAATGTCCACCTGCAAACTGTGGCTTTCCGTTGTGGACTCATAGCGCTCTCCGCCCTCGGTCAACTCTGATTCCGGCGCCGGCACCAATACTCGCAGCCCACCATAATCCGCATCCATCAACATATGCCGACCCGGTTGAATCTCCAACACCCAGCCGGGCTCCTGCCCCAGCGCGCGAAATGACACACCGCGCCGACGAGCTTCCTCCCAGGGGGCGCGAGCGGGATTAAGAATGCAACCAGCATAGCGTCGGTCGCCCACCTGGAACATAGCCTCCGTACCCTTGCTCCAGTACATCATGCTGTCGTCCTCATAGCGTGCGCCTGAGGCCGTTTTGACTTGTGGCAGCACCCGAAAATCATCAGATGTATGCACCACAACCTCGCCAGCACCCGTACGCACTACGATATCGGTGTCCTCACATTCATAGACCAGCGTTTTCCCTACGGACGTAGCAGCAGGAAACGATGCACCACTATCACCCCCTTGCGGTGCGCTGGCACAGGCACCAAGTAGAGATAAGATCGTCATCGTCGAGAGCCGACACGCTAATTCAGTCCGAGACATGACGAACAATCTCCGGGTTGGGTATCCAGGACAAACTGCGGCGCTGCAACCGTTCCTGCAGGCTTTCCCCATCCGCCTGAAGCTGGCGCTCGGGAAGCAGGTCAGCATCTGCGATGACGTTTGCCACAGCCAAACCGTACTCCCGCCCGTCGACGCGGCACAGGACGTACATCAGGGTATTGCAAGCGGCACAATGTACGAAATCCGCTGTGCGGGTGCCAAAACAGTGGATGTAAATCCATTGCGGCTGATACAGGTTAACCTTCAGTTCGCTACCAGGCCCGCCCAGGTAGGTGTAGCCGCCGGGGGTGCAGTAATCACAGCCGCAGCGGCGAGGCACCAGCTCTGCGGCCGGTGCTCGCAACCTGAAGTCCACCGCTCCACAGCGGCAACGGCCGGTGAGCTCTACGTGATGCTCTCTGTTACTGATCTGCTGTTCCAAAGTGGCAAGCGAATCTCTTTTTGCTACGGGTCGCAGGCACTGGAGACCGCCCGCAGGTTTCTGTAGCGTCTTAGTGTATCCGCAATAATGCAGGCCAGGCCAAGCCATACCAAGGCAAAGCTTGCCAGCTGTAATGGGCGTATCGGCTCTTCAAATATAAATACCGCCACCAGAAACTGCATGCTGGGCCCGATGTAGAAGGCCAAACCCATGGCCGTGAGCGCCAGGCGATGGGACGCGACCACGTACAGCAAAAGCGGCACGATGGTGAGCACACCCCCGCCTATCAGCAGGGCATCCACAGACCATCCGTGCTGCAAGAAGCCCCCGCCATCATTCCAGTAAAGCCACAACGATGCGGCTGGCGCCATTAACAGCGTCTCCATGGTCAACCCTTCGAGGGCGCCGATAGTCACGACTTTACGCACCAGACCATAGGTGCCAAAGGACAGCGAAACACCCAGAGCGATCCACGGGAGCCCGCCGCTCTCAACCAACAGCAAGGCAACACCTGCAGTCGCCAGCCCAATCGCTATCGATTGGGCGCGATCAATGCGTTCCCGCAGTACCACGACACCAATAAGCACATTCACGAGGGGTAACAGAAAATAACCCAGGCTGGCCTCCGTGGCATGATCGTGAGTGACCGCCCACACAAACAGGCACCAATTGATGGCCTGGGCCAAGGATGATGTCGCGACCGTAGCGAGAATACGGGGCTCGCGCAGCTGCCTGAGCGTCGCTCCCAATCGACCCATCACCGCAAGAGCAATCAGTAGCAGCGCCAAAGACCACAGGGCACGATGCGCCACCAGATTGAATGCAGACACGTCGGTGATCAGCACCCAATACAGGGGCGCGAACCCCCAGATCAGGTGCGCCGCGACCACCGCTAACATTCCAGGGCTCACAGTAAGCATCCTGAGGCAATTAAACGAAGCGCCAGCAGGGTCATAATCCAGCGGAACCATCGTTTGAAGTCTGCTTCTGGCAGGCGCTGTCGCAAGCCCGTGCCAAGCCAGGAACCTAATGATACCGCCAGCACCAGCCCCAGCAGCAGCCACGCATAGGGGGCGAAAGAAAAGCCAAGCGCCAGAAAAGCGCCCACCCGCAAGCCGTGATTGAGACTCATATAAACTGCGGTGTTAACCACCAAGCCGTCTCGCGCTAACCCGCGCCGGGCCAGTACAGCCGCCCCCAACGGTCCCGAGGCGCCGATCAACATACCAATACCAGTTTGATAGAAACCCAGCAGCAACAGCGCGACGCTGCCATCACCGCTAACGATCGGCGCCGGGCGCCAGGTCAGCCAGAGAATCACAACGCCCATCAACGGCGGTAGCCAGCGCAAATCCAGTTGGCTAAACAGTGCGGCGCCAGTGACAGCGCCTATCAACCCCCCCGCCAAAAACGGCGGCAGCACGGACCAGTCTACTGCGCGCCAACCCAGGGCAGCGCGACTGCTATTGCTGGCCAACTGCGTTGCGGCGTGTACAGGGATAATCGCATCCACCGGCAACAAACCGGGCATGACCGCGATTAATGGAACGCCACCCCCGGCGCCGAAGATGGCGGCGAGCACGGATGTCAGCAATGCTACTGGAATCAGAGTAAATTCACTCACCGCAGCATGACCTGGATGCCAGGCAGAATACAGTGAGATGTCTGGCATTGAAGCAACCCGGCGACCAAGGCAAGACCTGCGCGTTTGAGACGTGTGAGCAACACAGCGCGCAAGCATACCAGCATGCCAAGGCAGAGGCTGCAGCAGCCGAACCGCCAGGCGCCACCTCCGTTCATCGGTGACGCCATCCCCGCGAGAGGCGGTGTTGTTTTGAGAGTTGAGTAGAGTTTCTTTAAGAGTTTCTATAAGAGTCTGTTTAAGCGCTGCTTTAACAGCTGCCTTGAGAGATCACTAGAGCCTTAACAAACGGCCTTTAATGATGAACGAGACACTCGCAGAAACAATGAGGTGATGAGGTGATGAGGTGATGAGGCACAGCGGGCCTAATCGCCGAGGAAGATCAAGCACTGCTGATTAAACAGGGCTTCGTGCTCAACCATCACCCAATGTCCGCACTCTGATACCAGTAGCAGCTGCAGCTGGCCACAGTGTTTGGCGAAATTCATAATGCCACTATCCGGCATCATGCGTTCATTGGTTCCCCAGAACCCCAGCACCGGACAGCGCAACTCCGGCAACCGCTCAGTGAGTTCGGGTATCTGCATCGATGACATGACCTGCCCGTTCATGAGACCCATGATTTGCATCCGCTCCGCCACCAGCGCGTCTGTCGCATGCACTGGGTCGTGCATCAGTCCGTACGCAAACAGGTCTTTCATCACAGCAGGGGTCACTGGCTCACCGGAACCGTACACCTCGAACATTTTCTGCATGCCGGGCATTTGCGGATACTCCGCCATGGGGCTGAGCCCCCCGGGCGCCATGAGCACTAACTTCTCGACGCGCTCTGGTTCGGCCAGGGCAAACCCGATTGCAATCGCACCACCCAGGGAGTTCCCCACTACAGCGCAGCGATCTATGCCCAGGGTGTCTAAGGTCTGGGAAACACACTGCACGAAAAAGTCCAGGGTATAGGTCTCGTCCTCGGGTTTGTCAGAAAATCCGAAGCCCACGATGTCGATAACGATGCAGCGGTAGCCGGCCTCGGCGATGGCGGGATAGTTCCCCTTGAAATTGCTGTGGCCACTCGCGCCCGGACCCGAGCCATGGAGCCACACTACCGCCGGCCCTTCACCCTGATCAATGTAGTGCATGCGATAGCCGTTGGCACAGTGGGCGTAGCGATGCTCCGGCAGCACGCCGTTCATACGCGGTTCTGTGGTCGCGGTATCAGAGCCCAAGGTCAGCGTTCTCCTCACCCAGCAACACTCCGCCCATATTTATGGCGAAAGGCGTAGCGTGATTGGCCACGTGGGCCTGGCTCGCCAGAATATCCAGATGGTTTTCCAGCACCTTGCTGCCGTTGCGAATACCGCTGGAACCTACCGCCTTCAGCATCTTGCCAGACAGCTCCACACAGCGGTCAGCCACAATGGCTGAGTCATAGCGGTAGCGCACGCGGTCTTCGATAGCGATAGGCTCTCCGGCTCTGGTGCAGGCCATCATTTCATCAAAGTTGCGGTACATAACCAGTTTCATCTGCTCGATCTCCGATTTGACCTGAGCTGCAATCTGACGGGCAAAAGGGTCATTTTTCATGGGCACCGGACCCGCCTGGCGCGTCGCGGCGACGTCTGCGTAGGCATTCAGCTGCCCCTCCAGCGCGCCCAGGGACGCCGTGCAAACAGCACGCACAAACACCTGCATAAAGGGCATGTGGAACAGCGGCGCCGTATTGATCTCGTTACCCGGATTATCACAGTTGAAACCGTCGACCACCTTGTGGGTTCGATACTCAGGCACAAACACGTCTTCAATCACCACATCGTGGCTACCAGTGCCCTGCAGACCCACCACATCCCAATTGTCTACGATCTGGTAGTCCTCAATCGGCACAAGAAAAGTCCGATAGTTATGCATATCGAAGGGTGCATCCTTCGTCGGCACCACCGCGCCAACAAACACCCATTTGCAGTGTTCGCAACCACTGGAAAAGCTCCAGCGGCCACTTAGGCGGAAGCCACCGTCGACCGGAGTGACTTTTCCTACTGGTGCATAGGAGGAGGAGATCAGTACAGACGGATCATCACCCCAGACGTCCTGTGCTGCGCGATCATCAAACAAGGCTAACTGCCAGTTGTGCACGGCGACCACTCCCAGCACCCAGGCGCTGGACATGCACGCCTGAGCGATTTCCAGACCCACGGCATAAAACACCTGCGGATCCATCGCATAGCCGCCGTACTGTTCGGCCTGAAGGATTTTGAAAAAACCTGCCTGCTGAAAATCGCGAATGGTCTCCTCTGGCACTTTGCGGTCTGCTCGGCACTGAGCGCGCCGCTCGCGCAAAACGGGTTGCAGCGCTCTGGCCGCCGCAAGCAGCTCCTGAGCACGAGGTGAGCCAAGGCCGTGCAGGCCGTCGACAGGAATAGGTTGATGTGCGGTCATTATAGTTATCCCCCGATAAACGCCCGATGCCGGCATTAGACGCATGCCAATCTCAGGTAGCATCACTCGTTTGGGCTATTTTTATTAAATACATTTAAATCAATAAATTACGTAGCACAATTCAGAATATTATTAGGTGTTACTCCACTACCGCATCGCCATACTCTGTCGGTTGGCCGAAAAAAGCCCGATGGGAAGGAGGTTGTCGCCCGTCGATATCCCGAATGCCATAGGCTTCTGCGAGCTCTGCGCCGATCAACACCCTGCCCGACTTTTCCATTAATGCTGGGTCCCGGGCCAGCGCGTCAATGATGCGGCCTGTGAACTCCGGAGTTTCCGCCGTCGCCGCCAACTCCTCGTACATTTCCGGCTGTGCGTCGAACACCGCGCGAGTTCGCTCGGTAAGCAACAACCCCATCCATAAAGAGATGACCGCGACACCATGAGGCCTGAAATCGTAAGCCATGTCGTGGGCCATCTTGTCGATGGCGGCCTTGCCCGCTCCGTAGGCCGGGCCGTGCATGTATATGCGCCCGCCGAAGGATGAGGTGTTCACGATCAGACCACCGGCGCTTGCCAGCAGCAGGGGCGCAGCATGCCAGGCCGTCACGTAGTGCGAGCGCATGCCCACGTCGAACAGGCAGGTCATGCCCAGTGGCTTTTCCCAGAACGGACCAGGCGCCGTAATCGCGTCTGGAAGCGCGGTAGCGTTATTGACAAGGATATCCAGATGGCCCTGCTCTCGGCGCACTTGTTCGAACAGCGCCGCGACATCGTCGTCTGTGCCGTGATCACAATACACCGGAATGCCCTGGCCACCCGCGGCAGTAACCGCTTCCGCGGTAGCGCCGACGGTTCCCGGTAAAGGTGCATCGCCCTCCTCTCTGGAGCGACCAGTCACGTAAACCGTCGCGCCGGTGGCGCCCAGCGCACAGGCAATCCCCTTGCCGGCACCCCGACTTGCACCGGTGACTACCACTACCCTGTCACTATTTAAGCCCATAAATACTCCTGCAAAACTGCCGCCAGCAACACAGACTGCTCCACTCGGTACTGGCCTTGCCTTAGTATCAGCACTGTGACGCTCGCACGAAAGTCCTCTCGTGCTCGTAGTATGGATACTTGAAACAGATGACCCGAGTTCTAGTGGTTTCCCAACACGCCGACGCTTATCGGCAGTGTCTGGAGACTAAACCCCTCGTTGGCGCAACAGTGGCCTTTGCGAAAAACACCGCGGACGCGGTACCTGAGGCGCCGGATGCGGAAGTGCTGTTCGGCGCGCCAGACCTGCTGGCACCGCTACTGGCGAAGTGCACTGGGTTGCGCTGGCTACAATCCAGCTGGGCCGGCGTCACGCCTTTGATCCGGGCGGACAAACGGGATTACGTGCTAACCGGCGTCAAAGGCATCTTTGGCCAGGCCATGGGCGAATACGTTCTGGGCTGGCTATTGGCCCTGGAGCGCAACATTCCTCAGCACTACCAGGCCCGTGACTGGCTACCCATCACTGGCGAGAGTCTGGCGGGCAAGCGGCTGGGAATTCTCGGCACGGGCTCCATCGGCAAGGCGGTGGCTGCTTACGCCAATGCCTTTGGCATCACCGTGAGCGGTCTCAACTCAGACGGACGAGCGGTAGAGGGCTTTGCGACATGCGTCGCCAGTGGAGACAAATACCGATTTGCCAACGGCCTCGATTATTTGTTGTCCTTACTACCTGACACGGCTGCAACGGATGGCTTTGTGGACGAGGCTATGCTGGCAGCGCTGTCAGCCGGCGCGATTTTCATCAATGCCGGTCGCGGCAATGTGGTCAGCGTAGAAGCCCTCACTCGTGGGTTGGGAACGGGGCAACTGCGTCATGCTGTACTGGATGTTTTCGCAGAGGAGCCCCTGCCACAAGGAAACGCCTTATGGACGACGCCTGGCATATCAATCACCAGTCACACGGCGGCACCGACGCCGGTACGGGCTATCGTCGATGTATTTCGAAGCAATTATGAGCGCTACCGAAGCGGTGAAGCGCTGGACTACCGTATTGACTTCGAGAAGGGCTACTGAGGGCTATTAAGGGCTACTTAGGCTTACCAGACGCTGAGCCCTCTGCATGCCAGCGCTCGAAGCCCCGCGCCTAAAATGGCCAGAACTTAAA
>JBCDKJ010000105.1:0-7001 GCA_038746745.1 Pseudomonadota bacterium
GAGTCTTGCACAGCGCGAACCTCAGCGCCTCAAGCAGTGGCAAGAGCAGGATTTGTACGGTCAGCTCCGCGAGGCGCGGGCGGGGCGTGAGAAATTTATTCTTCACGATGGGCCGCCCTACGCCAACGGCGAGCTGCACGTTGGGCACGCGGCCAACAAGATCCTGAAAGACATAGTTATCAAGTCTCGCACGCTGATGGGGTTTGACGCCCCCTACGTACCGGGATGGGATTGTCATGGCTTACCCATTGAACTGAATGTAGAAAAGAAGGTGGGGAAACCGGGCGTTAAAGTCAGTGCCAGAGAGTTCCGCGAACGCTGTCGCACCTATGCTGCCAGCCAGGTGGACGGGCAGCGAGAAGATTTCCGGCGCATGGGCGTGCTGGGTAGCTGGGATTCTCCTTACCTCACTATGGACTACGGCTTTGAGGCCAGCGTGCTGCGAACCCTGGCAGAGATTATCGGCAACGGGCATTTGCACAAAGGGGCCAAGCCCGTGCACTGGTGTCTTGACTGTGGCTCTGCGCTGGCAGTAGCCGAGGTCGAGTATGAGGACAAGATCTCCCAGGCCATTGACGTGGCATATGCTGGAGTCGATCAGCCGGCGTTGCGGGCGCTGTTCGGACTGGAAGATGCAGAGCAAGACGTACGGAAAGACCTACAGATAGCCGTCCCCATCTGGACCACCACACCCTGGACTCTGCCCGCCAGTATGGCGGTGAGTCTGCACCCATCCCTGGAATACAGTCTGGTGGGGTCGGCGGATCAGGCTCTGGTAATAGCAACCGACCTGGTCAGCGCTGTCTGCGCGCGCATCGGCTGGACAGACTACCAGGTACTGGCCACCTGTCGGGGCGCTGCCCTGGAAGGCCAGTTGTTGCAGCACCCCTTTTATTCGCGCCAGGTGCCGGTGATCCTTGGCGAGCACGTGACCACGGAGAGTGGCACGGGTGCTGTACATACGGCGCCGGGCCACGGCCATGACGACTACATCGTTGGCTTAAAGTACGGTCTGGAGGTGTTGAACCCCGTGGGTGACACCGGTGTCTATCTACCGGATACCGAGATCTTTGGTGGTCAACACATTTACAAGGCCAACTCGAGCATTATTGACCTGCTGGCAGAGCGCGGTGCACTGCTGCACTGCGAGGATTATCACCACTCTTACCCTCACTGCTGGCGTCATAAGACGCCGGTGATATTTCGCGCTACGCCCCAGTGGTTCATATCGATGAAGCAGAGCCATCTGCTGGAGGATGCCCTGCAGGCGGTAGACGGTATCGAGTTTGCGCCAGACTGGGGACGGTCACGGCTCAACGCGATGATGGAAGACCGACCTGACTGGTGCATCTCCCGACAGCGTACCTGGGGCTCACCTATTCCACTGTTTGTGCATAGAGAGACTGGTGAACTGCACCCGGACACACCCTCACTGATTGAGCGAGTTGCCGAACGGGTCGAAGCGGGCGGTATCGACGCCTGGTTTGAGATGGAGGCAGAAGAGCTGTTGGGCGATGAGGCCTCTCTTTACGCCAAGAGCACCGATACTATGGATGTCTGGTTTGACTCGGGAGTCACCCATGCCTGCGTGCTGCGGCAACGTCCGGAGCTCGCCTATCCGGCAGATCTCTACCTGGAAGGTTCCGACCAGCACCGCGGATGGTTCCAGCATGCCTTGCTGACCGGTATTGCCTCCACGGGCGAAGCGCCCTTCAAAGCGCTGCTGACCCATGGTTTCACCGTGGATGGTGACGGGCGCAAGATGTCCAAATCTCTGGGTAACGTGGTGACGGCCAAGAAAGCGCTAAATGAGCTGGGTGCGGATATCGTCCGGCTGTGGGTGGCGGCCACGGACTACCGCGGGGAGCTTGCCTGGTCGGACGAAATCATCAAGCGCACCTCAGACTCTTATCGCCGTATTCGAAACACGGCGAGGTTCCTGCTGGCAAATTTGAGCGGCTTTGATCCCGCGGTAGATGCGGTAGCAGCGCAGAAGCTGTTGCCGCTGGATGCGTGGATGATCCGCAGAGCGGCCTCGCTACAGCGCGAAATCATCACTGACTACCAGAACTACCAGTTCCACCTGATCTATCAGAAGTTGCACAACTTTTGCGTGACAGATCTGGGTGGCTTTTATCTGGACATTATCAAGGACCGACAGTACACCACCCAGGCGGACAGCCTGCCGCGGCGCTCTGCGCAGACGGCGCTTTATCAGGTGGCTGAAGCGCTGGTTCGCTGGGTTGCGCCCATCCTGTCGTTCACCGCCGAAGAGATCTGGGAGAACCTGCCAGGCGAGCGCGAAAGCTCGGTGTTCCTGGCGGAATGGTTTGAAGACTTCTGCGAAGCAGAGAGCGGTGACTTCGACGATGCCTACTGGCAGCAGTTGATTGCGGTGCGCGACGCCGTTAATCGAGAGTTAGAGTCGAAACGAAGCCAGGGCGAATTGAAAGGTGGATTGGATGCAGAAGTCGCCCTGTACTGCGACGCCCCGCTGGCATCCCAGTTGGAACGCCTGGAGGACGAGCTGCGCTTTGTCCTGATTACTTCAGAGGCTACGGTGCATCCATTGTCTGATGCGCCGGCAGATGCAGCGAAGACAGATACCGAGACGCTGAGTCTTAAAGTTATTCACAGTCCCCACGCGAAGTGTGAACGCTGCTGGCATCGCCGTGCTGACGTGGGAAGTTTTGCCGCGCATCCCACGCTGTGTGGGCGCTGTGTGGAGAACGTGGACGGCCAGGGGGAACGACGGCGCTTTGCCTGAGACTAACGTTTCCAGACAGTGGCCCTGGTTTGCACTGGCGGCCGCTGTCATCGTGCTGGATCAGGGCACCAAGGCGCTGGCCCTGGCTCAGCTTGATTACGCCAGCCCGGTGCAGTGGCTGCCGGTATTGAACATGACGTTGCACTTTAACACCGGCGCGGCTTTCAGCTTTTTGAGCGAAGCCGGCGGTTGGCAGCGCTGGTTTTTTAGCGCCATCGCCATCGCTGCAAGTGCAGTAATTGCGGTTTGGCTCACCCGTTTGCGCTCGCAGGAACGCCTGCTGGCGATCAGCCTTAGCCTGATCCTGGGCGGCGCTTTAGGAAACTTGTGGGACCGTATTCAGTTCGGGTACGTGGTCGACTTTATCTCCGTGCACTACCAGCACTGGTACTTTCCCACCTTCAACGTCGCGGACAGCGCGGTGAGCGTGGGGGCAGTGCTCATGATAGTGGATGCCTTGCTACAGGCTCGCCGTGGTGAAGGGGTAGAGAACGCAGGCAAAAATCACAGTCCCCCCTCCGGCCCGACCGGCCGCAGCGGCGGCAACGGAGTATGATGTAGGGCAGTATGAACAATGAAGCGCACAGCATTGGCGAAGGAACCCGGGTTGTTCTGAACTTCGCGCTTAGCCTGGAGGACGGTTCTGAGATCGATTCCAACTTCCAGGGCGATCCGGTGGAGTTTGTGGTGGGGGATGGCAGTCTACTGCCAGGTTTTGAAACGCTGCTCATGGGCATGCACCCGGGTGACCGGCAGATTTTTACCGTTGAACCTGAGAATGCATTCGGTATGCCCAACGACAACAATGTGCAGCTATTGCCTCGCGACCACTTTGACGAAGATACGCAGTTGGAGCTAGGGCTGCTGTTTTACTTTGCCGATGCCGCTGGCGGTGAAGTGCCTGGTCTGGTGGTGGCCATAGACGACGAGGAGGTGACAGTTGACTTCAACCATCCTCTGGCAGGGCGGCGTATACTGTTCGATGTGCTGATTCATCGGGTCGAAGCGGCAGAACTGCATTAGCCAGGAGGTGCGCCCTGCGCAGGCGCCTCGATTCAGACAAGCAGAATCATTCCAGGGGCAGCATTGGTTTTTGAGGTATCCTATGCCTATGGATATAAAACTGGCGAATCCGCGCGGCTTCTGTGCTGGCGTTGACCGCGCTATTGCCATTGTGGATAAAGCGCTAGAGGTGTTTGGCGCACCCATCTATGTTCGGCATGAGGTCGTTCACAACAAGTTTGTGGTCGATGATCTCCGTGATCGCGGTGCCATTTTCGTCGATGAGCTGCATGAAATTCCTGATGACAATACGGTGATCTTCAGTGCCCACGGAGTTTCTCAGGCGGTTCGTCTTGAGGCCGAGCAGCGTGGCCTGAAGGTGTTTGATGCGACCTGTCCACTGGTGACCAAAGTCCATATGGAAGTCACGCGGTACTCCCGTGATGGCCGCGAGTGCATCCTTATCGGCCACGAAGGTCACCCCGAGGTCGAAGGCACCATGGGCCAGTATGACGACAGCGCGGGTGGAACTATCTATCTGGTGGAGGATGAGTCGCAGGTGGCCAGTCTTGTCGTGCGTGACCCGGACCGCCTTTGCTATGTCACCCAAACGACCCTGTCCATGGATGATACGGCTCGCGTTATCGACGCCCTGAGGGCGCGCTTTCCGCGAATTGAAGGGCCGCGTAAAGATGATATCTGCTACGCCACGCAGAACCGCCAGGATGCCGTAAAGACACTGGCAGAGGACTGTGACCTGGTGCTGGTGGTGGGTTCTCCCAATAGCTCTAATTCCAACCGACTGCGCGAGCTGGCTGATCGCATCGGCGCCGATGCCTATCTGATCGATAATGCTGAAGGTATTGATCCCGCGTGGTTGGCCGGGAAGCAGGCGATTGGCGTTACCGCGGGTGCCTCGGCGCCGGAAGTACTGGTGCGAGCGGTAGTAGAACGGTTAGCTGAACTGGGCGCGGACGCACCTGTAGAGATGATCGGCACGCCGGAGAATGTGACCTTTTCCATGCCCAAAGAGCTGCGCATTCCCGTCAGCGAAATCGATTAGGTCGATTAGAACCGCCGAATCATGCCCTGCCCCGGCTTCAATAATGGGCCTTCGTCACATTTTTAAACATTTTCCTGCCGTTTATCCCCTGACAGAGCCGTTTATCCCTGGCTGAGCTTGCATTAACTTCGCCGTTGCTATCCTTCGCCGACATTTAACGTTGGGAAAATTCCCTCATGGCGGCAGTACTAGAACAGGTACTACAAAACGACGGTCCAGCACATGCCTCGCAGCCCTCGGCGGCTGCGGGCTATACGCTGATCGAAATGTTGGTTGCCATGCTGATTATCGTGTTACTGGGCACCTATGTGGGGCCCTCCTTCCTCGATGCCATCAACCGCAACCGACAGCAGTCTGCACTTGGGGATGTATTTGCCATGCTGGGCACGGCGCGCAGCGAAGCAGTCACCCGGGCGGTGAGTGTTGTGGCCTGCGCCAGCACAGATGCTGATGCCTGCAGCGGCTCGAACTGGGAGGACGGCTGGATTGTTTTCGCTGACGACGGCAACGGTGGCGGCACCGCGGATGACGGCGACCGTCAGTCCAATGAGCCGCTGATCCGTGTTGGCCAGGAGGTCGGTGGCGGTGTCACGGTACGCACGCGCAACCTTACCACCGCAGGGGTTATCAGCTTTGACCTGAATGGTATGACGGATGAGCGCGGCACTTTTGTCATTTGTCGGGATGATCCTACAGAGGCCAGTGGCGTTGTGCTCAACTTGTCCGGACAGGCGCGGATGGCGGTGGATCAAAGCACGCCGGAGAATCAATTAATCGAAGCGGACGACGGTACGGAGGTGAGTGCATGTCCATAACGGGGCACAGTGCTTGTCAGCACAAGCGCATGCAGGGCTTCAGCTTGATCGAAGTGCTGGTGTCAACGCTGGTGCTAACCGTCGGCATTCTGGGCGTAGCCGCTATGCAAATGATGAGCTTCCAGACCAACCAGAGTGCGTACATGCGTTCGCAAGCGGTGTACCTGGCGCAGGACATGCTGGACCGCATGCGTGCAAATCCGACTGGCTATCGCTCTACCACAATTTATAACTCGGTGGACACCAGCAACAGCTCGACGATTCCGGGCTCACCCAACTGCATTACCGTGCCAGCCGGTTGCTCACCGACGCAGTTGGCCCAGCAGGACCTGCGCGAATGGGCGCAGAACTTTACCAACACCTTAAACGTGGCGGACTACCGTCCGCAGTTGCTCAATGGGCGCGGCGTGTTGCAGCGCGTCACTGCAGGGGGCAACGATTTTACAGTCACAGTGTCCTGGGATGACCGGGATTACGACGATGCTGGCAACCTGACGCGGGATCGCGTTACTCGCCAGGTATCTTTCACCGCGACCCTGAACTAGGCCCAGTTTAATGATGTCACCCCTAAGCACACTGCGAAGCGGACGCCGTTCACAAGCGGGTATGTCTCTGATCGAGTTGATGGTCGCCATGGCACTGGGTCTGTTTCTGATCGCCGGTGTGATTAACGTATTTCTGGCTAATAAGAAGTCGACCCAGTTAGAGACGTCACTGGCGCGGCTGCAGGAAAACGGTCGGATTGCACTGGACCTGCTCGTCTCAGATATCCGCGACGCCAATTATATTGGCTGCAATTCAGGCAACGGCAACCTGACGGTGCTGGCGACGGGTGTCGCCTGGAACGGCGTCGAGGGCTTCGAGCGCCGCGCTGGTGGGTGGTTGCCGCCACTGCCGGTTGTGCTAAACGTAGCACTGGGCGCCACAAACCGCACTGGCAGCGACGTGCTGAGCTTGCAACATGGGCGCCAGCTGGTAAATGCGACATCAGCGGCTATTGTGCCTGGCAGCACGGCGCTCCCCACGGCAGGCAACGCGGAATGCGTGCGCCAGGGCAATTTGGTTGTGGTTGCAAACTGCGTTACGGCCCACCTGGTGCGCGTGACAAACACCCCCGCCTGCGACGGTTCGGCTACCAGCTTTGAATACGCGTTGGGTGCCAACAACCCGGCGTCGATAGAACCGGGCTATCCGCCCGGGACCGAGATCATGCAGTTTTTCGAGAAGACATGGTACGTCCGTGACACCGGCAGAGAGCGCAACGATATCGATGTGTACGCGCTGTATCGCATCGAGAGTGGCGTGGAAGAGGAAATGGTTGAAGGCGTTGAGTATATGCAGGTGCTGTACGGGC
>JBCDKJ010000106.1:0-6925 GCA_038746745.1 Pseudomonadota bacterium
GGACGCCTGGTTTTCGCCGGCGGCGCCAGAAGATCAAAGGTTTTCCCCAGCGGTGTCGAGACTGGCGTACCCCGAATGCCACTGCCGCGGCATGCACTCGATTGGGAGACGCTTGATGTGGGAGAAGAGCAGGTGCACCGTCTGCATAAAGATGCACAGATTGTGTTTAAGGTGGACGGCAGCTATTCCTGGCGGACACTGGAGTCTGACATCACGTATACGGTGATGCCGACCGGAACACCCTGGCTGCTGATAGCGGACGAAGGCGTGGAATTGCGGGTGGAAGGCACGGTTGCTGGCAATCTGGTGGTGTACTCGCCCACACGCGTCAGCATCAGCGGTGACCTGCGCTACGCCCACGATCCTCATCAGGAGCGCTCAGAAGACTACATTGGTCTAATAAGTGATGACTATGTTGAGATCGCACACCCCGACATCACCGGCCCCGGTGATTTGAGCGTACAGGCCGTGGTATTTGCAGGGCGTCAATTCAGGGTGCGCCGTTACCGAGATTCGCACGGCGGTACGCTGAGCATTTTTGGCAGCGTCACCGCAGGTTCGCTGTCGGCCACCGAGCCCCGCTACAGCACCCTGCTTGAATTTGATGCGCGACTGGAAGAGCAGCGCCCGGCCTTCTTTCCCATGACCAACCACTATGTATTTGACGATGTGGAAACCGTGTGGACGCCAGCGCCTGGGTCAACTGCGGCGCTACGCTAGCTTTTGGTCTGCTATAAATAGCCGGCGCTGTGTTGTTGTTCCAGGCGCATGAGTGCTTTTTCGCAGCCGGGCGCTTCGCTGAGCTGTTGCCCACAGCGGTTCAGCAGGCCCATCGCCGTTTCCCACTCGCCGTGGTACTCCTCGCGGGATGCCCAGTTCAGGTAGATGCGTTCGAGGTTTGCCCTGAATTCGGGAGCGGCCTTGCCCCGGCTGTTCAGCAACAAGTACGTCTCGGCCTTGTCCGCGCTTTGCTCCCAGTCCTCACGGTGTGCGAGGTGTTGCACCCAGAGCCCGTAGAAGCGGGCGAGTCCGGCGTCGCAGACGCTGCTGATTACGCAGCGCTCTTCCAGGTTCGTGTAAGCGAAGCGTCCGGCTTCAAACTGCTGTTTCTCCGCAAGCTGCCGGCTGTAGACGTTGAGTGTTGAAAACAGGTGCGCCTCCACAGGCGCTGACTCGCCGCTGAAGTCCCTTGTTTGCAATAGTTGTCGCGCCAGCGCCAGACCGGTGTCGGGATCTTTGTCACGCACCAGCGTATCGGCACGTTGTGCCTGTACCGCCAGATAAAGCGCCTGCGCCTCAGGATCCAGAAACTGCCACTCCGCAAGACGATCCAGGTAGCCACCGATCTGACCATACATTCTGGAGAGGCTGCGGTAGTTATCGTCTTCGCGCAGGGTCACAAACTCCTCGTAGTAATAGGCCAAACGCGTTTTTTGCGCCTCCTGGTTAAAGGGAGACAACAGCCCGCGCAACTCGGCCAGACGCAGTCGATCGCGCCAGCCCAGACGCGATTCCTCTACGTGCTGATTGGACATATTAAATACGCCCAGCTCAAAGGGGGTGACAATCTGGCGGTTGATGTAGTCGATCCAGGTGGGCGCCGCCAGCTCTCTGGAACTGAACCAGGTGCCACTCTGATCGGAGTAGAACGCCTCGTCATGCAGCAGACCAAAGCCGTTGAATGCCGTAGTTTCCAAATCCACGCCGCCCTCGGCCAGGTTCAATTGCACGAAAGCGTGGGAGGACAACAGCACCCCGGAGACATCAAGACCCAGCTTTCGTGCCGCCACTATGTACAGCAAGGAGGAACTGATGCAGTTAAATTCGCCGGTGCGCAGCAGGGCGGCGAGTTGACTCTGCTCAACCCGATAGCGGTCCGGAGCTGCAGAGGCTTGCAGCTGCGAACCCAGGTAATGCGTATGCATCTCTAAAAACAGTATCTGTGCATTTTGAGCGGGTTGCTCGCGCCAGCGAAGCGTGCTCAGCCAATCGTCCATCTCATCGCGAAAGCGGTAGAAGTCTTTCATTGTCAGCGCTTCGCCCGAGGCTAACAGATAAAGCGCGAGCAGCGCGTCTGCATCGCCGGCACGAGCAGCATCAGTTTGGGACAGAGCAAACTGCTGGAATTTATCCAGGGGTGACCAGAGTGGCCAGTCTTCACGACCGAAAGCGCTACGGTCCGCGCCATGGCTGGTCACGGCCTGCCACAGCAGGCTCAACAGTAAACCGTACGGTAGCAGGCGTCGCACGTGGGGCTTAGGCTTGTTCGCCGTAGGGCGCCCAGATAGTTTTTACCTCTGTGGCGTGGCGCAGATAGTCCGGGCCTTCACCCTGCGTGGCGTCGTAGTAGTCACAATACCGATCGGCGTGAACCCAGCTGCGTTTGAGACTGGCCGCGCTGGCGCGTTCCACCAGCGCGGCGCCATCGGCGCTACCCCGGTACCACACACTGTCTACGCCGTAGTGGTTAGCTAGATCGACGGCCAGCGCATCACGGTCACCGCAAACGATGTTCACCACCCCACCGGGCAGGTCTGAGGTATCCAGCACCTGATAGAAATCCAGTGCTGACAGGGGGAAGGCTTCGCTGGGTAGTGCGATGACCCGGTTGCCCATCGCAATGGCTGGCGCCACCAGCGACACAAACCCCAGCAGCGGAAACGCACGAGGGCAGGCAATGCCGATGATGCCAATGGGCTCATTGACCGAAAAAACCATGCCTTGCAGCGGCGTTGTATGAGTGCGGCCGTCGAACTTATCTGCCCAGGCCGCGTAACTGAACAGACGACTGATGCTGATGTCTACCTCTTTGCGAGCCCCGCTTTGAGACAGTCCATACGCCTGCAGCCGGTCTGCAAATTCCCGCTGCCTGCTATCAAGATTTTCAGCGATGTAATACAAGACCTGTGCTCGCAAATGACTGTTGGCGCGGCTCCAACCGGTAGCCGCGGTGGCCGCCTCCACCGCATTGCGGACGTCTTTGCGGTTGCCAATGCCCACCTGCCCGAGCAAGTCGCCCGCCGTGGATACCACGGCGCGACTATCGCCGCCGTCTGGTCGTTGCTGTTTGCCGCCGATATAGAATTTGGCGGTGCGGTCCATGCTGTTGCCAGCGACGCCGCGGCTCTCGATCAGAGGCATCTCTGTATGCACTGGCAACTCTGTTTCCCACTTCGGCACTAAATATTCATACATACCGATTTTGCCGCCCTCGCGGCCGAACCCGGATTCCCGAACACCACCGAAGGCCGCCGCTGCATCAAACTGGTTACTGCAGTTGACCCATACCACGCCGGCGTTCACCTGCGGAGCAATTTCCAGCGCCAGGTTTATGCTTTCGCTCCAGACGCTGGCGGCCAATCCGTAGCGGCTGTTATTAGCCAGCGCAACGGCTTCCTTGGGCGTACGGAAGCTCATGCTCACCAGAACCGGGCCAAAGATTTCTTCCTGAGCTACGCTAAAGCTGGATTCCACGTTGAGCAGCAGAGTAGGGGGGTAGAAGCAGCCCTCCGGATTTACATCCACCATACAGTCCGGCTGAAACAGCTGTGCGCCCTCCGCCACACCTGCTTCAACGCGTCGCCGAATCTGCTCCAGCTGCACTGGGTCAGCCACGGCACCGATGTCGATGGCCTTATCCAAGGGGTTACCAACGCGAAGAGACTGCATCCGCTGCTTGAGCTTGTGGTGCAGTTGATCGGCAATGCTCTCCTGCACCAGTAGACGGGAGCCGGCACAACAGACTTCACCCTGATTGAACCAGATAGCGTCGACGAGGCCTTCCACCGCAGCGTCCAGATCGGCATCCTCGAACACGATAAATGGAGACTTGCCGCCCAACTCCAGGGTCAGCTTCTTGCCACTGCCAGCTGTTGTCTCGCGAATGCGACGGCCCACCGAAGTGGAGCCGGTAAACGCGACCTTGCTCACGCCAGCGTGTCCAATCAGGCGCTCACCAACCTGGCCATCGCCGGTGACGATATTCAGCGCGCCTGCGGGCAGCCCTGCGTCCTGGCAAAGTTCCGCGAAGTAAAGCGCAGTCAGACTGGTGTACTCGGCGGGTTTAAGCACCACTGTATTTCCCGCCGCCAGCGCCGGAGCGACTTTCCACGCCAGCATCAATAGGGGGAAGTTCCAGGGAATGACCTGCGCCACAACGCCCAGAGGCTGATAACCGGAGAACTCGGTTTCCACCAGCTGTGCCCACCCCGCGTGGTGATAAAAGTGGCGCGCCACCAGCGGAATGTCGATATCCCGGCTCTCACGAATCGGCTTACCGTTATCCAGCGTTTCCAGCACAGCGAGAATTCTGGCGTGCTTTTGCACCTGCCTGGCGAGCGCATAAAGATGGCGTGCGCGTTGGTGCGGAGACAGCGCTGCCCATGCTGGTTGTGCCAACTGAGCAGCATCTACTGCGCGATCTATATCGTCAGGGCTGGCCTGGGTGAGCTGAGCCAGCGTTTCTCCACTGGCGGGGTTGCGGCTTTCGAAGCATTTTCCAGGGTCGCTGAACTCGCCGTTGATGAAACAGCCGAAGCCCTGGGCCCTGTCTGCGAGCCAGGCGCGTGCCAGGGTATCGCTCTCCGGTGCGGGGCCATACTCCATGCTGTCCAGAATCTCTTTAACGCTCATAGTAGGGGTCTTGGCTGGTAAGGTTTATTGTGCTGAGTGTATCTGGTTCCGGGGAGGGCGGCGGGTCAGGACATTGCATGCCGATAGGCAGCGGAGTAGCGCCCGCTGCTGGCGTGCTCCAGCTGACGCTCAATATCGCTCAGCAGGCTGGATGCGCCAAAGCGAAATAGTGAGGGCTCCAGCCACTCGCGCCCTAGTTCCTCTTTGACCAGCGTTAAATAGAGTAAGGCGTCTTTGGCCGTGCTTATGCCGCCGGCGGGCTTAAATCCCACGTTGACACCACGCATCTCAGCATACATTCGGATCATGCGCAGCATGACCAACGTTACGGGTAGTGTCGCGTTGATGGGTTCCTTGCCTGTCGACGTTTTGATGAAGTCGGCGCCTGCCATCATGCAAACCATGGACGCTCGCGCGACTGTGCGTAGGCTACCCAGTTCACCGGTAGCAAGAATCGCCTTCATATGGGCCGGCCCGCAGGCTTCTCGCATGGCCTGAACTTCTTCATAGAGCGCCTGCCAGTCTCCAGTCAGCGCATGACGACGTGAAATAACAATGTCTATTTCTGTCGCACCTGCTGCGACAGAGTCCCGAATTTCCTGCAGGCGCGTGGCCATGGGCGACAGACCCCCCGGAAAGCCGGTAGAGACCGCTGCTATCTCAACAGCGCTCTCGCCCAGGGCGTCCACTGCGGTTGGCAACATATCGTGATAGACGCAGACCGCCGCTGTGCTCAGCTTCAAGTCGCCAATGTCCAGCGCGTCCAGCGTGGCGCTTGCGACCGGCTGCTTTGCTTTCGCGCACAGGCGACGGACACGCCCTGCGGTGTCGTCGCCCGCCAGCGTGGTGAGATCGATAAGCGATACCGCCTTTAAAAGCCAGGCGGTTTGCCAGTCTTTCTTGACGCTGCGGCGCCCCGCCAGCGTCTGCACACGGCGCTGAGCCGCGCTGAGGTTAACCTGCAGAGCGTGCACGATGCTGAGGTCCAGGGGCATACCCGGGTTTCTTGCGTGCTCGCTGCTTACAGCATGCAAGCCAGTGGCGTTGGGCTGATATGATGTGCTGATGTGGCGCTCCCTATAGAATAGAGCATTTGGAAAGACACTATTTTAGCGTAGAACCCGGCATAGGGTTTGGCTGGCTATTTTCGCAGAGAACAGGTCGCTATTAGTGTCAGTGCGGTAAGCACTATCGGCTGCCGTCTGCGCTGGGCCTAGCGAGCTGGTCGGGACCATCTATTCAGGCCGTGTTAGAACAGGCTGTCCTGCTGCGGCAGTGGCCAGGGGGGCAACGCTGGCAATGGCACACGCTGCCGCAGTTGCTGATGAAACCGCTCCGCGAACGCGGGACAGTGTTGGTTATTTGGGCAGTGCATCATGAAGTACACCGAATAGCCCCGGGCCAGGTAATCCTCCATGCGCTGCAGCCACTGTTGCACAAAGGCTGTATTGCTCGACTCCTCGGGATGCAGGACCACACGCGCGTAAACAAGCTCGTTGTACACCGTTTCCAGTAGTGGCACGTCCGGTTTTTTGTGGCGCGCAGCCACGACTTCCGGATGCTGACTGTCACCCTGATAAATGGGGCGGCTATCGAACATGACGCGACCCGCGTTAAATTGCTGCAGCAGCGGTTCGATGCGCTCGGGCTCGCTGAAAAATCGCGGGTGTCGCAGTTCCAGCGCGTAACGATGCGTCTGCGGCAGTTTCTCGAACAGGCGCTGCAGGAGCGGCAGTTCGTCCGGCCCGAGGGTAGCGGGGCATTGCACCAGAAACACGCCCAGATGTTGTCCCAGCGGTTCTAGCACCTGCATAAAGCGCTTCAGTTCAGCCCAGTCCGGGCTGCGTTCATGGGTGATGGTGCGCGGCAGCTTAAAGGTGAACTTGAAATCGGTGGTGGCCACAGCATCTAACCACCGCGCTACCGTATCTTCATCGGGTATTCGGTAAAACGTGGTGTTGCCTTCGACCGTATTAAACACTGACGCATAGTGTCTAAGCGTGGGTATGCTCGGGGTGCCCGCGGGGAAGTACTCCCCGGTCCAGCCCGAGAATCCCCATGCGGGCAACCCCAGGTAGTAGCCGAGGTCAGCCATGCGTCGTCTGAGAGGCTGGGGTCGGCGTTATTGGGGCGGTACGGTGAACCCATCGATAACGGCCTGATAGTCCGCGCCATAGTGTGCGCTCAGGCTGTCATGCAAGGTCTCAAGTTGCCACTTGCCACCCTCCGGGTTGATAAAGCGCGGCCCGAATTTCGGTCGCTCCAATACGTCCACCTGGTTGCCCCAGACGAC
>JBCDKJ010000107.1:0-6621 GCA_038746745.1 Pseudomonadota bacterium
CTTATTGGGCACCCTAAAAACCTATCTGCGCAGTTTGAACACACGCTGATTGTCACTCGCGGTGCACCTATCGTCGCGACGCGAACGGCTGCAGGGTGGTAACAGTCCCTTGTGCCATGATTCAGGCTTGAGCTCGACCTGCTGGATTATTGCCTGAGCATCAGTTCTTCGGCGAGGTAGCTGGCTAACATGCTCGAGAGCATCTCCAGTCGCCAGTTTGCCTCTTTTGTAGGCAGGACATAGCAGCGATCGACTGTAGAACACACCGTTTCAACCATACTTATTGCCAGACGCGAATAGTGTTTCGCTTTTGAAGGATACTTCATCTGCAACATACGGCTCAGCCACTGCGCGGAGGCTCTTATCGATTCTCGTTCAATGGCGTTGAGCTCAGGCCAGATGCGCATGGTTTGCCGCAGTGGCACCAGGCCGGGAGTCTGTTTGGCCAAGGTAAAATAGCAGCTCACTACGGAGTGTAGTGCGGCGAAGGGCGTGGGTGCTGCCAAAAATTCAGGCTCTGCGCCAGCCAGCCAGGCCTTTTCATTTTCGATAAAACGTTCTGCAAGCGCCAGTAGAACATCCTGTTTGTTAGTAAAGTTGCGATAGACCGTGGGCGCGGTCACGCCAGCCGTTGTTGCCAAATCATTGGTATTGAAGCCCGCAACGCCATGTTGCTGCAGCAATTCCCCTGCAGCATCGAGCAATCGATCGCGTGATGTGCTGGCGTTTTGTGATTTCACCATCGTGCGTTAGTTGATTTTTAAGAAGTGCTTGCATTTTACGTAGTAATTACTACACTTCAACAAGTAGTAAATACTACGCAAAGCCACTAGAGAGAGAGTCTGATGCAAAAACATCCAATAAACGTGTTTATGGAGTACTTTCAGGCGTTCGAAGGGGTCATCGCGGGTTCTCAACCATGGAGCAGTCTGAATGATTATTTTGCTCGCGATGCGATATACCAGGTTAAGGGCGTGCCATTTGCCTGCAAGATTGTATCCCCCGATGCTATTGTGTCGGCGATGCACCGGTCCGTGATGGGGTTTGATATGGAGATGCGGTCCCGTTTGCTGGAAGTCATGTCGATCCACCGCGTAAAAGCTGATGAGTTGAAAGTAGACCTAATCAGCGCCTATGGGCTCGGACCGAATAACGTTGCGCTCGCTCCTGTGTCCATGAACGTTTCGCTTTCCGCCGACAGGATTCAATCACTTACCGATGATTACGATAGCGAACTGGTCGGACCCGTTCTCGAACGCATTGCCGCAAGTGTTCCTGAGGCCGACCCCACCTACGTTTAGCTAGCGTGGCCGTATCCGCAGCCAAAGCCGCAATGATGAGGCAGCGTCATCTGGCCAGTAGGTGCGACCGCTGATTGCCGTCGCTAAGGCGCGTTCATCGCGACGAGGCGGGCGTTGGCAAGTGGCTTGAGTTATAGTGGGCCAGCGGGAAGGCGGTGTCTCATGGCATTTGTGGGCGCGAGCCTTGGCATTAAGGGTCATTCAACGTGTTACGAAATTCAGATGTCGCCTACGGCACTATCGCGAAGTGGCTGCACTGGCTGACGGCGCTCCTGTTTCTCGCCGCCTACGCCAGCGTTTACTACCGCCAATATCTTACCGAGACCAACACACCAGGTAACTGGAGTGCGCTGCAATTGCATCTGTCTTTTGGCGTGACGGTTGCAGTGGTGGTAATTCTGCGAATCATTTGGCGATTGATGAATCGGCCACCCAGCCTCGAGCCGGGCACACCTGTGGAGCATTTTGCCGCCCATGCAGGCCACTATGCACTGTATGCGGTGATGATTATCATGCCTTTGACCGGCTATCTTGGAACCGGCGCCGCAACCGACTATTTCTTTTTGTTTGAGATTCCCAAGTTTGAAGATACGCAACTCTTTACGCTACTCGTATCTGAGGGACTGGGCCTAACCTTCGAAGAGTTTGAAGCGCCGATCGATACCATCCACAAGTCCATTATGGGAGAGTGGGTGGTATGGCTTCTGATTCTCGGACATGCACTGGCTGCGCTCTATCACCATTATGTAAAAAAAGATGACACGTTCAGGAAAATGACTAGCAAAACCTCATAAACCTGTTCACAACGGTGTCTCGATGGGCTGACCGAAGACATCTCGTGCGCTGTTACTCTCCTTCGAATCCCCCACATAACGGCATAGCCAATCGGTTCACTGTCGCATGGTGCCAACGTGATTGAGTACACTAACAACCCAGTCTTTTGCTGCGCTGATGCCAAGACCTTTGCGGCTGAGCAGACTATAAGGAATATAATAAGGCGATGGAGTAAAGGTGTATGAGCACAGTGCTGTTACTGGGTGCAACCGGCCGCGTCGGCGGGGAGACGCTGTCACGTCTTTGTAGTGCCAATCCGTCCTGTCGAATCAGGTTGTTGTCTCGGCAAGCGCGCCCGCCTGGCTTGCCGGCCTCGATTGAGTTTATTACCGGTGCCATGACCAGCAGCAGTACCATGGATCGTGCACTGGAAAACGTGAATAGTCTGCTGTTGGTGTCTGCTGATCATCCAGCGATGGCCGAACAGGAAATAGCGGTCGTTCGGGCCGCTGCGACGCGCGGCGGTATTCGGGTCGTCAAAATCTCGGCTATGACGGCTGGGCTCAATAAACGGCGTGCCTTTGGCATACAGCATGGCGCTGTGGAAGATAGCCTGCGCGACAATGGTTTGCCCTTTGTCATCCTGCGGCCCACATTTTTCTACCAGTCACTGGCTTTGTTCGCGGAGCCGATTAAAAAAGGCTTTCTTCCTGCAGCAACGGGCAAGGGTGCAATAGGCTTCGTGGACTTGAACGACGTGGCCAGCGCAGCAGCCCGAACACTGCTCGATGATCATTGGGACGGCAATACCTTTACCTTGACCGGTCCTGACAGTCTTAGCATGGCTGAGGTGGCCAGCACCATCAGCAGGCACACGTCCAGACGAGTCAGGCATCTACGACCGCCCGCGCCGCTGATGAAACTGCTTTTGCGGGTGGTAGGTGGTCTGGATCCGTGGCTGGCGGGTCAGGTTGTTGACTTAATGCGCTGTTGTGCCGAGGGAGCTGAAGACCTTGTTACAGACGATGTGAACACGTTGACCGGGGTCAGACCGACGTCGTTCGCAGAGTATCTGTCGGCAAACGCAGGCTTGTTTGGCGACGAAATTTAGCCACTAAAGATTCTCGCGGTAATCCTCGTCGACAATCTCATTAATCATTGACTCCATTTCTTTATCGCCGCCAGCTTGCCTGGCGGTGGTAGCGCCGAAGCGAAACTTTACGCCTGTTTGCTGCGATTCAGGTGACCACAACTCACTGCGTATTAGCGCTTTACCGCAATGGAGAAAGCACTGACGAATTTTCACCTCTAGTGCGAGCGCAGCTGTCTTACCCCGTGTGTCCTCGCCGATGCGCGCCAGTAGCGCGGGGTCGGTGGTGATTTGCGCCGTGCCGTGCACGCGGTAACTCTCTAGCACGCCTGGAATGATAAACAGCAGCGCAATATTGGGGTTCACGAGAATGTTCTGCAAACTGAACGCCAGTTTATTGCCCGGTCGTTCGGGAATGTATAGCGTCTGTGAGTTTTCGATGGTGACAAAACCGGGGTGGTCGCCGCGCGGAGATACATCGGGAAAGCCATCCTTGTCTGATGTGGAGAGAAATGCGATGGGTGACATGCGAATAAACCGCTCGCCTTCCTCGTCCAGCGCACTCAGGACTTTCTTGGTCACCAGTGGATGGGCGTCTCCCAGCAGCTCACGTAGTGCGCTGTTCTCTGTGATGATGTCATGGTCACTCATGGTGGCGTTGTCCTCAGATTTTAGAGCGATAGATTCGGGATAGTTTACGACGATAGTTTAGAGAAAAAGTTTAGGGCGAGGGGATAGGGCGCGGTTCAAGTAGCGCCTCGCAGCCCGCTGCAATTGCTAACAGGGCGTCGTCGGCCTGACGTGGTGCAACGAGTTGCAATCCTACCGGTAGACCCTCCACCAGCCCGCAAGGCAGTGAAATGGCCGGTTGTCCTGCCATGCTGTCTGGGCGGGTGGTCGCGGTATAGGCGACAAAGGTGGGTAGCTCTATCCCTTGATATTCAAAGCTGTCTCCAATCTCGATAGGCGGTGCCGGGAACAGGCTGGTGGGATACACAAGCACATCGACGGCATTTTGCTCAAAAGCCTGATCGAAGCAAGTTCGCAGGTGAGGCAGCTCTTTCGTGATCGCGTTTTCGTACACCTCGTCGGTGATGGCCTCCGGGCCGAGTTGGGATGCGAGCAGGGCTGCTACATCGGGGCTTTTCACCGTGCTTACAAAGGTGTGGAAGGGCATCTGCAGCTTTGCCTGAACCAATTCGCTTAGACTTTTGTGTGTCTCGTAACTCACTATGGGAAAGCCACAGGCTGCATCGGCGGCAATCGCGTCGCTGAGATCCACGTTCAGGCAGCGATAGCCGGCATCGGTCAACGTCGCTATCGCTGCTTTAAAGGCCTCGGCAACACCTGAGTGAACAGGCACGCCAAAACTGTCTGGTGCGACTACACCAATCACCGGGTTGTTGATCAGGTGTGGCCCTGGCCGCGCTTGGCTGTCGCTCATGGCACCGTCTGCCAACTGGATATCGGCAACACAACGCGCGAGGATGCCCAGCGTATCGCGAGAGGAGGATAATTCGACAATGCCTCCGCAGGGATAGCGACCGGTAGTCGGACGAAAACCGACAACACCACAATGGGCCGCGGGTATCCGGCAGGAACCGCCGGTGTCTGTACCGATGCCGATGGCGGCGGCGCCTGTCGCCACCGTTATCGCTGCGCCCGCAGAGCTGCCGCCAGCCAGGAAGTGTTTATCAAACGGATTCAGGCCAGGGCCAGTAAAAGCGTTGTAGCCGGTGATGCCAAACGCGAGCTCATGCAAGTTAGTTTTCCCAACAAGCGCTGCGCCGGCCGCACGCAGGCGGGATATGGCCGAGTTCTCCGGTAACTGCAATTCTGCGAAAGCGGGAGTAGCGGCGGTTACCGGTGAATCGGCGAGGGCGATATTGTCTTTCACCGAGACAGGCACACCTGCAAGCGGACCGGTCGCGCCTGAGGTGTGCGTCTCCATCCGTGCGTAGGCGTTGCAGCTATCTGCATGTTCGATGGCAGCTTGAATAAGTGCACGGTATGCAACCTCAGTGGTCGCACCGCTTTGCACTGCGGCTGCAATGTGGGTGGCTGTTGATTGGCAATCCAGTTCGGTCATGCGTACGAGTGCAGACTTTTGTGCAGTTTGGCCACGATAGCACAGGCCTCATCCATCATTGTTTCAATCGCTTTCGCGGCAGGCTCTATGTCTGTCACAAGCCCCACGCCTTGACCCGCCAGTAACGGCATCTGCTCCAGATCGCCGGTCGCGCCGCGTACCGGCACCAAATTGCTAAATTTATGTAGCGGGAATGTATTGCCCAGGATATCCATAGAGCCGATAACCTCCTGTTCAGAGGGATCACTAGGCGCCTGCTCCTGTTTATCTTGCCACTGGCTGACAATCTCATTGCGAATCACGCGCATGGGATTAAAGCCCTCCACGTCCCGCCCGAAGATCGAAGACAGTGCGGTATCTGCACCGGTGGCCGATGTCAGACGCTGTTTGTAGGCATCGGCGATATCCGATTCCTCCGTTGCTGCCATGCGCGTCCCTACCCAAACACCGTCTGCACCCAGGGCCAGGGCGGAAGCAACGCCGCGACCATCGGCGATGCCACCTGCGGCTAACACAATGGTGTCGCTGAACTCACTAGTGATTTCGGGAATCAAAACAGACAGTGGTAGCGTGCCGAAATTGTGGCCGCCAGCTTCCGTCCCCTGCAAGACCAGCAAATCGATATTGTCGTCTACGGCGCGCTGTGCGGCTTCCAACGAGCCTACCTGTTCCCAGACGCGAATACCGGCTCGCTGCAGACGTTGGATCCACGCTCGGGGAGGGTGACCCCAGTGGAAAGAGACGACCGGTGGTTGGTGACGTTCACAGGCCTCGATGTGTGACTCATCGGTAAAGATCGTGATGAAATTAATGTTGAAGGGGGTATCTGATGCGGCTCTTATCGTCTCTGTGACGGATCCCACATACTCAGCGGGAAACATGCCCATGCCTACAGCGCCCACCCCGCCTGCCGCGCTAACCGCTAAGGCAAGGTTTGGCGTCATGCCTGCGAAGGCAAGACCTGCGCAGGCAAAGGGGTGGCGCAGCCCGTAAGCGTCGGTAAACCGGGTCGATAGGGAGGCGCCGGATGACATGGACTGGCTCGTCTTAAAAGCGCTTGTCTAGGCTGATACCCCACTCGCGACCGCGTGCCGGTGATACCATCGCGAAACCAGCGGGCTCGAGTATCTGCTCACCGTGCAGCAGATAGTCTTCATCGGCGAGATTTTTGCCAAAGACTCTCGCGCTCCAGCCATTAACATCATTGACCAAGGCGATACTGGCGTTGTAGAGATCGTAGCTATCCTGACCGACGAAATTCTCCGCGTCGAAGAAGTAGTCTGAGCGATAGCTCCAGTCAACCCGCGGTGTCAGTGTATAACCATCACCCAGGGCGAAGTCGTAAGACACTGAACCGTTTAGCGTCC
>JBCDKJ010000108.1:0-6467 GCA_038746745.1 Pseudomonadota bacterium
ACCGATCCAGATCTCGCCCAGGCTAAAACGCTCCCGTAGCACCGACACGCCGCTGGCGTGATCGCGATCACCGTGGCTGATCACCAGCAGGTCAATGTGCTCCACACCCTGACGCTCCAGATAAGGCTGGATGACGGCACTTGCCATATTGAACCCCTGCGGGTCGCCATCGCCAGTGTCATATACGAGGGTAAAATCGCGCCGTCGCAGGATCAGCGAGAGTCCCTGACCCACATCCAGCAAGGTGATTTCGGTGCGCCCGACTGGCAGTGGCAACGAAGCGGGCATCAACGCGATCGCAAACAGCGGTACAGCCAGCAATCGATGCCCGATAGCCCTGTGGTTCGCAAACCACAACAGTCCCAGCAAGGCCGAGATTGCAGCTGGCAGGGACGGTCTGTAGGGCATCCAGGGCGATAGCGACGGAGCGATATGGTTATCCAGCCAGAGAAACCCGTGCACCGGCAGGCTCGCCAGCGACCAGCAGAGTTCCTCCAGCGGCGGCAACAGCGCAGCGGTAAGAGACAGCGGTGCCAGCCAGATACCCAGTATCGGCACCGCCATAAGATTCACCAGCGGAGACAGCCAACCCAGGCCTCCGTACCAATAGGCCGCCAGGATGCCCATTGCCGGCGCCAGTACGCACTGCACCAGGACCGCCATGCGCCAATTATTGAGGTCAGGGAACATGTGCCGCAGATAAAAGATCACCGCGACCGCGACAAAGGACAACCAGAAGCCGGCACTGTGGCTCGCCAGCGGGTCCAGCAGCGCCACCACCAGTAAAGACAGCGACAATCCCAGCGTCGCTGGTGATTTGCGGGCCAGCAAGCTGACCGTCTGAACGCTCAAGAGCATAGCCAAAGCGCGCACGGTAGGCAGCGAAAACCCTGCTAGGCCCGCGTAGACCGTTGCTGCCAGCAATGCCACGCCATGCGCACTGCGACGACCGAACACACCACCGATGACAAACCCCAGTCCAGCGACCAGTCCCACATGGAGTCCTGAGATCACGAGCAGGTGGTTGAGCCCATAGCGCTGAAACCGGGCCCAGTCGGACTGGCTCAAGCCACTGCGATCACCATTGCTCAGGGCCAGCAGCACCCCGTGCACCGTGGGGTGGTCCACCTTCGCCGCCAGGCGATCCGCCAGATGCTGGCGCCAGCGCTGCAATGGCGAGCCCTGCCCCTGAGACACACGCTGTAGCGGCGAATCCCGCAAATACCCGGTGGCGGCGAAACCATGCTGGGCGAGCCAGCTCTCGCGGTTGAAGCTACCGGGGTTGGATAAGCCATAGGGCCGTTTAAGTTTTACTTCGCCACGCCAGCGCTCGCCCGCGCGCAGCGGCAGTTCACCGTAGTAGGACAATAGCACCCGATAGGACGGTTCACAGCCTGGGGCGGAGTCGCAATCGAGCAGCCGCACCAGCGCGGCAAACCGCTGCAGCGGTTCACCCTGGCTGCGAAGCCGACGTTGTGGTGGCTCCAGCACCTGCAGTTCAGCGCGCAGCCTGCTTCCTTCCAAGGCCGCAGGAAGACGTGCATCCAGTAGCTGCTGCCCCCACAGCGTGCCGTATAGCAGGCCCAGAACGCTGCAAAGCAGGAGTACGCCGATGTGGCGAAAACACAGTGCCAGCAGCGCGCTTAGCAACGCTGCCAAAAGAAGTAGCCAGAGCGGTGGCAGCTCGGGCATCCAGCCCACTGCCAGCACTGCGGCGCCGCTTACAATCATCCTTGATTGCATGTACATTGGCCGCCTGTTTTCCTGGCACCCAGTCAAGCACAGGAGTTGAGTTGACGCCAGACGCGTATGCCAAAGAACGTCCTAAAGCGCTATATGCCTACCCCGGCAAAGCTGAAGCAGATTCGTGGTCTGCGAATGCTGGGCGACTGGCTATACCAACCCAACCTCTGGCACATCAACCGTAGTTCGGCGTCGCGGGCCTTCTTCCTGGGTCCGTTTCTGGCATTCACCCCCTTACCAATACAGATGGTGCTGGCTGCCATCTTTGCCGTGCCGGTGCGGGCCAATCTACCGCTGTCGGTCGCCCTGTCCTGGATGAACAATCCGTTAACCTTCGCTCCCCTGTTTTACTTTGCCTACCGGGTAGGCACCGCAGTGCTGGGCGCCCCCACACAAGAGCTCGCGTTTGAGTTGAGCTGGGACTGGATCAGCACCAGCTTGCTGGCGGTGTGGCAGCCGTTTCTGCTGGGCTGTCTCATTTCGGGATTCTTCTTCGGTAGCCTCGGTTTTTTTTCCGTGCAGCTACTGTGGCGCTGGCGCGCAGTACAGCGCTGGGAGGCACGGCGCCTTAAGCGCCGGCTGGAGCTGGAGCGCGTTACTCGTGACGTAGCGCTTCGGCAGGCGGCAATCGCGCGGCGCGACGGGCGGGATACAGGGCCGCCAGGTAGCACAACAACACCGCCACCCCATTGATAATGAGCAAATCCCGCGGCCGCAGGTCCGAGGGCAAATAGCCGATGGGGTAAACATCCGTGTTGAGAAAGCGGATGCCAAGGGCGCGCTCCAGTAGCGCCACAAAATCTGTGATGCCCAGGCTGGCGGTAACGCCCAGCGCCGTCCCCAGCACCGTGCCCACCAGGGCGATCAGCAGGCCCTGCCGAAGAAACACCGCGCTGATGTGCTCGGGCCGCGCGCCCAGCGCCCGCAAAATGGCGATGTCCGCGCGCTTATCCAGCACCACCAGCACCAGGGATGAGACCACGTTAAAGGCGGCGATAGCGATAATGGAGACCAACAGCAGTATCACCAGGTCGCGAGACAACTGAATTGCGGTGTACAGATTGCCATGGGTTTGTGTCCAGTCCCTGGCATAGAAGCCCGGCGGCAGCGCCTGCACCAGTTGCCAGCCCATACGGGGCGCTGCAAAGACGTCCTCCAGCCTGACGCGAAACCCATGAACGCCCCCACCGATAATGGTCGACGCCCGCGACAGTTGGACAACGGCCAGGCTCTCATCGAGCTCGGTGCCACTGTTCAAGGTGCCAACCAGTTCAAACACTTCGAAGCGGGATGCCGCTTGTCCGGCCTGGGCGGGAACGATCAGCGTCAGTCGATCCCCGGCGCGAACACCCAGCCGCTGTGCCAGCTGCTCACCGAGCAGTACCCCATTGGGACTGTCTGTAAAGGCCCGGTAGGTCTGGGCCGGTAATAACCTCGACAGGCCGGACATGGCTTGCTGCAACTCCGGGTCGACACCCTGTACCAGCGCCGTTTCGATGGCCAGATCATGTAACAACATGCCCTGCAGTTCGACAAACGGCGCGACAGCCGCAACACCGGGCTGTGCCCGCAGGCTTTCCAACTCCAGCTGCCAGTTCTGCTGCGGTTGCCAAGCATTCAGCGTCAATTGGGGCACCAGGGAAAGAATGTTCTCGCGCATTTCCCGATCAAAGCCGTTCATCACCGACAGCACCAGAATCAATAAGCCGATCGCCAGCACCATGCCCAGCACCGAGAGCAGTGAGAGGAAGCTGCTGAGCGTGGCTCGCCGCCAGGACAAACTGTATCGACCGGCGATCTGGAGCAGTGCTGCCTGCCTCACGACAGGCTCGCTCCCGCGCTGGTCTCTGCTGCCACCAGGCCACCGTCGACCAGGCTGTACACCCTGTCCATATGGGCAGCAATAGCCTTGTCATGGGTAACCACGACAAAGCTTGCCGTCACGCGATGCTTGAGGTCGTCGATCAAGCTCAATACCTGCGCAGCGGCCGCAGGATCGAGGTTACCGGTGGGCTCATCCATCAGGACACAGGCGGGCTCTGTCACCAGCGCTCGGGCAATCGCCACGCGCTGCCGTTCACCGCCCGACAGTTGCCCAGGACGATGGCGTAACCGATGTGCCAGTCCTACCGCATCCAGCATCTCACTGGCGCGACCCTCTGCATCACCGCGACGGGCGCCGCCAATAACCAGCGGCATCGCTACGTTTTCCACCGCGCTGAACTCAGGCAATAGATGATGAAACTGGTAAACAAAACCCAGGCTGCGATTGCGCAGGGCGCAGCGCGCGGCTTCATCGAGGGTAAGCAGATCATGTCCCAGCATCAGGACTTGCCCTGAACTGGGTTGATCAAGGCCACCGAGCAGGTTCAGGAGGGTCGACTTGCCGGAACCGGAAGCGCCCACAATGGCCACTTTCTCACCGGCGTCCAGGTGAAAGTTGACATCGGTAAGCACGTCGACCGCCAGCTCACCGTCGTCATAGCGGCGACAGAGATCGCGACAGGCCAGCACCGGCTCACTACTCATAGCGCAGAACTTCCGCAGGGGCGATGCGACTGGCCCTGTAGGCGGGCACCAGGGTCGCGAGCAGACTCAGCAGGAGCGCCAGGGTCGCCACTCTCAGCACATCGCTCCACAGCAATATCGAGGGTAGATCCGAAATGAAGTACACATCCGGGCTGAACAGCTTACTGCCGGTCAACTGCTCCAGCCCCGCCGTGACGGCACTGATATTGAGAGACAGCAAAACCCCGACCACAGTACCAGCCGTAATACCTAGGCCCGCCAGAAACAGCCCCTGAGACATGAAAATTCCCATGATGGTGCTGGCCCTGGTCCCCAGCGTGCGCAGCACGGCAATGTCAGAGCGCTTCTCCGTGACTGCCATCGTGAGCGTGGATACGACGTTAAACGCAGCGACCGCCACCACGCTCATCAGCAGTACGGTCATCATGGTTTTTTCCATGCGAATGGCGGCAAACAGGTTGCCCTGGGAGCGGCCCCAGTCGCGCACGCGGTACTCGCGCCCCAGGTCTGCCTGCAACGACGCGGCACGAGAAGGCGCGGCGTATAGATCGTCAAGCTTTACCCGCAGGCCAGACACGCTGTCTTTGAACCCGAACAGGCGCTGGCCTGCATTTAGGCTGATATAGGCCTGCTGACCATCGATCTGCGCGCCGACCTCAAAGACCCCCACTACGGTGAAGCGCTTGCTGCGGGGAAAACTACCCAACGGTGTTACCGTAAGTTTTGGAATAGTGATTTCAACGCTATCGCCGGTGCTCAAGCCCAGGGCCCGCGCCTGCAGGCTGCCCAGCACGATTCCAAAACGAACCTCCGTCAGGCGCTGAAAGCTTCCCGAGCGCATAAAGCCCTCCAGATTGGAGACGGAGGCCTCTGCGTCCGGATCGATGGCAGCCAGGCTAGTGCCGCGTATTTCGCCGTTGGCAGCCAATAACGCTTTGCTGTGAATATAGGGCGCTGCGCCCACCACCCCCGGCTGTGACAGCACCCTGTTTCGCAGCACTGCCCAGTCGGCGATGGCGGAATCCGATTCGAGCTGAAGGTGTGGCACCAACGAAAGGATGCGTCCACGTAGCTCACCGGCAAAGCCATTCATCACGCTAAGCACGGTGATCAGTGTCGCGACACCCAGGGCCATACCAATCAGTGAAACCATGCTGACAATGCCGATGAAACGGTTGTCCTGGCGACTGAAGCTGTAGCGCAGGCCGATATAGAACGGCAGTCTATCGCGAAGAGAACGTGGCACGGGCAATCCGACAATTATCCGTTCGCATCATAACAAACACGCCGCCTGCAGGGCGTGCCGGAAAGTTTGCCTGATGCACGCTTTGGCCACAGTGCGAAGGACAGTGCTTTGGAAGACGGCGCGATAGAAAACGCTATGAAAGGATGCGCTGTTAAAGAAAGTGCGGTTAAAAAAATCCTGTTACTGAGAGCGCTGCGAAGACTGAGCAGGGATTTTCTATCGATCGGTTGCGTCGTAAAAGGCCTGGTTCTCTAAATTTGGGGCTGCATTCACGTCTGCATCCAGGCTCTGCCGCCTGTGTGTGTCGGCCTGATCACGGGTTTCCTCGTCACAGATCTGGGGATTGCCGCCGCAGATCTCACAGGCCTGATCCATGCCCAGTGCACCAATGCCTCCGCAGGAGCCTTTGATCGGCTTATTGCTGAATATAACGCCCACGGCCATTCCGGCGACAACGACGCAGAAGACCAGAGCAGCAAGGAGGAAAGTCGCCATAACGAGAGTCTATCGAATATTAGACGTGCTTACGATGATGATTGATCAACATGTGCTTGCCGCAGAGGCTCAGACGCCCAGTAGTGGCGCCATCGCCGGGGAGACCAAGGCGCGAAAGCGATCATCTTCACGCACGACCAGATATACCGCCAACTGCTCTTTTTCAGCCAGTGCCATCGCGGCATCTGCACCCAGCACGGTAAGTGCGGTTGCCCAGGCATCTGCCATGGTCGCACTGGAGTGGATCACCGTCACGGATACCAGTTCATGTCGAACCGGTGATCCCGTGCGCGGGTCAATGGTGTGCGAGTAGCGAACACCGTCCACTTCAAAAAAGTTTCGGTAATCACCCGAAGTCGCCAGCGCAGCGTCTGACAGGAGGATGGTCTCCTGCACGGAGCGCCCTACATCAAGCGCTGTGTCCGGTGCGGGTTTTTCTATTGCAATCCGCCAG
>JBCDKJ010000109.1:0-6313 GCA_038746745.1 Pseudomonadota bacterium
CTGGAAGGCAATAACGCGGAACTGGGCCGCAAGCTCCTTGCAGAGAGCGATTTCAATATTATTGCTGCCGAGGGGCTGACTGACGCCGCGCAGAAGGCGGTCGAGGCTGCAGGAGGTGCCGCATGAGTATCCTTATCGATAGGAATACCAAGGTCATTTGTCAGGGCTTCACCGGCTCTCAGGGTAGCTTCCACTCGGAGCAGGCCATTGAATACGGCACCCAGATGGTCGGTGGTGTGACGCCTGGGAAAGGTGGACAGGAACACCTGGGATTGCCTGTGTTTAATACAGTCTCAGAGGCAGTCGGAACGACCGGAGCGGACGCATCTGTCATCTACGTGCCAGCGCCTTTCTGCAAAGACTCCATTCTCGAAGCCGCAAACGGCGGCGTGAAGCTGATCGTCTGCATAACCGAGGGCATTCCTACGCTGGACATGCTCGATGCCAAGGTACGCTGCGATGAATTAGGCGTGCGTCTGGTTGGGCCCAACTGTCCGGGCGTTATAACGCCGGGGGAGTGCAAAATCGGCATCATGCCAGGCAGCATCCATCTTCCTGGCAAGGTGGGTATCGTGTCCCGCTCTGGAACGCTGACCTATGAGGCCGTTAAGCAAACCACTGATGCAGGCTACGGTCAGTCCACCTGCGTGGGCATCGGCGGAGACCCTATTCCAGGCTCTAACTTTATCGACATTCTTGAGCTATTTGAGAAAGACGCAGCGACCGAAGCGATCGTGATGATTGGTGAAATCGGTGGCACTGCGGAAGAGGAGGCAGCGGCCTACATCAAGGCCAACGTATCCAAGCCGGTGGTGTCCTACATCGCCGGCGTGACCGCCCCGAAAGGCAAGCGCATGGGCCATGCCGGGGCCATTATCTCCGGCGGCAAGGGTACGGCAGACGAGAAATTCGCCGCGCTAGAAGATGCCGGTGTCAAAACGGTGCGCTCCCTCGCCGATATTGGCTCAGCACTGGCTGCGATCACTGGCTGGTAAACCTCTGGTCATATGAACCCATAGCGCCAGCATAAACCCTGTTGCTGCTTGGATAGCGACAGGGCCTGGGTAACACGATCGCTGACATCGCTTGATTACAAAAACGCTCCTTTAAAGTTTGGCCGGGAAGTGCCGCTAGCACTCCCAGGGCGATGTCGAATAGAACGCCGGAATCCGCTTCAAGTCTGCTTGCCTTGTGACCTTCAACAGGTGCACACGGTAAGTCTGGATAAGGATTATGGTTGAACCCTTACCGATGAGCAGAGGCTGCCTGGCCATGCAGTACTCCTACAAACTCGACGCCTACGACGACCTACTGCGTTCCTGGCTGGCGCTGACGGAGAGCGATCTGGCCATCCTTGATGTGCGTCTCAGTAAGGCGGCTGCTGATCTCGCTGATGGGGTCGACGGACGTGGGTGCGATGTGACACTGGACCACCGGCACTGGCACAGCGTATCCAGTGCGCACTTGAATCCAACGCTCAAGACACTGCCTTCAGAGCCTGCCTTTCGCGACCGCACGACACCGAGACCGCTGCCAGGTCATCTGGAAAAAGCAATGCAGCACGAGCTGTACATTGATCTTGAGACCAGTGAGGAAGGCCCGGTCGCCAGCGTCCTGCTTCTGCGGGAGCGCAAGCCCTTCATGAAATCGACCAAGGTTAGCTGGTCTCAGACGATGCAGTCAGACTGGTTCGACCTCAGAGAAGTATTGCTGGACATCATCGTTGCTCAAGATCGGCAGTCCGACGATTTCCGCTCAAAAGACTCAATGGATATCCTGTTTGATCTGGTGGGTTCAATTACCGACGCTATGGAAATGCAGGATAGCTACGTGTCTCTCCACCAGAGTAGCGTAGCGGATATGGCAGAGAAAATCGGCGTACGGCTTGGCTTGAGACCGGAGCGCGTGGTGGGGCTTAAACTGGCAGCACAAGTACACGATATTGGCAAAATATCGATACCCCCCAGCATACTGACTAAAAGCGGGTCGCTTGATAAGTTTGAGTTCGATCTCGTGAAAACGCATTCCGAAGCGGGTGAAGCGGTTTTTTCCGGGGTTGATTTGCCATGGCCCATATCGACCATCATCCGTCAGCATCACGAGCGCTTAGATGGCACGGGCTATCCGGATGGACTCATCGGCGACGAAATCTGTATTGAAGCCAGAATCATTGCGGTAGCTGATACTTTTGATGCGATGGCGAACGACAGACCCTACCGTCCTGCTTTGCCGATACTGCACTGCTTGCAAACCTTGATAAAGGGTGTGGACATTCACTACGACAGAAATGTTGTATGCGCCTTGTTCAGCGTGCTTGAGGACGACGGCTTGCTGGACTGAACAGCGCAGCTAGCGCCTACAGTACAACGCTGTGGTCCCTGGGCACTGCATGATCATCTGCAGGTGTGGCAAGTGTGCCAGGTGTGGCAATAGCCATGGACAGCCCATCATCGATTGGCAGAGGCAACCAGGGCAACTGGCCCGCTATCAGCACGGCGCAACAGGCATCGACCGCATCTTCCCATAAAGCAGCGCCGCGCTCCTGTTGCAGATGTGAGAGCACGGAATTGACTTGCCATGCCTTCCGATGGGGCCGGTGTGACAGCAGTGCAACCGTGACGTCTGCGACCGCCAGAATTCTGGATTCTGGCAGGATATCGGCAGCCATTTTGCCGCCCGGGTAGCCGCTGCCGTCATCCCGCTCATGGTGCTCCAGAATCACCCGGGCTACCGGGCGCCGGGTACCAATGGTATTGGCGATCTCTGCACCCAGCACCGTGTGGCGCTCTGCCAGTGCCCGTTCCTGGGCTGTCAGACTACGACTTCGAGACCACAGCTCAGACGGCGTCGCCAGCCGACCAATATCGTGCAGCATCGCCGCGGTGCGCAGTGTCTGTATATCGACATCGGGTGCCTTCATTCGTTTTGCAATGGCACAGGCAAGATGCGCGACATGCCTTTGATGTGTAGATAGGTTCAGGTCCATGACCTCCATCGCCTCAGCCAGAGTGTCTGCACTCCGTAGCCAGGCTTTACCCTGGGGCACTAGCCGGAAAGACTTGCCGATAAACATTGGGCTATCGCTGCTGATAGGATCCAAAAAGCCGCAGAGTTGCGCCTTATCGCGGTTGTTAACGGGTAGATGGTAGACGGTCAACATGGCGAGGCGAGAGGGGGCGTCAATCAACTGCAGAGAAACAGGCTCTCCAAACCACATATCGCGTCGACGATGCTCCTGTTTGCAACGCTGCTGCAGTTCGGAGCGATCGGACAGTGACAGGAAGCTATTGAAGTCGAGGGGGCTCGCACCCAAGGGGGCAAGGTGTAAGAGCTGGGTAAAGCGTTCATTTGCAGCGAAAACGCGAAAGCGGTCGTCCATCTCGAAGTATGCGTCACCCTCCGCGATGGGCGCAGGCGCCTTTCCAACCCACGCAGAGTCATGATATGTCCGTAAGCGCCAGTAGCGGCTGAAAGCGCGCAGTTCCATGGCTAAGAAATGCAAAAGCACCACTTCCTCCAGCCGTCCTTCGGGATTGCTGAAATGGCAGGCCGGATCATCCTGCTTCCTGAACTGTATGGAATTTACGGGTAGTGCGGAAAAGTAGGGCTCTGGAAGCGCTGGGACGATACAAGAGCAGGCGCTTTCACCAGCGCTATCGTTACCGGGTTCATGATCTCCAACATCTGCTAACTCGATAGAACCCCCGAGAGGCCAGTTATCGACGACATGTTTGAAAAATCTCTGCACCTTGGCTTCCGGTGTAGCAGCGTCTCGGCGCCATAAAATCCGACGTCCGTTGCGGATGTAACGATACAGCCTGGGTTTAAAGATCATGGCTTGCCGCTTCGCTCTTTCATAGCGTGTTCAGTCCATAGGCAGGGCGCTTGCCGTCCTCGTCGACGCCTTCAAACTCTTCGCGGTGCCTGAGCTCTTTGATGGTCGCATTAACGATAGAGGCGATTTCGGGGAAAAAGTCCCCCTGCCGTAAGTGCACAGGCTGAATATTCGTGCTGCCTTGGGCAACCGCTTCCATATAGCGCTCTATTCTATAAATCGGACCAGCAATTCTGTGGGAGAGCAAAAGACTGAAGCCCATCAAAAGGGTAAAGGCGACCAGTGAAAGAAGAACGAATATCCGCAGCAACAGGGTTTGCTGATCTTCGATAAATGAAAAATAGGGGTGATCGGGATCTAAGCCCAGTTCATGGCCCATCGCGTAGACGGCGTCGAAATAGATGGTGTTGGCAAAATAGAAAACGCTGATGCTGATGAGCGACGCCAGCGACATATAGGCCATGAAGCGGAGCTGAAAGGCGGGGTTAATTAGCCAGTGTTTGCGCTTGTGGTCTTCCATCACATACTCCTTAGCGGATAAGCATTGGGTTAGTACATCGCCGTCACGAGCTGCAACCGTTCTGGACATGCCTTAGCAAGCTGAAGGTGCTTTGGGTAAAGCGCGGTCCCCACATGGAACGCTCCTCGCCCGGCAGCCAGAATGAGCTCACGCTGTGGACGATAGACGCAGCGATCCAGGGCATCCCGCTGCTGCCAGATTTCAAAGGATTGTTCGACGCCCGTATGAGGTTGCCGTCAAATTTATCCAATGTAGCCTCTACCTCTACCAGGAGTTGGCCTTCGGCAAGGTTATCCGCGTAGCCTATGAGCTGCAGGTGGCGCGGTGGGATGCCGCTGCTCATGCCTAGCGATCCGTCAGAACTTGGTCGGCGCAGCTTCATAAAGGCATAGTCGTAGGGGTAGGATTCCCAGCCGGCGAGTGATCCCCAGGCACCGGGCACTGCAGCGCAGGAAATCGCATAGACTCTAGGTTGCGTGGTTGCATAGCCCTGTATAAACAGAAAGTACCGGTGCCACTCTCCACCCACGTCCAGCACGCAGTGCGCGGCAGTCAGGATAACGTCACTGGATCCGGTGAGTGCGCCGTTGCAGGTAGCCACTGTGTTATCGGGTTTTACGTAAAACAGCTTGCCAATCACTGCATAGGGCATGTGTTTATCACCGGTGTGGTCACTGTAGTACGCCTCCTTCGTAACCGGTGACACGCCTGAAGCGAGCGTTGCGGTACTGACTGGCGTATCGCTCTCCTGGCCCACCATCATCAGCTTGGGGAGACCATGCATCCAACGCATGCTGGACCGCACCTGTTTTTTTTCGCTGAATGAAATCGAGAGAAAATCGTCGCTTGCCTCAGCGACGGGTATGACGGCAGGCGCGAGGCACAGTATTGCCGGCGCAAGTAGTGCACGAGCGCCATAGCGTAGCAACCGCCTGTGACGCTTCCGATACGGTGCTGTCTGGTTTTTGGGTTCCATTCGCCGGGCCCTCTATGATGTGCGCACAAGCGCCGGGCTGACCTTGTTACTGCAAAGCAGGTCAACACAGCCAGATTCCCCCGTATCTCCGGTTAGCGACTGATTCTCGATTGTCCTTAGCGAAATTTCGCGGGGCGGATACATCCCGCACATCGCATTGCTGCATCGATAATTTGTAGCAAAGGCGTACTACACGCTTTGCTCAAAGCGATCCTCCAGCATATAGACGTGCGCCAGCACCACAGCCACCGCGTGATACAGCGCAGCAGGGATCTCATCACCGAGGGGTAGCTGGCAGAGCAGCCCGGTCAACTGCTCGTCCTGTTGGATAGGGATGCCGTGCGCCGTTGCGACGTCAATAATTTGACGCGCCTTATGCCCCACGCCCTTTGCCAGCAGTACCGGTGCACCCTGGCCGCTGTAATACAAAGCGGCGGCGCGTGCCTGGGCTGAATGCGAGGTGTCTCCCAAAGTAGCACCGGCCATGGGGTCACTGTCCGGCGGAGCTCCTGACGTGTCATTACTGTCTGTCATATCGGTGAACACTCATGCTTTGAGGGATAAACCAGCAGACGCGGTATCCCCTGGCTGTGCATCTGGTTGTGACGGGAGCGGCGCTGTAGAGAGCATCTTCACATCTATTCCCTCCGCAGCCACGGCCGCCTGGATGGACGCGTGATTCATGTCGAGCAGCGCCCGCACCTCTTTACGCTCTGCAGAGAGTCCAATCTCCATAGTTTTGCCCTGCAGTAACAGGCTCACCTGCACCTTCCCAAGTGATGGGAGCTGCATGGACAGGCTGACGCGCCATGACTTTTCCGCCTCGGCCGGATCATCTTTGCGATGAGCGTGGTCTTCCTCAATCCGCAGTTTGAGCGTATGAACAGCGCCGTTATGCAGCACCGGAAGCTCCAGCTGCCAGACTCTGTTAGCACTCTCATCTACAGGATGCGAACTAAGCTGGTTTAAGGAGATACGGGCC
>JBCDKJ010000110.1:0-6196 GCA_038746745.1 Pseudomonadota bacterium
ACCGCGAGTGAGTCGGATGGTCGCGAATACGGCTCAGCGGCACCCGCGATGCCGGTGTCTAGCCAGGAAACACCTAATGCCGCCGAGCAACAGGCTGCTGTAGAAAAAGACCCGGCTCTGTGTGATCAGGCCCGGGCCAATCTCGATACGCTCAACTCAATGGCAAGAGTGCGCATCCGCGACGACAATGGTATTCGCTATCTGAGCGAAGAAGAAAAGGACTTCCAACGCCAGCGCGCCAACGATCTCATAGCGATCCACTGCAACTAAGTCAGCTGTGCCTACTGTCAGCTGTACCTACTATCAGCTGTGCGTGCTCCCAGTCAGCTGCGCCTGTTCCCGGATCGCGTCAGGCAGCGGCATCGATTGAGAATGCCGCACTGTTCCCCGACAGGCTCGCATAGATGGTCGAGCCTGGTGGAAATTTCCCCGCCAGTAAATCCTGCGCCAGCGGATTTTCCAACTCTTGCTGAATCGCACGCCTCAAAGGTCGCGCGCCATATACAGGGTCAAATCCAACCTCAGCCAGGTTGGTGAGCAAGGCATCATCGACGACCAGAGTGAGTTCACGTTCCTTAAGACGTGTGCGTAAGCTCGCCAACTGTATTTCGGCGATATCGCGGATCTGTGCCTGTCCCAGCGGGTGAAACACTACGGTCTCATCCACGCGGTTGATGAACTCAGGACGGAAGTGATTCCCCACCACTGACATGACGGCCGCCTTCATAGCGTCGTAGTTCTCATCACCGGCCATTTCCTGGATGATGTCCGACCCGAGGTTCGAGGTCATGACGACAACGGTGTTTCGGAAATCAACGGTGCGGCCCTGACCGTCGGTGAGGCGTCCATCCTCGAGCACCTGCAGGAGAATGTTGAACACATCCGGGTGCGCCTTTTCCACCTCGTCCAGTAACAGTAAAGAGTAGGGACGGCGTCGCACGGCCTCGGTCAGATAGCCGCCCTCCTCATAGCCTACATAGCCAGGCGGAGCGCCGATCAGTCGAGCCACCGCGTGCTTCTCCATAAATTCTGACATGTCGACACGGACCATGGCCTGTTCGGAGTCGAACAGGAACTCCGCCAGTGCTTTACACAGCTCGGTCTTGCCAACGCCGGTTGGCCCGAGAAACAGAAACGAGCCGTTGGGTCTATTAGGATCGGACAGGCCTGCACGTGAGCGACGCACCGCGTTGGAGACAGCCTGCACCGCCTCTTGCTGACCTACGACACGCCGATGCAGAGAAGCCTCCATGCGCAGTAGCTTCTCGCGATCGCCTTCCAGCATTTTCGAGATAGGAATACCGGTCCAGCGCGAGACCACTTCAGCCACCTCTTCGTCACTGACACGGTTGCGCAGCAGCGTGCTGTCCTGTGTCTGGTGTTCACCAGCGCGTGCAAGCTGTTCCTCTAGTGAAGGGATAGTGCCGTACTGCAGCTCAGACATACGGGTCAGATCGCTGGCCCGACGCGCCGCCTCAAGTTCCAGCCTCGCCTGCTCCAATTCACTTTTGATTTGAGCCTCGCCCTGCACCGCAGCCTTTTCTGCTTTCCAGATTTCCTCCAGGTCAGCGTACTCTCTTTCCACCCGGGAAATATCCGTCTCAAGCTTCTCCAACTGCTTTTTGGCGCCGTCGCTGGAGTCTTTCTTGACCGCTTCTCGTTCGATTTTCAGCTGAATCAGGCGCCGCTCAAGCTTATCCATAGACTCCGGTTTCGAATCGATCTCCATGCGGATTCGGCTGGCCGCCTCATCCACCAGATCGATCGCCTTGTCGGGCAACTGTCGGTCAGTGATGTAACGATGTGACAGCCGTGCTGCGGCGATGATGGCAGCATCAGTAATCTCAACGCCGTGGTGCACTTCATAGCGCTCCTTAAGGCCACGCAGAATCGCAATGGTGTCCTCTTCATTGGGTTCGTCCACCAGCACTTTCTGGAATCGGCGCTCCAGCGCGGCATCTTTTTCCACATACTGCCGATACTCGTCCAGCGTGGTAGCTCCCACGCAGTGCAACTCGCCACGAGCCAGTGCGGGCTTCAACATATTGCCCGCATCCATAGAGCCCTCTGCCTTGCCGGCGCCCACCATGGTGTGTAGCTCGTCGATAAACAAAATGACGCGGCCTTCCTGCTTGGAAAGCTCATTCAGCACCGCCTTGAGACGCTCCTCAAAGTCACCGCGGAACTTTGCGCCCGCCAGCAGGGATCCCAGGTCCAGTGAGAGAATACGCTTGTCGCGCAGGCTGTCTGGCACCTCGCCGTTAACCACGCGCTGTGCCAGACCCTCAATAATCGCCGTTTTACCCACGCCTGGCTCACCGATAAGAACCGGATTATTCTTAGTGCGCCGCTGCAAGACCTGTATACAGCGACGAATTTCGTCGTCACGACCGATCACCGGATCCAGCTTGCCCGCCTCTGCTCGCGCCGTGAGGTCAACTGTGTACTTCTCCAGCGCCTGACGTGACTCCTCTGCCCCAGGGTCGTTGACAGCATCTCCACCGCGAAGACCGTCGATGGCCTGATTCAGTCGCGCTAGATCAGCGCCGCCGCTATTCAGCAATTCAGCAGCGGCACCGCCAGTCTCTAACAGGGCCAGTAGCACCATCTCGCTGCTTATGTAGGCATCGCCGCGCTGCTGTGACAGCTTGTCTGCCTGGTTCAGTACTCGACCGGCGTCGCTGCTCAAATGCACATCACCGGCGGTACCTGACACCTGTGGCAGCGCATGGAGTTTCTGCTCCAGTTCAGTGCTCAGGGCCATGACATCAACACCCGCGCCTTCCAGCAGCGGACGCGTCATGCCGCCGCGCTGCTGTAGCAAAGCGGCCAGCAGATGCAGTGGTTCAATAAAGTTGTGGTCGCGTCCAACGGCCAGTGACTGAGCATCTGCTAGCGCCGCCTGTAAGGGGTTTGTCAGCTTGTCCATTCTCATTACTAGCTACCTCTCGCCGCACGCGCAGCGTTGCTAATGATGCTGGTGATATGGGGACAAAAGACCGTAATTCAAGCAGGTGTATCGGTGTCGGTGGGGAGACGACAGATGCCAGTAATGATGCGACCAGACTGTTTGCCGTCGCGACGGTAAGAGAAAAAACGCGCCGCATCCGCATAGGTACAACTGCCAGCTGCGGTGATCGACGTTATTCCCATGGCGCGCAGGCGCAGATATGCGATCGCCGTCAGGTCGGCGCGATAGCGGTCACCGTCAGGACTGAAAGCCGCTTGAATACCCTGGTGCAGCGCTGCCGGCGATTGGTCGAGGAAGGCATCGAGTAATTCCGCGCCAACCTGGTAATGCGCAGCACTGATTGCAGGACCAATCCAGGTCAATAGATCGTCGGGCGCACTCTGCATCGCTGCTACCGTTGCCTCCAACACACCCGCTACGAGACCGCGCCAACCAGCATGCGCTGCGGCCACTTCATCCCCTGAACGATGGGTGAAAAGCACCGGCAGACAATCTGCCGTAACCACCTGACAGAGTATGCCCGGCTGTGCGGTGTAGAGCGCATCCGCCTCCGATCCCGGCTGCACAGATTCAGCCCTTAAAACGTCGGCGCCATGCACCTGCCGCGGGCACGGTGCTGGCAGTCCAAGGCTTGCCTCCGGCAGCTGCTCGGTGGCTGTCTCGCGGGTAGTGCTAAACGCGTAGACGTTGGCTGGCGCCGGCCACTGGGGACGTATCAGCGTCATGCCGGCGCATCGTAGCGCTGCAGGCAGTCCCGCAAGCGCTGCATATCCTCCGGCAGCGCTGCCTCCCAGGTCATCTGTTTTCCTGTGCCGGGATGATCAAAGCCGAGTTTGCGTGCATGCAGAGCCTGGCGTCGAAACCTCCGCAGAACATCCTTAAGCTCCGGCGCAGGGTTTGGCGGCAAGCGCAGGCGTCCTGCGTAAACGGCATCGCCTACCAGGGCATGGCGTCGGTGCGCCATGTGCACACGTATCTGGTGAGTGCGCCCTGTCTCCAGTCGAATGGCGAGCAGGGTGTGATGCGCAAAGCGCTCTTCGATTCGAAAATGGGTCACCGCGGGCTTACCGCCATTGCTCACTACCGCCATACGCGTTCGGGTAGTTGGGTGACGTCCAATGGGGGCGTCGACTGTGCCGCCGCCCGTCATAGCGCCAAAACAAATCGCGAGGTACTCGCGCTCAACGGTGCGGGCCTGCAATTGATCGACAAGACGGGTGTGTGCCCGTAACGAGCGCGCCACCATGATCAGGCCAGATGTGTCCTTGTCGAGGCGATGCACGATGCCGGCTCGCGGTAACTCCGCCAGATCCGGATAATGGTGTAACAGCGCATTTACCAGTGTACCGTCGCGGTTCCCCGCTGCGGGGTGCACGACCAGACCGACGGGCTTGTTGATCACAATGACATCCGCGTCTTCATGCACCACATCCAGTGCCATAGGCTCTGGTGACCAGCTGACGACTTCTTCCAGAGTGGCATTGAGCGTGATTTCGGCCCCGGGTTCTACTCGATCCCGGGGACGGTGCTGACGACCGTTGAGCCTGAGCTCACCGCTGCGAATCCATGACTGCAGGCGCGCTCGCGAGTAATCCGGGAACAGTTCGGCCGCTACCTGGTCAAAGCGTTTACCGGCCTGGGTTGCGTGGACCTGGGCGGCTTCACTGACCTGTTCTGGCATGGCTTAGCCTGCCCTCCTATGCTTAAATACGCGGCTGCAAAAACCTCAAATATTGTCATGTTAGCACGCGTCGTCGCGCCATTTTTCTGCCGCTCTTACTGGCACACTGTCCTGCACCTGTCTCGGCAGTGCGTGATTGGCGTACCTGTGCGAATTGCAGCCATTATCACGCTTGTTGTGGCCGTAGCAGCCTGCTCCAGTAACGACGAGCTGGATTTACCTCCGGGTGCAAATTCTTCCGAATATGAGCTGTATCAGGAAGCCCAGCGCCTGTTGCGCAGCAAAAACTACGATCTGGCGGTGAGAGCGCTGCAGCTGCTGGAATCTCGATTTCCATTCGGCCGCTATGCAGAGCAGGCTCAACTTGAACTTATCTATGCGCACTTTAACAATTACGAACATGAGGCGGCCATTGAGGCCGCTGACCGATTCCTACGCCTGCACCCTCAGCACCCTAATGTGGACTACGCGTTTTATATGAAAGGCCTAGCGGCCTACACCGCTGAGCAGGGTATCTTCGACCGCTGGCTGCCGCGAGACGGGACCCGGCGAGACACCGGTTATGCCCAGGAGGCCTTTGCCGAGTTTGCCCAGCTACTGGCGCGCTTTCCCGACAGTCCCTATGCCCCTGATGCCAGAGCACGCATGGTACATCTTCGCAATCTCATGGCGCGGTCGGAAATCAACATTGCTAACTATTATTTTCGGCGGGGTGCCTACATTGCTGCCGTCAACCGCGGCAGCTACGTGGTCGAAAATTTTCCGACGACGCCAGCAGTCGCTGACGGGCTGGCCGTCATGGTTCAGGGCTACCTGCTATTGGGGCTGAACGAACTGGCACAGGACTCGCTGGATGTGCTGGTGCTCAATTACCCCGACCACCCATCTCTGGACAAGAACGGTAACTTTATCAGCAGCTATAGCGCCGATGGCATTGAACGCTCGTGGATAAATCAGGCGACCTTCGGGCTGTTCGACCAGCCACGCCCGCCAGAATTTGATAATCGCCCCGATGACGGCTCACTTTAGCAGAAGACTGTCATCAGGTGACAGCTTAGTTACCGATCTTCCAAGCTGAAGTGATGGGATAACGCCGGTCGCGACCAAAGCCTCGGCGAGTAATCCTAACGCCGATAGGCGCCTGGCGGCGCTTGTACTCGTTCAAATCCACCATTCGCAACACTCTCTGTACGTCTGCCTCAGCCAATCCCTGAGCGACAATGTCATCGGCACTCGCATCATGCTCGATGTATAGCTCCAGTATCTGATCCAGAACATCGTAGTCGGGCAGACTATCCTGATCCGTTTGGTCGGGGCGCAGCTCTGCCGACGGAGGCCGCGTTATCACCCGCTCCGGAATCACGGCTGAGAGCGTATTACGGTAGCGAGCCAGGGCGTACACTAGCGTTTTGGGCACGTCTTTCAGCACATCGAACCCGCCGGCCATATCGCCATAAAGCGTCGAATAACCCACGGCCATTTCGCTTTTGTTGCCGGTGGTCAGCACCAAGACGCCCTTTTTGTTGGAGATCGACATTAACAAC
>JBCDKJ010000111.1:0-5797 GCA_038746745.1 Pseudomonadota bacterium
GTTGTTGTAGTTGGGTGCATCGGTGTACTCGTAACCGACAAAGGTGGTGAAGCTGCACTCACTGGAGCGATCGTAGTGCTCTTCTGCCGCTTGCTGGATTAGCTGCCAGCTCTCCTTATGGGCCGCGTCACAGTCACCCATGGTGCAGATGAAGGATTGGTCACGCGATGCGCCTGGCGTGCCACCGGTTACGCCCACTTTTTGCCAGTAGTTCAGCGCCAGAAACTGCAGCATAAAAGTATCAGAGCGGGTCAGCATGCAGTAGGGATACCAGTAGGTCAGCTTGTCGCGGTTGCGAGTGCAGAGGTTGATAGGTCCCAGGAATTCTGCATGGTCAGTAACGCCGGTAAAGTCCAGCGGCCGGCGCAACTGAGCGGTGACGGATTGTTCGCCGTCCGGGTCTGACAGATAAATCGCCTCGCCTTTGGCATAGCGATAGGCGGCCCAGGGGTCGTTGCGCTGGCTGGAGATCCAGGAGTCAAAAGAGTAGCTGGTATGCACGTGCAGGTCGCCAAATAGCGGCATACGACTGGGGTCATTGTGCGCGCAGGGTTCCCGTTTCTCCGTGCGCTCAAATGCCTGTGCAGAGAGCCCTGTTGTAAGTAATGCCGTGAGCACTGCCGAGAACAGATACAGCAGCGTAGCGCTGAAGCCAGTGCGAGTGATGCTAGTGATTAGTCGCATGGTTTTTGTCTTTTTTGTGAGCGAGTTCCCGGATGGTAGCTGCAAGTCCCTGCAAAGTGTGAACCTATTCACGCCAAAGGCGCAGGGCGGTCGCTAAACTGAACCGAAATTCAGGGGGCGACTATGCAAAGCACCGCTATGAGCAACGTAAGCGTCGAGTTGGTTGAAAAGAACCGGCCCAAGCAACAGCGAGCAATACGCACGTATGAAGCCATTCTCAGCGCGGCCAGTGAGCTACTGTGCGAGGTGGGTCTGGAGAAGATCTCTACTAACAACATTGCGGAGCGCGCGGGTGTTACCGTGCCTGCTCTCTATCGCTACTTCCCCAACAAATACGCAGTGCTGAATGCGCTGTGCTCGCGTCTGTTGTCTGCACTTAACGCCAGCTGCGAAAGCTGGCGAAGCGTGCATCTGCAGGGTAACCCTTGTGGCCCAGGACGAGAGGACTTTTTAGCGCTGCTGGTCAACGTTCACGCTATTGTCAAAGACTTTCCAGGTGGTCTCGAATTGCTGCACGCCATGCAGACTATGGCGCCTTTGAAGGCAGTTCGAATGGCCGGTTACTGGTCAATCGCTCAGGACTTTGCGGAGGACTGGAGCTGTAACAGCCAGCTGCCGTTATCACAGCCCAGTCTGCACCGTCTGCGCATGGCCGTAGAGACCGGCTTTGGCTGTGTGCTGATCGCGCTGGAGGATGAGCGCCTTGAGACGGAATTTGTCCTGGGCGAGGGTGCGGCCACCCTGGACCTGCAATTACATCTGGCAGCAGCACACGCGCGCTCTGAAATGAACTGAGCCTGAACGGGCGTTTGCCCCACGGTATCGAGCGCACTATTATCTTGCGCTCGCGACGTGAGACACGAGCCACCGAGGAGCAAACAGATGTCGGAAAACGAGCGCAAAGACACGCCTGAACAGGCGGAATTCCGAGAGTACTGCCGAGACTGGCTGGCCGAGAATGCGCCGCCGGAGACGTCGGTGCGTTTGCCGCTATCACCTCTCGAGATTATGACTGAGGATCAGTTGCACTACCTGCAGGACTGGCAGCGCAAAGCCTATGACGCTGGTCTGGTTGGCTGCGACTATCCAGTTGAGGTAGGAGGCGGCGGACGCAATGATTGTCAGCGAATTGCTAATGCTGAAATGCAGGGCGCCAAAACACCGTTCTTCCCTAACGTCATCGGCCTCGGTATGGCCGCTCCCACCGTGTTCTATCACGCCCAGGAAGATAAAAAGGCCGCACTACTGCCCAAGCTCTTCTCGGGTGAGGAAATCTGGTGTCAGGGGTTCAGTGAACCGGGCTCCGGCTCTGACCTCGCCAGCGTACAGACCTTCGCGGAGCAGAAGGGCGACAAATGGATCATCAACGGTCATAAGGTATGGACGTCGCTGGCTCACTTCGCCGAGTGGATGATCATACTGCTGCGCACCGACAAGTCCCATAAGTACGAGGGCCTCTCCTATTTCGTGGTGCCGATCCGGTCGGCACTGGGCAAAGGCGTTACTGTGCGGCCACTGATCAAGATGACCGGAGAAACGGGGTTCAATGAGGTGATCTTTGACAACCTCGAGGTCGATGACAGTTATCGTCTGGATGCGGTAGGCAAGGGTTGGCAGGTGGCTATGACTACCCTGGCGCACGAGCGCGGCGCAGGCCAGCTGGTGACGCCGCAAGCGGGCGGTCGCGTGCAACAGCGCGAAGGTGAAGAAGAAACCGTGTTTGGCGCGATGAGCCTGGTGGAGCTGGCGCGATCCAGCCGGCGTAACGGCGCATCTGCCGCCGAAGACCCTGTGATCCGCGATCGCATTATGCGAGAGGTGATTCGTGAGGAAGGCTTCCGGCAGTGCCGCCGCCGCACCCGGGTACAGGCACTCACCGATGACCCCATGCGAATTCCGCTGCAGCACAAGCTGCGCCAAAGCGAGATCATGCAGGACATGGCGCAGCTGGCCACTGATATCGAAGGCCCTGCTGCCTCGCTGTATATCGATGACGACAATGCTCCCGCTAATGCACGCTGGCCGCTGGCTTATATGAACTCCTTTGGTTTTACCATCGCAGCGGGTACCAGCGAAGTACAGCGCAATATTCTGGGCGAGCGCGTGCTCGGCTTGCCGAAATCTAAGTAGGAGCGCGAACGCATGAGTCAACCACAGGATTTTGGCTTCGGTGAAGAAGAGGCGATGCTGCGAGACGCGGCTCGGAAATTCTTGGCCGATAACCTGCCCACCGATGCGCTGCACAAGCTGGTCGCGGACGAATCAGATCCCCATCGCAGTCGCGATGCGAAATGGCAGCCGGAACTCTGGCAGCAAATGGTGGAGCTGGGCTGGACTATGCTGGCGGTACCAGAGAGTGCAGGTGGTCTGGGTATGAATGCCGTTGCAGTCGCAGCGCTGTGTGAAGAGGCCGGGCGCGCGGCATTTCCCTCGCCGTTGCTGCCCACGGTCAATGCCACGTATTTACTCGCCGCCTGTGGCAGCGTTGCCGCCAACGCTTCGCTCGAAGCGATCGTTGGCGGCGCCTCTGCCACCCTGGCAATTACCAACACAGCAGGTAGCTGGGAGGAAGCCGACTGCGACGTGCAATTTGCAGACGGCAAGCTCACCGGCAGCGCCGGTTTTGTTCAGGACGCGCAGAAAGCTGATTACCTGCTGGTGAAGGCGGATAATGGTAACGGCCTGGGTTTGTACTGGCTGGCCCGTGATGCCAGCGGTGTTAACGTAGCTGCAGACGCTATTGTTGATCTGACCCGCGATCAGGCACGGGTGGTGTTCGACGGCGCCGAGGCCACAGAAGTGTCCAGCGACGCGGTGAGTGCGTTGGGTCAGGCCATGCCGGCCATCTGGACGATGGTGGCCGCAGATATGGTGGGCGCTGGAGAGTGGGAGTTGCAGACCACTGCCGAGTACGCGCGCACCCGCAAGCAGTTTGATCGCGAGATTGGATTCTTTCAGGCCGTGAAGCATCCGCTGGTCGATGGCATGGTTGAAATCGATCAATCACGCTCCCTGGTCTACAACGCGGCCTGCGCCATTGATCACGAACCAGGTCGCGCTACCCGCTACGCCCACATGGCGAAGTCGTCAGCCAGCGATATGGCAAGCTTCGTCTCAGGCCGCGCCGTGCAGTTCCACGGCGGTATCGGCTTCACCTGGGAGTGCTACGTACACCTTTACTTCAAGCGGCAGAATCATAACGCCGTGCTGTGGGGTGACGGTGCCTGGCATCGCGCCCGGCTGGCCGCAGATTTGATGGACGCCGCCTGAGCCGCATAGGCTCAGTGCAGTTCTAGCTTAGGGTCGGTGGCTCGGGGCGAACGTAGTACTGTTCCATCCACCCCTTCACATCGACCTCATCAATCTGTGCCGGGTCCAGATGTTCCTCGGCGAACTTCATGTAGTCCCCAGACAGAAGAAAGATCCGCATAAGCTCGCCGTCGAGCTTATGCTCTTTAACCATCTTGCCCAATATATCCATGGCGACTGACAGCCTCATGGGTTCCTTGTAAGGTCTGTCGTTGGCTACCAGCGCCTCGTAGATATCTGCAATTGCCAGTATGCGAGACTGGATGGGCATGTCTTTGCCATCGATACCGTTAGGGTAGCCAGTGCCATTCAAGTGTTCATGGTGTGCTCCGGCATAGAGCGGCAAGCGCTTCTGCTTACGTGGGAACGGCAGTGCCATCAGCCAGCGCCAGGAGCGGTCGGCGTGCAAGTTGATTGCGTCTCGCTCACCCTGATTCAGAGTGCCGCGCTCGATCAACAGGTTTTCTGCTTCCCAGTCGTCGATCAGACTGCCCGGTTCGTCGGTAGCCTCTACAGACTTGACCAGGGGGTAACCGTGATCAATCACGACATCTGCCTTGAAGTGTCTTTTCACCGGCTCTGCGGCCAGCTCATTAATCAGAGCTTTAGCCTCGTCGGTGACGAATTCACCACCGCGGTTGGCTTTAAACAGACGCTGGAGCTTCTCTTCCAGCGCTTGCGCCTGCTTTTCATAGTCAGCGTCAATCGCCTCCATTGCAGCCGTATCGGCGCCCGCCTGTTGTGCTTCCAGCTTGCGCTCCAGCGCCGTTATGCGCAGGTCCTTAAGGCGTGAGCTGAAGCGTTCCGCCACCATCTCAAAGCGGTCCATCACGAACTGCAGCTTCACCTGCTTGGAGACAATGTGTTCTGGCGTCGTAATCTTGCCGATATCATGCAGCCAGCCCGCCAGTCGCATTTCATCCATATCGTCCTTGTCAAAACGAATGTCCTGATACAGGCCTTCGTCCCAGTTGTGCAAGGACTCGCTGAGTGCTTCGCCTAGTGCGGCTACGCGGCGAATGTGGTTGTAGGTATGGGGTGACTTTTCCCCCAGGCCCTCGGCCAGAACGGTAACGAATGCGTTAAACAGCGTTGCCTGTTCGTCGATCAATCGCTGGGTGGTAATGGATGCAGCCGCAGGAAAGGAGACGGACTGCACCAGTTCGATATCCTGTTCATCGTATTTGCTGATTTCGCCGTCGTTCTCGCGACGGTTGATCAACTGCAGGACACCGATAACGTTGTTTTCGTGATCCTCCAGCGGAATCACCAGCATGGATTGGGAGCGGTAGTGGTTGGCTTCGTCATAGGCCCGAGTGCCCTCAAAGGCAAAGCCTTCGGCGTGATAGACGTCGTCAAAGTTCAGCATTTCACGGGTGTTTGCGCAGTAGGCTGACACGTTGGCAAGGTTAGGCTTGCCATCAATATCTAGCGGTACCGGCGGCATCACGTTGATGTCATCGCCCTTGAGAAAGGTATTCATGGTCTCGTTTTGCAAGGCGACAAAGCGCAGCTCACGGTGTGACAACTTGCCGGGATCAATGGGATCGTCTGCAAACTCCTCGTGCAGCATATAAATTGTGCCGCCGTCTGAGTTGGTCAGCTTGCGAGCCGTATTCAGAGTAATCTCAAGAATGTTGGCGATATCGCGCTCACGAGTGAACGACACCCCGGCGCGAGTCACGAGATCCAGCTTGCGGCGATTTTCCAGGGTCGCGATCTGTTCAGCGGAGAGCAGCTCGCGGAAATGGTCTATACCGCCTTCCGTATGCAGAATGTCGTCGACGAAGGCCTGCAGATCGGA
>JBCDKJ010000112.1:0-5604 GCA_038746745.1 Pseudomonadota bacterium
AACGATATTCGTTTCTGCGCGATGAATCTGCTGGCACGGCGGGAGCATTTGGGCGCAGAGCTGCAGGAGAAGCTGCGCAAACGTTTTGGCGAGGATGCGCTCGATGAGATCGAGGCAACGCTGCAGACGCTGTCAGCGGAGGGGCTGCAGTCCGACACCCGCTATCTTGAGAGCTACATACGGCAGCGAAGCGCTCGGGGCTACGGTCCGGAGCGGTTGCGGCAGGAGCTTCGTCAGAAAGGTGTCAGTGCGGATGATCTGCAGGTCGCACTCGATGAAGCAGATATCGATTGGTCTTCCCTGGCACGGGGCTGTCGGCTAAAGAAATTTGGCGCTGAATTGCCACGCGATTTCAAAGATAAGGCGAAGCAATTGCGTTATCTGCAATATCGCGGTTTTGCGGGAGAACTAGCGTCGGCCGCGTTTGATGCCGACACCTATTAAGAGCAAGTAAAAGCAAGTAGAAAAAGCAATAACAAGATAGTTGGATTAAAAGGTTTATTAAAGCCAAATGGTTTTGGCAAGCCTGTGCATTGATCAGAGGGTTTATTGATCAGAAGGCTTATTAATCAAAGGAGAACGGCAGCTCAAGCGTCACCATGAGGCCACCATCTTCGCGATTTCCCGCCCGAATGCTTCCGCGGTGTTTTTCTACGGCGCGTTGGGCAATAGACAGGCCTAAGCCGAAGCCGCCGGTTTCTCGCTTTCGTGCTTCATCGACCCGATAAAAGGGCTCGAAAATCTGACCAAGCTCCTGTTCGGGCGCGCCAGGGCCTCGGTCGCTGACCGTAACTACCCAATGTTGCTCTTCATCGCGCAGTCTCACCTCCACACCGGTGCCCTCAGCGGTATAGCGCACGGCGTTGCGCACGACATTCTCCAGCGCGCGTTTGAGCAGGTCACCGTGGCTGCGCAATACGGCTTCATCGCAGCGCGTATCAAAGAGCAGCGCTTTGCCTGCAGCCTGCGCTTCAAAGGCTGCGTCCTCGCAGATGCTGCGTAGCAATGCGACGAGGTCAATGCTGTCTTCCATATGCGTTGGTGTTTCCGGCGTTGTAAGCAGTTGCCCGACCAGCTCATCAAGGAGCAGTGTCTCTTTCTCAATGCGAGCGAGTTGCTCTGTCGAGCGGCCCGGTTCACGTTCTGCCAGGGCAAGGGCGACCTGCATTCGGGCCAGCGGCGAACGTAGCTCGTGAGAAACGTCGCTCAATAGTCGGCGCTGCGCAACAATCTTCTCTTCCAGCTGAGCGGCCATGCTGTTGAAATCACGAGCCAGGGCGTCGGTCTCGTCGCCGCGACGCTCCGGGACATCGATACGCGCGGAGAGATTACCGTGCGCGAGTTCTCGGGAAGCCAGCTGAAGGCGCTTTAGCGGTCGGGTCAGATAGCGTGAAACGCCATAACTGATGGCACCGCTTATCAGCAAAGCCAATAGCAGCCGGAGCCACAGGTTTTCCATCAATATACGTTTGACCTGGGAGCTGGGAGGCCGGCTGGCAACGATCATGCGCAGAGAGCCCCACTCAGGTCGATACATCTCCTGGGCAAACAGGACTCTGTCATCCTGGCGCTGTATGACCCGTCTTCGGAAGCCCTGTAATCGCTGAATGACTCTTTCAGATCCGGGCAGCAGACCCCGGTCGAAGATGTCGGTGCCCGACTCGTCTACCAGGCGAATGTCGACGTTGTCTTCACGTTCACGCTGCCGAATCCATGCCTCCAGTTGGTCGCTTGGCGCATTTTGCAGCCCGTAGAAGATGCGATAGATGGCGCCGGGCGCAATATCGAAGGGCGTAGGGGGTGGAGCCAGTCGCGGACGTGGTGCCGATGGTGGTGGCGTGCGCCCCAACATAGGGTTACCTCGCTCTGGGCGCGCCTGCCGGGGGCTCGCCTGCCCGGGGCTCGCCTGCCCGGGGCTCGCCTGCCCGGGGCGCATCTGCCCAGGGGGAGACGATGAGCCATAGCCCGGCGGTCCGGGTGCTGTCGCAGATAGCGTGCGCCGTTCTCCCACGTCCTGGCTAGTCGAGGTATCAGTCAGTGCCTCTGGGTTACCAGTAGTCGTGCCTTCAGGCAGGTCCACCGCGCCAGGCGCTGCAAGCTCGGCTTCAAAAGAGGTGAAGTAGCCGGCGGCAATCAGCCAGCTACCAAGGATGGCGGCCGTAGAGAGCCAGAACCCCAGGAATATCTTGGCGAATAGATTCACGTGGGGCTAAGGGCACCGGATGTGACCAGCTGATAACCCACGCCGCGGACGTTCTTGATAAGTTCAGTGCGCCCAATTTTTTTGCGCAGGTTGCTAACGTGAACGTCTATGCTCCTGTCGTAGGCGGTGAGTGCGCGGCCCAGAGCCTGCTGAGAGAGCATCTCCTTGTTCACAACGTCCCCGGCATGACGCATTAGCACCAGCATGACATTGAACTCGGCAGTGGTCAGCTTCAGCTCTTCACCGGCAAATTCAATGCGGCGCTCGGTGGTGCTGGCGCGCAATTCGTCGATTTCCAGCAGCGTTGATTCCGGCGCATCTGCGGCTTCAGTGCGCCGCAAAATCGCGCGCAGGCGGGCAGCCAGCTCACGCGGGTTGCAGGGTTTGGGCATATAGTCGTCTGCACCCATTTCAAGACCAACGATGCGGTCCGTGTCCTCGCCGCGGGCGGTCAGCATAATCACGGGAACATTGCTGAATTCCCTGACTCGACGTAGTACATCAAACCCCTGCACCCGTGGCAGCATCACATCAAGCACAATGGCGTCAAACTCGCTGCCTTTACAGACGTCTATCGCCTCTGCGCCGTCGTGTACGGACTGGGTGGAAAAACCCTCCAGTTGCAGAAAGTCCTCCAGTAACTCACAGAGCGCACGGTCGTCATCAATGATTAGAATATTGTGATTCATAGGCCAAGTGTCGAGATTAGCGGAGTCTTTGTCACCAGGATTTACCGGGGCTAGCGCTTCCTTACACAACTTTACACGGGCTGTTATCGAACTTACATGCGCATCGTGCAGTCTAACTTCCCGTGGCGACAGCACTACCAACGCGTGTTTTGTCACCATCCCCTGACTGTCTACAACGACAGCCTCGTTTTGTAGACCCTTTCGGGGCAGTTTACTGCCCCGCTTTTTTTCTTCCTGCGGTCTGTGCGCGATGTCAGTGCGTTCGACTATATACTGGCCTCGTAAGCTGATTCCGAGCAGAGAGCGCCGTGAGCATCATCGACGTCTGGGCACAAATAACAACGCCGCGAATGGCAGCGGCTCCATGGCTGGCCACCCTGCGCCGCTGGACCGGGCAAGACGCTGGCGACACCGGGGTTCCCGACGTGGATAGCACACTTGCTGCAATGGATAAGGCTGGCGTAGAAATCAGTTTGCTTGCCGGCTGGCATGGTCCCGAGGGCAGTTTGATTAGCAACGAGGAAGTAGCGGCCAGTATTGACGCTGCGCCGGCTCGGTTCCGAGGGCTCGCCTGCGTCGACCTCTCTCAGCCCATGGAGGCGGTGCGCGAACTTCGGCGGTGGGTGGATGGCGATCGGTTTGTCGGCGTTCGGATCGTGCCCTGGCTCTGGGACCTGCCACCTAATGATCGCCGCTATTATCCGATCTATGCGGCGTGCTGTGATCTCAATGTGCCATTCTGCACGCAAATCGGTCACACCGGCCCTTTGAAGCGCTCTGAACCGGGCCGCCTGATTCCTTATCTGGAAGACGTAATGCTCGATTTCCCCGAGCTGGTGGTCGTTGGCGGCCACGTTGGCTTCCCCTGGCTGGACGAGCTCGTGTCAATGACGGTGAAGTTCCCCAACTTCTATGTGGATACATCCGCCTACGCGCTGCACCGCCTGCCACCGGCATTTCTGACGTATATGAAAACCCTGGGCGCTGGTCGTGTGATGTTTGGCACCAACTGGCCCATGCTCACGCCAGCGCAGTGCCTGCAACGGTTGTCGTCACTGGAGCTGGACGAGGCGCAGCAGGAGGCTTTTCTGCAGGGTACGGCCCGTCAGGTATTTAATCTGTAGGCCTTAAGCGTTACCGCCTGCCGTCGGCGGCCTAAGCCTCTGCGCTGCCATTGCTCCCTCGCGGGAGAAGATTGCCTACAGCTCCTGTACAGTAAGATCGAGACGCTGCACCAGCTTGGCGGACGCATCCAGACCGTCCTGACTGGTAATCACTGCGATGCTGGCCTGCTCTGGTTGTAGATAGGTTTCACCCACCCGGCGCAGGTCGTTCACCGTCACCTCGAGAATTCTCTGACGATAGGCCTGGCGCTGGCTGTGATCGCGGCCAAAAAGTCGATTGTGAAAATCCTGTTTGGCTTCCCCGGCAGGCGAACTGGGACGGTCCAGGCTGCCTACCACGCCAAGAATCGCTTGCTCCAGAGACTCCTCGCTATGCTTGCTCTCTAATAGCCATCGGATTGCCCCATCGAAATCGGCGAGGGTTTCTTCCAAACGCGGGTCGCGATAGGAAAAAAAGCGGAAAGCGCCAACGCTGGAATCCTGTGATGCGCCGCCGCCATAGGCGCCGCCCTTTTCGCGAATGGCGGTGTGCAGAAAGCCGTTTCGCAGGAAGCCGCCCAGGACCGTTAATGCGGGCGCGTCCACATGCGCTACTGGCACAGTCGGATAGGCCGCAGCACAGAAATTGACCTGGGTATTCGCAACCCAAATTTCCCGGCGCTGCTCGCTAACGGCAGTGGGCGTCCAGGCTTCTCCGCCGGGACTTTCGGCCTCGTAATCAGCCCAAACACCGCGGCAGTTTGCCGCAGTCTCATCCAATGCATCTGCGTCAGTGACCAGCAAGTGCGCGCTGGGCATATGAATGGCAGCCTGGTGAAGCGTTTGTAGCTGCTCCCCCAACGCTTCCAGCGCGGCCGTGTCTGCCAGGCTGTCATCGAGCTGTTTGCAGCGGCGAATACCGTCTAAGCCCGATAGCTGGTGGCTCAATAGAGCGACTGGACTCATGCCCGCGCTGGCTGCCGCCATTGCCAGGCCATGCCCGTTACCCGTTACGGACTGCTCGCGACGTGCCCGCTGTTGCGAGATAAGCTCTCGCAGGCGGCTGTATTCATCGAAACGAGCCTGCTCCATCGTATCGCGCATGAGCTGCGCCTGCTCCCGCTGGTTTCGCGCCAGCGCTTTGGACGACAACACCAAATAGCCTTTAGCCTGTTGCACATCGGCAATATCGCCGCGCATGCTGGTAAAGGCATTGATGGACCCGCAGACCGCGGACTGACGATCCTGCACCGACAGATAATCGTGCTGCCCCAGGCCTACTTCCGTCAGGATGTTGGCGTAGACCGGCAGCAGGGTTGCTGCGGCTTCATCGATTGCGGGCAAGTCGCACAGTGCCTGTTGATACACCAGCCCATTGGTGCCCTGGGCATAGCAGGTGAGAGCAAATCCAACCTCTGTGCTCTCGCGGTAATCCAGACGCGGTATTTCCCGCGGCACATCGTCCAACGTCACTTTGGGAAGGATGCTCTCGTCATCGACCTGGGCCTGTCGCTCTTCCAGGGCTCTGGCCTGTTCGACGATAGCCTCGCGCTGGGACGCACTGAGTGACGACTTCAGTGTGGCCAAACGCTCGCTCTCCCGCGCGCGT
>JBCDKJ010000113.1:0-4842 GCA_038746745.1 Pseudomonadota bacterium
GTTCATCCAGATCTTGGGCGACGTCCCTAAAGCATCCGCGAGGTCCAACGCCGCATCGGCTGTGATACCCCGCTTTCCACGAATCAATTCATTGAGTCGCGCTTTGGTCCAGCCAATTTTCCGCGCGAACGCGGCCTGGCTCATGTCCTGGGGTTCGAGAAACTCCTCCAGCAACATTTCGCCAGGATGAAACGGATTTTTCGGTTGTCTGTCCACGGCCTTCACCTACCTGTGATAGTCCACTATCTGTACGTCGTGTGACTGTCCACCGCTCCAGCGGAAAACCAGTCGCCATTGATCGTTGATACGGATCGAGTGAAACCCCTTTAACTTACCTTTCAGGGCCTCGAGCCGATTGCCAGGAGGAACTCTAAGATCCTGCAGGTCCGCTGCATCGTGCATGTACAGCAGCTTTCGCCTGGCGATTCTGCGAAGTTCATTGGGTAAATGGGGTCGGAGTAACATTTTTGCAAAAGTGTTACCTATGCTCTCGGAATAAACCGTAACCTGATGTTCCGGAATAGACCGAAACGTAATGGCCCGCCCGAGAGGATTCGAACCTCTGACCTCTGCCTCCGGAGGGCAGCGCTCTATCCAGCTGAGCTACGGGCGGATCGTTTTTCAGTGACAAGCAGCCATTGCAGCACTCGCAGATTGTAGCAAGCCTTTGGCTTGCCAGCGCTCCCCCTCCGGGGTCCGGCCCGAAATTACAGATTTCGGTCGTTCCGCCTAAAACTGCTGTGCAGTTTTTTCACGGCTCCACCCAGCTGAGCTACGGGCGGATTGTTCTTTAGTGACAAGCAGCCATTGCGGTGCTCCTAGATTGTAGCAAGCCTGCGGCTTGCCAGCGCTCCTCCTCCGGGGGCCGGCCCGAAATCCCGGATGGCCGTCCCCAGATTTCGGTCTTTCCGCGGGGGCGACCCTCTGCCCAAAACTGCTGCGCAGTTCTATCACGGCTACACCTGGCTGACCTACGGGCGGAGAATTTGGATGTACGTCAGCATTGATTGCCCGGCGAGGTCGCAGATCATACGCGTGGCCCTTAATTTCGTCTACTTGCCTTCACGCGTCTCCATTTGCGTATTACCGCAATCAGAACCCAGCGTCTCGTCCCTCTTTGGTGCGCATGCACAATGCACGCGCACGAATACCCTGAGCAGATGAGCAGCTAGTGCACTAACCCCCTGAAAAATTGGGGTTTTTGCTTTTGGCACAACACTTGCAAAACGAGTGTCGTCGACAGACGACTACACGCTGCGGCACACAATTTATTGGGGTAATAGCGCCCACCGAGCTCTCGCGAGAATTCGCGCCAGCCGGTGGGCGTTTTTTTTGGGAGACGAAAATGAACAGGCAACATCGACTGGCTATTCTGATCAGCGCTTTCACGTGTGCATCGGTAGCCCCAGCGCTGGCTGATGAAGACATGGCAGCTACCAGCCTGAGTGAAATGATTACGAAGGGCAAAGCATCATTGAACTTTCGCTATCGTTATGAGGGCGTCAGTGATGACCGCTTTGACGAAGACGCAGGCGCCTCTCTGTTACGCAGCCGACTTACGCTTGCCAGCGCCACCTACAAGGGCTTCTCTTCTTTACTGGAGGTCGATAATGTCACCTCAATCGGTGACAGCGATTACAACTCGACGGAGAACGGGAACGGTGAATTTCCTGTTGTAGCTGATCCGGAGGGGACTGACCTGAATCAGGTCTGGGTGGCCTACGCGTTTGAACAGGGCAAAACTACTCTGGGCCGCCAGCGCATCAATCATGGAAATCAGCGTTTTGTGGGCGGTGTCGCCTGGCGTCAGAACGAGCAGACTTATGATTCACTGCGCCTGGATCTAACGCCAGTCACTGGTCTGCGCATAGATATGAGTTACGTCACGAAGATCCGCCGTATCTTTGGCCCCGATGACGGTGCACAACCAGCAGAATGGGAGGGCGATACTGCACTCGTGCGGGCGGACTATAAACTGTCTGAGAACCACAGCTTGGCCGGTTTTGCTTACCACCTCGATGTAGAGGACGTGAACGGCTATCCCGCCGGCCGCACTGTGAACAATGCCAACGACACTTACGGCATTGAGTATGCCGGCAAGATTAAAAATCTGGGCCTGAAGGCCAGCTTTGCCACGCAGTCTGATGCGGGCGACAGCGAACTGAGCTACGACACGGAGTACTACTTTCTTGAGGGTGCGCTGAAGCTTGCGCCGGTTACGGTCACAGCAGGCTATGAGGTGCTGGCCGCAGATAACGGTAAGGGTTTTCAAACGCCGCTGGCTACACTGCACAAGTTCCAGGGTTGGGCCGATATGTTTCTGGCAACGCCGGCAGACGGTATTGAAGATGCATATGTAAAGGTAGGCGGCAAGCTGGGCCCGGTAAAGCTGGCTGCGATCTACCATGACTTCCAGGCGGAATCATCTAGCGACGACTTTGGTACGGAGTTCGATTTTATTGCCACCTGGCCGGTCAACAAGATGGTCACCCTACAGGGCAAGTACGCCAACTTCTTTACTGATAACGAAGACCGCTATGTTGATAGCGAGCGGTTCTGGCTGACGGCACAGATCAAGCTGTAGAAGTTTGTGCCCTACATGCGCATGTATGGGTCTTGCTTGCAAACCCATGCATGCGATCATCCATCAGAAATCATTGGCCTTTCGTCAGGAGCTGATGAGCGAGTCCACTTCTGATAACAACGCTCTACGCGTGATGGTGCTGGATGACCAGTTCGAGCGTGTCGCCGCGGTAGAGACGAGTCTGATTGCACTGGGGTTCAACGTGGTCTCAGTGCTATCCAGCGCCCAGGGTTTGTTGCATCAGATTGGCGAGCAGCGCCCCGACGTGATTCTTATTGACCTGGATTCACCGGATCGGGATGTACTGGAGAGCCTAGCAATTGTGAACGCCCACAACCCTACGCCCATCGTCATGTTTTCGGGTAGCGACGATGCCAGCTTCATTCGTGAAGCCATCGACGCGGGCGTAACGGCGTATCAGGGGCAGGGGTTGGACCCTGATCGCGTCAAGCCGATTATCGAACTGGCCATGAGCCAGTTTCGCAACTTTGAGGCCCTGCGCCAGGAACTTGCAGCCACGCGCTCAGAACTCGAAGACCATAAAACCGTTGAGCGCGCGAAAGCCGCGCTCAGCGAACGGCATAGCATCGGGCGCGATGAGGCACATCGACTGATGCAGAAACTCTCTATGGATCGCAATCAACGCCTGCCGGATATAGCGCGCACAGTGTTGGCCGCCCTGGAAACCGGCGGAGGCATTGCATGACGGCACAGCCTGAAGCGCTCCCCTTGCCCGAACAGACCGCGCTGGAAGTCGGCTATATACGGCTGACTGACAGCGCCCCGTTGATTATGGCGGCATCACTCGGACTCTATGAAAAATACGGTCTGGACGTCACGCTGCGACGTGAAGTGTCCTGGGCCAACCTGCGAGATAAAGTCGTTGTGGGTGCCCTGGATGCAGCGCAAATGCTGGCACCCTTGCCGCTAACAACCGCATTAGGTCTGGGCGGTCTGCGTGCCAATATGGTCACGGGTCTGGTGCTAAGTCTCAATGGTAATGCCATCACGCTGGCGCGTGGCATTGCCGAAGAAGTGTTTGAGGGAAGCGTGCTGGATGATGCTGCCGCGTCCGCGCAGCGCTTTGGCGATTGGCTGCGCCAGTCGGAACCCAGCCGTTCGATCACCCTGGCCAGTGCGCACGGGTTCTCCTGCCATTCCATTCAGCTGCGTTTGTGGCTCCGCGCCGGTGGCCTCGACCCGGATCGTGACCTGCGCATTATTGTGCTGCCGCCGGAACAGATGATGGACAGCCTGGCGCGCGGAGTGATCGATGGCTACTGCGTCGGCGAACCCTGGAACAGCGTGGCGGTACAACACGGTATAGGCGAGGTTGTCGCCACCGGCTATGGCGTCTGGAATAACCTGGCAGAAAAGGTACTGGGCGTCACTGAGCAGTGGCATCAACAACACCCTGCGACGCATCTGCGCCTGCGGATGGCGCTGATGGAGGCGTGTCAGTGGCTCGCTGATGAGGCCAACTGCGAGCATGCGGTGAAGGTGTTGTCAGAGACGCTGGCGCTGCCTGAACGGCAGCTAGCGCCTTCCTTAACAGGCCGCATGCAGTTTCGGCGCGAGGGACAGATTCAACCGCAGCCATACTTTCACGTGTTCGGTCGTTTTCAGGCGGGGTTTCCGTGGCGTTCAACGGCCAATGACATTCTCGAGCACTGCGCCGGCATTTTGGGCCGACCACTGGCGGAGGAAGATCGTGCAGCAGTAGTGCAGCAAACCTACCGAACCGATCTGTACCGGGATGCCGCAAGGCGACTGGGCATGGTTCTGCCTGCTGTAGATAACAAGCCGACTAACGAACACCGGGAAGTCTGGCAGTTAGCGCCCGGTCTGGAAATGGGTCCGGACGTGCGGCTGGGCCCTCATGATTCTGACCCTCGCTAGTGCAGGATCGCCCAAATGGGGTGCACGCTCGGGCATCAACCCCTGCTGGCAGTGGTTTAGACTTTTATAACCGTATGAAACATAAGGAAATTCGATAGTTGGCAGGGCTTTTGCTCTGTAGTCGTTAGAAGCAACGGCAGTGCGGTATGATTGCGCTGTCAGGAAAGGGTAGATTTGCGGCCGGGTCCGGTTAGCACAAACAATTTGTTATTTGGGTAAGTAAGCCCGCGCACAGGTAGCGAATGCTGCTCTGTGTCGCGGGTTTTTTTATGCCCACTTCAGGGAGAAACGCATTGAGTTATTGTCACGGAATTACGCGCGCGCTCACCGCGCTGCTGGTCGCCAGTGTTATGGCGGCA
>JBCDKJ010000114.1:0-4729 GCA_038746745.1 Pseudomonadota bacterium
ACCGCCATATTGGTCAGGTCGCGCACTTTCAGTGCATTGAGCTGATCGGAGTTAAACGCTGTTACCGAAAGCGGAACATCCTGGGCGCCTTCTTCACGCTTACGCGCGGTAACAACAACTTCCTCGAGAAGAGCTGCCGCGCTACCGCGACGCGTCTCCTGTGCCTGTACGGCATGACTCATGACAGCGCCGCTGGTCAGTGCTACAGCAATGGCGAGCGGGCGCAACGCTGCGGGGTTACGAGAGTTTCTTCTAGACATGGTGGTGTCCTACCTCTATGGGTTGTTATGGGTACGGATTGTCGTTTTAACCGGGGTAAGCCTGCGCTGATTATTGTCAGTTTTTACAGGACGTTCCCATTCTTCTTTCGTCTCCAACAGTTGGGGTCAGCGGATTCACCCTACCGCCTTATCTGTTGTTTACCTTTAACTGCACTTGCATGTGTACAGTCTTGTTTTTATTGATTTTATGGCGCCTAGGATAACGAACCCAGGCCAGCAAATATTGTGACATTTTCACGTGAAGAACTACGCTCGCCAAACGTTGCGAGTCACCCCGATCTGACGGAGCGCGGCATAATAGCAACAAATCTGATTTTCAGGGAATAGCAAATGTATCGCGAAACCCGGGGGCGGCGGTGTAGCGGCGGGATAATAGAGTGAAGAACAGTGTGTATTAAGAGCATGCATTTAAGAGGGCGCAGAAGAAAGTGCGGAAGAGCGTGGAGAAGAGGATGGAAAACAGAGTGGAGAAGAAAGTAACCGGTGTAGCGGCACTGCGGCGTTTGCTCTGGTTTCAGTTCAAGCTAGCGCTGGACGCTGTGCGCGATTTTGTTTTCAGTCCACTCAGTATCCTGGCTTTTATCGTTGACGCCGTTTTGCGGCCGGATGAAGGTAAGAGCTACACACAGGCGTTGATGCGACTGGGGCGTCGCTCTGACCGCGTGATCAACTTGTTTGATGAGTACAGTGACTGTGGAGAATACACAGTGGATAGAACCCTGGCAGATGTTGAAACTGCGGTTATGGCACCTTCCGAGCGGGAAGCGCCAGCGCGCGATAAGCGCTGAAGAATTGCGCACTTGGCGCAAAATATGTGCGTTGCGTGCTATCACCGCGGGATATCACGCCTACGACGCGACCTGATGCCAGTACCGGTCCGCCGGACGCTCCTCTAAAGGTCACACAGTCTGTGCTCCACTGGCCGTCCAAAGGCTCTAGTCGATGACAGCCGGTTTGATAGGTGAGATTTTCACCGAATTCACCGAGGTCCTTGTCTCTGGCGTAACCCGCTAATGTGAGATCGGTGTCTGCGTCGCTTGCCTCAGCCAGCGATAGAGGCGTTACCGACCGGATCGGGCGTGCGAGTCTCAGCAATGCCCAATCCGCGCGCATACTGCCACCGCTGGCGATCTGCCTGGCGGCCACAGGCTCCAACGCATCAGACTGAGACAGGACGAAAACAGGTGATCGGCTCAGGTCTTCGTAGTAGTCGAGGCAATGCCACGCTGTCAATATCAGGGACTCGCTGACCAGAGTGGCGCTGCAGTGTTCGTCCCGCATGCGCCAACGCCCCTCGGAAAACTCTTTGCCTGGCACGGTGAGCTGGCCCACAGCACGCAAACTGTAGGGAGCGCCATCATCGAATATCTTGCGCTCTGCTGTGGCCGGCCATGCCAAGCCGCTAATCAGCAGCAGTAGCAGCAGTCGCAGCAGTCTCACCAACACTGTCATTAGCGCTGGTGTTAAAAGTGGAATTAACGTCGTCATAAAGAGTGTCATTATCAATCAATGAGCGCCGCAGCAGCAGGGATGGCAGAACAGTGATGGCGATCTATGAAACATATAATCCCTACACGGACAAGGTAATAGCGTCATGTGCGTGCGAGCTACTGCGCGGCGAAGTGTATGTCCATTATCAAATGTGGTGACCGCGGAGAGGACGCCTGCAGAGCAAGCCATGGCGGAGCAACAGATTTTGGGTATTGCCCTGGTGGCTCTGCCCTGACAGCCTTTGTAGCAGGAGCGTGTAGTTTGCGCTGAGTATGCCGTATTCAGGGGGGAGGTCTCATGAGCCGCGTTATTTATCCTACGACAAATCTTACCGCCACCGAGCAGTTGGTCATTGCGCGCGGTGAAGGTGCCTATGTCTACGACAACAACGGCAAGCAATACCTTGAGGGCATGGCGGGCCTCTGGTGCACCGCACTGGGGTATGGCAATGAAGAAGTCGTTGAAACGGCGGCGAAGCAGATGCGTGAACTCGCGTACTCGCACATGTTTGGCGGCAAGACGCATCCCGCAGCGATAGAACTGGCAGACAAGATTGCGGCGATGGTGCCGGTAGATAAGGCCCACGTATTTTTCGGGAATTCGGGTTCTGATGCCAACGACAGCCTGATTAAGTTGTTGCGCTACTACAACACCGCACTGGGCCGTCCCGAGAAGCATAAAATCATTGCCCGCGAGCGGGGCTATCATGGCGTCACCGTCGCGGCAGCGTCGCTGACGGGCCTGCCGCCGATGCACACGCACTTTGGTTTGCCGTTTGAGGCACTGGGCGTCTTGCGGACTGGCTCGCCGCATTTTTATCGGGACGGTTTGCACGGGGAAAGCGAGGCGGACTTTGTGCAGCGCCGGGCCGATGAGTTGGAGGCACTTATTTTGGCAGAGGGCCCTGACACCGTTGGCGCATTTATCGCCGAGCCGGTTAACGGTGCTGGCGGCGTCGTTGTGCCGCCGCCCGGGTACTTTGAAAAGATCCAGGCGGTACTCAGCAAGTACGATATTTTGATGTGGGATGACGAGGTTATCTGCGGCTTTGGCCGCACGGGCTCGGATTTTGGTGCCACTACCTTCGGCATACAGCCGCAGATGATGACGCTGGCCAAGGCGCTATCTTCAGCCTATATGCCGATTAGCGCCGCTGTTGTCACCGGCGAAATCTATGATGCTTTGGTAGCGCCCAGTGACAAAGTGGGTGTGTTTGGCCACGGCTATACCTACAGCGGACACCCTGTGGCCTGTGCGGTCGCGTCCAAAGTCATCGATATCTACGCCCGCGAAAGGCTATTTGAGCGAGCGGCGGACGTTGGTAGGTATTTGCAGGAAAAGCTGCGCGAATTTGCTGATCACCCGCTGGTGGGTGAAGTGCGTGGTGTCGGCATGATCGCCGCACTTGAACTGGTCGCTAACAAAGACACTCGCCAGCCCTTCGACGGGGCAGCCGTCGGCGGCTATGCGGCCTTACGCTGCCAGGACAACGGTTTGCTGGTGCGCGCTATGGCGGGCAACTCTCTGGCGCTGTGTCCGCCGCTGATCATCGATCGGAGCCAGGTGGACGAGATCGCAGAAAAACTGGGTAGCGCACTGGATGCGACGCTGGGGCATGTGAGAAGTGAGTCACTGATGGTAGCCTAGGAAGTAGCGCGGCGTATCGCTGCGCCGCTGCCACCCCAACTTCGCAACCAGGGACGGACACGTGACGCTTATTGACCCCGACCAGCACCTGGCCGTGATGACAGCGCTTTTTGTCATTGCAGCGCTTGGCTTACTTGCAGAGCGCACCCGCATCGGTGCTTTTCTAACGGGTGCGGTGTTCTCCATCCTGTTGGCGATTCTGGCGGCCAATCTCAAGATTATTCCGCATAGCGCGCCGGCCTATGGCATCGTTTTTACCTACCTTGTGCCGGTGTTGATTCCACTGTTCCTGTTCCAGGCGGATCTGCGGCGCATGATTTTTGAGACAGGCCGCACCACTCTTGCGTTCCTGGTGGCTACTGCCGGCACCGTTGTAGGTGTAACAGTGGCGGTGCTGGCGCTGGACCTGAGTGGTCTCGCGAGCGCTTCGACCGTGCCCGTTGAGCAACGGGAGGGCGCCATCGCTGCACTTTTTGCATCCACCTATATCGGGGGGTCAGCTAACTATGCCGCGCTGGGCGAGATTACCGGCCTGTCCTCTGATCGATCGTTTTTCTCCGCTGCTACTGCTGCGGATAACCTGTTCAGTGTGATTTACCTTGGCGTGCTGGTGATGCTGCCTGGCTGGCGCTGGTTGGCCTCCCGGTACCCGACGCTGGACCATTCAGAAGATACCAGCGACAGCAACGTGCACCCGATCAGTGCGACTACCTTAGCTTCAGGTTTAGCCACTGCATTACTAGTTGTGGCAGTCAGCGATGCCATCGTCAGCGTCTTTTCGATTCCAGGCTGGCGCTATTTGATCATCAGCGCCATCACGCTGGGGCTAGCTACTGCGATCCCCAGTTTGCCGCGACTATTGGCGGGCAGTTTTGAGATTGGCATCGTCCTGGCTTTTGTCTTTTTCACCGCGATTGCTGCAGGCGCTGATGTGATGGCTATGATTAGCGTGGCACCGCAGCTCAGCGTTATGGTGTTGATGCTACTTTTTATCCATCTTGTGGTGACGTTTAGCGTGGGCAGCCTGCTGCGCCTTAGTATGCCGGAGCTGATTGTTGCATCAAATGCTGCCGTACTGGGCGCCACGACAGCGCCTGCACTGGCTGCCACACGCGGCTGGCATGGATTAGTCACCCCGGGGGTTCTGGCTGGCGTTTTGGGGTATGCCCTGGGCACTTTTATCGGCACGCTGCTATTTAAGTTCTGGCCATTTTAGGCGCGGGGCTTCGAGCGCTGGCATGCAGAGGGCTCAGCGTCTGGTAAGCCTAAGTAGCCCTTAATAGCCCTCAGTAGCCCTTCTCGAAGTCAAT
>JBCDKJ010000115.1:0-3840 GCA_038746745.1 Pseudomonadota bacterium
CCCAGGATGCCGTAGGTGGGATTGTCACGGGTACAGGGCGGGCAGCGCACGCCAAAGCTGCGCAGGTCAACATCGACCTTGTCGGGCATGACATTAGGCACAATTTTTCTTGGCACCACGACTCGCGGGTTCGGGCAGGGTACACCGGGCTCGTCCTGAACGTGCTCCCAGATCAGTCCGGTGCTACCGGGCTTGGCGTCGATATTCAAAAACAGCAGCGGTTCATCCGGGTGGATAGTCAAGTTCTCCAGATGCGGGTCTACCCCGTAGCGCTCAATATGATTCACACGCACAAACCAGGCCTCTTCCGCGTCCATAAGCGTGAGCTTGCCGTGCCCCTTGTCAAAATCCGGATGACACAGCGCCATATCATCGGTAACCGGGCGCAGGTCGCAGGCACGCGGCAAACTCAGGCTACGTTTCTCACCAGACACCACATTGCAACCGAGTAACAAGGAACCGTCGGCTTGGCGATGAGGCTGCTCCAGCATTTCGCTTTTGCCGCCGCCACTGGCGCCCTCGTGGCTGATCACCAGTTTGTTGTCATACGGCGTAATCACCTGCACGGTGGCACAGTGCATGGTAAGCCAGTGCTCCTCCTCTCCCAGACTCAGTAGCACCCCGTAAATGCCTTTCTTGGCGCTGGGACCCGGGTACAGGTTGTAGCTGAACAGTTCGTGCATCTGCTCCAGCCGGTTGTGCACCACTACCTGCTTGCCATCGAAGTGGGTGTGTCTGAACGGTGGCGCAACAAAAATGATCGCGCTGGGGGAAAAATCCTCAGGCACATCATCTCGCGGGATCATCCCCTGCAACAGTGCCAGACCAAAGGCAAAGAAACCCGTATTCGCTGGCGCGATCACAATAGCATCGCGACCCTTGTTGGCCATGCCTGCCTTAAAGGCGAACAGCGCCAGGTCCTGGGTTTTGAGCCAGGCAAAGGTCTCTTCACGAACGGGGTTAAAATGCTGCCCGAAGCGCTCCTCATAGGTAGGCTTATCTGTAGGCCTGCTGTCACCAATCACCATGCAGTCCGGATCGCGTCGACGCATATAGGGCTCGGTGTAGTTCCCCACAATGCCGTTTTTCAACATGGCCGCCCTGGCCTCGACTACGCGGCCGCGACCCGGCACTTCGAACGCCACCTCGTGCCAACCATCGGGGCCAGCGTCGCGGACCGCCAGCTGCCGGAGATAATCTAGCGATTCGGGCACGGTGACACTGGGGGCTGCGTGAAGAATTTCCATCACATGCGCGGGCAACGCATAGTGAATGGGCAAGTCACTTGCTTGGGAAAGAACATTCATGGGAGTACCACCAACAACGTTGAGAACCACAGGAAAAACACAATCCTGTTTTCAGTATAGATGCTATTCCCGAATCCGCTGCTCTGGCTCATTAAGACCTTGAACGTATGCCGCATGTAGCGCCAGCGTGCTCTGTCTGTTTAACCCGGTCGGCGCAGGGCGAGTAGCCAACCGAGCACCGTGACGCCGCCCAGCCAAACAAGCAGCGCGGCGAAGGTTCCGCTCAGCATCATCAGCAGGCCGGGTAACAACGCCAGCAACCACAGTGTATTTTGATAGGGCAAAACCGGCGGCGGCTTGATGCCATGGGCACGGTGACGTTTGGAATTCCGCGCAGCGAGCAGGCCCAGACTAAGGCCGGATACCAGCCAGCCTCCCAGGCACAGAACCACATCGATCATGCGGTGGCGGCGCGCTCCACTGCGGGCAGACCCAGCCCACTAAAGCGACGGCGCAGGCCAGGCATTTGCCACAGCGCCAGACAGGCCGCCGTGGACAGCATCAACAGGTCCACGCCCATCACCAGCGCGTCGCCTTCGGCGATTGCCGCCATCCAGCCGGGGCCTCCGCACAGCAAACGCGTCAGCGGAAGCAGTGCCAGAGCAAGCACCGTACCCCAGGCCAGACAGCGCTCAAGTTGCAGCGTCAAGTGCCGCATCACGACACCTGCAAGCACTATCGCGCTGGCGACCACGGTAAATGTCCACGCAGTACCCATGGCGGGCTCGCTGGATAGCGCTAGGGCCGCGAAGAAGCCATGACCACAGACAGCCAGCGCCAGCGGCGTTCCCACGCCAACCACAGAAATCCAGTGTCCAAATGCGCGCCAGACAGGATCTTCGTTGCGGCGCTGCACCCATAGCTGCAGGCCGGTGAGGGTGACGTAGCACATGGCTATTCCCAGCCCCACCCATATCGCTTTCGATAGCAGACCGGCAAAGTGCCCAAAGTGCAGCGGCCCCATCAGCAACAGCAGAGACGCGCCGATGGAAGGTTCTGTACCTATGGTCGGCTTGACGCCGATAAAGTCGCCACTGCTGCCATTGAAGGCCAATACCGGACCGTTCAGATCACCTTGAGCTGGCGGGTGGTTCATCAACACCCGGGCGTCGGCGCGGCCGTAATGGGAGATACTGATAAAGTCGGGCACGGTACCCGTCTCCTCCCAGGCCGTTGCCTTCATCGCGTCAAGGCCCGCGAGCTTTATAGCCGTATCATCCTCCGTCGCTGGCACGCCCAGCAGCGTTTCGAGCATCGCTTGCTGATCGCCGCCAAAACCGGTGGCGGCCACCACAGGTAAAGCCACCGTTGCAGCAAAGCTGTAGAACGCACCCGTGAAAGACACAATAAACGCAAACACCAGTGACCAAGTTCCCGCCAGCACGTGGCGATCCCGCTTGGTCAGCAGTGCTCCAGACTGTCGCGGCGAGAGAAACACCTCACGGATCAGATGGCGGTGTATCAACAGGCCGGTAATCGCCGCCAGCAACATGACAAAGCCGAGAATTCCTGTAGCGTAAAGACCCCAGGGCTCCGGCAGGTGCAGTGTCACGTGCAGGTCTACAATAAACTGCTCCAGCGCGGATACAGGATCGCTGGCGAACACATCACGTCCCCAGCCTTCGGTCTCCCGAAGCAGCGCGCCGTCATGGGGGTTAACCTCAACCAATCGACCGAAGTCTTCGATGCCGCCGGTATCGGGGTGTTTGTCGTGGGTATGCAGCCACAGCAGCAGGTTCCCCGACATACTCTGGAAGATGCCAATCTCCTCCAGCCACTCTGCACGGGTGACATTGGCCTGATCGCGCACGATCTCATCAAGAGGCACAGCGAGGGGCTGCTTCAGCGTTACGCCGCCTGCGGACCAGATACCCAGCTCGTGAGAGATCACCGACAGCGTACCGGTGAGGACCACGACATACAAAAACAGTCCAAGCAGTGTGCCGGACCAGCCATGCACTGCCAGCAGACGCTGGTTTCGTGCCTTGGAAAGCTCAATCATGTGGCATCTCCAGATTGCGCATCGCGCTCTGCATCCTCTTTCAACTCTTCTGCCTGCACCTGTATAGCGGCGTCCGCCTGCATCGAGGCAACAAATTTCATTACCGTCATCGTCACTGGCACCCCATTGACCAGTACCAGTAGCGTCATAACAACGGCTGCACGCTGCAGGTTCTCCTCCAGCAGCACATACATCACATATAGCGCCCACAGGCCTGGAAACACCACCACACTGATCGCCAGGTGGTTAACCCCTGCAGACCCCGGCGGCAGCCACATCGGCATGGCGGCCATCGTCAGGATGGCAAGCAGCAGCGCCACCGGACCCGCCAGCACCCAGCGCGCAATTAGCCTGCGCCGATGCGAAGGGTTTGGCACCACATCAGGTGCCAACGCTGCAGTCTGTCCCGCCATAGAAAGAAATGATTCTTATTCCGAACCGCTATTGTAGGCCCGGTGCGAGGTCGACAGCAATTCGGGCTGTGATGGCAACCGACGCCTGGCAGCACATGAGGCTCAGGTAGCGTCCGCG
>JBCDKJ010000116.1:0-3639 GCA_038746745.1 Pseudomonadota bacterium
AGCCTGTCCTCCGCCGGCTCAGGTGTTGAGATATCGAAGCATACGGATTTTTTGGCCTGGGTCGATTCGGGCGATTTGCGCATAGCCCGGGAGCCTGATTTCATACCGCAGACGGTTTTAAGTCGTGATGAGGTCAGTGCCGTCCGGTCAATCTATCCTTCTCGGGATGGCGAGACGATTCTGTTCATCCGCGGCCGCGCGACTATGAGCTTTGGCGATATAGCTAAGGCAGATGATCGAGAGCTCTGGTCTGTCGATGTATCCACGGGGCAGCGGGTGCTGATCGCTCAGGGTGATGATGTGCCGGAGGGGCCGATAGAGAGAAGCTACTTCGGCGCTCGCGCCAACCCGACGCTGGTGTTTGCACCCGCCGGCGACGCATTTGCCTTCGCCGAGGACAATGCACTGTTTGAATATCGCCGCGGCGAAGACGGAAGCTGGCGGAGGACGCAGTTGCTGAACTCAGAGCCTCAGCACATGGCCGGTAAGGAGCTCAGTGGCATTGCCTACTCTCCGGATGGCTCAAAAATCGCGTTTACCAGTACCCGTAAGGCCAGGCAGAGCTTCGTGGGAATTGTGGATCTGAACAGTGGCGAGACACGTTACCTGCAGCCGAGTATTTTCAAGGATGGAGCGCCCGTCTGGTCTCCCGACGGCACCCGGCTTGCCTTTATGCGCTTGCCGGGCAACTGGCCCATGACTTATCGATTCACCCCCAAGTCTGAGGGCGCACCCTGGCGCATCATGCTGGCGGATGTTGAGAGCGGAGATGTAAGCACGCTGTGGACGGCCGACCCGGGTCCGGGAAGCGTCAATTTTCTGTCACGCCTGCTATGGACTGACGATGAACGCATTGTATTTCGTTGGGAAAAAACAGGCTGGTTTCTTCTGTACGGCTTGCCAGCGGAGGGGGGGGAGCCCGTCTTGTTGACTCCTGGCAAGGGCGAGGTGACGAGGTTCGATGTCTCCCCCGATGGCCAATTCCTCACCTATGCAAGCAACATGGGTGATTTGGCCCGTCGTCACCTTTGGACCCTGGACCTCACGACCGGGGAGAATAAGCCACTTACAGTTGGGGAAGGCGTGGAGGACTTTCCCCGGTACACGTCAGGGGGGCGCTTGACCTATTTGGAGACATATCGGCCGGATGGAGCGCCGCGGCTTATGGCGGATAATGGCCGTGGTGAAAACCAAGCGATAGCGGTCTTGACGCCACAGCAACAGCACATAGTGAATGCACTCTGGTCTGAGTTTTCGCCGCTGCAAGTACATTGGCTGAAAGCGCGCGATGGCGTCGAATCCCCCCACTTGCTGATTATGCCGAGTTCGCCACCGCCTCCCGAAGGCTATCCGGTGATTGTGCAGGCTCACGGGGGTCCTGCCAGCCAAACCTTGCCGGGCGGAGGTTACTTTACCTTTGGACAGTACCTGGCCAGCCAGGGATATCTGTACGTGAGTATGAACTATCGCGGTGGTACGGGGCTCGGTCTGAGCTATCGCAATGCCGCGGGGGCTGGAGCTGACGGAGGCAGCGAATGGAAGGACCTGGCCGCCCTGGCCCGCTATTTGAAGGGCCGCGACGATGTCAATGGCTCCCGCATCGGCATCTTCGGGGTGTCTTACGGTGGTCACATTGTCGGTCAGGCCATGTCCCGGCTGCCAAAGGATTACGCGGTGGGTGTTTCGCACGTCGGCGTTGCTGACTGGGTGGTTGAACTCAAGAAGGACACTGAGGATCAGGGCTGGATGAGTGCGCCCACTGAATATATGCGTTTATCGGAACGCTTGCGTATTGAAGATCTCGCGCATGCGTCTTCGCCCACTTCACGCATCGAAAGCTGGCGCGGGCCGATCCTGTTCACTCTCGGAGAATTGGACCGGGCAGGGCATATGGAGTCGGCTATTGATCTCGGGTATCGCCTGCTTGCAAAGGGAGACGTAACGGTAGAGTTCTACGTGGACCCCGCCGGAGGTCATCGGGCCTACCATGAGCAGGCCTATGAGTTTTTTAAGGAGCACCTTTGATGCCATGCAGGTCCGCGAATCAGAGATGCTCAAGCGATCACCTCTGGTTCTTCTGGTTCTCTCTGCTACTGTTAATCCGATGTTACATTAGTCACAAGCGCTGGGCGCTGCGCCACCAACCACACCCCACGGGTCAGTAGCGGGACGATAAATACCAGTACAAAGAACCAGGTCAGTGTTCCGTAGCCGTCTGAGATCAACTGAACGAAACCTACAAAGTGTGCCAGCGCAATCGACAGCACGAGGGCGAAGAGCGCCAAGACCGGGCGGTACCACCTTGGCAATACCAGCGAGCGCTCGGCTGCCGCCTCTGCTATACGCTCGTTCACCGCGTGAATATAGGCCGCGCCCGTCTCCACGAAAGTCCCAAAAATCACAATATAGAAGAAGGCCTGGAAAAGGCCGCTGTCCAGCTGCTGCATCAGGTAGTCCGCAGGTACGGGCGCGCTCAGTATGCCCGGGTAGCTGGCAATCATTGGCAGAAGCAAGAGTAAAGCGGGCACCATTGCAATTGGGCCACCAAGAGCGCCGGCTAGCAGGGCGTCGCGACGGGATTGCATGTGCATCACACAGAAGAGAATGACTGGAACGGCCGACACGTTATAACCCACATACTTAATGCCATTGAGCAACCAGGGGCCGTCACTCGCTGCAGAGAGCGCCCTGGGAATGGCGTCGCCAAAACGTTGCAGAAACATAACGACCAGCAGCACGTAGGTGGCGTAGAGCACAAAAGACCAAAGCGCGAGCACCCTTTCGATCATTGCGGTTGGGTAAAAAACCAGGTATCCAATAAGCAGCATCAGGCCTAACGTACCTGCAAGTGCTGGTATGCCGAACTGCTGAGCGACAATTTCACCCGCTGCAGAGCCGATCACTGCCAGGACCAACAGGCCCATCACGAAGTAGCCCAGTTCATACAGTAGCCAGCCTTTCCCAAGCAACTGCTGGAAAAAGTGTCTATACGTATAGCTCATGGTCAGTCGTGCGAGCTCAAAAGCCACCGCCATGACCAGGCTGAAAGCAGCGGTGGCCACCACCATGCCCAGCAAACCCGCAATCGGGCCCATGCTGAGAAAGAATTCCACCAGCTCACGGCCCGTTGCGTAACCACCACCGATAATCACTGACTGAAACAGGAAGCCGGGTAGGAGAACTCTCTGGAAAAAACTGTTATGCATACGGTAGGACCTTGGTGGCGTATCCGCTGAAGGTCTGTAACGTCACCCTCACGTTCAACTTTCGTGCTTTAATCCGTCATTGTCCAAGGCGTCATTCACTGCATGCACATCGACCAGGGCTATGGCAGCATGCTGCGAAGAGATGCTGATTGTATAGATGTAGCACCAGAGGGCCGCTGTCCTACTCTCTTTGCTCGGCATGATAGAATCACTATATAAAGAATCTTTACAATTATAGATTGTCACCCGACAATAGGGGAAGAGTGAAAGTATTCCTGGTGCAATGGGTGCCACTGGACTGGAAGAAGAATGAGCACGTTTAGCAAACGAATACACGCCTGCCTCACATTGATGCTCGCCTGTTCGATCAGCATCAGTGCTTTGGCTGAGGGCTTCACCAGGGAGGCTGTTGAGCGCCTTCTCAGCGTCGACA
>JBCDKJ010000117.1:0-3475 GCA_038746745.1 Pseudomonadota bacterium
CCGCTGAGGTCTCCTCTACCACCTCGTCATTGACGCGCAGCACGACTATCACGGGCTCCGCCGAGCTCAGACTCTGCGCCCAGCCACGCACTCGGGTGCCAACTGCTTCATCCAGACGGCCGCGGGTGTCCGGAGATGGCTCAAAAACACCAAGGTAAGGCGCGTCGTGGCCTAATGCTGCGCGGTGCTCCAGGTAGAGCTTTTGCACGTCCAGTCGCAACGGTCCGCTGGATCGAGTTGCGGCGAAGATATCCAGCACCACAGGTCCCGCTGTGTCTACCGGGTCAAGCTCCAGCAGAACGTCGTAGCCGCAGTGTTCGGAAACCTGAATATTTCGGCGTTGAAAATGCTGGAGCACGTCGGGGCGCGAGCGCACCGGGCGCAGCCACTTGCGGGGCCCGCTGGTGTCGGACAAACGCAGCTGAATGGTTTCACTGCGCTGACTCAGAGCCCAGCCGATGCAGCGCAGGGTTAATCGCTGGCCGGCATCGCTATACCAGATGCGCGGTGGTTGCACACAGAATGTCAGACCGTCGCCGGCCCCCTCGACGGTGGCTTGGCCCTGTGCATCCAGCGTCGCGTTGCGAATTGTCGCGTCCCAATCGTTCACTGCCCGTTCCATAGAATCACAGGACGACAAGTCTAAAGATATCTTCACAGGCAAACCATTGCCCGGTCGCGTCGGAAAAACGCAGCCCAACACGGTAGTTGCCGCGATTGAGTTCGCTGATATCCGCATTGCCGCGGAATCCGACCTGATCGAAGCTCTCGCCAAAACGCTGCGCTACATCGGCCCGATGCAGGCCTGCCGCCATCGCGTAAATCTGGTCTTTGCCAAAGATGCCCTGCTCAGCTACGTTGATAAAACCCGTCCCGCCCATCGCTTCCAGTTTTGCCCAGCCGCCGAGCTCCAGCATTCCCAGCGCGTCCTCTGCAATGCGAACCGGGGCGTTTTTGAAGCGGCTCCGGTTGACGCTATCAAGCTGGCAGCTTATCGCCGCTGGCGTCTGCGTCAGAACCGTGGTCGCCTCCGACTCTGGCAGCGCCTGGCGCTGAAAGTCGGCGCTGGCGAGCCACGCCGCGTACTCGCGATCCTGTTGATAGCGGGGTGCTGGCACCCAGGCGCCCACCAGCTTTCCGCGCACGGCAGCGGTGTGGGCTGTCAGCGTTGACTGACTGACCCGGTGGCCGAACTCGCCTGGCCCAACGCTGCTTTCTGCCATTAGTACATCCATAATGCGCTGCCCAACGGTCGGGCGAAAATGGACTACGTCATAAAAGCTCAGTGTGTTCTCAAGCGCCGGGTCATACACCAGAAAGTCGTAGAAGGGCGCCAGCGTCGCCAGCATGCCTTTAAGCGCTTCCAGCAGGCCAAGATTTTGCCAGCGCAGATTGTTGGCAAAGGTGGGCTGCAAGAACAGCACAGTCTCAATGTGGTGTTCATCTAACAGGGCGAGAATAGCCGTGAGGTCAGCCTGCAGTCGGTTCAGCCCGTACTGATCTGGCGGATTGTAGGGAAACCGAAAAAACGGCTGCTGCGCGTGTGCGGCCGGGTCGGCCTCAATGTCGGCGTCGCAGCTGGGGCAGAGGCTGCGTCCCGTACTGTCAAACTCGTAGGCAATCTGGGGACGCTCCCGCCGTGCCGTGCTGAAGTAATGTGCATCGGTGTTGGACAGCGGTCTGAATAGATACCGCAGCTTGAAGCGCCAGTCTGGAATACCGGCTACCGTCGGATGCTGGCGGCGCAGGTAATCCTTCGCATGGCGTGACGGATCCAGCAGGAAGGCCATTTCGTCCACCCCGATATAGACACGCTCAAGCGCTGGCAGTTGAGTCACCAGCTGCTGCAGTACCTCCAGATGATCCCTGGGCAGGCCCTCGGAGTAGGCAAAGTTGTAGGCGCTATTACCCAGACTGCGGGTGAAGGGAATATTGGCAGCCTTGGAAGAGCCGAACAGCAGTGTAGTGATGTCCTTGCGTCGCGCCAGCACCGCCTCATATTTGCGGTAGCGTTCATTGGGTATTACGCCGCGCCAGTCCTCGCGCTGGCCGAAAATACCGTAGTAGTCCTGGACCCAGTTGTAGCCGGGCAGCAACAGCCCGCACAGCAGTGGCAGCAGCCACCAGGCGCGCCTGGCGTCCTTAGACGTTGAATAGTCAGAAGTTGAAGTAGATGAATTCACTGCTGCTGGTATTTATTGAGAGCGCTATGACGAACAGGGCCAGAGTGAGCGGCAGCATGCGTGATTGCAAGCGGGCGTCAGCGCTCAATTCATTGGAGTTGCGTGCCGCGAAGCATAGCAGGGCGCAAGCGGCTACCACGCTCAGATCCAGCAAGGTTATGTCTAGTACGCTGGAAGTATCAGTCGCGCTATTACCAAAGTAATAGCCGAGGTCAAACAGTGCACGGTACATGGCGAAGGCCGCATCGGCATCCACTGAACGGAACAGCACCAGGCTCAGTACGAAAAACAAAAAAGTTGCGGCAACTGCGATGTGCTCACTCAGAAAGTCAAAACGCCCTGCCATGACCGTGACGAACACTACGGCAACAGCGTGCAGGACGCCGAACAGCACGAAGTTCCAGCCAGCGCCGTGCCAGATGCCTACCAGCACAAAGGTGATGAAGATCGCCACTAGCGGTCGGCTACCAGTGCGTGCGTCACCTCGCAGCGGGCCGTAGACATAGCGGGTCATAAAGTCATTCAGAGTGATATGCCAGCGACGCCAGAATTCGCGAATGTTGCGGGAACGGTAGGGGCTGTTGAAATTCAGAGGCAAACGAATGTTGAAGCAACGCGCCGCGCCCATCGCCATATCGGTATAGCCACTGAAATCGAAGTACAGCTGAAACGTATAGGCCAGCGCTACCAGTGCCACTTCGTGGGGCGGCAGCGAGGCCGCTGAGGCAAAGCCGGTGCCTACCAGTGGCACCAGCGCATCGGCCAATACGGTCTTCTTGAAAAAGCCTACGGCGATAAGGAATGCGCCCACCCGCAGATTGTCGATATCGACACGAAGGAACTCGTCGCGATTGAACTGCGGCACGACTTTGGCGTGATGCACGATGGGTCCTGCGATGAGCTGTGGGAAAAAGCATACGAATAGGCAGTAGTTAAGAAAGCCCGGCGCCGCGACGCGATCGCGGTAGGCATCGACCAGGAAAGCGATCTGCTGAAAGGTGTAGAAGCTGATGGCCAGCGGCAGCAGCAAGTGTGACAGCGCCAGATCAGAATCGGTGAGCGCGTTGATATTGAATACCAGAAAGTCGGCGTACTTGTAGTAGCCCAGCAGCCCAAGGTTGAACGTTACGCCCAGTAGCATTACGGGCTTTTTTACGCGGGACTGATGGTTTCCACGCAGATAGCTGCCGATGCTGTAGTTGACCGCGATAGAGCCTAACAGCAGGGGCAGATAGCCGAGTTTCCAATAGGCGTAGAAAAACAGGGACGCCAGCACCAGCATGAGCCGCGCC
>JBCDKJ010000118.1:0-3211 GCA_038746745.1 Pseudomonadota bacterium
CGCTTCTGCGCGGGTTTTCAGCACCACCTCGTAGCCCCGGGCGCGGATACCGATAACCGACATGCGCAGACGTTGGTCGAGGCGTTCGTTATATTCGCCGCGCGCCTCATGGGCAGACGTTAGCCAGGCTTGCAGGTGTTTAGCGGGTGACCACGCTGTGAAACAGGCGCCGATGGGCGCGATATTGGGTAGCCGCAGTCCCAGCTGGAAATTGTCGATAAGGGAGCTGGCTTTCCCGTACAGCGCCAGCAGCACAAGGTGTGACTTTGAGCGTGCGGTGACGCCAAAGCCCAGGTCCAGATCGCCCTCGAGACTCTCCAGAGCGGGGCGCGCGTATTCCAGCACCGGGAACTGCGCGAAAGCTGCATTGCCTGCCGCCATGATGCTGGGGCCGAGCCGGTAGGCTTTTGTCTTAGGGTGCTGTACCAAAAACCCATAGGTTGCCATGGTGGTCAGAATGGCGTGACAGGTCGCCTTATTCAGATTCAGGCGTCGTGTCATTTCAGTCAGGCCAAAGGCCTGGTGCGGGTTAGCCATCAGAAGATCCAGGATGGCCAGCGCACGAGCGGTGGGTTGCGAGAATAAAGCCACTTAAAGCGTCCTGTTGTGCAGTTCGTTTCTTATTACGCTCTGCTACACAGAGCAGAGTTTGAATTATTAAACTTCAATGATCATACTGCCTGAATGGCTGAGAAATCAACACGGGAGAAGCAGGGGTCTGCGGGAACAACCGCGGAGACGGTCTCTGATGACCAGCGCGCGACAGAGCCAGTGCCGGAGCTCGTACTGTATAGCACCCGTGCCTGTCACCTCTGTGAACAAGCCGAGGCTCTGCTGATGCCGTTGGTACAGCGCGGCGTGCTAATCGCGGTGGATGATGTTAGCGAATCTGACGCTCTGTTTCACCGTTATGGTATGCGCATACCGGTGTTGCGGCACGGACCCTCAGGTCAGGAGCTGGATTGGCCCTTTGCGTTACCTGCAGTCGAAGCGCTGTTGGGCTAGTCGATGCCGACCCGCACCGCCAGCACATCACAGGTAGCGCCGTGCAGCACACCGTTGGCTGTGGACCCCATCAGCAGCGCCAGCCCGTAGCGACCGTGGCTGCCGACAACGATCAGGTCTGCGCCCAGGCTATCGGCCATGCTGTGAATTTCGACCTCGGGTCGACCCAGAACAATGTGCTGGTGATCTTCGGCGATATTCCAGGTTGCAGCGAAGCTGCTGAGCTGCTGTTTAGCCTGTTCGTGAATTTCTTCCTGAATGCCAGAGAAATCCATGGGGATATCTCCGCCGTAGGCAAAGCTTAAAGGTTCTATGACATGAATCACATGCAGGGTCGCGTTGTTGGCGGTCACAATCGCCTGGGCGCGTTTAGCCACGGCGGCGGATTCATCGCTGAGGTCGACCGCCATCAGCAGGGTGCTGTAGGCGTTTCCGGAATCGGACATGACAGGCTCCATGCTGCGTTGATCATTTCTTATAACATAGGATGAATTTGGGAAACCCTGTTCTGCGTCAATGACCTACCTGCTGATCTTCGCCGTGTTGCTGCTGGCTTTGTCGCCTCTGTTGGCGATGATGCCGACCCGGCGCCAGCGCGAGTTGGCCCGGTTGCGGCAGGCGGCAGCCAGTGCTGGCTTGTTCGTGAAGTTGGATCGGGATGGTGGCGAGCCGGGTCAGGTGTACTATGGCTGCCGCCGACAGCGAGGCGATGACCCTGCCCAGGCAGCGACCTTGCTGCGCAGTGCTGAGGGCTGGGCGCTGCAAGCGGGACAGTGGAGGGCAGACCGCACCATGTTGCTGTCACCTCTGCCTGAGGCTGTTATGCGGTGTCACGAAGATGCACGTGAGGTCGGTGTGTACTGGGGCGAGAGAGGGGCGGTTGAGGATGTTCAGGTGATCGCTCAGGTGTTGCGCAAGCTGCTGGGCCGCTCCTGGTAAATGCGAGCGGATTCCTTGACCCTTGCCGACTCTGCCCTTATATATGTCGGCCATTTTGCGTGAGGCCCGGCAGGCCCTAACGCTCTGAAACGTGTTTAATGCAAGGAATATATGGGTAAATCGCTGGTCATTGTAGAGTCTCCGGCCAAGGCCAAGACGATCAACAAATACCTGGGCTCCGACTATGTCGTGAAGTCGAGTGTTGGTCATATCCGCGATTTGCCTACGGCGGGCAGCAGCAAGCCGGTTGATCCTAAAGAGCGGGCCCGGCAGGCGGCGATCACGCGCAAAATGAACCCCAGCCAGAAAGCTGCGCACCGCGCCAAGAAGAATCGGGAGCAGCTCATCAAGCGCATGGGCATTGATCCTGACAAGGACTGGAAAGCGCATTACGAGATCCTTCCTGGCAAGGAGAAGGTGGTCAACGAGCTTAAAAAGCTTGCCAAGAACGCCGATGCGATCTACCTCGCCACCGACTTGGACCGCGAGGGCGAGGCCATCGCCTGGCACCTGCGCGAGGCCATTGGTGGCGACGAGGGACGCTACAAGCGGGTCGTGTTCAACGAGATTACCAAACGTGCCATTCAGGAAGCGTTTGAGCAGCCCGGCGAGCTGGACACCGATCGCGTTAATGCACAGCAGGCGCGGCGCTTCCTCGATCGGGTGGTGGGGTACATGGTCTCGCCACTGCTGTGGGCGAAGATTGCCCGGGGCTTGTCGGCTGGCCGGGTGCAATCGGTTGCCGTTCGTTTGATCGTAGAACGCGAGCGTGAAATACACGCCTTTATCCCCGAGGAGTTCTGGGAACTGCATGCGGATCTGGCAGATCAGGCGAAGCGCGAAATCCGCTTTCAGGTTGTTCGCCACGCAGGCGAAAAATTCCGGCCCGGCAATGAGGCCGGCGCCAGCGCAGCGGTGCAGGCGCTGGAAGCTGAGAGCTACAGCGTTAAAAGCCGTGAAGACAAGCCCACCAGCTCACGGCCACCGGCGCCTTACATCACCTCTACCCTGCAGCAGGCGGCGAGCACGCGTCTGGGCTTCAGCGTCAAGAAAACCATGATGCTGGCCCAGCGCCTGTACGAAGCTGGATACATCACCTACATGCGTACCGACTCTACCAACCTGAGTCAGGATGCGGTGGGCGCCTGCCGAGATTATATAAAGAAGAATTATGCGGCGGATTATTTGCCGGCGTCATCTGGCAGGCGACGAACTGTCGCCAGATCATTTCGTAAAGGCGCTCGGCGTCCCGCTCCATGTTCTGCAA
>JBCDKJ010000119.1:0-3073 GCA_038746745.1 Pseudomonadota bacterium
CATGTTCGAGGCCACCGAAAGCTAGATTACTAAGGACGGCTAGGACAGCAATGTAACCGTCCTTAGTAATCTAGCTTTCGGTGGCCTCGAACATGCTAGCGCCACATAACAAGTGCATGCAGTACGCTCCCTTCGGTCGCCGGACGTCCAACCCGCTGCGCGGCTTGGCCGCCCGCTGCTGCAAGCGTTAGGGGGCCACTTTCGGTAAATTCTGATGGTGGGGTTGTCGAGAAATTTGTAAGCGGCCGGCAATCACACCTTGATAGGCGAGGTCCAGTTGTGCGGCAGCAGGCTGTCGATGTCCGAGTACTTCGTCGACGGCAGCCGCGCGAGCACATCGCGCAGATACGCCTGAGGATCGAGTCCGTTTATCTTCGCGCTCTGGATGAGGCTCACCACGTTCGCCGCGCGCTGACCACTGCGCACGGAACCGGCGAACAACCAGTTCTTCCTTCCGAGAGCCCAGGGCCTGATTTGATTCTCGATCCAGTTGTTATCGATGGGGACTGCGCCATCATCGAGATAGCGCTCCAATGCCTCCCAGCGTTTCAGACTGTAATCGATCGCCCTGGCGGTCCGGGTACCATCGGTCAGTCCCGCTCGTTGATGAATCAGCCATTCTCGGAGTTTTTCAACAATGGGCCGGGATCGTGATTCCCGGATTCGTTGTCGTTCATCCGGCGGTTTGTCGGCAATTTCTCGTTCAACGTCGTAGAGCATGCCGATGTACTGCAGTGCCTGATCCGCAATCGGGCTATCACCCTGCTCCGAGAGATCAAAGAACTTGCGTCGACCGTGCCCCCAGCACCCGATCTCGATGATGCCCCCGGCAAAGCCGGCTTTGTAACCCTGGTAATCGTCACAGACCAACTTGCCCTGCCAGTCAGCCAGGAAGTCGCGGCAGGCCTGGCCAGACCGGGTCGGCTGGAAGTCGTAGACGACCGCCTGGATCGGGGCGGCATGCGGTGTCGCGTAAGCCCAGATGTAGGCGCGGTGCGTCTTCTTCTTGCCCGGCGATAGCATCGGCACCGGCGTTTCATCGGCATGCAGGACCGCGTGACCCAGGAGACAGGCCCGTAATCGCTCAATAAGTGGCGTCAGTTCGACCCCGCAGCGTCCCACCCAGTCCGCCAGCGTGGATCGCGGCAGCTCAACGCCCGCACGGGCATAGATCTGCTCCTGGCGGTACAGCGGTAAATGATCCGCGTACTTGCTGATCAGCACCTGTGCCAGCAGATTGGTGGTAGGAATGCCCTTATCGATGATGTGCGGTGCAACAGGCGCCTGCGTGACCGTTTCACATTGCCTGCAGGCCCACTTGCTGCGGATATGGCGCTCAACGCTGAACTGGCCAGGCGCGTAATCCAGCTTCTCGCTGATGTCTTCGCCGATGCGGATCAGCTGGCAGCCACACTCGCAGGTCGTGGATTCAGGGTCGTGATGGATCTCCGTGCGAGGCAGCTGCGGCGGCAGGGGCTGGCGCCGGGGCTTTGAGCGCGGACGCGCTTGAGTGTCAGGCTCGGCCAATGCCTCGAGCTCGGTCTCGATGCCGGCGATGTCCTCATCCACCAGATCGTCCAACAGACTCTGCTGCGGGCTGCGGCTCTTGGATTCGCTGCGCTTGCCAAAGCGGTGGCGCCTGAGAATCGCGATCTCATGGGTGAGATGCTCTTTCTCAATCTTAAGACGCTCAATGGCAGCATCACGCTCCTGAAGCTGCGCGTCTTTCTCGTTCTCGAGCTGCTGGATGGAGACCTCACGCTCAGCCAGCGCGGCCTGCATCTGCAGCGCATAGTCACGGAGCTGAGACTCGCTGAGCTGGCTGATGTCGACCGCAGACGGCATGGATAACACTGTGCCATCGGTACGCCCGTGTGGCCAGAAGCACTATTTCCGTAGACCGAAACGCGCGATCGTGGTGTCATCTACTGCCGGTCAATCACAAAGTCTGCCGCGGCGTATTTCCAGGACAATCCTGACACCAGGGCCTGCAGCTGCAGGTCATCGATAGCGACCGGATCGCCATTTCGCAGCGCACTCCAGACGAAGCGACCCCGGTGCAGTCTCCTGGCTAACAGCCAGATGCCGAAGCCGTCGCAGAGCAGGATCTTCATACGGTTGGCACGCTTGTTGGCGAAGACATAAGCGCAGTGCGGCTTCGCCGCGCCGAAGGCCTTGATCACCCGCGCCAGCGTCGTCTCCGGTCCGGACCGCATATCCAGCGGCTCCCGGGCCAGCCAGATCTCGTCGATGCGCAGGACCTGGCCAACGTTAACGGGCAGGGTCACTTCGTCAGGGCGCGCAGCCAGCCGACGGACTGCTTCAACTGGCTCATCGGCCAGTGCACAATCAACGGGCCCTTCGGCGTTGGCACTTCAATGCGAACCGTGATCGCATCCTGACGGGTTGCCAGCTCCGAGGCCGGCGAGACAGGAGCGGGGAGACGAAGGAAGTCATCCTGCTGATCGCGCTGTTGTGCAAGGCGCCACTTCTGAACCAGATTGGGGTTCAGATTGTGCCGGATGGCGACACCGGCCACGGACGCGCCGGGTTGCTCACATTCCTCAAGGACCTGCGCCTTGAACGCTGCCGAATGGCGGCGTCGTTTCCGCGGAGGCGTAATAGGTGGCCCGATAAGAGACGCTTCGTTTTCCAAAATAGGTGCCCACTTAAAATAGGTGGGCACCAACGGTAGCGTGTCACCTGGCCCCCGCAAGATGGGATGACCGGTCGCTTACGGCACACCACAGCACATTCCGTTTGGTGTCATGCCTAAGTTCGGTCCTGGGCATCATGGCGATCTCGCTTGTGGCGATTAACCGCTCCATGACGATCGGTGGCAGCATAAACGGTGCTATTGGCCGGCTGTTTGGTCATGAGATAGTGCGTGGTCAGCTTATCTCGAATTTTGGAGCGTCCCAGCTAGGATACTTCCGCTTCAGCGACAGGACGGTTCGTTCGATCCGAAAGGGGAGCTTGTTAGCATGCCGATGCGGCCGCCGGGTTTGATCTTCAATTCATTTGGGACCAAGCCCTTTGTAGGGGCTATGCCTTTTCAGCCCGTAGATTTGAA
>JBCDKJ010000120.1:0-2523 GCA_038746745.1 Pseudomonadota bacterium
ATGAAATCCTGATATCAAGTGACTGACTAAAACTGTATCGCGTTCTAGTGCGACGCAAAACACATGCGAAGCAGCGCCGCTGAGACTGTCGCCCCAGTGGCGACACTATGGACGCACAGGAGTATTCACTGCGGCGCCATGATACAGCGCCGTTTCTACAAAACCTATACGCGGATTCGACACACCCCAGATCAAGCAGTTCCCGGGTGAAGACAGGTGAAGATGCCCCTGCAGTAGAAACGCAGAGGCTGGACAGAGCGCCCCGTCAGAAGCGGTAATCCACGCGCAGAAAGCCATTGATGCCCAGGCCCGGCAGCCGTTCACCATTGGCGATATCCGGATTGCCGTTGACGCGGTTTATACCGTTTAGGTGATCGGCAAAGTCTTCATCAAGCAGATTATCAACGCCCGCTGCCAAGCGCAGGCTGGGCGTGGCCGACCACCATGCCGTCACATTCACCAGCTCGTAGCCGTCCGTTTCCAGCTCGCCGTTGGTTTCGCTGATGTCGTCCTGATCAGCGACCAGCACAGTTTCCAGGGACGCTCCCCAGCTACCGGCGCTGTAATCCAGAGCGAGCGTGGTGTTAAAGGGCGCAATACGATAGAGATTGTCGTTGATATCGTCGCGCTCGCCTCGCACGTAATTCACAATACCGCGCAGTGCCAAATTGTCATTGAGCCGGTAAGACCAATCCATATCAAAGCCGTAGAGAACTGCTTCAACATTGGCAAACTGCAATGGAGCGGGCCCGTTGGGGTTCATCATTCCGGCAAACATCTGCGCGGGCATGAGAGGGTTTGGCACACCCTGGATGTAGTCATCTACTTCGCGATAAAAAATACGCGGAGACAGGCTCAGTCGCTCTCCGCTGTAGTCCACGCCCAGCTCAATTTCGTGGGCCACTTCCGAGTCAAGATCGATATCGCCCGTGTAGGTGAAACCGTCAGCGAGGCCCCCGGTCGCTTGCAGAGGCAGCCACAGGTAACGTTCCTGGTAGCTGGGCGCACGGGTTTTTCGGCCAACGCCGGCGTAAAGGATGGTGTCGTTATTGACGTCGTACCAAAGCTTGGCCACGACATCGATATTTTTGTCGGTTTGCGAGCGGTCTGCTGCATTGAAGTCATCTCGCAGTGCACCGGCAGCCGGTGACATGTTTGCCGGCGTGCCATCAACCTCGTCGGCATCGGTATCAATACGGTTATAGCGCAGCCCAAACTCGGCGCGCAGCCCGCTGCCGAAATCGTGATTCATCTCGGCAAAAGCACCCAGAATCCGACGTTCTACGTCGTTGAATCCCTCCACGAAAAACATGGCCGCATTGGGGTTGGTAATTCTGGCGTTGTGCACCGAATCGAGGCCATCGACGCCGAAGGTCCAGGTGCTTTCGCCGTTCAGCAGCGTGGCGCTTAGCTTGAAGCCAAGGTTCTCGGAATCCGTGGTGTTACGCCGCCACATCTGTGGCATCGGTGGTGCCTGCCTTAGATGGTAGTTGCTCATTTCGTGGTCGAGTTCGCTGGCGAAGACGCGACCTTCAACGCGCCAGCTATCCGCCTGGTAGCGATACCCCAGCGAAGCCAGATTGCCTTCAATGAAGTCAATGTCCATAGGCAGTGCAGGCGTACCGGATTCACCGGTATCGCTGTACACATAGCCCAGATCGAACTCATGAGCGCCCAGCTTAAAACCATAGGCGAGGTCAAAACGCTGCCTTGCATATTCACTGGGCAGAATCTCACCATCGGCGAACTCGGCATCATCAGCCTCTTCGGTGAGCACCGCCAGCCGGAACCGCTGCATGTCGCTCGCGCCCATCAGACTGGCGCCCAGCTGCGTTCCATTGTTGACTGTCTGGCCGCTGCCATAAACATGGCCATCGAGTTCCCATTCATCGCTGTCGCGAAAACCCGGCTGGGCGGTAACCGCTCGAACAGCGCCACCAATCGATTCCTGCACCACGCTTACCGGCGCGATGCCGCGGAACAACTCCAGCGATTCAAGCTGACCGGCGGCGGCGTAGGACAACGGTGGATCCATCCAGTTAGGACCAGCGGGTGCCAGCTCCATGCCGTCAAGTTGCACGCCCACACGAGGCCCATACATACCGCGGTACTGCGGGATGGCCGTGAGTGGTCCGTTTCCGTTTACGTTAGCGCCGGGGGCCTTTTTTAGAAGCTGGGCGGCGTCTGGGGATATCACCAGCGCTTCGGACACCTCGATCGTGCGAGCATCTCGCGCGGAACCAAGCACAATAACCTCTTCGACACTCTTATGGTCGGCTGTGGCTGGCAACACCAGCAGGCAGGCCAGGCTTAGTGCGGTCGGTTGGAAGATATGATTTGGGCGCATCGGTAGATCCACTTAAACAACTAAAAGCATTCGAGTTTACCGGCGCCTCAGGGCAGCAGACAGCGGCATTTTGTCGCAGCATGGCAGTGCCTGCCGATTCCGCCTATCCTAGAGGTGAGCATTACGAGGTTGCGCTATGTATCGCCATGACTCTGCCATACCCTTTTCCGCACCGG
>JBCDKJ010000121.1:0-1930 GCA_038746745.1 Pseudomonadota bacterium
ATTTGCGATTGCCACATGAGGAACCACTCTGCGCCCACGGTGATAAAGCCGCCGAACCAGAGCAGCACCCCGATCATCAGACCCCAGCTTGCCAACAGCACTGCTCGCGCGTACGTCGGCGGCGCCGCCGATCGCGCTGCATATAACTTCCAGGCACCCACGGCGCACAGGGCCGCGGTAGCAAACTCAGCAAAAATGATTCCCAAATAGCCCAGGTGATGCACCCAGGGCGCTTCAATACGACGCCACATCAGGCGATTGCCCTCAAACGTTGTGTCCATGCTGAGCACATGCTGAACGAAGGCGAAGTTAGAGTCGTAGTCGGTGATATTGTTAAGGCCGACTAAAAATGCAAACAAAGCCACCAGGGCCACCAACAGGGCTTTCATCACACGCAATCCCTCTGGCAGAGACAGGAGCATGGCAATCCTCACAGGTCACGAATACTGCAGGAGAGTATGCAAGTTCAGTGCCGACTGGGAAATGACCCGTCGGAATCGCAATAGGAGTGCAGTAGCAACCCAAATCCAGACTAACTGGTCAGGTTTTTATTAAAGCGCGTAGAAAACTACGTAGGACAAGGGCTACGGCGAAACGACATTCCTGAACCGTCAGTCTGGATTTCGGCGCACCCGCACCAAAGGGGTGCGAAAACCTCTTGGGAGCTACCGGCTGGCGCGGTTTTCCAGCGACCTTTGTATGGCACGTAACTTGCAGCCCAACGGCAGCCGCATCAAGCGCGACACAGAATTTTTTAACACCAGGCATTATCAAAAATGACAGCATGTACCAGCGAATTCCTCTCCGCCGTTAGCGCGGTAGTGGGCGAAGAAAATCTCGCCGTCGATGAGAAGACCCTGATCTCGGGTTCCCGCGACTGTTTCCACTTTTCACCCGTTCTGCTGCCGCAGCTGGAAGGCTGCACGGCAGAAGCCATCGCCTACCCGGAGACGCAGGCTGAACTGGTCGAATTGATCTCCATGTCGGTAAAGGCTGGCGTGCCTGTGACGCCCCGCGGCGGCGGCACTGGCAACTACGGCCAGGGCGTGCCGCTGCAAGGCGGCCTTATGATCAACACACGCCGTATGGAGCAGATCGTCCGCATGAACAGCGAGGAAGCGCTGGTCGAGGCTGGCGTCAAGCTGTGGACGGTTGAGCAGGAAGCCGCCAGCCATGGCGCCGAATTGCGGATGTTCCCCAGTACCATCGCGACATCCAGCGCTGCGGGCTTTATCTCTGGCGGCAGCGGCGGCATCGGCTCTATCTCATGGGGCATGCTGCGCAATGAAGGCAATATCAAACAGGTTAATATTCTCACCAACGAAGCCAGCCCTCAGCGCATTGAGCTCACGACACACGAGGAGCTTACCGACATCATCCATAACTGTGGACTGACCGCCTTCGTCACAGAGGTTAGCTTTGCACTGGCACCGAAAACGCACTGGCATCAGTACATTTATGCCGTCGATGAGTTTGATGATGCGCTCGCCTGCGCCCACGAAGTCGCCTCTGATCGCGATCTGAAAAAGCGACTCGTGACCGCCTTCGAGTGGCCGGTGCCCAGCTATTTCAGACCGTTAGTGCGCCGTGATGCCTGCCCGGATGGCAAGGCACTACTCTTTCTCTACACGCCGCTGGAACCCGATGCCATGGACGACTACATGGCGAGCCGCAGCGTTCCCAGCACGCGAACCTTCCACCTGCCACCCGAAATGGACCCCACCGCGCGCAAAGGTTTCCAGATTTACGAATTTACCTGGAATCACACAACCCAGTGGGCCATGAAGACGGATCCGGAGCTAACCTATCTGCAGGAGGGCTACGATCACACCCGCTTTATTGAGCAGCTTCAAGAGCGCAAGAAGAAGTACGGTGATCAGATACAGGGCCACGTCGAATTTACCTACGACCCGGTAGAGGATGTGGTACG
>JBCDKJ010000122.1:0-1725 GCA_038746745.1 Pseudomonadota bacterium
ATCGCGCAATACCTCAATACGTTTGATCGACGCCGCTGGTATCGCATTCATGTCCGTACCCGCCGTGCCGCGGCCCACAGAGGTGTTAATGTGAATCAGCGCCGACTGATGCCGTCGCTTGCCGTTCACCAACACCAGGGTCTGATCCGGACCCAAGCCTCGCAAGGTGGCGGGACGCAAGGCGTCTGTACCATCACTAATACTGGAGCTGGGGAAATTGAACGAGGGGGCTAGCCGCTGCAGCATGCGCCCAACTTCTGTCTCACCTGTATCCTGTAACGCCTCTGCGGTGAGCACATCGACCGGTACCGGCAGGTCCTCGGCCGTTCTACCGGGTGCACGAGTACCCGTCACGACAATCTCTTCGAGAGTGGGGATCTCCTGCGCGAAGGCTCCCGCGGGTTGAGTCATGGCTGCAATCGCTGCGCCGACCGCGACAAACATGGGCGATGAGGGGAGTTTCATAGATTATGCCTCTGGCTTATTGTTGATAATCTGCAAGCATACTGTTGAAACACACTGCTGGGTCGGCTCCTGACCACCTACCCTGCAGCGCGGGTTTAGCTGCTTAGTACTGCACCGTCTCGACCGTAGCACAATTCAACTGATCTGGTTTCGAGGAACGCTTCGATCGTAAATAGTTTACACAATCCCAGGCAACTCTTTTTTTTTCGGCATAAAAAAGGGCGGGTAAAACCCCGCCCTGCTTCGTATACCGCCCATACCGGCGCTATTGCGTGACGCCCATTAGCCAAACTGATTCATGGTGTTGTCCTTACCGCCAGCCTTGAGCGCTGCATCACCGGCAAAGTACTCTTTATGATCATCACCCATATCGGAACCAGCCATGTTCTGATGCTTAACGCAGGCGATACCCTGACGGATTTCCTTGCGCTGCACACCCTTCACGTAGCCCAGCATGCCTTCTTCGCCAAAGTATTCTTTGGCCAGATTATCTGTAGACAGAGCGGCAGTGTGGTAGGTCGGCAGGGTAATCAGGTGATGGAAGATACCCGCTTCTCTTGAGGAATCCGCCTGGAAGGTGCGGATACGGTTATCGGCCTCTACTGCGAGCTCTGAGCTGTCGTACTCTTCGCTCATCAGCTGGTCTCGATCGTAGCCGGACAGGTCACGACCTTCTTCAGACCAAGAGTCGAACACTTGCTGACGGAAGTTCAGTGTCCAGTTGAAAGACGGGGAATTATTGTACACCAGCTTGGCGTTGGGGATGACTTCGCGAATTCGCTTCACCATGCCACCAATCTGGCCGATGTGCGGTTTTTCTGTTTCGATCCACAGCAAATCGGCGCCATTTTGAAGGCTGGTAATGCTATCCAGTACGCAGCGGTCTTCTCCGGTACCCTTGCGGAACTGATATAGATTGGACGGCAGGCGCTTGGGACGTACCAGCTTGCCGTGGTAATTGATAATGACATCGCCGTGGGCCATGTCTGCGTGCTCCAACTCTTCCAGGTCAAGGAAGCTGTTGTATTGATCACCCAGATCCCCAACCTCGTGAGTCACAGCGATCTGCTTGGTCAAGCCCGCCCCCAGCGAGTCGGTGCGCGCCACGATGACACCCTCGTCAACGCCCAGCTCCAGAAAGGCATAGCGAACGGCGCGAATTTTTGCCAGAAAATCATCGTGTGGCACAGTGACCTTGCCGTCCTGGTGGCCGCACTGCTTCTCGTCCGATACCTGGTTTTCAATCTGAATCGCACAGGC
>JBCDKJ010000123.1:0-1691 GCA_038746745.1 Pseudomonadota bacterium
CTTTTTTCCAAAACTTTGCTCAGGCGGGGTGCCCTGATAGCGATGGTATGTTGCCTTCCGTTGTGCATACGGTCTCTATTCGCGCGTGACTGCTCTGATAACGAGTGGTTGATATGCAGCTCCGCCAATTAGTCTTTTTTTCTCGTCGCTTCTTTACCCTTGCTTGGTGCCTGGCATCACTATTGCTGGCATCGCTACTGTTAGCCTCTGCATCAGCGCAGGAAACGGATGACTATGTCCTGGTCATCACCTCGCAGCGCAACGCGGAAACCGTGGCAGAGGCGGCACGCCTGTTTGCCGAGCGCTACCCCAGCCTGAGTGTTAAAGCCCGCTCAGAGGCGCAGATTCGGGAAATGCCAGAGCCACAATTGACGGATCTCATTCAAGGCAGTCGCGGCGTAGTCGGCATTGGGCTGTATGGGCCACTGGTCAATCAACTTGAACCTCTGTTGTCGCTATCAACAGCGCCAAGACTGTTTATCAGCAGTGATCACCGCCTCGTTGGATTGAGTCAGGTGCACTCAGATCTTTTGTTCGCTAGCGGTGAAGAGCTGCGAGCCGTCGCCGGGAACACACCAGAGTCCGATTTCGACGAGTGGCTGCAGGGCATGATGTCGTCTTACCCGGCCCTGATACCGTGGATTACCGCCCAGGCATACTGGCAAGGCGGCGGTAGTGACAATGCTGCCCAACTACTCAGTTGGTTCTATCACGAGCTGGGCGCGCCAACGCAGTTTCAGCCGGCAGCACCGCAGGCGCGCTTGCGCTGGCTGTATCAAGGCAACATCTACAACGACTGGCCGAATGTGGACGACGGCGCCGTGGTCGCCATCGTCGATCATGCAGGCGGGGGACGTCCGGGCGATGTCGCTATGCTGCGGGATCTCTGTGAAACGATTGAGCAATCAAACGATCAGCAGTGTCTCACCGCGCTAGCGTATTGGGGCGAGTCTGGTGTCGAGGCTGTCAATGAGCTGCAGCAACTCGGTGAGCGGCTTTCAGCGGTGGTCATGCTGCAGGACTTTGTCATCGGTGGCGGTGAGGGCCGTCAGGCTGTGGTCGATCAGCTTAAAATGCTAAACGTCCCTGTTATCAAAGCAATCAAACTACGCGACCGGTCTGAAGCGGAATGGTTACTGTCCTCGGATGGATTGGCGCATGAAAAGGTGTACTACCAGGTGGCCATGCCAGAGCTGCAGGGCGCCAGCCAACCGCTGGTAATCGGAACCGCCGGGGAAAGCGTCGACGATGCGCTCACGGGCATTCGCATTCAAAGTATTACAGCGCAACGGGAAGGACTTGCCTCGCTGGTCAAACGACTCAATCGCTGGCAGCAGCTGCAGGTGAAGGACAACGCCGACAAGCGTATTGCAGTGATCTACTACAACCATCCACCCGGTCGGCATAACATCGGCGCAGACAACCTCGACGTGCCCGCGTCACTGTGGACGATTCTTAACGAGTTAAACGCAGCGGGCTATGACACCGGCACCTTACCGGCGTCGCAGGAAGCCTTGCTGGATATGATGCAGGCCAAAGCCGTGAACCTTCCCCGCGATGCGGCCGCGCTAAAGGCGATGAGCCGGAACGTTAACCTGGCGGACCCAGAGCAGTACCAGCAGTGGTTCAACACACTGCCGCCAACCATCCGCAATGAAATGGAGTTCGGGCCCTTCGGTTTGTTACACGAA